>JAKOTQ010000043.1 GCA_029776205.1 Bacillota bacterium | reverse complement strand
TACACTAAAGGAAAGGAGTTTTTTCTTATTTTTAGCTTTTGTAAGTCTTTTTTTGTACTTTGGGGTGAATTTTAAGATTTCTGGCTGTCCACACCCCTCAAACATGCATTATTCCGTCTGATTTTGGGAGAAATTTATTTTTGACCCACTCTCTATTATTTACATATCTAGGTTCTGCGTACATCGCAATTAGCTCTTAATAAATACACTCATTGACGAATCATTTAAAATATATGCCGTTCTCACCTCCAATAATAAATTTAGTATGAATTCATGAATAATTTTTATTTTCATTCACGAAAGGGTATAAAAAAAATTATGCTTCCAATGCCCGAACGATAAATCGATACATCTTTTCCACCTGGGGTAAGACAGTTTCGATACTTTTCATTTGAAAAGTCATTTGGAGAGTATACGAAACGAATGAATGCCATATAAGTACCGCAGTTTCAGAAGGATTTTCAACATTAAATCTTTGCTCACGATTTCCTTTTTCAATAATTTTTCGAATTAATTCAGAAATTTTCTCTTCCACTAACCCGCGATACATTTCACCCTTTTGAAAAAATTTTTTCCCACTGCTGGTTTCGGATATTAATTGAAAAAAACCGAAGTTTTCCTCTAAAAATGTTCCAATTATCTTAAAATAACCGAGGATAAAATCGTGCAATAATTCATGGGCCGGTTGGTCCTCACGAATTAATTTTCTGCATTGAGTTACCAAATCATCAATGAGATTATAAATATAGGCATTGATTAAATCTTCTTTATTGGCAAAATCTTTATAGATCACACCGACACTGATTCCGGCTTCTTTGGCCACATCCTGCATCGTCGTTTTTTCGATCCCAAACCGAGTGACCAATTTGATGAATGAATCCAGAATGGCCATTTTGCGATCAGTTACCATCAAATATTTCCCTTCCTCAACATCCATTTCATGTATTGGTGAATAAATGATATATTTATTCACAGATTCATATTATAACAAAAATTGCATTTAGTCAAATAAATTTTTTCCTTAACAGTCAAATTAATCAACAAGGGATTTAAGGGTTTCTCTCGAATGTTGCTAATAACTTATAATGCTGCATTCTATTGAAAATGAAGGAGCAAACTTCCATGAATAGATCTCGGACAACTCTTTCCTGCCTATTATTCGTCATACTACTCTTCTGTCAAACCACAGTTGCCAAAGGTGAAACAGTACGTCCAAAGATCGGTCTGGCTTTAGGCGGAGGCAGCGCCGGCGGCTTTGCCCATATCGGCGTTTTATCTTGGCTTGAGGAACATCGGATCCCTGTGGACTATCTGGCCGGGACCAGCATGGGCGGATTGATGGGCGGCTGCTACGCCACAGGAATGTCACCGTCTGAGATTAGGGCTTTAGTCGAAAGTATTCGATGGAATGAACTTTTCAACCCCAATCCCCCCTATCATATGCTGGATTTTCGGAGAAAAGAAGACTTACGGGATTTCCCGATCTTCGAGATCGGTTATCGCAACCATAAAGTCCGATTGCCTAGCGGGCTCGGAGTTTACAGAGTTGATCTTATATTAAGCCGGATCGCTTCCCATTATCCCGCTTCCCTTAACTTTGATCAACTTCCCATTCCTTTTAAAACTGTGGCAACAGATATTCAAAATTATCAGCCCGTCGTCTTTGAAAACGGGTCTCTTAAAGATGCATTGCGTGCAACCATGGCCATCCCCGGAGTGTTTTCACCGGTCATCCAAAACGGTCGGATCTTGGTGGACGGCGGCGTTCTCAATAATGTACCGGTTGAAATCGTCAAAGAAATGGGGGCCGATGTGGTCATTGCCGTGAATATCGACGCTCCAGCCGATACGCAGGAACACGAAACCTTAGACACAGTCATCAGTAAAACCATTGACACGGTTGTCGCCCATAACGTGATCCACTCCTTAAGTCAGGCCAATGTGGTCATCACCCCTTCATTGAAAGGCCTGGGATTGCTTCAATGGGACGCTGCTGCCCGCTATATCGAATTAGGTTATCAGGCGGCAAACCAAGCCGGTGAAGCGCTTCTAAAATATGCCCTCAGCCCTGAAGAATGGGAAAAATATCTCAGCCATCGGCAGGCATTGCGTAAAACAGAAAATCCAATTCCAGCAGCACTTCGTGTCGAAGGAGCCTCACCGTTTAATGCCTTAACTATTCAAACAGAATTGGCCACAGTGATCGGTGTACCTTTTAACCCGGATGTGCTGGAAGAGCAATTAACCCGGATCATGGGATCCGGGCTATACGAAAGTTTATCTTATGAGTTTACAAAGGAAGCGGACATAACCACCTTATGGATTAAAGTCCGGGAAAAAACTTACGGCCCGCCATTCATCCGTTTTGGTGTGGATTCCGAAATTGCCACCCTTCATTCATCGAATCATCATTTAAATGTAGGGTCTCGAATGACCTGGTTAAATCCGGTCGGCATCGGTTCCGAATTGCGACTTGACCTTAAATTAGGGACTGAATCTGCCTTGAAATTAGAACTATATCAACCGGTATCAACGAGTCATTGGTTTGTTTCTCCGGCTATCTTCGGTTTTAATGAGAATTACAGTCAATTTAAAGGCGGAGCACGGATCAGCGACTATCGCGTCTTCGAAAGCGGCCTCCTTTTAGATTTGGGCTATGCTGCCGATAAAAATTCTGAATTCCGCTTCGGGTATATGATTGGGTATCAAAAGATTCGGACCAAAGTCGGAGAAAATTTATGGGATCCGTTCACCGGAACGTTGGAATCAGTCCGAATGAACTGGACCTACCAATCGGGGGACAGTCTCACCTTCCCTGCTAAAAATACCTATTTCAATATATCAGCAGAACATTATCTGAAGGCTCCCGGAAGCAACACCGATTTCCAATTGGCCCAAATCAAATACAGAACCAATCTTCCGCTAGAAGAACACAAGTCCATTTTGGCCAATTTCGAAGCCGGAGTCTCCTCCGGCCATCTCCCAATCGCCCAGCAGTTTAAGCTAGGTGGGCCGTTCCGCTTGAGTGCCCATGCCTTCAATGAATTGAACGGCGATCACTATTTATTGGGTACCATCGGTTACTTCCGTCATATTCCCCGCTGGTCTAAGCGGACTGATGTCTATGCTGTCTTCTGGATGGAAAGCGGCGGAACCTTTGACTCTTGGTCAGAAACCCGTTTTACCACGGATTTCTCCATGGGATTGTATACGTCAACGCTCTTCGGGCCGCTTACGATAGGCTGTAGTTTCAGTGAAGACTCCAGTCAAACCCTGTTTATGGTTCTAGGAAAGATGTTCTAGTCCATTTCAGCGTTCACAGCTTGTTTAAAGACTTTAAAAAAGCGTTCATTTTGCTCGGCTGTCCCAAAGGTCACCCGAATATACTCCGGCAAGCCAAAAGAATGCGTAGCCCGGACGATAATTCCGTTTTGAAGTAAGAACTCATAAATACTCCGACTGTCTTTTCCGCAATGAATCAAGATAAAATTGGCTTGGGTCGGAAGGTATTTGACGCCCATGGCATCTAATTGTTCATAAAAATAACTCCGGCCGGCTTTGACCAACTCTTTACTGAGAGTCAAATGCATTTTACTGTTTAACGCGGCAATTCCTGCTGTTTGAGCCAAGAGATTGACGTTAAATGGTTCCCGGACCCGGTTCATTTGCTCGATTAACACCGGATTGGCGATAGCATATCCCAGCCGTAATCCCGCTAATCCGTATATTTTGGAGAAAGTCCGATAAACTACCACATTGGTGAAGCCCATCTTCAGACATTCAAGCCCGGAGAGAAAATCCGGATCGGTGACGAATTCCCCATAAGCTTCATCAATAACGACTGTAATCCCCTTGGGAAGCTCGGTGAGAAACCGAGTCAGTTCATCCTTGCGTACGATAGTGCCGGTGGGATTGTTGGGGTTACAAATAAACACCAGTTTCGTCTTGGAAGTCACCGCCTCTAGCATAGCCGAAAGGTCATGACCTAAATGTTCACTCCGGATAAATACAGGTTTGGCACCCATTAATAAGGTAATATACTCATACTGGCTGAACGTAGGTTGAGCAATGATCACTTCATCTTCCGGGTTAAGCAAGGTCTCGCCAAGCACCTTGTTGACATCATCGGAACCATTACCGAACACGATCATGTCCGGATCAACATCCAATTCCTTCGCTAAAGCCTCTTTAAGGTAAAAAACATTGGCATCCGGATAATAGCCGATTTTATCCAGGTTCTGTGCCAGCGCCTGCCGCACTTCGGTAGATGGCCCCAATGGATTTTCGTTAGAGGCCATTTTTATGACTGACGTAATTCCCAATTCTCTTTGAACTTCTTCGATGGGTTTCCCCGGCACATACGGGGGAATTTGATCAACACATTCCCGAGTTTTTATAGTAAAATCCATGGCTTTGATCTCCTCTTTATCGAACTTGTAAATCAGGTCTTAACTTCACCGCTTCATGAAGATAAACCGGAACAATCTCATGTTTAGCCAGTGTCGTATAAAAGTGGATCAAGACCCGAATACAAAGGGGCAATGCGCCTTGCTTGGCAATTTCCGTGGCACACATCAATGGCGTATCGCTCAAACCTAGTTGTCTGGCTGCGACTGCCGGAAATTCGCTGGAGATATCCGGTGTTGTCGTAAAGATCACGCTAACGATCTGTTCAGGACTTATCCGGTTTTTTTCAAAAAGCACCGTTAACAGTTCCCGCGTTGCAGTTAAAACTGCTTCCGGCTGATCTTCTTCGATCGTAGTCGCTCCCCGGACCGCCCAAATTCGCTCCATTTCATTCCATCCTTCCATCCTATCTGAATTTCAAAAGCTAGTTATCCTAATTTAAGCTTGTCCGATGGCCCGATGGCTGAGGCCTACGGCCACTTCATCCAAATGAACTAATCCGATACTAAAAAAAACCGCCACGCTAAGATGATCCCCTTTTCGGGCAATTCCAACTTTGCCCCCGATATTTAACCCGATGGCTTTAGGGAGTATCTGAGACATGGCCTCCCGCGTCGCCCCGGCAATCGCTCCTTCTTCCGCATGACAGTCTTTAATGATCATTTCCCGTTTGGCAGCAACCACCGTCCGTTCGACAATGGTTTTCATGCTATTAATCGCCTCTCCGCCATAATCCACCGCCGCTGAACGAATTTCACGGGTTCGAAACTCCTCTTTGAAACGTTTTTCGTCTTCGCGGGACATGGTCATAGCCATCGTTAAGGCACATTTGGCAACTTCCTTGCTGGTGGTTTCATGCACCCGAAACACCCCCATTGCATTAAAAAATTAGTTCCAATAGTAATAAAAGCACCCCTATCGAGTGCATTTTACCGGATTATTTAGTTAAATTTAACATAATTTATCCCCTGTTACAAGTCTTTGAACCTTAAAACTTTCTAAACACACGTAAAGGTTCACCCTCAAACCGTTCCACTAAAACCAGATAGCGGCGGATAGCCGGAACCGTCAGCGCCCATTGTATGCTAAGTATCAGTGCGATAATGAAAAGAATCCGCCGGAAATACCGTTTTTCATGGAGTTGCAGGTGATAAAAGATTTTTTCAGGCCATGTGTGTTTTAATTTCGCCATACGTTTCCCCTATTCTAAGGTTTCCCCGGAAACATCCGTTGCTGCTTTGGCTGCAGCGTAACCCATGGAAAAAGCGATCTGCAAATTGAACCCTCCGGTGTACCCATCCACATCCACTACTTCGCCGACAAAATACAGATCCTTAACTAATTTGGATTCCATGGTTTTCGGGTTAATTTCTTTCACCGTAATACCGCCCCCGGTCACAATGGCCTCAAAAAAGGAACGGGGTTTGGAAATAGTTAATGCCAATTCTTTGAATAATCGAACCAGTCGATTTCGTTCCTCTTTTGTAATCTGATGAACCGGCTTTAAAGGATCAATCTCCGAAAGTTCGATCATCACTGGAATTAAACTCTTCGGCAGCAATTCATCAAGGGAATTCTTAAAGATTTTATTCGTAAATTTACTGAAATCCCGCTGAATGCGGCGATCCAAGTCCTCCATGGAAAGAGCTGGTTTTAAATCAATCACTAGTTTAACCGCTCCCGGAGCATTCAATACAATCGGTACTACACTGCGGCTTAATGAGAGAACTGTCGGCCCGGAAACTCCAAATCCGGTGAACAGCAAATCGCCAAACTCCCCATGAAGTTTCTTTCCTTGATAGTAACAGGTCACATTCACATTATTCAATGTTAAACCTTCGACGCGCTTTGGCCACTCTTCCACCGTCTCTAGTGGAACTAATGAAGGGAAAATCGGTTGTATCGTGTGGCCTACCTCTTCTGCTAACCGATAACCGTCACCGGTACTGCCGGTCCCGGGATAGGAAGCTCCTCCCGTTGCAATGATCACTTTATCTCCACGATAAACTCGTCCCTGGGTATCTGTTACACCAATAGCTTTTCCATCTTCAACCAAAATATGCTGAATCCGCGTTTCAGAAACCACTCGTACACCTTTTGCCCGTATAGCCCGTTCAAAGGCAGTCACCAGATCCTGGGCCCGGTCCGACATCGGAAACACCCGTTTTCCTCGTTCCACTTTTAGAGGAACACCCAAGTTTTCTTCAATGAACTGCATGAGTTCACTGGAACCAAAACGTCGAAAAGCCCCGTATAAAAAACGACCATTCCCCGGAATATTGGCGATCAATTCATTCGCATCCGAAGCATTGGTTACATTGCAACGGCCAGCTCCGGTGATCAACAACTTCCGCCCCAACGAGCGATTCCGTTCAATCAGGGTTACTTTACCTCCGTTATCTGCCGCTATATATGCAGCCATCAAACCGGCTGCGCCACCTCCGACAATGATGATATTCTGTTCCATCGATACCTCTTCACTCATTTTTTTCTTGTTGAAATTTTTGAATCCACGTTTTTATTTGGGGAAGAGCAGCTTCGGCTGCTTTCCGTCCGATATCAATGCATTCCTTAGCCCGATGAAAATGCATGGTCCCGATATTGCCTAGTTGGGGAACGATAGTCAAATCAGCTAGCTCCATTTGAAATCGATCCAAACGGTTCCCCATTATGTCCTGAACTTTTGATAACACATCAAAAACATTATTGATCCGGTGTTGAGTATGGTCAAAACCGACATTAACAGCAATCACCAAATCCCCTTCCATTTGCCGGGCAATACTGACCGGTACTCCGGCAACCACTGCACCATCCACCAAAATCCGTTGATTATACTCAACCGGATGGAAGATCCCCGGCACCGAAATACTGGCCCGAACTGCCGGAGCCAGCAACCCTTCTTTAAAAACGATCTCCTCCCCGGTATGCAGATCCGTCGCCACCGCCCAAAAAGGCAAGCTTAACTCTTCGATCTTTTTCCCCTTAGTCAACAGATCGATCAAGGTTTGGACCTTCACCCCGTCTATTAAGCCAAGCGTCGGAAGGCGAAAATCGATCAGGCTTTCCCACCCCAACGCATCCACAAGACGAGCTAGATAATACAGATCGGTTTCTGCCGCATAAGTACTGCCGACAAGAGCTCCCATACTGGTTCCGACGATCCCGGAAATCTTCAGACTGGCTTCTTCGAATACCTGAAGTACGCCGATGTGAGCAAAACCACGGGCACCGCCTCCGCCCAGTGCCAAAATTATTTTGGGTGTTTTTTGCGCCACAGCTCGGACACCTTCCTTTGGTCGATTCAGCAAGTATATTCCACAAATATTGTACTCTACCTTCTTCTAACCATGAAGTTCCTATTTCGAAAAAAGTTCGTAAAAAAGGCCAATAGCGTATGCTATCAGCCTTTGTTCATCCAAATTGGTTTCCTCTTACGCTGTGATGACCTTTTCCGAATTGCGAAGCAGGAGCGAGGCAGGAACTTCTGGAGCAACTTCAGCCGGAGCTTTAATCGCCTCTTTGATCACTTCTTCGATTCGTTCTACCGGAATGATCTTAATCTCCGTTTCCGTTTCAAAGATCTTTTGCCAATTATCTTTTGGAATCAAAACTTTTTTGGCTCCCGCCTCTTTAGCAGCGGCGATCTTGGCTACCACGCCGCCCACCGGCATAACGCAACCCCGGATAGAAATCTCTCCAGTCATGGCCACCTCATTGTCAACCATCAGTCCGGTAATAGCTGAATAAATCGCCGTGGCCAGAGTGATCCCTGCGGACGGTCCGTCGATGGGAACACCGCCTGGAAAATTGATGTGAATATCATAATCCGACGGATTAACCGAAAGAAATTTGCGAATGACTGTCAATACATTCTCCACTGAACCTTTAGCCATACTTTTACGCCGCAACGTCCGGCCGCTTTGTCCCAACTCTTCTTCATCCACCAGTCCGGTGGTAGTGACGACTCCTTTGCCCGGCTCAACCCGGATGGCTGACACTTCAACTTGAATCAAAGAACCCATATTGGGCCCGAAAACGCCCAACCCATTGACATATCCAACCTGAGGTGCCGATGGAATCTTAACATTGGGCCTGGGCGAATATTGACTACTGTGAACCACCCACTCCACGTCTTTGACTAAAATTTCTTTACGGCCTTCCGTCACTGCCAGTCCGGCCGTAATTTGGATCAAATTCACCGCATCCCGGCCATTGGTTGCATATTTAGTAATCACATCCAATACTCCGGCTTCCAGGCTAAAATCGATCTTTTTTGCCGCATTACTGGCAATACGTCGTACATCTTCCGGAGATAAGGGATGAAAGAAAATTTCAACACAACGGGAACGGATGGCCGGAGGAATTTCTTCCGGCATTCGAGTCGTCGCCCCCACTAACCGAAAATCAGCCGGAAGCCCGTTTTGAAAAATATCATGAATATGGCTGGGAATATTGGTATCTTCCGAACTGTAATAGGCGCTCTCCAAAAATACTTTCCGATCTTCAAGAACTTTTAGGAGTTTATTCATTTGCACCGGATGCAGTTCTCCGATTTCATCGATAAACAATACACCGCCATGGGCTTTGGTGACCGCCCCCGGTTTAGGCTGGGGTATGCCAGCAATGCCCAAGGGACCGGCTCCCTGATAGATTGGATCATGAACCGAACCAATCAGCGGATCGGCGATTCCCCGATCATCAAATCGGGCTGTCGTCGCGTCAATTTCGATAAATTTAGCGTTCTCCTTAAACGGAGATAAAGGTTGCTTTTTAGCTTCCTCTAAAACCACGCGTGCAGCTGCTGTCTTACCCACTCCGGGAGGACCATATAAAATGACATGTTGAGGATTGGGTCCGCACAATGCAGCCCGTAACGCTTTTAATCCGTCATCCTGTCCGACAATTTCCAAGAAATTGCTGGGCCGGGTCTTTTCAGCCAACGGTTCCGTCAATGATATTCGGCGTAAACGTTGAAGCTTTTCCATTTCCTTGCGAGATTCGCGGTCAACCGCAATTTTGTTACCCTGCTGACTCCTGAGCAAATTCCAAAAATACAATCCAATAACGATCGCAAAAAACAAATTGATCAAACCGATGACATTTGCCAAAATATCCATTGATTCAGCCCCTTTTTCCTGGAGATTTACCAATAGTATCTACCAATATGCCCCAAATTAAACCTGCGAATAAACGATCAAATCTCCGGAAAAATAATGGGCAAAACAAAACCCGGTTTCCCGGGTTTACATGTTGAAATTAAGCAGATTCTTCTTTCTTCTTTTTCCTAGGTTCAACTAGAACCTGCAGAGGTTTTTCATTCCCCTCTACCATGGCTTTGGTGATGACCACCCGTTTTACATCGGTTCGGGAAGGCATTTCATACATCAGTTCCATCATCAGTTTCTCAATGATGGCTCGCAATCCCCGCGCCCCGGTATTTCGAGAAATAGCTTGTTTGGCAATGGCCTCCAAAGCATCATCTTCGAAGATGAGTTCAATATTGTCCATTTCAAATATCTTCTGGAACTGTTTGACCAAAGCATTCTTAGGCTGAGTCAAGATTTGAATCAAGGCTTTCTCATCCAAAGGATCCAAAGCCACCACAATCGGCAACCGGCCGACAAACTCCGGAATCAATCCGTATTTCAGGAGATCTTCCGGCATAATTTGCCGGTAAAGTTCGCCCAAGGGTTTCTCCTGCTTGGATTGGATTTCAGCACCAAATCCCATGGTCTTTTTACCCAGCCGGTTTTCGATGATCTTTTCCAATCCGTCAAAAGCGCCGCCACAAATAAACAAGATATTGGTGGTATCTAATTGAATAAATTCTTGATGAGGGTGTTTCCGGCCACCTTGGGGCGGAACCGAAGCCACAGTGCCTTCCAAAATCTTCAGCAATGCCTGTTGAACACCTTCACCTGAAACATCTCGGGTGATCGACGGGTTTTCTGATTTACGGGCAATTTTATCGACTTCGTCAATATAAATAATCCCCTTTTCAGCCCGTTCTACATCATAATCAGCAGCTTGAATGAGTTTCAGTAAAATATTTTCAACATCTTCACCAACATAGCCCGCCTCGGTTAAGGACGTTGCATCAGCGATGGCGAAGGGGACATTCAATATTTTTGCCAGGGTCTGGGCAAGTAAGGTTTTACCACATCCAGTCGGCCCCAGCAATAAGATATTGCTCTTCTGGAGCTCCACATCTTCAAAACGGTCTTCGGAATTAATCCGTTTATAATGATTATAAACGGCTACAGCTAATGTTTTTTTAGCATCGTCCTGACCTATAACATATTGATCCAAAATCTCTTTAATTTCCTTCGGTTTGGGGTTATTGGTCAGATCCAGATTGACATCGTCATTTAATTCTTCGTCGATGATTTCATTGCATAGTTCAATACATTCATCACAAATATAAACCCCGGGACCAGCAATAAGTTTTTTAACCTGCTCCTGAGCTTTACCACAAAACGAACACTTTAATTGTCCTTTTTCATCTCCAAACTTAAACATTTCGCCACCTCGTTTTTGGTTTGATCGGGGTTCGGTTACTTTTGTTTGGTGAAGATATCATCAATAATCCCGTAATCCTTAGCTTCAGCAGCAGACATCCAGAAATTGCGGTCCACATCCCGTTCGATCTTTTCGAGGGGCTGACCGGTATGTTTAACCAATATCTGGTTGCCAATTTCCCGCAGTCTCAATATCTCTTTCGCTTGAATCTCGATATCGACCGCCTGCCCTTCGGCTCCACCATGGGGTTGATGAATCATAACCCGGGAATTAGGGAGAGCATAACGCTTTCCTTTAGCCCCTGCAGCTAACAAGAGAGCCGCCATACTGGCTGCGATTCCGATACATACCGTTGCTACTTGCGGACGGATAAACTGCATGGTGTCGTAGATAGCCAACCCGGAGTAAACGACGCCTCCCGGACTGTTAATATAAAGATAGATATCTTTGTCGGGGTCTTCGGACTGTAAATATAAAAGCTGCGCAATGACCAAATTAGCCAGATTGTCATCAATTGGTCCGCCGACAAACACGATTCTCTCTTTCAACAGTCGGGAAAAAATGTCAAAAGCCCGTTCTCCCCGATTTGTTTGTTCGACTACCATTGGAACCAGATTCATCAAATTTTTCCCTCCAACTTTTATTTAGCTACTTTAGCAACAGCATTCTCTTTAATAAAATCTGCGGTTTTCTCCAAAATAATCGCTTGTTTGATATCTTCCAGTCTTCCATTGGCTTGAAGATCTTTCTTAAATTTGGCGACATTCTTTTGTTGATACCGCGCTGCCAGCTCGGCTAATTTTTCATCCACTTCTTCTTCAGTCGCCTCAATGCCTTCAACCTTGGCAATGTTGCTTAATACCAGATCGGTTTTAACCCGTTTTTGGGCTTGCGGAATAAACTCCTCCAGCACTTCTTCCCGGGTCTTTTTCACATAGGTTAAATATTGATCGAGAGTTAAACCTTGGTAGGCAAGATTATGTTCAAAACGGTGCAATAAATCTTCAGCTTCTTGCTTGATTAAGGTTTCCGGGATGTCAACTTCGGCATTTTCAGCCGCTTTATCGATGACTGCTTGAGCATAATCCGCTTCCGCTTCCATCTCGGCAGTAGCTTGCATTCTCTTCTTAAGATCAGCTTTTAAATCTTCCAACGTTTCGTAATTACCGACGCTCTTGGCAAATTCATCGTCCAGCTCCGGATATTCCTTAACTTTGATCTCTTTCAAGCTCACTTTAAAGGTGGCATCTTTTCCTGCCAATTCGGTGCTGTGATAATCCTCGGGGAATTTCACTTGAATTTCTTTCTCAGTTCCGACTTCCATCCCCACCAATTGATCTTCAAAGCCAGGAATGAAGCTGCCAGATCCGATTTCCAAGGTATAAGCTTGGGCTGCACCGCCAGCGAAGGGTTTACCGTCCACAAATCCTTCAAAATCAATGACGGCAAAATCACCGTTTTCCAAAACTTTCTTATCGCTAACGACAATTTCGGCATGACGTTCCCGTAATGCCTGAAGCCGTTCTTCCACTTGAGCGTTATCCACATTAACGACCTTTTTCTCGACTTCCAGGCCTTTATATTGTCCCAAATTCACCTCGGGTAAAACTTCGACTTTGATCTTAAATTTAAATTCCTGGTCGGGATTGAAAACTTCTCCCATATCCAGCTGAGGTTGGGCAATCGGTTCAAGCTTGAGTTCGGTCAATGCTTGCAAATAAGCCTTCTGAACGATAATATCCAACGCATCTTCATAAAGGACTTCTTTCCCGAACTGCTTTTCCAAAATAGGACGGGGAACATGCCCTTTGCGGAATCCCGGAAGGTTTACTTTCTTAACAACCCGCTTATATGCCTCGGCCAACGCCTCCTCAATCTCGCCGGTAGAAACGGAAACCTCCACTGATACCAAATTCTTGTCTAGCTTCTCCAAGTTAAACTGCATTTATGCTCCTCCTGAATCTGTACTATTAATATATGTCCTAGATTAATTTTTTTGCTCCCACTTTTTGCATTTCGACATTCCGAAAAAATCTCCTTTTGGGATCATCCGAAACGCAGCCGTATACAAAAGACTTCTGCATACAAAAATACCTTGGAAATTCCAAGGTCTATTCCAACTATACCGTTCTTGGTGTTCATTGTCAATATTTATGTCCAATATTTTAATGATATTATAACCTTCCATCCACATCTTAGTAACATCCTGGTGCGAGAGGCGGGACTTGAACCCGCACGGTCACCCACTAGATCCTAAGTCTAGCGCGTCTGCCAATTCCGCCACTCTCGCAAGTGTATAACATTATAGCATTGTACCCTTCTTTAAGTCAAGTGAGGCATCGGGTAAGAGTTCAGATTTCAGAAGACAAAAGCGAGGAGACAGAAGTCAGTATTCGGTCCAATAATCAGAACAGTACATGATGAACTTGAAACTATAGCCAAAAATACCCCCTGTTTACTGTCTCCTGACTCCTATCTCCTATCTCCGATTTAAATGAGCCTCTTCACCCAATCCAAGAGTTTCTGCCAAAAACTGCGCTTTGGCACATCAAAGGCAGTGACGACCGGGATTTTATCGATGATCTTTTCGCCTAATTCTACCTCAAGCTCGCCAACTTCCTGCATCCGTTCTACCGGCGCTTTCAGAAGGCTTTTAATGTGAAGATTAACTTTTAAGTTTGATTCCACCCCTTTAGGAAGCAACAGCGTCAACGGCCGGTTCGCCAATACCGGAACGCTCGACATGATTCCGGAGCTAACCTCGACTTCGGCCACTTTCTCCTGGAGAGAAATGAGATTTAACAGTTGAAAATTATTAAATCCATATTCAAATAAGGCTTCCGTATCTTCATACATCTTCTTGCTGTTCAATACCACCGTTATCAGCCGGTGACCATTACGTGTCGCTGAAGCCACCAAACACCGGCCGGCTTCCCGGGTATAACCCGTTTTTACACCATCCGTATATTCATACCGCCACAGGAGCTTATTATGATTGATCAAATTCCGGTTTCCATCATGATTAGGCCCAGCGATCGCTTTTTGCTTCGTTTTCACAATGGCATTAAATACCGGATTATGCAGTGCATAACGGGTAATCAAAGCTAAATCTCTGGCTGTAGTAAGATGGCCTTCCGCCGGCAAACCGCTGCTGTTTTTAAATGTACTTGACGTCGCTCCTAACTCTCTGGCTTTTTCAGTCATCCATTCCGCAAATTGTTCTTCAGTTCCGGCCAGATTTTCAGCGACAGCCACGGCCGCATCATTTCCGGAGCTCAGTAAAATCCCATATAGCATATCTTCCAACGTATGTTTTTCGCCGCTTGTCAGCCAAATCGATGATCCTTCCGTTTTGGAAGCGGTTGGACTGACGAGGATGGTTTGATGTAGATCTCCTCGTTCCAAAGCCACCAATGCCGTTACGATCTTAGTAGTACTCGCCGGCGCTTTACGGATTGTCGCATTTTTTTGATACAGTATCTCCCCGGTCGTATAATCCATTAAAATTGCTGATTCAGCTGCCAGATCCAATGGTACAGCAGCGTTGACCGGTAATGAAAGACTGAGCAGTAAAAATCCGAATATCCATAATATGCGTTTCATCTTGTTCTCCTGCTTCCAAGCCATAAAAATTCAATGAAAATAATTATTCAAGCTCAACACCAAAAAACCTCTCGTGGAATCAGAAAATCATTGTAAAAATGTCGATGATCAATTGGAAAACCGCGAGTATCGCGGTTTCAATTCATACCTTAATGAATTTCACTTTTATTGGAACCTATCATTTCCTGAACTTTATCTAATAATTTAGGAGCCGAGTCGAGGATCCGGTCCACTAACACATTGCTCTCCACCGGTAATAACTTTGTCTGTTCTTTTCCAACCACCAAAAAAGCTACCGGATTGATGGTGATACCAGCGCCACTTCCTCCGCCAAATGGTAGCTGCTCCCCGTTGCCTCCTTCCTGGTTGCCTTTGTCTTTCTCTTTCCCTTTCTTTTGACTTTCGAATTGACTTCCTCCAGCTGCGAAGCCAAACGTTACCCGTGAAATAGGGATAATGACATTTCCATCCGGAGTTTCAACCGGGTCTCCCAAAATGGTATTGACATCGACCATCTCTTTGATGTTTTGCATCGACGTTTTCATCAAGCCTTCAATCGGATGTTCATTCAAGGCTGACACCTCCTTTCGCCAAGCGATAACGAAGCCGCGTGATCAAAGCAGCAATAATAATATAGCCGAGTTTAACTCGGAATATACAGTCAAAAACCGTGTCAAACCGGACCCTCTGAAAATCAGGGAACACGGAAATCTCGGGAGGACGGGCAAAACGGTATCGATGACTGATGGAAGCTATCAAAGTCGCTTTAAGGGCCCAAAGGATTCCATAGCATATTGCATCCAAAGCCCCGTCGCCTGTACCTAAAGCGGTTTTCCATACCAACCGGTAAAATTTGCCCCGGTTTTCCAACCTGTCAGCAATCAACAGCCAATTTTGATATTTGGCCGGTAAAAAATAGGTGAATAACGTCATCCCTAAACCCAATTGGTAATAACGGCGAAAAAACTCCCCCCATCCCCGAGAGGAGTTATTTCCAAACAGCGGGCTAATTTCATCGACGGAAGTTTTCCGTTTTAACCAAAACCATTTACCCTGTTTGGTAACTTTTCTTTTGACTCCGTTCATCGCCAGTTCCAAAAGACTGGCTTCCCATGATCTTTTAAGCAGGCCGCCGAGGAAACTCATTTCAAACAGAAGATGGTCATCTTCAGCTACTCGTTTATAAAAAAGACGGAACTGAACCGGTATAAAAAAAAGCAAGCAAATTGGGATTAAATAAAGGAAAACGGCCACAGACCCACCTCAAAATTTTCCAGTCTGTGGCTATTTTCTCACTATATGCCGGGAGCTATGCGTTTTTAAACCGAAAGACACTCAAATGTTTCCGAAGAGACGCCCGGAATTGATAAACCAGATCACTGAAATACGTAAGGGATAACAAGATACTGCCGATGATCATCCAATCCTGTGGAGATAAACTGCGAGTACCAAAGATCGGTTGCAAAGCCGGAAGATACGTAACCAACAGTTGCATCGTGGTTGAAATCATTACAGCTCCAACCAGATACCGGTTCTCCAACAAGTTAATCTGGAAGATGGAGCGATATTCGGACCGGCAGCGAAAAACAAAGAGCAATTGCGAAAATACCAACGCATTAAAGGCAGCTGTTCTGGCCAGTATCAAATCACCATTCTTCAATTTCAGAAGAAATATGGTCAACGTGGCAATTCCAATCATCAACCCCTGAAAAACGATTTTCTTTCCTAAGCCTCGTCCGAAAATACCTTCATTGGCAGGACGGGGTCGCCGTTTCATAATTCCGGGTTCCGCCGGATCCATCCCCAGGGCGATGGCAGGTAATCCATCGGTCACCAGATTAATCCACAGAATCTGCAGGGGCAACAGAGGTACCGGCAACCCCATGATAATACCGCCGAACATGGTCAAGATTTCCCCGATGTTGCAGCTAAGTAAATACCGGATAAACTTTCGAATATTGTCATATATCATACGTCCTTCTTCCACGGCAGCCACTATGGTTGCAAAATTATCATCGGCAATGACCATGGCAGAAGCTTCTTTTGAAACATCGGTACCACTGACCCCCATGGCCACTCCGATATCTGCTTCTTTAATGGCTGGTGCATCATTGACCCCGTCTCCGGTCATAGCAACAATTTCGCCTTTTTCTTTTAACGCTTTCACCACTCGAAGTTTATGATGAGGGGCAACCCGGGCGAAAATATCAATATCTCCGACGACTTTCGCCAATTGCTCATCGGTCATCTGGTCCAACTCCTGACCGGTGACTATCTTGCCATTTGATCGGAGAAGCCCGATCATCTTTCCAATGGCCGCTGCGGTCCGAGGATAATCCCCGGTGATCATTTTCACCTGAATACCTGCTTGGCGGCATTTGGCCACTGCCATCTGGGATTCCGGGCGAGGTGGGTCGGTCATGCCCATCAATCCCTGAAAGATCAAGCCTTTTTCCGGATCGGCTTTCTTGACTCCGATTTCGCTTCGTTCTCCTTCTCTCCAGGCAAAGGCCAATACCCGCAAGGCATCGGCACCCCAAGCTTCTACCCGGCTTCGAATCAGCTCTTTCATCGCGGCATTCATCGGCTGTATACCAGATTTAGTCATTACCCGCGAACACCGTTCCAGGATAACATCGGCGGCTCCCTTTACATATAACCGGATCTGACCGTGCCGATCCTGAACCCACACGCTCATCCGTTTTCGTTCAGACGAAAACGGAATCTCTCCCAATCGACGATGGTCTTTGGAAAGTTCCCGTAAGTTCATCCCGGCTTCTTCGGCTGCCTTCAGCAAGGCACCCTCCGTCGGATCACCGATAACTCTGCATTGCCCCCGTTTCTCCTCTTCCAACTGGGCATTGTTACAAAGAGCTCCGATTTCCAGCAGTTGAGCCAAATCGGGTGAATGTCCTGCTGTATTAGAGGAAAGACTTTCACTGCGGTATTCGTTAACTGGCGTCCATAAACGGGTAACGGAGAGTTTATTTTGAGTCAGTGTTCCGGTTTTGTCCGAACAGATCACTGTCGCACAGCCCAGGGTTTCAACAGCCGGCAGTTTACGGATGATCGCATTACGGCGAATCATCCGCTGTACACCGATGGCCAAAGCAATGGTAACAATGGCAGGAAGCCCTTCAGGAATGGCAGCCACCGCCAGACTAACCGCTGATAAAAACATTTGTCGCGGCGGTTCGCCTCGTAAAATACCCATCGTTGCAACGGCTGCACAGACGCCCAGACAAATAACAACTAAAACCCGGCCCAATTGATCTAACCGTCTCTGTAAAGGTGTTTCCTCATCTTCAGCTGAACTGATCATCCCGGCAATTTTCCCGATTTCCGTATCCATTCCTGTGGCTGTCACAACCGCTTTTCCCCGGCCGTTTGCAACTACGGTACCTGCAAAAACCATATTTTTTTGGTCGCCCAAACCCGCACGGGGATCCCGAATTATGGCAGTATTTTTTGAAACCGCTAACGATTCACCTGTTAAAGTCGCTTCATTGACTTCCAGGTCAACTTCTTCAAACAGTCGGCCGTCCGCTGCAATCCGATCACCGCTTTCCAACACCAAAATATCGCCCGGTACCAACAATTTTGCGGCAATGCGCTGCATTTTCCCATCTCGAATCACACTGGCCTGCGGTGCTGAAAGTTCTTTCAAAGCTTCCAATGATTTTTCAGCCCGAAATTCCTGGATGAACCCTAAAATCGCATTTAATACCACAATCGCAATAATTGTAATGGCATCCACACGTTCTCCCAAAATACCTGAAAGGATCGCAGCACCCAATAAAACCAAAACCATAAAGTCGAGAAATTGAGCACTAAAGATCTGCCACGGAGAAATTTTTTTGCTTTGTTGTAATTGGTTGAATCCATATTTCTCAAGTCTGGCGCCGGCCTCGCGACTTTTCAGACCATGATACCAATGGCTGTTGAAAGACCGGATTACATCGGCGGCTTCTCGATTAAACCAGTTCGACATCGTTTTACCCCCAAACGGCTATGGTGCTTTCCTTGAATATTATGCAGCGCAAAAAAGACTCAGACCAATCGAAGCCACCCATTGCCCGGTCATGAAGAATCATTGTCGCTTATTGAAAATCTCTGATATAATAAAACAATGATTTTATAATTTGAACCAATTCCGGGATGATGGAGGTTTTTTTCATGCCTTTTGATGCACCGGTCGTCGCTTGCCTGGCGCAAGAGATCGATCGTCTTCTACCCGTTAAAATCGATAAAATTTATCAACCTTTAAAAGATGAATTTCTTTTCTCCTGCTACGGAGGGGGTGAAGCGTTTAAATTACTGATCTCCCTCAACCCCAAATATGCCCGTTTTCACCGATGTGACGACACCAAAGTCAACCCGCTTCAACCGTCATCCTTTTGCATGTTGCTCCGCAAATATTTTGGCGGTTCCAAATTAACAGCTATCCAGGCCATTCCTTTTGAACGCATTTTGAAATTATCCTTTGAGGTTTATGATCCCCTTGAAGGATTGAGCCAAAAATATATTTGGATTGAATTTACCGGAAAAACCGCCAATTTGATCGTCACCAATGAGCAAAACCGGATCATTGATTGCTGGCGGCGTTCTTATCCAAAGGATTCCGGCGATCGAGATTTAAGCGCAGGTTCACCCTACGAATTGCCACCAACCGGTGGGCGCTGGAAGCCTGTAACTATCTCCGCCCCTGAGTTTACCCATCTGATGGCGCAAGTCCCTTCCGAAACCAGTGTCGAAAGTTTTCTCCTAAAACACTGGTATGGATTATCATCACCATCCCTCCGTGAAATCCTTCACACATCGGGTTTGGACCAAAAAAGTCGATGTGATGAGCTGTTGCCAGAGCAGGCGGAAGCACTATACCGTTCCTTTTCCGATTGGGCCGACGCTTTGGCAGCCGGGAAATATCAACCATCAGGTCTCTATGATGAACAAGGCAAATTGCAGGATTTTATGGCGTTTACACCCCACTACCCATTGTCGGGTTATTCTGTCCGGCCCCTTCCGTCCCTCAATGCGGCAGTGGTTGCCACCATCAATTTCCGTCACGATCTGGCCCGTTTAATGGAGGCCAAAAGCAACCTGTTGCGAAAGATTCGAAATTTAATTGAAAAGAACGCTAAAAAACTGGAAAAGCAAAAACAGGAAGCCGCTGCAGCTGAGCAGAGCGACCACTGGCGAATCATAGGCGAACTTTTGACGACCTATGGTTACCAGATTCCTAAAGGAG
The DNA here is from genome assembly GCA_029776205.1 of Bacillota bacterium. Taxonomy (GTDB): domain Bacteria; phylum Bacillota; class UBA4882; order UBA8346; family UBA8346; genus JAKOSX01. The sequence goes on along the minus strand of JAKOTQ010000043.1, from coordinate 119,829 downwards.
CTACGGAAACTTCTGTAGTCAATTATTATGACCCGGAGGGGAACACCATCCTCATCCCCCTCAATCCCGCGCTGTCGGCTCAGGAAAATGCACAGGTCTATTTTAAAAAATATCAAAAAGCTAAAAAGGGCCAAATCGCTATCGCCGAACAAATCGCCAAAACCCAGGAAACTCTCGATTATCTTGAAAGCTTGGAGGCCATGGCTGAAACCGGCTCTACCCTTGAAGACTTGGCTTTAATCCAAGAAGAACTCGAAGAAAAAACGGACACCCCATTAAAAAAGAAACCGGGAACCAAACCTGGCAAAACAGAGGCTCCCGCCAAACCCCGTCAATATGTGACACCGGCAGGCCACACTTTGCTCGTGGGACGCAATAATATTCAAAATGATCGGCTCACCTTTAAAATCGCCGGTCCTAATGACTGGTGGTTCCATACTCAAAAGATTCCCGGTTCCCATGTGATATTAAAATTGCTTCCCGGGACGGAAGTAGACGACGAAACCCTAAACTATGCTTGTCAATTGGCAGTTTTTTTCAGTAAAGCCCGCCACTCAACCAAAGTAGCGGTAGATTATACCCAGCGAAAACACGTGAAAAAGCCGCCTGCATCTAAACCCGGATTTGTTATTTACGATGATTTTAAAACGGCGATCATCACGCCGGATCCTTATCTGTTAAATACATTAGGCATAGAAGAAGAGCAAGCATAGCTTGCTCTTCTTCTATCTTTTATTTATTCTTCGATTTTTCACGGTTCATTACCAAAGACTAATTTGCCGCGATCATAAACAGGTATTGACGTCGTTTTTATGAAAGCGTCCTGATTCAGCCCGTGATAGGACGGATCGTTTTGAGGATCCCATGAAATCTTTGACGGTACAGTAAAACGTAGCTCAACTTCTTTGCGGCAATATTGCATACCACCCGGGAATATGGGAGTACCTGCCAGATCAACTACCACATAGTAGATATTTTCCCGTAACCGCTTGAGTGAAGAAGTTCTCACCTTAACCGTATGATCCCCTTTAACGGTCACTTTGATGGCACCCGGTTTCCCTCCTGTCTTGATGTATTCCGAAAGATCCAGGTAATACCTGAAGGCTAATTGGTCGGTTTTGCGTGCTGGCCAACCCGACCTATTGTTTATCAAAACCGAGACCGCAGTAAAGTTAGGACCAGTAGCCGCTATCTTCGCTTCCGCAAAAATTTCATCATCATGAATAGGCTCAATTCCGTTAAAATCGGGCAGGGGCTCTCCACCGTATAACCTGTACATTTCAGCCAACACCCCGACAAATCCGGCATTATAATCGCAAGCCACCTCATTGCAGACATAATTATTGATTTTATCCACATAAATCCCGGCTGCAGCCGGACCACCCACCAACGCGCCATAAATAATGTGCCGGTTCTCAGCGGGTACTTCCATATTATTTGCCCATGAACCGTGAGCGGTCCGATGATGGGGATGTTGAGGCGGGTTTTGGCCATAACCTACCACAAAACTACGCTGATACGGATTGCTCCCCAACGCATAATCCACCTGCGCCTTGGCAAACTTCCGATAAATATCTGCTTTTTCCGGAGTGCAGCCCGACCAGTTTGCATAAATACTGGCGATAAAAGCCGTTGTCGTGGCATAACGCAGACTGCCCCACTGACTGAGCCAGGCCAACCCATCTATATACGTGATGCGATCGCCCCGGCATCCAACGGTCCACCAGTCTAAATGGTCTTCCATCAGAGATTTGTAAATCTCTTTCCCGGTAATCCTGGCTAACAACAAGGCTGCCCCATAATGCTTGTCATCCCAGCAATGGGCCCATTTATAATAAATCGTCTGACCGTCCAGATCCCGTTGCCATTGGGATACATAACTTTCGGCTTTCTCCAAATATTTTGCATCTCCGGTGGCTAAATACAGCCAAGCAGCTGCCCAGGATAACTCATCATAAAAGCCGCTCCAGGATTTATAAAATCCTTCGGCAAAAATATAACCCTCATCGCTTTTGGTGGTATCGGCAAAGAGGAAAAGTTCCTTTGCATGCTTTAAACAACGGTCGGCATAAACCGGATCCAACGGCCGAAAAGTTATAGCCGTCGTTGCCAATGCCGCAGCCGCTTCCCCCACTACTGTTGAACCGGGAAGTTTTTCTGTAACTTTATATGATGGCCGGTCCATCGGCATAACTTCAGCAGGACCCCACCATGCATGATCCGCACTGCCATCACCCACTTGATAATAAAACTCATTCGGAGCCGTATGGCATTTCATCAGATAATCGGCGGCCCATTTAATGTTATCCATTAAAAACGTGAGCTGGCCGCTTTTTTCCAATGCCGCTTTATTTTCGTAAATGGCCCAATTCAACATCGTCACCGAATAGGCCATCGGTAGATTGAACTTGACATGGTCTCCTGCATCATACCACCCGCCGGTTAAATCCACTCCATTATCGGCCCCGTCATTTAACCCTGAATCGCCACGCCAATTGAGCCGCATATTTTTGGGGAGTTTCCCCGAACGTTGAACTTCATAGAAGAAAATGGCTTTTTGAAGGGCCTCGCCATAATTATGACGGGCTTCACCCGTGTTCAAGACAGAAGTTTTCTCTGGCATTTCGGTCTGTGCAAGTATGCTCACCGCCCCCAGTAACCCGCACAGACAAAAAACGACGATAACTAAAAAACCTACTCTTTTGGAGCTCATCGTGCCGACACCTCCAACGACCCTACCATTTTTTACTATATTTTAACTTATTTTCTTACAGCATAAAAAAGCCTCCCTGGGGCAGGGAGGCTTTTTTTACTCTTTTATTTTTCTTTGACTACCGTATTCTTGGTTTTCTTGTTTTTTTCATCGACTACCGTATCACCATAAGCCTCACAGTAAATCTTTTCGATTTCGGCCACCAATGGCATTCGCGGATTGGTTCCGGTGCACTGATCATTGAAGGCGATGTCCGACATCTCCCGAAGTTCCCGTTCAAACCGTTCCCGATCCACTCCGGCATCAGCCAGCGTCATCGGAATATCCAACTGTGCCATCAGTTCCCGAATGGCTTTGATCAAGCTGGCAACCCCTTCTTCCGGAGTATTGGCCGGCAGACCTAAGAATCGGGCGATTTCCGCATAACGTTCTCCCGCTATGGGGTATTCATACTGAGGGAACGCCGCAAATTTGGTCGGTTTCTGCGCGTTATAGTGAATCACATGCGGCAATAAGATGGCATTGGCCCGGCCGTGCGGGATATGGAATTTTCCGCCAAGAATATGAGCCATACTGTGATTGAGTCCTAAGAAAGCATTGGTAAAGGCCATTCCTGCAATACAAGATGCATTATGCATCTTCTCCCGGGCCACTTTATCCTGGCCGTTTTTATAGGCTTTCGGCAAGTATTCGAAAACGATCTTAATGGCTTTTTCCGCCAGCGCATCGGTATAATCGGAAGCCATGACCGACACATAGGCTTCAATAGCATGCGTCAGCACATCCATACCGGTATCTGCAGTTACCGATGGAGGAACGGTTAAGACCAGTTCCGGATCGATAATGGCGATATCCGGCGTTAATTCATAGTCGGCCAAGGGATACTTAATGTTCTTTTTCTTATCGGTAATCACAGCAAAAGCCGTCACTTCCGAACCGGTTCCGGAGGTGGTGGGAATGGCTACGAAAGTGGCCCGTTTCCCAAGTTGAGGGAATTTGAAGGCCCGTTTCCGAATATCGGCAAATTTAAGCCGCAAGGTTTCAAATTCGGTTTCCGGATTCTCATAGAAGAGCCACATGCCTTTAGCTGCATCGATAGCCGAACCGCCGCCCAAGGCAATAATGATGTCCGGCTGGAACCGGTTCATCTCTTGGCATCCGGCCATGACAGTATCCACCGATGGATCCGGTTCCACATCGGAGAAGATCTCATATTCCAACGGAACCTTTTCCAACTGATAAATCACTTTATCCACAAAACCCAATTTTACCATGAACGGATCCGTCACAATGAAAGCTTTCTTCCCTTTCATTTTCGAAAGATACTGCAAGGATCCATATTCGAAGTAGATTTTTTGGGGAATCTTAAACCATTTCATCCGATCTTTCCGAATGGCTACCCTTTTAATATTGATTAAGTTTGTAACGCTCACATTGTCCGTCGTCGAATTACCGCCCATCGATCCACATCCCAGCGTCAACGAGGGTGTATTGCTATTATAAAGATCGCCGATGGCCCCATGAGCTGACGGAGAATTAACCAGCAAACGCCCGGTACGAACTTGACGGGCAAACTCGTCAATCACGTGCTGATCTTCAGAATGAATCACTGCCGAATGGCCTAAACCGCCAAACTCCGTCATCTCCTCGCACCTCCGGATTCCTTCCCGATAATCAGAAACAATATAGCACGCAAGAATCGGACTGAGTTTTTCCCGGGACAATGGATATTCCGGGCCGACGCCCTCTAACTCGGCAACTAAAATCTTGGTATCCGGCGGAACCTGAATACCGGCTAACTCGGCTATTTTTGTCGCCGGTTGGCCTACCACCGCCGGACTCATGGCGCAGCGTTTTTCATCAATAGCAAGTTTGGAAAGAGCCGCAATTTCCTGAGGTTTTAAAAAGTAACACCCGTATTCCTCCATGATCGCTTTGACCTGATCAGCTACATCCCTGTCAATGATGACCGCCTGTTCCGAAGCACAGATCATGCCATTGTCAAAGGTTTTGCTCAAAATCAAATCTGCAACAGCCCGGCGCAGATTGGCGGTTTTTTCGATATAAGCCGGCACATTGCCCGGGCCAACGCCTAACGCCGGTTTTCCGCTGGAGTAAGCGGCTCCAACCATGCCGGCACCACCGGTGGCCAAAATCAAACTGACACCCGGATGTTTCATCAGCAAATTGGTAGCTTCAACCGAAGGTTCTTCCACCCAGCTGATACAGTTCTCCGGAGCCCCGGCGGCAATCGCCGCATCCCGCATGATCTTGGCTGCTGCAATGCTACACTTGATGGCTTTGGGATGAAAACTGAAAATAATCGGGTTCCGGGTTTTCATGGAGATTAAACATTTAAACATCGTCGTTGACGTCGGATTGGTCACCGGTGTCACCCCAGCAATGACCCCGATGGGTTCGGCCACCTTCATATACCCTTCTTCCCAATTCTCCTCGATGACCCCTACGGTCTTCTCATACTTGATATCATGATAAACATACTCGGTAGCAAAGAGATTTTTAGTTACCTTATCTTCATAGACGCCCATCTGTGTTTCTTCATATGCCATTCTGGCCAATTCCATATGCTTTTCGATCCCGGCCAACGCCATTGCCTTGACAATAGCGTCAACCTGCTCCTGATTTAAAGCCATCATCCGGGTCTGGGCTTGGTTGGCCTTTTTAACCAAGCTATCAATCATCTTTTCTAATTCAGACGAACCTTTCAATTCTGCTGTTTTTTCCATGTGATTACCTCCTTTTTTATATCAATGGTTTAGATTTCCTTTCAATCATCTGATGCTTGCTCTTTTCGTTGTTGCAGCTTCATGGAGAGCACCATCAGGCTTTCACCGATATGTACATGCTCAACTATGACATCATCAGGGACTTTTAAAGACACAGGTGCAAAATTCCAAATCCCTTTAATGCCACAACGAACCAGACGATCAGCCACTTCCTGGGCAGCTGAAGCCGGTGTCGTAATCACTCCAATTTGAATAGCATGGCTCTTCAAGTAATTTTCCAATTCTGAGATGTTATAGACTGGGATTTCATCGATAATTTCCCCGACAATGTCAGGATTATTATCAAAAATGGCTTTGGTATGGAACCCGCGCCGTTTAAAATTCGCATAATGGATAATCGCACGCCCCAGGCGCCCGGCCCCTATTAAGACCATGCCGATATTTTGATTGAGCCCTAAAATACGGCTAACTTCCTGGAGAAGCTCATCTACCCGATAGCCGTAACCTTGTTGGCCAAAGGAACCGAACCAACTCAAATCTTGCCGCAGTTGAGAAGCTGTAATTCCGATTTTAGCCGCTAACTCCGAAGAAGATATCCGAGCCACCTCTTTCTGGTGTAGATCACTCAGATACCGGTGATATATCGGGAGCCGTTTAATAACAGCCAATGGTATTTGCTGATGGCGCCGTTGATTTATATTACCGGATTCATGCCCCATTTTTCTCATCCCCTTTCCTCTTTCTCTTAGATACACCAAATGCCTTAACACGTTTCAATGGTAACCTCCTTGCCAAGGCCAGTTAAAACCTGACTTATTGCCATCACGACTTCTGAGCGAGTGAGTAATTGCAACGACTGCATAAACTGTTCATGAGCAGGATTAATTGCGGCACCGGTCAAAAAGAGAATTTCATCGGCATCCAATAGTTTTTGAGCCAACAATGTCGCCCCATCCTGTCCGGAAGTTAACTTCCCTCCGTGAGCCACTGCATTTAATCGTTCCAGACATTTATTCAACGTTAAAATGCCCTCGGTAACCAAATCAATACCCTCGATAGAGGCTGTCGGAGGCACGCTGGGATCTTCATACACCAGACTGGTTTTTATCGGCTTATTCAGTTCCCGGGCGATCAGATTGCCAGTGGCTCCGCCACAGACAACTCGCACGGCAGCTTTTTCTCTCATAAACCGGTGACAAACCGTTCGATCATCCGCTGCCGATAAAGGTGGGCCGGTAAACACTACCGCCTTCCGTGGCTCTCGGACACTAACAGCGATCACCGTAGCATCATCGCCCGGCTCACATAAGTAACAAGCATCCACCAGATTGAGTAATTGATGGGTGATCTCCATAACCGGATGGGACCATAAACGATACTTCGAAAAATACTCAGCGATGCCTTTATTGCCCAAACCTAACCGGTATATACCGCCGACGCCGGCATTAACCGCCCCATCACTCATCATGAGGAGAATATCACCGATTTGAACCTGAAAAAATGACTCCTGGGTCAGCTTGGAAGCGATCATCCGTTGATGCCTTTCGAGGGGGTAAACCCCGCCGTCCCGAATCAACATCAGTTCCGGATTGTCATATTCGATTAAATGGGCTGCTCCGGACTGGGATATATGTAAAATGGATAATGTCGAATACGCTAATTGCCGGGTTTTGCAGATTGGAAGCGTTTCAGCAATAGTTTCAAAGACCTGTTCCAAACTGACTTTTCGTTTAAGGAGCCCGGCAGCAATGCGAGTAGTCAAAATCGATAAAATACTGGCTTTAATACCACTGCCAAGGCCGTCAGATAAAATAATGGTCGTTCCTTCCGGACTATGAATCACACAATGAGTGTCTCCACATACTTCTTCATGGTGTTTTGACAGACTGGAACTGGCCACATCCAGTTTAAATGGGATCACTGGACTTCACCTTCCATAATCTCCATCAGCTCCAACAATGTTGCTTTAGTGTCAGATGTACTTTCTCCCAGCAAACCGGCAATCTCCTGAGCAATACGCATTTGTTGATGAATAACTTTGGAAGCCCGGTCAAACGCTTCCCGCTTCATGCTGGCGAATTTTTGCTTTTGGGCTTCTTCTTCCGTTAAATCGGAAATAATCCCAATAACTACGTTATACTTTGACAGTGGGTAAATGACCTGACGGGTATATAATCCCCATTGAGGGTAACTACGCATCACTACGCTCAATTTCTGACTACCAAAAACCTCCCTGAAATCGGCAGGATCCAGATATGTTTCAAGTTTATGGCCTTCAGCTGTATGCAAAGGCATATGGAACATCCGGGCAGCTGTCGGATTGTACTTTTGAATGACCAGATCGGCATCAACCACGATAATCCCGTTCACGCTCGTGTCAACAATCACATTAGAGAAGGATTCAGCTTTGTTTTTCATGTATGGAATACACATTTCCACTTCTGCCAATCCCTGATAAACCGCGATCGCTTTCTCACGACAACTGGAATATCCGCAACCACCGCAATTCGTTTCATCCTCAGGAGTATATTTACCGGTCTGAGCCAGAATTTCCGCCAGTTCTTTATCGGTTGGCATCGGCAATTTCAAGGGAGCTGCCTGATGCCGTCGTCCATCATCCACCGCCCATACCCGGTTCTCCTCCCGGAATGTGGATTGAGCCTGCTCCGCCCAACGGATCAGTCGCTCCCGCCGGGCCGGTATTCCCTGAGGGTTGCCAAGCGCCGGACCGCCGATGCAACCGCCTTTGCAAGCCAAGGCTTCAACAAATCGGGGTTGGATCGTTCCCTCTCTTAAAGCCTCTAAAGTTTCTAAGCAATCATCAATCCCGGACACAGTTATAATGTCACTTTTTAGTTTCTGTTCGATACCGGCAGTATGTAAAATTCCCTGGTGGAGCGGAAACAGCCGGGCATGATGACTCATTCGTTCCGGAAAGCGCCCATCCAATGCATTGCAAGAAATATTCCGGACTTTTAAATAATCTGCCAGTTCCTGAAAGGTCAACACACAGTCGATCAAGCCTTTTTCTTTAAGAGCTTCCGCTTTTTTTGCATAACAGGGTCCGATAAAAACGACTTTCATTCCTTCACCGTCAGACTGTTTGATCTGTCGGGCATGAACCGCCATCGGTGAAGCGATCCCGGGGAGACATTCCAACAACTGGGGATAATATTTTTCAATCAAATCCACGATCACCGGACAACAACTGGATATAACCGTCTTCTGATTCTGCCCTTTAACCCGCTGGCTGTACCGGGCAGCCACCCATTCGGCAGCAACAGCTGTTTCTTCTACCCTTCTCACGCCGATTTGATACAATCCGGCAATCAACTGCCACGGTGAATCATAGATCGAATTTGCTAAATAGGATGGTGCAATTGAAACTGTTACCGGAAGACCTTCCCGCAACATCCTGTCAAAGATCTCCACCTGTGAAACAGTGCTTTTGGCATTTTGAGGGCAGGCCTTGATACATTGGCCGCAAAATACGCATTTATCTTCCGAGACCCAGGCCTGACCGTTTTTTAATCCGATGGCCTTTACCGGACAATGCCGGATACATTTATAGCAATCTCGGCAACGAGCTTCACTGGTTTGTATCGTCTTCATCGGCCCTTACCTCCGATCGTCTCTCGGAACAGCTCATCGGCGTTTTCAGGCGAAACACCGGTAAACACCTGGCCGTCAATATGAACCACGACGCCTTCGGTGCATTTATTTCGGCAAAAACAGGCTTCCAGTTCCACCTCGGTCTCCAACTGCTCTTCAACGATCAATCGCTGCAGTATCTCTATGATTTGACGGGAACCTTTGACATGACACCCGCTTCCAATACAAACCGTAATATTCTTCATTTTCTCCGCCTTTTTGTTAAAAGTTTAACAATGTTAGTTAAAAAAATAACGAGGTTCACTTTTATTATATGTGAAAACCCCGCTATTCGTAAAGTTAAAAATAGTTAAACGTCAATAAATGCTTACCGACTAACCCCTATATTCAAGGCTTCACGCATTACCGCTAGGGGCGGTTCCTCGCCGAACCACCACCGGAAACTTTCTGCCCCTTGATAGAGAAGTAACGATAAACCATTTACCGTCCGGCATCCTCGCTCCCGGGCATCACGAATCAACCGGGTATCCCCTGGTTTATAGACAATATCATAGACCAGCATAGACGGGTTTAAAAACCGGGGCGACACCAAGGTCTGATCGTCATGAAGCCCAACAGACGTCGTATTGATCAATAGGTCATAACCGCCCCACTCCAAACGTTCCAGTTCCGCAAGGGAGGCTATATGTACTTGAAATCCGGTAGTTTCCTGCAGTTTGGCTTTTAATCGGAGGGCCCGTTCCGGATCGCGGTTGACAAGGGTTAATGAACCAATCCCCGACTGTATCAATCGGAAAACCAAAGCTGCTGCTGATCCTCCGGCTCCTAACAATAACACATTTTTACCTGCCACCTCACATGCGCCATCCTCCTGCAATGAACGGATCAGACCGATACCATCAGTGCTGGTCCCCAGGAGTTTACCGTCACGGTGAATGATGGTGTTGACCGATCCGCTCAATACCGCATCGCCGACCACTTCATCCAAACAGGAGATTACCGATTGCTTATGGGGAATAGTAATATTTGCCCCGCGATAACCCATTGCCCGAATACCTTCAACAGCTTGGGGCAGATATTCAGGGAGCACCCGGCACGGTATATAAACCGCATTCCACCCCAATGCCTGAAACGCCGCATTATGCATCACCGGCGACAAACTATGGGCGATCGGATCGCCAAAAACAGCCAATATTTCTGTTTTACCGTTAATTCGACTCATATTATTTATAATTCGGGATATTATCGGTTTTCTCCTGCCATGAGTCGATAAAAGAATGTCGTTATCCAGGTTAAATCTTCCAGAAATAGAAGGTATTTTGGGATTTTTTTCGAATAAATACATTATGATGTTATCATCTCTTCGGGAGTATCCCTATGATCATCAACCGTAAACTTCAATTACGGCTCTTATCCAAAAATATCTGGTATTCCTATATCGACGGCATGGCCTTCTGCTTTATGCTGGGTATCGCCAATCCTTATCTTGGGATCTACATCTTACGGTTTGGAGGTCCGCAGGAGCTGGTCAGCCTGATCACTTCCGTTCAACCAATAGTTCTTGCAACCGTATCTTTATTTGGTGCTTCCTATGCAAGCAGTTTCCAGAAGAAAAAGGCCTTGTTGATCCCGCACAGTATTTTGATGCGGATGTTCGTCCTACTGTTTGCCTTTATCCCATTACTTCCCCATACCTACCGTGCCTGGAGCTTTTTCCTGATCTGGGCGATCATGAATATTCCATGGGCCTTTTGTAATCTTTCCTGGGCACCGATGATGAACCATATTATCCCGGAGGAGCAACGGGGTCGTTTTTTTGGAACCCGCAATGCATTAACAGGCGTCACCACTTTAATCGGTACCTTCATCACCGGTGTTGTCCTGACAAAATATCCGTTTGACATGGCTTTTTCCGGACTTTTTGCCGTCGGGTTCATCTCAGTAATGGTTTCCATGTTTTTTTTAGCCCGTCATATCGAGCCAGTCGTTCCGGAAGCCGGAGAGTCCAAAAAGACCATCCGAAGTGACAACAGCCGTATCTTCGAACTGGATATCCGTCCCAACCTACAACCTTTTACCGATCCCCAATACGGTTCGATCTTCAGCCTCAGCTGCCTAGCCATTTTCATCTTTCACATTGGATACTCGATGGCAGTTCCCTTATTCACGCTCCGGCAGGTTAATCAATTGGCCTGGAACAATTCACTCATCGCAATCATTGCCAATGTTTCCGGATTGACAGCCTTTTTAGGCTCCTATCTGAGCGGCCGCGCCGCTGACCGGTGGGGCTTTCGTTATGTATTATTTTTCAGTACCTTACTGTCGATTCTTCCGCCACTGATCTGGGCAACATCCACCCAATTCGCCATATTGGTAACAGCCTCAATGTTATGGGGTTTTACTGGCAGCGCCTATATGATATGTTTCACCTTCATGGTGTTGGCCGTTGCGCCGCGAACCAATCCTTCCCGCTTTGTGGCCATGAATACGGTCATCGGAAACCTCGCCGGTGGTTTAGGGCCCATTCTCGGACTATTCCTGGTCAAAATCCCTTGGCTAAACATTGAGGGTTCTTTAATGGCAGCAGCGACCATTATGTTCGCCGGAGCTTTATTTTCAGCGGTCTTAACTAAACGCGGAACATTCTGACTTTTCTTAAATTCATCGACACAACGGAGGTATCTTTCTTATGGAGCAACTTGAAGAAGGAAAAGAACTTATGCTGGATTTCGAAAAAATAGCTAAAATCGCAGCCAGCGGCTGCCACGTCATTCCGGTAGCTGTCCAAAATATCGATACCCGGGAGGTTATCCTCATCGCCTATGTCAATCGAGAAGCGCTGGAAACTGCCGTCTCCACCCGGACGGCCGTTTTTTGGTCAACTTCCCGAAATGAATTATGGATCAAAGGTAAAAGTTCCGGAGCCACCTTTGATTTGATCGAGGTGTTGGTCAACTGTGAGCAAAACTCCTTGGTCTATCTGGTTCGGCCCCGTGGCGGAGGCATTTGCCACACCAAAAATCAAAAAGGAGAGCCGCGGAACTGTTATTACCGACGGTTAAACTTTGAAAGCTGGGAGTTGGAAAATCTCAATCCTTAATGAAAAAGAAAACACCCCATGTTCACGATGAATATGGGGTGTTTTGGTATGATGATAATTCCAAATGAGAAATTAGGCTGACTCAGCATCCGTAAAATCGGCATTGGTATATACATCTTGGACATCGTCATTGTCTTCAAGGGCTTCAATTAGTCGCATCACCTGTTCCGCCTGATCTCCTGAGACTGCGATGGTATTCTGCGGAACCTGAGTCAATTCTGCAGCTTTAATCGGTATTTTTTGCGACTCAAGATACTGACGGACTGATTCCAATTCGGAAGGTTCGGTATATACCTCAAAAAACTCATCGTTGCTCTGCAAATCTTCCGCACCGGCTTCGATGATCATTTCAAACATTTCTTCTTCAGTTTTTCCGGCGGTTTCCACCGGAATCGTAATCAACCCTTTCGATGAGAACATCCAGGCGACACATCCGGCCTCACCCAGATTTCCGTTGTTTCGGGAGAATATGTACCGCATGTCACTGGCTGTCCGGTTCCGATTGTCCGTTAAAATTCGCACCAGCAACGCCACACCGCCCGGGCCGTAGCCTTCATAATAGGTCTCTTCATAGTTATCCGACTCCGATTGGCCGATTCCCCGCTTAATCGCCCGTTGAATATTATCATTAGGCATATTGACTTCCTTCGCTTTCGCAATCGCCATCCGCAACCTGAAGTTATGCTCGGGATCTCCGCCCCCCGCTTTGACAGCCACGATAATTTCACGGGTCACTTTAGTAAAAGCACTTGCCTTCTGCGCATCCGTTTTTTCTTTCTTCCGTTTAATCGTCGACCACTTGGAATGACCTGACATTCATAGCACTCCCCTATCTCAATTTCCTTAAAAAGTATACTAGAAGAGCAGCAAGAAAGCAAGTCGGGAGTACAGTGATTCCGAAATTCTACTTAGCAAAAGGAGACTGTTCGACTTGGTTCTGAATCTGTTGATACAAACGGAACAAAAGAATGATAACTAAAGCAAAAGCGATAATCGAAGCCATCGTATTTTGCATAAACAGTAAAAAATCATAAAAACCATGGCTGGCCCATGCCAGCAAAAATCCCCCGAAAACTCTTGAGCTGTTATGGGGTGTTTCCAATTTATATTTAGAAATATAATAGCCTGCCCAACCGGTGAAGGAAGCATGAGCTAGTGTAGTTACCACCGCCCGAAGCAAAGCAACCCCATATCCATACATGCTGGCCCATAGGAGATTTTCCAGTGAAGCAAAACCCAATCCCAGGGTTATCCCATAAATAATACCGTCAACCGGTTCATCCAACTCTTGATTGCGCCCGACGATCCACCATAAAAACCAAGTTTTTAAACCCTCCTCGATCAAGGCAACCACAAAAAACGCCATCACTAAAAAATCCCGCCAAGCTCCATCATTAATTGACGAAATAAGCTGAGGTTTCCAAATTTGCTCTAACAGTCCGGCTGGAATCACCAATAAGATACCCGCAAAAAAAAGTTTGAAGACGAGTTTCGGCGGCTCCGGTTCATAATGATCCATCCGATAAAAATACCATAACCATAAAAGCCCCGGTCCAATCGAAGCCAACAATAACAAAAGCGTATTAAGCATAAAAAAACCTCCATTCTGTTTGAATTATTATGCCAGAATGGAAGTTGACTTCATACATCTTGCCGAATAAGAAAATTTACTAAATAAAAGCTTCATTGCTAGCGTTGCTTAAGGGCTCCATGACTTTTTAAAACCAAATATTCCCGATAATATGTATAAAAAGCATAAACCGAAACCAAAAACGCAACGGAAATAATGGTGATTCCAACAGCAGTATTTATGAAGAAAAGCAAGAATCCCAGGAAAAAGCCTAACGTTGAAGATTTCCCCCACCGATTGGCGGGAATCAATTGGCGGAAATTTTTAAAGAGATAAACACCGGATGCAATTTGCAAGACTTCCTTCACAAAATAGGCCAAAAGTATCCATAAAGGCAACTTCCAACTTTGATTCATCCCCAACAACATAGAGAAAATGGTCATCTTATCCGTTAACGGATCTAAAATTTTCCCTAATTCCGAAACTTCACTGCGGGAACGTGCCACCCAGCCGTCCAACACATCGCTGAGTCCAGCCAGAGCCAACAATAATGAGGAAATGGCCAATCCCTCACGGGTTCCCGCTGAAAGATGCACATAAATAAATGGTGCCAATACAAACCGGATTGACGTAATCCAACAGGCTAATGTCACAGTGCCACCTCAATTTTTATTTCTTCATTGTTTATTCGCAATCATTCCAAGATTTCCTTTCTTTTTACAAAAACTAAACAAAAATAAAAAACCGCCACAGAAAGTGACGGTCTGTTTCATCGTCCCATCGTTCAATCGATGGATTCATCTTCTTGCTTGAGAATAACATCATGGGCACTACCCTCACGGATTCCAATGGCGGATACCAATGTGATCCGGGCTTTTTTCTGAAGTTCGGCAATAGAAAGAGCTCCGCAGTTGCACATGGTCGATTTGATTTTGCTGACGGTTAAATCCAAATTATCCTTAAGGCTTCCTGCATACGGCACATAGGAATCAACGCCTTCTTCAAAGGATAATTTACTGTCGCCGCCCATATCATAACGTTGCCAGTTGCGGGCCCGGTTGGAACCTTCACCCCAGTACTCTTTCACATAGGTCATTCCCTTTTTCACTTTCCGTCCCGGACTTTCGTCAAACCGAGCAAAATAACGGCCTAACATCACAAAATCAGCGCCCATGGCCAATGCCAACACGATATGATAATCATGAACAATGCCGCCATCGGAGCAAATCGGCACATAAATTCCGGTTTCTTTATAATATTCATCCCGGGCTTTAGCCACTTCGATGACAGCCGTTGCTTGTCCACGGCCGATACCTTTTTGCTCCCGGGTGATGCAGATCGATCCACCACCGATGCCAACTTTGACAAAATCAGCGCCACTCTCCACTAAATAACGGAATCCTTCTGCATCGACCACATTCCCGCCGCCGATTTTAACATCATCGCCATAGGTCTTTTTAACCCATTGGAGGGTCTCCCCTTGCCATTCGCTAAAACCGTCGGAAGAGTCGATACAAAGAACATCAACGCCAGCATCCAACAACACCGGTACCCGTTCTTTATAATCCCGGGTATTGATACCGGCACCGACGACTAAACGTTTATGTTCATCCAAAAGCTCAAGAGGGTTTTCTTTATGGGAAGTATAATCTTTGCGGAATACGAGATAACGCAGGTTCCCTTCGTCATTTACGATGGGTAGACAGTTGAGTTTATGTTGCCAAATCAGGTCGTTGGCTTCAGAAAGAGTAATTCCTTCTTTGCCGCAGATCAAATGAGACAACGGGGTCATGAACTCGTGAATCTTCATGGTCATTGGATACTTGCTGACCCGATAATCCCGGCTGGTGACAATACCGAGAAGTTTACCGTTGGGAGATCCGTCTTCAGTAATAGCAATGGTTGAATGGCCGGTTCTCTTGGTTAATGCAATAACATCAGCCAAGGTATCGTCCGGTTTTAAATTAGAATCACTGGGCACAAATCCCGCTTTGTAGCTCTTAACTTTCCGTACCATTTCCGCTTGATCTTCAATGGATTGAGATCCATAGATAAATGAAATGCCACCGCAGCGAGCCAAAGCAATCGCCATATTATGATCGGATACAGACTGCATAATCGCTGAAGCGAACGGAAGATTGATATACAACGGTTTTGCCCCGTTTTCTTTGAATTTGGTAATTGGCGTACGCAGGCTGACATTATCCGGAATACATTCTTTCGTCGTTAAGTTAGGTATAAGTAAGTATTCACTAAAAGTTCGGCTGGGCTCATTGTAGTAGATGGCCACGGAATAAACCCTCCTTGAAGTTTTAAATTTGGTTTATTCTATAGTTATTTTTGACGAAAGTCAAGAGCTTTCTCAAAGGTTTAAAAAAAAGAAAACCAATTATCCATAATATGGTGTTGTTTTAAAAAAAAGTAACCACCAGTCAGGTGGTTTACGAACATTAAAAATAACTTTAAGATAACTAAAGAAAACTTTAAAAACGAAACCCACGTTTGGCTGCCGGCGATCGCCAACCGTGGGGCGAGCATTATTAAGTCCACCGGCGCCTGTGTCTGAATAATGCTCTATAAGTCCCTCGTTAGATTCCCGCACAAACAACAGGGACTCTATAAAAGATTATACCCTTATCAAATATAAGTGTAAAATTCCCAATAGGGCGATATTTTGTCAAAACTGAGAATTATATGTAATTATTTGTCGATAGAACGCATATACTTTATCTTCCAAGCAATTAAAAGATGAGAGATTTGCAATAGCCATAAAAGATTCTGTTCAGATCAGGATGGATCAAAGGAACCACTATTTCCATAACGATCTGTTCATCGCCGATAATGACGGATGCAATAAGGCAAAGCCATTATCGAGCACTGCGGCTATTACAAATCTCTATCTATAGATTGACCATTTATCTTCTAAATATACATTCTATACTCATGGAATATTTTGCTATCAATAAAATTATTTCGGTTCAACCTTATTGTCTCCGGGCGTGTTAAGATCCGAAAATAGTTTTCGCAAGGCTTTCTTTTCGATTCGGGAGACATAGGAACGGGAAATTCCCAACATTTTTGAGATTTCGCGCTGGGTTTTGTTGATTCCGTCAATTAATCCGTATCGAAGTTCGATCACCTTTTTTTCCCGTTTGCTCAATTGGGCGATGCGTTCCCGAAGTTTCTCCTCTTCCAGAAGCATCTCCACTTCTTCGGCCACAACCTCCGCACCGGTATCCAAAATATCCAAAAGTGTGATCTCATTCCCTTCTTTATCCGCTCCAATCGGATCATACAACAACAAGTCATTCTTATTTTTTTTGATGGACCGCAAATGCATTAAAATTTCATTTTCGATACACCGTGCTGCATACGTAGCCAAGCGGGTGTTACGATTCCTGTTAAACGTACTGATGCCTTTGATCAACCCAATCGTTCCGATGGAAATGAGATCATCGATATCTTCTCCGGTGGTATCAAACTTTTTGACAATATGGGCAACCAACCGCAAATTACGTTCGATGAGAATGTTTCGGGCTTCTTCATCTCCCTTCTCAAGCCGGATCAAGAGTTCACTTTCTTCTTTTTCGGATAAAGGCAAAGGAAACACATTGTTGTTGGAGATATAGCCGAACACATACATAAATCCGGCTATCAATAGTTCCAAGAGCGGCCCTAATAAAGGAATCGCCATCCTTTTTGCCTCCTCTAATACGTAATTACGGGTTCTCCATAATAGTATTAAAGTATGTGCGGATGGCATCTTTCGTGCTAGTCTGCTATCTTGTTAACATTTTCCATAATCTCTTTGAAAAGCGGCGCAGCGGTTTTTCCCCCGAATCCCCCTTTTTCGCAAAAGACGACCACTGCATATCGGGGATTTTTTAAAGGGGCAAACCCTGCAAACCAGGCATGATCGGGCAAACGTTGGTCATTACCAACCTGGGCGGTTCCGGTTTTTCCGGCAGCACCTTCGGAAATCTGAGCTTCAGTTCCAGTTCCATACCGGGTGACAGCAGCCATCATCTGTTGGATCTTTCGCGCCGTTTCCTCACTAAGTACCCGTTCGGCTTGAGGTTTCTCGAATACCTGGACTGATCCGTCATTATCGATTACACCTTGAACTAAAGTCGGTTTGATTCGAAGCCCGTCATTAGCGATGGTTTGAATCATCGACGCGATTTGGAGAGGCGTCGTCGAAATACATTGTTGTCCCAATGCCAGATTGGCTTGTTCTCCCAAGGTAAGCCCGATACCAGACGGTAGATGGCCATAGGATTCATTCTGCAGCCCGATATTTGCCGGCAAACCCATCCCCAGCTTTTCTGCATAATCCAATACCCGCTCCGGTTTCATATCGATAACTAATTGGATAAATACCGGATTACACGAGTATGCCAAAGCATCGGTCAAGCTAATTCGCCCATGACCTCCGCCCTTGGAAGTCGTACACGGCCATTTGCGTTCACCCGCCTGAAAATAGCCGGGATCATCATACTCCTCCTGACCGGTTATGAAACCACTATCTAACCCGGCACAAAGAATGACCAGCTTGAAAACGGAGCCCGGATAATAAGCGGCAATGGCCCGATTTAAAAATGGTTTTTCCGAACTCCCTAAACTATCGGCGATCCGATCCAATTGAACTACAGGCCGACTAGCCATGGCCAAAATCTGCCCGTTTTTTACATCCAGCATCACTACTGCTCCGTTCACTTTTTCCCGGTCCATAATATTTTCGATCACTTGTTGATAACGGGCATCCAAAGTCAATACGACACCGTGTCGTGCTACAGAACTGCGCAAACGCAACCCTAATCCTGGAATGGGGGATTGTAAGCCGTCAACCACTGAAAATACAGTCTGGACCGAATACCGATGGTGCAAAAAGGATTTGAAACTGGCTTCCAGACCTGAAAGATTGGCGTTAGATCGGTTCATTCCCAATATATGCCAGGCGAGGTTTCCGGTGGACTGCCGGGTGGTCAAGCCTTCAACCACCTGGAAATAGGGAGACCGTAACCGGCAAATGGCATCTTGTTGCGCCTGGGAAAGCTCCCTATGATAGATCCAAAGGTCCTTTCCCTTTTTTTTCATAAAAGCCCGTTGAAAATCCGGCGACATGATTTTCAAAACCTTCTTCGTCAATCCTGATGGATATTCTCCCGGGATAACCATCAAATAACGGGCAGTTACCAGACCCCGCAGCAAACGAAGATTCCGATCATAAAACGAACCTTGGACTTTTTGGTTAAAATAGATTTTCTGCCGTTGCTTGACAGATGCTTCGGTAAAGGAGAGATGATGAATCAGTTGAATCCGGATCAATTGAATGATTAATATTAAGCAACCCACACAAACGACGCCGAATAATATGAACAACCGACGATAGCGTATCGTCTCATGTTCCATGGTTCAACCCCCGATAAAAAATTAAAAACCCCGGTTACTAGTGTAACCAGGGTTTTCCATCCTTATAATGTAATTTAAGATACCTTATTTAAGTCGGATTTTAAATAAGCTTCGATAAATAAATCAATCTCTCCGTCCATTACTGCTTGGACATTACCGGTTTCCGCCTCGGTCCGATGGTCTTTCACCATCGTATAGGGGCAGAACACATAAGACCGGATCTGGTTGCCCCAGGCAATTTCGCTATATTCTCCCTTAATCTGAGCCATTTTCGCTTCCTGTTGCTGGCGTTGATATTCATATAATTTCGCTTTCAACATATTCATGGCCCGATCCCTATTTTGGAACTGGGAGCGTTCATTTTGACAGGCAACCACGATGCCGGTAGGAATATGGGTGATCCGCACGGCCGACTCGGTTTTGTTAACATGCTGCCCGCCGGCACCACTGGAACGGTACGTGTCTATTTTTAAATCTTCCGGACGGATTTCGACTTCAATTTGGTCTTCGATATCAGGAACAATGTCAACGGAAACAAAGGACGTATGCCGACGGCCCGAGGCATCGAAGGGAGAAATTCTCACTAAACGGTGCACTCCCTTTTCGCTCCGTAAATATCCAAAAGCGTTCTCACCGCTAATATAGAGCGTCGCACTTTTGATCCCGGCTTCGTCGCCCTCCTGATATTCCATAAATTCCACCTTGAAACCATGGCGCTCCGCCCACCGGACGTACATCCGAAGGAGCATTTCCGCCCAGTCCTGAGATTCGGTTCCTCCCGCTCCCGGATGAATCGTGAGATACACATTGCTATTATCATATTCACCACAAAGCATCGTAGTTAGCTCTAGTTCATCGACGCCTTTTTCGAGAGCAGCCACACCGGACTGAATCTCTTCCAGCAATTCTTCCTCATTTTCTTCCACGGCCATTTCCAGCAAGCCGGATAATTCAGATTCCTGGGCTGCCATCTTTTCAACTTTTTCGATCTGATCTTTAAGCGTAGTCAATTCTTGAAGAGTTTTTTGAGCCTCCGCAGGATTATCCCAAAAGTTCGGTGCGGCCGATAGATCCTCAAGTTCACTGACGCGTTCACTTTTCTGATCTAACTTAAAGATACTCCCTCAATTCGGACAACCTTTTCCTCAAATCACTTAAAGCACTCCGTAATTCACTTGGTTCAATCATCTCATCACCCCATCAATAAATTCATTCAGATATCGAATCGAAAGGTTTATGCCGCATTATCACAGTGCAAATAGACTATGACCAGCGATCCAGTTTCATCTGAAAATCATACCATATTATAAAATAAATGCAAGCTTTTGACCAGTCATTATCCGGCAGCCTGGCCACAGCATTTTTTATACTTTTTGCCGCTGCCGCAAGGACAAGGATCATTTCTGCCGACTTTCTGGCCAACCACCCGCTGGCGGACAGCCCCCTGACCATCAGCATCCAGGTTAGTCACTACATTTTTAATGCGAGGTTTATGCACTAACTCAACTTCAGTAACTACCGGAATCTTCGCCAGTTCCCGAACGACTTCCTCATTAATACTATCCCGCATTTCTTTGAACATCATGAAAGCTTCGGTTTTATAAGCAACCAACGGATCGTTTTGACCATAGGCCCGAAGCCCGATACCTTCTTTTAGATCGTCCATGGCCTGAAGATGCTCCATCCACTTGATGTCGATGGTCCGTAACATGATAAACCGTTCAAACTGGCGCAAACGCTCTGAACCGACCGCTCTCTCCTTGCTCTCAAAATGCTCCAAGGACCGGCCGAGAATTATCTCTTTCAATTCGTTATAGGTCAAATCTTCAAGTTCTTCCAGGGTAATCGCTTCTTGAGGCAATAAGGTATGATGAACAGCCTGCACCAATCCTTCCAAATCCCATTCATCCTGGTGAATCTTGGGATTGGTATAGTACTCCAGCATATTGATGACAACATCATGGAACATTTCTAAGACTTTGGAATGAACATCCTCCCCAAACAGAAGTTGTTTCCGGAGAGCATAGATGATTTCCCGTTGTTTATTCAACACATCGTCATATTCCAAGACTTGTTTCCGGATTTCAAAGTTTCGGTTTTCCACTTTTCGCTGGGCCGCTTCAATCCGTTTAGCAATGGTCGGATGTTCGATGGGCATATCTTCTTCCCAGCCCAACCGTTCCATGAGGCTAGAGATCATCTCACCGCCAAACAAACGCATCAAGTCATCTTCCATTGACACAAAGAAACGGGACGACCCCGGGTCTCCCTGACGACCGGCCCGGCCCCGAAGCTGATTGTCAATACGACGGCTTTCATGACGTTCCGTTCCAATAATATGCAACCCGCCAAGCTGAACGACTTTTTCATGATCCTCTTTCGTCGATTGGAGAGCTTCTTGATATACCTGATTATATTGGTCAAAAGTAGCCTCCGCCGGATTAATCCCCTGGGAACGCAACATATCCTTGGCCAGGAACTCCGGGTTTCCACCGAGAATAATATCGGTACCGCGGCCTGCCATGTTAGTGGCAATCGTTACGGCAAATGACCTTCCGGCCTGGGCAATGATCTCGGCTTCCTGTTCATGGTATTTGGCATTAAGAACTTTATGGGGAATCCCTTTCCGTTTCAGCATATTGCTGAGCATTTCCGACTTTTCGATAGACACAGTTCCAACCAAGATCGGCCGTCCTGTTTTATGAATCGTGGCAATCTCTTCTACCACGGCTGCGAATTTAGCCTTCTCCGTCTTGTAAATCACATCCGGATGATCGACTCGGATCATCGGCTCATTAGTAGGAATTACGACGACTTCCAGATTGTAAATCTTCCGGAACTCGGCTTCTTCCGTTTCCGCCGTACCGGTCATTCCGGCCAACTTGTTATACATCCGGAAATAATTTTGGAAGGTAATTGTGGCTAAGGTCTGGCTTTCCCGCTCGATCTTAACGCCCTCTTTTGCTTCGATGGCCTGATGGAGTCCATCACTGTAGCGACGGCCAAACATTAACCGTCCGGTAAACTCGTCAACGATGATGACAGCACCGTCTTTCACCACATAGTCCCGATCCCGTTTCATCAATTCCTTGGCTTTTAACGCCTGTTGAAGATGGTGGACCAATTCGGTATTTTCATCATCGTATAAATTTTCGACATTGAGCATTTGTTCGACCTTAGCCACACCAGCTTCGGTCACAGCTACCGTCTTGGCTTTTTCATCCACCGTATAGTCTTCTTCCAAGCGGAGCTTCGTTACAATCTTGGCAAACCGGTAATAGAGATCATTCGACTCTTCGGCTTGTCCTGAGATGATGAGCGGCGTCCGGGCTTCATCAATTAAAATGCTGTCCACTTCGTCTACAATGGCGAAATTCAACTCCCGCTGTACCATATCGGAGACATCAAAAGCCATATTATCCCGAAGGTAATCAAACCCGAACTCATTATTGGTCCCATAAGTAATATCCGCATTATAAGCTGCCCGGCGTTCTTCTGCATTGAGATCATGGAGAATACATCCGACAGACATTCCTAAAAATCGATAGACCCGGCCCATCCACTCCCCTTGGAAACGGGCTAAATAATCGTTGACCGTCACCACATGGACGCCTTTTCCGGTCAAGGCATTTAAATAAGCAGCAAAAATAGCCGTCAGGGTTTTCCCTTCCCCGGTTTTCATTTCGGCAATTTTACCTTCATGAAGAACCATCGCCCCAATTAACTGGACATCAAAAGCCCGTTGGCCGATGGTCCGTTTGGCTGCTTCTCGAACCGTTGCAAAGGCTTCCGGAAGCAAATCATCCAGCGTTTCCCCATTGGCAAGCCGTGCCTTAAATTCATCGGTTTTAGCCCGAAGTTCTGCATCGCTGAGCCGCTCAAAATCAGGTTCCAAAGCATTAATCACCTGCACTTTTTCACGCAGGCGCTTAATTTCACGCAAATTGGTATCCCACAGTTCGCTTAAGAATTTAAGCATTTTTCCACCCCATCACTTCTGTTTCGAAAGTCATTGATGATAGCTTCTATAACCAACTATCTCTCATTAAATATAACGTACAAATTTGGTAAAAGTGCCGTTAATTTACCGTAATATTATACCACCGGAATGATCTAAAAACAAATCCAACTATTTTTTCCATAAATTTCTGGTTGCGGTAGGAAATTTTACCTCGAATGTCGAAATTATAAATCTATTTTGGAATTATTGAAAGAATTATGAAGTATGTGAAAGAAGGGATTCGATGGGCAGCACATACCTTCGTCTCAACCCTGCCGATTTAATTCGTGTCTTTCAGCCCAATCAACAAGTGGTTGTTATCATCAACCAACCAGCCATGGACAACGGCGAAATAGAGCAATATTCGTTTAGTGCGCAGATCATCGGGAGCGAAAATCATCAACTGGTTCTGGGGTTCCTCCCCCATTCCGAAGTTGACTTTGGCTTGTTTCGTAACGGCCGGGTGATCACCATTGAAACCGGGCGTTCTAACGGTATGTTTACCTTTAAGAGTAAAATTATTTCCAAAAACATTTCCGAAGGCACTCTATACCTAGAAAGTCCTAAAATCCTTGCCAATACAGAACGGCGGCGAAAACCGCGGGTGCCTTATACTGTCCCTGTTATTTATCGGGTGATTAGTTATCGGGATCAAAACTTAGACCACCTTTAAACTAAAATCGGTATCGGCGAAAGTCAGGACCTGTCCGAAGGCGGCATGACGCTCCTTACGGACTTAAAACTTCCGGTTGGCTTGATTTTAATTGTTGAATTCACCCTGGATAACGAGGACATCGCCCTGGCCGGCATCGTTCGTCGCAGCGCTCCCGCTCATCGTTCCCATCACCAGTTTGCCATCGGCATCAATTTTTTAGACCCCAGTTCCAAATATAAGGAATTGATCATGAATGCCATCGAAAAATACACCAAACATTTCCGTCACAATATTACTCTCTGAATCTTCCTTAAAGCGTTCTCAGAACTGAAAGAAGCGGGTCGGCGTCAGCAATCCGTTCAAAGGTTGATCACGATCGGTAACCGGTACTTCGCTGGTCACCTGAATATCATATGCCAATCCCAACTTATAGGCAGTTTGGGGGACACGGCTCAAAAACCGATCATAATAACCAGCTCCATGTCCGAGTCGGTTTCCCTTCATATCGAAGGCGATTCCAGGAATGATCACCAAATCCAAAACAGCCGGATCCAGGAGCGGAGTATCCCACGGTTCCATCAAAGTAAAGTGCTTAAAATAACGTTCTTTCACTTGATTCAACGATTCAATTTCGCCAATATCCAGGCTCAAATCCGCCCGGCATATCGGTAAACCCACCCTTTTCCCTTCAGCCAGCAACCCTTCGATCAAGGGAACCGTATCGATCTCCGTACCGATGCCGTAATAAATCATGACCGTCTTTGCCTTTTTTACAGCATCCAAACGAAAGAAAAACTCATGGATCCGTCGATTGAGGGATTCCCGTTCACCTGCAGTTAACCCCTTTAAACGCCCTTTCATTTCCTTCCGTAAGTCCCGTTTGGCTTGTTGAATAATATCAGTAGTCATTTGGAAATCCCCTCTTAAAGTAAGACAGTTCACAGTGCACGGTTAACGGCATCAAGTCAAATTTCCAGGTTCCGGTTGATAAATTCTTGGTTTCCCGTCCACGCTTTCATACTGCCAGTGAAAGTTCACAGAAAGCTAAAGCTATAGTCTTAATCTCTGACATTCCTCTCCTTTTGGAGAGAACATGAAAGCAGTTTAAATCGGCATTCCAAACCGCAGATTATCGGGGTCAAGTCAACTGTGAACCATGTACTGTGTACTTTTACCCAGAACCGGAAGTTCTTTCTTTTATATTCTGTCTCCTCTCTCCTAACTCCTATCTCCTAAAAAATAAAAAAAGCACCCCACTTTGCCGTTATGCTGAAAGTTACCTGAACCTGCGCAGGCAGGTGGGTGTCCTCCCGTCGACTTTAGTGTTCCGTGGCGAAGACGGCCTACACACCATCAACGGAGTCCAGACTCCCTAGGTATAGGTGTTGGTTCATAACAATTTCAGCTTGAACACGCACAAAGCAGGGCACTTAAATGACCATCCATTGGAATGCGCAAGAAAGGCTGATACCAGCAAAACCTTATCCTATCCCGATCATAGCACAGCAAACTTTAGCCTTCAACTGCCAAAGAAAGGAAAATTTAGTCAATGGTCTTAATCGACAATTCCCGTAATTGACGCGGTGCAACTTCCGACGGTGCACCGGTCATCAAACACATAGCACTGGTTGTTTTGGGAAATGCGATCACATCCCGGATGGACGATGAGCCAGAGAGCAACATGACCATTCTGTCCAAACCGAAAGCAATTCCACCGTGAGGAGGCGTTCCATATTCAAAAGCGTCCATCAGGAAACCAAATTTTTCATAGGCTTCTTCATCGGAAAATCCAAGTAATTTAAACATCTTTTCCTGAATAGACCGTTGAAAGATTCGCATACTACCTCCGCCCAATTCGACGCCGTTTAAAACCAAATCGTAAGCATTGGCTCGAACTTCTCCAGGTGCTGTATCCAACAACGAAAGATCTTCAGGCAACGGCGAAGTAAACGGATGGTGTACGGCCACAAACCGTTGTTCAAGTTCATCGAATTCCAGCAGCGGGAAATTGATAACCCACAAGAAATTAAATTGATTATCCGGAATCAGTTTGAGCCGTTTACCAAATTCCAATCGGATTTGGCCCATGGCCGTCTGCGCCACCGACCGTTTATCTGCAATCAATAAAATCAGATCGCCGGTTTTGGCATTGGATTTTTCGACCAATTGCTGTAATTCAGATTCACTCAAAAATTTAGCAATCGGCGATTTGGGTCCATCATTTGTCAGAGCAACATAAGCCAACCCTTTGGCACCGAAAATTACTGCCAAATTTGACAACTCATCCAGCTGGCTCCGGGTATAATTAGCACATCCCGGTACGGTCAGTCCAACCACCATTCCCCCGGTGGCAACTGCCGTCGCAAACACCTTAAAGGCACTTTCGGCAAAAACCTCTGACAGATCATTCAACTCAAGACCAAAACGGGTATCAGGCTTATCGGAACCAAAACGACGCATGGCTTCGCTATATTCCATCCTTGGGAAAGGCAGCTCCAGTTCGATACCGAGACATTCTTTAAATACCCGGGCCATCATCGCTTCCATTAGCGATAACAAAGTATCCCTGTCAATAAACGAAGTTTCCAAATCGATCTGGGTGAACTCCGGTTGCCGATCCGCCCGCAAATCCTCATCCCGGAAACACCGGACGATCTGAAAATACCGTTCGTAACCGCTGACCATCAACAATTGCTTAAATATTTGCGGCGACTGGGGCAACGCGAAAAATTTTCCCGGATTGACGCGGCTCGGTACCAAAAAGTCCCTAGCTCCTTCCGGTGTACTCTTTGTCAACATCGGCGTTTCAATTTCCAGAAAGCCGTTTTCATCCAGAAAATCCCGGACAGTTTTCGCCACCCGGTGTCTCAACATGAGATTTCGTTGCATGATGGGCCGACGCAAATCAAGATACCGGTACTTTAAGCGCAGCGTTTCGTCGACATCCAAGTTATCATTGATGTAAATCGGGGGCGTTTTGGCTTCGTTTAAAATCTCCAGAACTGTAGCATAGACTTCCACCGTCCCGGTTGGTAACGCCGAATTGATCGTTCCCTCCGGACGAAGGGCCACCTTCCCTTTGACAGCGATCACATATTCACTGCGTAACTCTTCCGCTTTGGTAAAGGCCTCAGCATCAATTTCCGCATTAAACACGACTTGAACTAAACCGGAACGATCCCGTAGATCAACAAAGATCAGACCGCCATGATCACGGCGACGTTGGACCCAGCCGTTTAATACAACTTCCTGTCCTACATGAGATGAACGTAGTTCACCGCATGAAATGGTTTTATGCGAATAAATCAAATTAACTCCCCCTCAATACAGTCTGCAAATATTCACTCAGCGCCGCAACGTCAATCAATTCCTGTTCACCGGTTTCCATATTGCGCATTAAAATCTTCCCTACGCGGCATTCATCTTCTCCGATGACTCCGGTTAACCGTGCTCCCAATTTATCAGCGGCTTTCATCTGAGCTTTCAAACTTTTCCCCTGCAAATCCGTCTCTACGATCCAGCCGGACTCCCGAAGGCGGATACATAACGGAAAGATGATCTTTTGCGCTTCTTCCCCTAGGGGTGCCAAATACAGATGAGGACGTTCATCGATCTCCGGCATGAGCTGTCTGGCTTCCAATACCATCATCAACCGCTCCATACCGGCTGCAAAACCGATCCCTGGCGTAGGCTTACCGCCGCACATTTCAACCAATCCGTCATAACGCCCGCCACCGCACAAAGCATTCTGGGCACCCAGATCTCCAGCCAATACTTCAAATACAGTTTTTGTATAATAATCGAAACCGCGGACCAATCGTGGGTTGATCCGGTAATGGATCCCCGATAAATCCAATAATTGACGGAGTTTTTCAAAGTGACTACCGCAATCATCACACAAAGTCTCGGTAATCAACGGAATATCGGCCGTCAATTGCTGACACGTTGCATTTTTACAGTCCAACAACCGTAAAGGATTGCGTTCCAACCGGCGTTGACAATTAGGGCACATCTGGGAGGCTTTGGGTTTAAGATGCTCAATTAACCGCTCCCGATAAGCCGGACGGCACTCAGGACATCCGATCGAATTCAAATTAACATCTAAATCATCAATGCCCAAACGGCGATAGAAGTTCACCACCAGCGCGATGATTTCCGCATCGACCCGCGGATCGTTGCTTCCGAGAGCTTCGGCACCAAACTGCACAAATTGGCGATACCTCCCGGCTTGTGGCGCTTCACACCGAAACATCGGACCTAAGTAATATAATTTTGCCATAGCACCGGGCCCTGCCATATTATGTTCAATAAAAGCTCTTACAATGGACGCAGTACCTTCGGGCCGCAGCGTAATACTACGATCGCCACGATCCGAAAAAGTAAACATCTCTTTTTCGACGATGTCCGTAGTTTCTCCGATTCCCCGCTGAAATAACTCCGTATGTTCGAATATGGGCGTCCTTACCTCTCCAAATCCATACTCCCGAAATATTTTGTGAATTTTTTCCTCAAGATACCGCCAACGCGATGCATTTTGCGGCAACAGATCATATGTACCTTTCGGTGCATGAGTTTTCATCGTTCTAACCGCCTATTCTTAATGAATTTGATATGGTTACGCGGAAGGCATAACAAGCGCCTTCCGCGTTTTTCAACCGCACTGAACCTCCTCGAAACATCCTTATTTCGATTCGGTTTGAGTATTATTGTTGCTGTTTAATTGCTTTTCATAATCTTCCAACTCTTGTTGCTCTTTCTGCTCAAGTTTAGAGACGATTTCAGCTTCTTTTTTAGCGGCCTTGGTCATGTCCCAGGTGGTAAATTGCGCCTGCAACTGTTGATGGATAAGTTTATCGTTCGGATATTTGTTCCCATAAGCCGTTAAGATTTCTTCAGCTTTCTTCGGTTTGCCGTTTTCTTTATAAACCGTTGCTAAAGCAATTTGATAATCAATGCTATCCTGACCTTCAGCGGAAACCTTCTTCAGTACCGCCAAAGCTTGATCATATTGTTTCAGTTTGACGTAAATATTCGACGTCTCAATATAGAGAGACCAGTTTTTCTTGTAGTATTTCAATTTAAAGGCTTTTTCGTAAGCACTAGCTGCTTCAGCCCATTTTTCTTTAATGCTTAACCGATAGGCACGCAGTGCCGGATCCAAGATTTCCATTTTGGACTCAGCGTCATCAAAGACTTTATTCAGCCATTTTTGATAATCATCATTCTGCAGCGTTTTGTTGTAAAGCAGATTTTCTTCGGCTTCTTTATATTTAGTTTTGTAATCATTTCCGGTCGGCATCTCCCGTTTATCTAACCGGATGATATAATAACCATACGAAGTTTTGATCGGTTTAGAAATTTCGCCTTCTTTAAGGGCCAAAACGGTATCGATAACTTTCTGCTCCATATTTTGGCCTTGCATCATCGCCTTAAACTGGCTTACGGACAAAGTGCCTAAAGAACCGTTCTTCTCTTTGGTACTGGTGTCATCTGAATATTGCTTAGCCAATTCAGCAAAATCACTACCGCTGGTTGCTTTGGTATATACTTCATTAGCACGAGCCAATACTTCAGCATCATTACGAGGCTTGTCTTCACTGTCATATAAACCAACGACGATTTGGCTTAATGTCAACTGTTCAATCTGTTCCAAAACTTCATCTTTGGAAACTTTAACTTTTAACTCTTTTCCCTTCAGTTGAACAAACTTGGTATAGCGAAGATCATTTTTGGCTAACTTTACGACTTCTTTTTTACTGTTTAAACCTCTCTGAGACATAAAGGTTTTCAATTCTTCCTCAGTCGGAAAAGCCTTTTTAACCAACTCTTCCGCTTCTTTATTGGTCACTTTAAGCTGATCTTTCACTTTATCCATTTCATTTTGGAAAGCCAGATTATAGACAGCATATTTCAATGCATTATCCCGAATCTGGGCATCCGGCGTATCCTGACCCCATTGTTGAAGCTGACTTGCTTCCAAATAGGCCCGTTCCAAGTAACTCTGAAATTCATTGTCTTTAACGACTTTATTCCCTAACTTAACTGCTTTTCCCCGATAAGAATAGACTTCTTTACTGAAAGCGGGAATCCCGATATAAAACATACCGACTGTTAAAGCCACAACCAAGGCAATAATGACAGGTGCTAAAATTTTCTGGGCCACTTTACGGATTGACATAATCCCCACGTGAATTCCTCCCTTTAACCTTTACTAAATTACAAAAAAAAAATGAGTTTAAACCCATGAAAAAACCTTGATACCTTGGGAAGATGCTGCTTAATATTTTACCGAATACAGTTCCAATTGTCAACCAAGAAGTATCCGGGTTTGATGGGCTTTTTTAGCAATATCTGCAACGATTCGCGAAGCATATGTTGCCGGACATTTGGGATTTTGATAGCGGGAAATTTGCGGTTCCGTCCCTACCACCCATTTGGTGATGGCACCGGCACCCACTCCTATAATGGTTTGGCGTTCTTCCATCATTTGAATGTTATAGACACTTTCACTGCCAGGCCTGGCATAACCAATATTCTCTAAATCTGCCAAAATCCGTCGCTGTCGGTATAGATAATAGGGATGAAACCCAGCCCGGCTCAACCGGCAGACGACCGTATCGCTTACCTCCGCCAAACTGTCATCATCCAAAAGGTTGAGCTCCGAAAACTCTCTTCCCCACTTCGCGGCACGTTTCGGTGCCAGTGTATGAATGGTGATATTATCCGGATTTAAGGCGATCACTTGTTCAAGAGAATCCAAAAAATCCTCCGGCGCTTCACCGGGCAATCCCAAAATCAGATCCATATTTAACAGCAAACCATCAAATTTTTTGGCTTTGTCCATTGCCGCTTCAACTTGAGCCGCTGTATGATTCCGGCCAATCAGCGCCAAAGTCCGGTCATGCATCGTTTGGGGATTGATGCTCATCCGAGTTACGCCAAAATGGCGCATGGCTTCCAATTTTTCACGGGTGACCGTCTCCGGCCGGCCTGCTTCCACGGTAAATTCTATAGTATCTCCGGTTTTAAAGGCAGATACAGTCCATTGTAGTACCCGGGCAAAATCCTCCAACTCCAGGCTGGTCGGGGTTCCACCTCCTATATAAATCGATTCAATCTTAAAACCCAGAGAACGGCATAACTCCCCGATAGCTTCCGTCTCTATCCGCAGCCCTTCCAAATAACGGGCCACCCAATGATGATGGGTTTGTAAAGAAACTGCCGGAAATGAACAATAGTGGCAACGAGACGGGCAAAAGGGGATTCCAACATAAACGCTGATATATTCCTGAGGTTTAAAAAACCGTTCCTGAAATGATCCGACATTCACTAAAAGTTCTGCTTTATCAGTTGATATCCCATAAATCGAAAGCAATTTATCATAAATTTCAGACTGGGTAAAGCCTTTTTCTCTGAGATAATGATAAATCTTCGTCGGCCGGACGCTGCTTAATATGCCCCAGGGTGGGGTTTTACCCAGAAAATCTCCTAAAAGCTTGATAATACCTAAACGGACTAATTCTTTCATCCGGCGTAGCCGATCAGCCGTTGAATATCGCGGATCAAGAATATCTTTGTCGTAATACTCCCAGCTGCGACCGGTTTCCGATAAGTCCGGCGCTGTCACAGAAACATGAACGCCTTCAACCTGAATGATCAATCGAACTCCCTGGCCATCCTGGACAATCTCCGCTTTTGGGTCAACAATTTTAAGGGCTGCTTCAATATTGGGCAAATAACGACTATCCTGAGTCTCAATAATATATTTCATCGTTACACCAGATATGGATTGTTCTGTCGTTCATGCCGAATCGTAGTGCTCGGTCCATGTCCGGGGAACACCAACGTATCATCAGGCAATGTTAATAGTTTAGCCTGGATGGCTGATACTAATGTTGGATAATCCCCTCCCGGTAAATCAGTTCGCCCAATACTTTCAAAAAACAAAGCATCTCCTGAAAACACCATGCCTTGAGTATACAGGGAAATCCCTCCCGGAGTATGTCCCGGCGTTTCCAACACCCGAAACCTTTCCCCACCCAGCACCAGTTCATCTCCTTCAACGATGGTCCCGGTGGCATCCGGACTGACCACGAATTGTTGTAATGAACGAGAGAGATTGTCCTCCGCCGAGATTAACATGGAACGGTCAGCCGGATGAATATAAAGGGGTATCCCATAATGTTTTACCAACTCGGCATTACCGGCAATATGATCAAAATGGCCATGGGTATTGACGATCCATTCCGGTTTGAGCTGGTGTTTTTCTAAAAAATCAATGATCACATTCACCGGACCGCCGGGATCAATAATCCCGGCAGCTTTATCCGAATAAACAAGATAGCAATTGGTTTGAATCTCACCAATGATAAATCGTTGATATTTCATCCTTACTCCTTAAAACGCTAGATTTCCATCATAGTTCCAACCATTCGGCGCATCATCATATTTTCAGTTGGCGTTGAAAATCTTTCAATACAGTCGCTGAATGAATTAGCCCGGCCTCTTCCTCTGCGGACAATTCCACCGGAACCTTTTTGATCACGCCGCGCCGGGCAACGACAGTCGGAAGGCTGAGACAGACATCATTTAGTCCATATTCGCCGTTTAAAAGCGAAGATACGGTCAATACCGAATATTCATCCCGGAGAATACTCTCCACGATATGAACCAATGCCAATCCGATGGCATAATAGGTTGCCCCTTTTCCTTTAATGATGCGATAAGCTGAGTTCTTCACCTCGTGAACAATATCTTCTTTGGGAAAAGGGCCGCAATTTTTACCGCATACCGGACAATATTCGCTAAAACGAAGACCGACAATATTTGCCATGCTCCAGATCGGAACTTCCGTATCCCCATGCTCGCCGATGATATAGGCGTGGACATTGGAAGGATCCACTCGGCAATGCTTACTGATTAAATAACGGAAACGGGCTGAATCCAGAACTGTCCCCGAACCAATCACCCGGGACGCATCATATCCGCTCAACTTATATGTAACATAGGTCATAATGTCCACCGGATTGGTCGCCACCAAGATAATGGCATTTGTGCCAGTTGCTTTGATTTGGTCGATAATCGACCGGAAGATCTCCGTGTTCCGGCCCAGGAGATCAAGACGGGTCTCACCCGGCCGTTGATTGGCTCCGGCACTGATGACGATCACATCAGCATCTTTACAATCTTCGTAATTGCCGCTTCGAACCAAGGTCGGCCGGACAAACGAAATCCCATGATTGAGATCCATGACCTCTCCTTCGAGACGATCCGGATTCCGGTCAATCAGGATGATCTCCGAAGCAATCCCATTGATCATCAGCGCATAGGCAAAGGTTGATCCCACCAGACCGGCTCCAATAATCACCACTCGGCTGCCGCGTTCCCGCATTGGAACCCCTCCATTTCCATATTTAAGTGCACTTTGCACAGTATAAAGTGCCCAGTGCACATTCTATGATCAATCAGTTTATTTTACATATTGCCCAGAGATCTTATGAGTATTCCCAACAATTTTTCAGCATTCCGAATGGCCGCAGGATAAACATTTGGCACAACCTTCGACATAACCGAAGGTATACATGCCGCACGACGGACAAAGGTTGAAACGAATCTTCTCTTTCTTTATGGATGGCGCCGTTTCATAAAGGCCGCTCGTGGCCGTCTCGGTCAAACCCAACTCCAATTGAGGAGGGACTTCATTGGCCGTAGCTTCTTCATTCATCTTTTGGAGATATTCGTTTAAAAATTGACCGATAGCATCCGGTACCGACCGAACCCGATTGGGCCCAAACCCGACAAAACGGCTTCCGCCGATCCCGATAAGTTCCTCAGCTACCGCATCTGGCTGTACTCCGCAGCGGAAGGCTAATGAAATCAATCGGGCAATGGCTTCCGTAAAAGCGGAAATATCACTTCCGGCTTTGCCGATTTGCGCAAAAAGTTCAAAGGGATGTCCCTCATTCAAATTCAACGTTAAGTAAAGATTCCCTTCCGGCGTCTGTCGAGCATCGGTGATTCCCGTTAAACGTTTGGGGCGCTTGATGGGTAAGATTTTCCCCCACTCGCCGCAGCTGATATGGGCATGAGCCTGAGGTGCCGCAGGCTCTTCTTTCTTATTATCCAGACCCCGTTGCATCGGCTGATTGTCCAAACTTCCGTCACGATAAACCGTAATCCCCTTGCATCCTAACCGGTACGCCGTTCGGTAAGCTTCCGCCACCTGGTCAGGCGTAGCATTATGAGGGAAATTGATGGTTTTTGAAACCGCATTATCCGTATATTTTTGAAATGCCGCCTGCATCCGAATATGCCATTCCGGAGCAATATCATGAGCAGTCACAAATATCGAACGCCATTCGACCGGTATTTCCTCACAATGAGCAGCCGTTCCTTCCATCGCTATCTTTTCGATAAGTTCCTTGCTGTAAAAACCGACTTCCTTGGCAATGCTTTCAAACACCGGGTTGACCTCGATCAAGCGATCATTATCCATAATCTGGCGGGTAAACGCCAAACTGAACAAAGGTTCGATCCCGCCGCTGGTATCGCAGATAATACTGATGGTTCCCGTGGGAGCAATCGTAGTGGTCGTTGCGTTTCTTAACTTTATGCCGCCTTTTTTTCGATCATAAATACTCCCTTTAAAGTTTGGAAATGTTCCCCGGGTCTCGGCCAGTTCCGCTGATGCTGCTTTCGACTGCTCATCGATGAACTTCATCACCGTTTCAGCTAACTGAATTGCCTCTTCCGAAGCATAGGAAATCTTCAATTTTAAAAGCAAATCAGCCCATCCCATGACTCCCAATCCGATCTTCCGATTGGCTTTGGTATTCTTTTCAATTTCAGGGATGGGGAAACGATTGGCTTCGATTACATTATCTAAAAACCGGACAGCCAAATAGGTTACCCGCTTTAATTCGTTCCAATCGATCTCCACTTTCCCATCTGTCGATTTAACCATGAGCGACAGATTGAGAGATCCCAAATTACATGATTCATAAGGCAATAAGGGTTGTTCACCACAAGGATTGGTACTTTCAAACTCACCGATATGAGGCGTAGGATTGGCTTCATTCATGCGATCGATAAATACAATCCCCGGATCTCCCGTTTCCCAGGCTGAAAATACAATTTTTTCAAACACTTCCCGGGCGGATAGTTTACCCACCGGTTGCTTAGTTCTGGGGTTAATCAGGAAATAATCTTCCCCTTTTTCCAAAGCCTCCATGAATGCATCCGTCAAGGCAACCGACAAATTGAAGTTGGTAATCTCCCCTTTAACCCGCTTAGCATCGATAAATTCCAGGATATCAGGATGATCTACTCGCAAAATGCCCATATTGGCCCCGCGGCGGGTTCCACCTTGCTTGACAGCCTCCGTACTTGCATTGTAGACTTTTAAGAACGAAATCGGACCGCTGGCAACGCCGCCGGTACTGCCAACCTGGTCATTTTTAGGACGTAAACGCGAAAAGCTAAAACCTGTGCCGCCACCGCTTTTATGTATCAAGGCTGCAATTTTCAACGATTCAAAAATACTCTCCATGGAATCGTCAATCGGCAATACAAAGCAGGCCGATAATTGCCCCAATTCCCGCCCGGCATTCATTAACGTCGGAGAATTTGGCATAAACTTCTTCTCATCCATCATCCGGAAAAACTTCTCAGCCCACTCCATGGCTTCAGCTTTAGTTGCACCAAAGGCAGACTCTTCGACTGCTGCAATGCTGTTTGCAACCCGTCGGAGCATGTCCTCCGGAGTTTCAACCAACTGACCGTTTTCCTTCCGAAGATACCGTCGCTCCAATACTGCCCTGGCATTAGGTGAACATTCCATCCCTATCCCTCCGTATCGATAAATCCATATAACGAACTCTTGGCACCAACACTATATATTGTTGCCATTCCTATTTATAACACAATATATGGTTTGTCCAACGGAAATCTGGGATTTTTTCCGGTTAATATTATTAATTTGCCCGTCAATCCGATAAATCCTGGTAATTTTGGCAAATTTGAAAAATTTTTCGGCACAATCCGGTATCCACTATAAAAGTACCGGAATCATCCGGTACTTTCTGATTTAAAACGGTAAATTGGATAAAACTTGAGATAAATGCAATTTAACAAAATTCAATGGCATTAAAGGGACATTTTTGCATACACAAGCCACATTTCACACAGATATTTTGAATAATCACATATGGATTTTTAGGTTTTCCGGAAATAGCGCCCACCGGACAATTCTTAGCACAGAGGCCGCATCCCTTACATACGTTGCTTTTCACCTGATACCTTAGGAGTGACTGACAGACGCCGGCCGGGCAAGTCTTTTGATAAATATGAGCTTCATATTCATCACGGAAATATTTGAGCGTGGACAACACCGGATTCGGAGCCGATTGCCCCAAACCACAAAGGGAGGACATCTTAATCGTATTCGCCAAGGTTTCCAAAGTCTCCAAATCTTCCGGAACGCCTTTTCCTTCCGTAATTCGATTTAGAATATCCAGCATCCGTTTGGTTCCGATCCGGCACGGCGTACATTTCCCGCAGGATTCATCCTGGGTAAATTCGAGGAAGAAACGGGCCACATCCACCATGCATGTATCCTCATCCATGACAATCAACCCGCCGGACCCCATCATCGAACCGGCCGCCGTTAAGGATTCATAGTCCATCGGCAGATCCAAGTGTTCCGTTGTCAGACAGCCGCCCGAAGGTCCACCGGTTTGAGCTGCTTTAAACCGTTTACCGCCGTGAATTCCGCCACCCAGATCGAAAATAACTTCCCTCAAGGTCATCCCCATCGGAACTTCAACCAACCCGGTGTTGGTAATTTTACCGGCAATGGCAAAAACTTTTGTGCCTTTACTTTTTTCGGTTCCAATCTGGGCAAACCATTCGGCTCCTTTTAAAATGATCGGCGGAATATTCGCAAAGGTCTCCACATTGTTGATGAGCGTAGGTTTTCCCCAAACCCCTTTTTGTGCCGGAAATGGAGGCTTAGGACTGGGTTCGCCCCGTTTTCCCTCAATAGAGGCAATCAACGCGGTTTCCTCACCACAGACAAACGCGCCGGCACCAACCCTTATCTCCACATCAAAGGCAAAGCCGGTATTGTAAATATTTTCGCCTAAAAACCCCATCTTTCGGGCTTGTTCAATGGCTACGCCCAGCCGTTCTACAGCCAGAGGATACTCAGCCCGGACATACACATATCCCTGAGATGCACCTACCGCATAACCGGCGATGGCCATAGCTTCCAAAACCGAATGAGGATCTCCTTCCAAAATACTCCGATCCATAAAAGCTCCAGGGTCGCCCTCGTCCGCATTACATACCACATATTTTGCGTCACTTTGAGCCTTCTTGGTAAACTCCCATTTCAAACCGGTTGAAAACCCGGCGCCTCCCCGGCCCCGCAGCCCAGAGTTTTTGATCTGTTCGATCACTTGTTCCGGTGTCATCTCCGTCAATACTTTGGCCAAAGCGCCATATCCATCCCGAGCTACATACTCTTCAATGTTTACCGGATTGATTAGCCCCACATTCCGCAGAGCGATTCGAACTTGTTTACTGAAGAAAGGAATATCGTCATATTTTGCCATGGTTTTTCCGGTAACAGCATCCTGATAAAACAATCGCTCCACCGGTTGTCCCTGAAGCAAATGCTCTTCGACGATGGCCTTGACATCTTTCGGCTGAACCTTTTGATAGAAAATCCGTTCCGGATAAGTGACAAGCACCGGCCCTAAATCACAACTCCCAATACAGCCAGTCTCGACCACCTTTATTTTTTCATTCAATTGATGCTTTTTCAATTCATCAATGAGCGCCTGTTCAACTTCTTTACAACTGGAGGAGATGCAACCTGCTCCAGCACAAACCAATACATGCGTCGGGTATTCTCCCATAGTTTCAGTCCTCCTCGCATTGGGTCATCTCATCCACAACGAAATGATCCCGAAATAACTTACAAATCAAGGATGACATGAGTTTTTGACGAGATTGTACTTTCAGTCACAAAGTAACCTTAAAAAATTAATGTTCTTCTCCAGGACGATAATTATCCAAAATACCCTCGATCTTTTCAACCGTTAACCGCCCATAGACATCATCCCCGATAGTCAATACCGGAGCCAAACCACAGGCCCCCAGACAACGGGTGACCGTTAACGAGAACAATCCGTCCCGGGTCGTTCCTCCCACTTCCACATCTAACTGTTTTTGCAGTTCCTGAAGGATTTGAGCAGCCCCTTTGACATAACAGGCTGTTCCCATACATACGCCAATGGTGTATTTTCCCCGGGGTTTCGTTGTAAATAGAGAATAAAATGTAAGCACTCCATAAACTTCACTAAGAGGCAGATTGAGTCCGTCAGCAATCATGATTTGAACATCTTTCGGAAGATAACCGAAGATTTGTTGCGCTTGATGAAGCACCGGGATCAGCGCTCCAGGCTTACCTCGATAATTGGCAATCACTTGATTGAGTTTTTGATACCGTTCATCGTGCTGAGATGAAGAGTCGCATTGACAATGACACGCCATGATTCTCCTCCTCTGAACTGACGATATAGTTTCAGATAGAAAACTGCCTGACAAGAATATAGAAGGGTTTCCGATACACCCCATCTGTCCGATCAATAAATGGTATAATTTCTCTTTTTTAAAGATAACATTTATCTTCATATTTTACAAGTTATTTAATATTTATTAAAAATATGGAAACAGCATTCCGATAAAAAAACCGGCCTTAACGGCCGATTGACAATCATTACATTTTAGTTAAATACTTCCTTTTATTCTTTTTCGATATATACTTTGTACCCCGCTTTGGTCAGATCCTTTTGCAAACGCTCCGCATTGCTTTGCGTACCAAAGGCTCCGACTTGGACCGCATAGGGCGGATTCGGGGCAACATAAACCGGATAGCCCAAGTTTTGCAATTCCTTGGAAACCGTCATCGCTTCATTACGATTGGTATAAGGACCGACCCTTACCTTATAATGAACTACGGGCGCTGTCGGTTGCGTTGGTAGAGTTTCCACTTTACCCAGAGTCTTATTGCCGGAAGCCGAATCATCAATGGTTTCAATCGGCAAATCTACCGTTTCCAATGTGGTACTGTCCGTACCCACCGGTGTCCCCGGTTGATCTTTAACCCATCCTTCAAATAAAAGCCCGAATACTACGCCTAATGAAATGGCTAAAAAGGAGAAAAAGACCAAGCCGGCTGTTTTTGACAATAAATTGGTGATAGTTTTCAATCCTTTCGCTTCCACTACCATAACCTCCTTTAATGGGCAATGCTTTCCTCATTAAAGGATATCGTTCGTCCATCTAAAATATTCCTATTTTTATGAACTCCAGGTTACTCCGTTCCTCCCAACCAAATGCGCTGACCAGTCCGGGATGATTCATAAATGCCGCAAACGATCTGTAAGGATTTGACCCCTTCTTCTCCGGTAACCTGCGGGTCCCGGCCTTCGATAAATGCCCGGACAATCTCTTCGAGCTGTGCCTTATGATTGACATAGGATATGGCCGGAGATTTGGTATCACCATAGGAGACTTTTTCAGGCGTGACCCACTCTTCTTCACGGCAACCCTCCACTTTCCATTCCCGAATGTTTCCGTCTTCAAAAATGATACTGCCTTTGCTTCCATGGATCTCCACCCGCGCTTTATAACCGGGGGTAATGGCCGTCGATCCTTCGATGACACCAATGGCTCCATTGGCATATTCCACCGTCGCAATTCCCAAGTCTTCGGTTTGGATGGCATGGATGGCCGTCCGAATTATCCCCTGGACGCTGACAGCTCCGCCCATAAACCATTGCACCAAATCAATGGTATGAATCGCCTGATTGATCAAGGCTCCTCCGCCTTCCATCTCCCAGGTTCCCCGCCACTGGCCGGATTTGTAATACTCTGGACTCCGGTACCATTTCACATACGCATCGGCTAAAAACACCTTTCCCAGCATACCTTGGTCCAGTGCTTCTTTAACCTTTCGTGCAGCAGCTGTATAGCGATTTTGATAGATCACCGCCAATCCCAGGCCATTCTTGCGACAGGCCTCAATGAGGCAGAGACATTTCGCTACATCGATATCCATCGGTTTTTCGAGGATAATATGTTTACCTGCAGCAGCCGCTTGCAACGCATAATCCACATGGAGCCCCGGCGCTAAAGTGATCAAAACGGCATCCACCATCGGATCGTCCAGTACCGCTTGATAATCGGGATAGGTTTTCACCTGATATTTATCGGCAAACTCCGCCATCCGCTCAGGGGTTCGATTCCACACCCCGCAAATATTCGCTTCCGGAATCTCTTTGAGCGCCATCAAATGCGTACGGGCGATCTGACTGCAACCAATAAAGGCAATATTCAACTGTTTCATCTTCATTCTCCTATTCCGTATGTAAAGTATGTAAAACTCTCTCTTGCCTATTCACAAGCCGGGTAAACCGCTTGACACCCACTTTCTCGGCATTTTCTATTTATTTCGCGGCCCGGTTGTGTTGTCCTGCCATCCGCAGTCATAAAAAAACTGAAGCTTCAGCTTCAGTTTTTTTAAAAAGGGAATCTAATATTCTAGAGAAAATATTCAACGCCCGCCCGGAATATCAGTTGATCCTTCTCACCAGGTACATTCCGGTACAGATGAGGTCCATAACGTTCCGAATGGCCCATTTTTCCGAATACCCGCCCGTCCGGACTGGTGATACCTTCAATGGCAGCTACCGAACCATTGGGATTGTATCGAATATCCATACTAGGTTCTCCGTTTATATCAACATATTGGGTCGCGATCTGCCCGTTCCTGGCCAACTCCTCCACAAGGGCGGCATCCGCCACAAAACGGCCTTCCCCATGGGATACGGCAATGGTATGAATATCGCCTAATTCAACCCGGGATAGCCACGGTGATTTTTTCGATGCAATCCGCGTCTGAACCAAACAGGAGACATGGCGTCCCAGGTTATTATAGGTTAACGTTGGCGAATTTGGCTTTAAATCCACAATTTCGCCATAGGGAACCAACCCCAGTTTGATCAAAGCCTGGAACCCATTACAGATGCCCAGCATCAAACCATCCCGTTCTTTCAACAACCGCATCACAGCATCTTTGATCCGGGGATTGCGAAAAGCCGTCGCAATAAATTTACCGGAACCGTCCGGTTCATCACCGGCACTGAATCCACCCGGAAGCATCACAATCTGGGCTTTATCGATCTGCCGAACGAATTGTTCGATGGTTTCCTCAATATCCTTCGGAGTTAGATTGCGGAAAACCAAGGTGGACACCTCTGCCCCGGCCTTTTCAAAAGCCCGCTGGGTATCGTATTCACAGTTGGTTCCCGGAAATACCGGAATAAAGACCCGGGGTTTAGCCACTTTAAAGCGGCTCTTAGACGACCCTGGGGTTGGATAGGTAAAACCTTTCACCAGCTCCGGTTTGGCTTCAACCCGGGTTGGGAACACCGTTTCAAGTGGCTCCATCCAGGCATTCAAAGCCTCTTGAAGGAGGATCCGGGTATCCGCAAATATAATTACCGGCTCTTCGATGGTCTGTCCGAGAAGTTCATAACCGGTTTCCCCAAAAACGGCTCCCGGATCCGCTGCAGCGGACAATTCCAGTAAAATATCGCCGTATCCGGGACGGAATAAGAGTTCGCTTTCAACATCTTGGGCAAACTGGAATCCAATCCCATTACCGAACGTCATTTTGCTGATGGCTTCAGCCACACCGCCACTGCCAACGGCATAAGCTGCTTTCACCAAACCCTTTTGGATCATATCGAAGATTCGCTGATAGTTTCGGGTAAGCCCGTCGAAATCAGGAATCCGTTCTTCATCACAGACAACCGGAATTCGAATCACCCTGCTTCCGGCTTCTTTAAATTCAGGCGAAAGGACAGTCCGCACATCCACCGGAGCGACTGCAAAAGATACCAGCGTCGGCGGGACTCCCATATCCTTAAAGGTCCCTGACATACTGTCTTTACCGCCAATAGCCGGGATCCCCAGTTTGCTTTGAGCATAGTAAGCACCCAACAACGCCGCAAAGGGTTTCCCCCATTTTACTTCATCGGTTCCCAGTTTTTCAAAGTATTCCTGCAAGGTCAAGCGGATTGACCGGTAGTCACCGCCTGTTGCCACGATCTTTGCCACTGACTCAAGGACAGCATATAACGCGCCATGGAACGGGCTCCACGTTGAAAGGCGCGGGTTGTAACCAAAGGACATCAGCGTTCCGGTAGTGGTCTCCCCGTCCAATACCGGAACCTTGGCAGCCATGGCCTGAATCGGCGTGAGTTGATGTTTGCCGCCAAAGGGCATCAATACCGTTCCAGCCCCGATGGTGCTGTCGAACCGCTCCACCAACCCCTTCTGACTGCAGTGATTGAGGGCGCTGAGATTTGCCAGCCAGGCCTCTTTGAGCTTGTCCTTAGCAGAAACCGTTGAAACCTCAAAATAATCTGGGGCAGAAGGCGGGATAATCCGGACATTCGCTTTCTGTTGAACACCGTTGGTATCCAGGAAGCTACGGCTGATATCGACAATAGCCTGGTTACGCCAGAACATTTTCAGACGCGGTTCAGCCGTAACCTTGGCCACGATGGTTGCCTCCAGATTTTCCAATGCAGCCGCCCGGCAAAAAGCTTCCACATTCGAAGGATCCACCATAACGGCCATCCGTTCCTGAGATTCGGAGATGGCCAGTTCCGTGCCATCCAACCCTTCATATTTTTTGGGGACCGCATCCAAATCGATCTCCAAACCGGCAGCCAATTCGCCGATGGCCACGGATACGCCACCCGCACCGAAATCATTACATTTTTTGATCATCCGGCTGACTTCAGGTTGGCGGAAGAGCCGTTGGATTTTCCGTTCCGTTGGAGGATTTCCTTTCTGCACTTCGGCACCGCAGGTATGCAAGGAATCTTCGGTGTGTTCCTTGGAGGAACCGGTGGCACCGCCGCAGCCGTCCCGGCCGGTCCGGCCGCCCAGCAAAATGATGACGTCCCCAGGTTGGGGCTTCTCTCGAATCACATTGACCCGGGGAGCTGCTCCGATGACAGCGCCGATCTCCAGCCTTTTCGCAATATAGCCGTCATCATAAATCTCAGCAACTTGTCCGGTCGCTAAACCGATCTGATTACCATAGGAACTAAACCCTGCCGCTGCGCCAGTTGTGATTTTCCGTTGAGGTAGTTTACCCGGGAGCGTATCCTCAATGGCCTGGCGGGGATCGCCGCTGCCTGTGACCCGAAGAGCTTGATAAACATAGGAACGCCCAGATAACGGATCCCGAATCGCACCACCCAAACAGGTTGCAGCGCCGCCAAAAGGCTCAATCTCCGTCGGATGGTTATGGGTCTCGTTTTTAAACATAATCAACCACTCTTCTGTTTTTC
This sequence comes from Bacillota bacterium, assembly GCA_029776205.1. GTDB lineage: Bacteria > Bacillota > UBA4882 > UBA8346 > UBA8346 > JAKOSX01. Next base: position 76,584 of record JAKOTQ010000043.1, on the reverse strand, counting down.
CGTCAACCTCGACCGGTACCACAATACTGCAGGCATTAATCTCATCTGATTCTTCCAAATCATTGAGAAGGCCCCGTTTTCGAAACTCTTTCATGGCGATGGTCGCCAAATTCATCAATGTCATCTCTTTTGATTGGGTCGGATCGACATAATCCCTGGATGCAAGATACATCCGATATGCATCTTTGATCGTCGTTGTATATGGTCCGTCCTCGATCTGTACCGATTCTATCCGGGTTAAAAAAGTAGTATGACGGCAATGGTCAGACCAATAAGTATCCAGAACCCGGATCTCGGTCAGGGTCGGATCCCGGCGTTCCGTATCTTTGAAATAAGCCTGGCAAAACAGAAGATCATCTAAAGACATGGCTAGGCCCAAGTCTTGACGAAGGGCCTCCGCTTCATCCCGGGTGTATCCGATAAAACCCTCTAAAACTTTCACATCAGAAGGATACTCTAACTGGACCTTTAGCGTCTGGGGTTTTTCGAGAGAGGCCTCATGGGACTCCAGGGGATTGATGCAATAGGCTTTGATCCGTTGATATTCATCCTCTGTAAGCCGGCCGGATAAAACAATCAGCCGGGCTACTCTGACTTCTGGCCGCTCCCGTTGGGATAAAATCTGTATACATTGGGCAGCCGAGTCGGCTCGTTGATCATATTGCCCCGGTAAGTATTCGACGGCTAAGACCCGTTCGTGCTCAGAAAAGGGAAACTTCTCGTCATAGACTTGATCCACCGGAGGCTCCGCAAAGATAATCTGACGGGCTTGATTGTATTCAGTTTCGCTGATACCCTCGATGTCATACCGATTGACGATCCGAACCCCTTCCAGACCGCCAATTCCCAAATTATATTTCAATTCCTTGTATAAACTCTGCGCTTCAATGTCAAAGCCGGGTTTCTTCTCCACAAATATTCGCCGTACCATCTGGTCCATCACGACCTCCAATTTTCTAAGATACTTATATTATAATATGGTATAATTAATTAGTAAAATTAATCATTCTAATATATTCTATTAGTTATTCTAAACACTAATCATTAAGGAGCCAACCATGGACATTAACTTTGAATGGTATAAAATCTTTTATTATGCTGTTCAGTGCGAAACCTTCTCTGAAGCTGCCCGCCAGCTGTATATCACCCAATCTGCTGTCAGCCAGGGAATTAAAAATTTAGAACGGAAGCTTGGAGTCACCCTTTTCTTCCGCAACAGCCGCCGGGCTAAACTCACCCCGGAAGGGGAATTGCTTTTTTCCCATATCAGTCAGGCCTTTAACTATATCAAAACCGCAGAGAAAAAACTGGCTGAACTCCACCAATTAGGTACCGGCGAAATCCGGGTGGGTGCCAGCGATACGGTTTGCAAATATTATCTCATTCCGTATCTGCGGGAATTTAATCGTAAATTCCCTAATGTCAAAATCCAGGTAATCAACAGGACTTCACCCCAGATTGTAGAGCTCTTGGAGAAAGGTTCCCTTGACTGCGGCATCATCACCCTGCCTCTTCGCCACCACGCCATTGAAACCATCGCATTGGACGAGGTTGAAGATATTTGGGTTGCCTCCCCAAAATTTGCCCATCTGGCCGGACGAACCCTTTCCTTGGCAGAGCTCGCGAAAGAACCGCTGTTATTATTGGAAAAAAAGAGCGCAACCCGACAAAATCTTGATCATTTCTTTGAAAAAGCAGGCCTCATGGTCACACCCGAAATCGAACTGGAGAGCGTCGATCTGTTGCTGGAATTCGCCAAAATCGGCCTGGGCATTGCCCATGTAGTCCGGGAAAGCGCCGTTCCCTTTATCGCCCGGGGCGAACTGTTGGAGATTACCTGCCACCCTTCTCTACCGCCACGGCAGTTGGGAATGGCCTGCGTTAAAAATGTTCCCCTGTCCCGGGCTGCAGAGCAATTTATTGAAACCCTGATAAATCCGGGCCTACCAGTCCATTGACAAACGAAAATCCCGGATTATAATAGGAATAACACGGATTTTCAAGCAAATCAAGGAATTGAACCATTCAGGAGGTAGGCATGGTGGCGGCATCATTTCAGATTTCCGGTAATATTCTTGATCCAATTCAAAAACGAATCTTTCCAGGAGTGATAACCGTTACCGACGGGATCATCACCGATATCTCGCCTGTAGATGCTCAATTTTCTCACTATATTACCCCGGGATTGATAGATGCTCACCTTCATATCGAAAGTACGATGCTTATTCCCTCGGAGTTTGCCCGAATCGCCGTCACCCATGGAACCGTCGCTGTGTTGGCCGATCCTCACGAAATTGCCAATGTTCTTGGAATCGATGGAATCATCTATATGATCGAAAACGCCAAAACAACGCCTTTGAAGACTTATTTCGGCGTACCTTCCTGTGTTCCGGCAACCCCCTATGAAACGGCAGGAGCCGCTTTGAATAACGATGAGATTGAGCGATTATTCAAAGATTATCATCTGGCCTTTATGGGCGAGATGATGAATTACCCCGGTGTCATCAGCGGCGATCCGGAAGTTTTGGCTCGTTTAGCCCTGGCCCGGAAGTACGGCAAACCCATTGACGGCCATGCACCCGGACTCACCGGTCCGGATCTGATGCAATACATCCAAGCCGGGATTTCCACCGACCATGAAGCTTACGCCCTTGATGAAGCCCTGGCCAAAATTGAAGCCGGTATGAAAATTATCATTCGCGAAGGCTCGGCAGCTAAAAATTTCGGAGACCTTCACCCGTTGATCAGCCAACATCCGGCTCACGTTATGCTTTGTAGCGATGACAAACACCCGGATCTGTTAATCAAGGGCCATCTCACCCCTGTCGTTAAACAGGCTTTACAGTTAGGATATACTCCCTTTGATCTCTTTCAATGCACTTCTGTCAATCCGGTGCATCATTACCGTTTGGAGGTGGGCCTTCTCCAAATCGGAGACCCGGCCGATTTCCTGATCATTGATAATTTCGAAAACTTCACCGTGTTAGCAACATATATCCAAGGGACTAAAGTAGCTGAAAACGGCCGTTGTCTTTTCCCGGCCACTAAAGCGGAGCCCATTAACAACTTCCGCATCCAATTTAAAAAAGCTGCCGACTTTCAGGTCCATTCTAAGAGCAACCATATCCATGTGATCGAGGCCATACCCGATCAGTTGATCACCCGCCATCGGGTAATGAAAGCAACAAAAAACGGAGACTTGATCGTCTCCGATGTTTCCAGGGATCTTTTGAAGATCGCCGTGGTTAACCGTTATAGAGAGCAACCTCCGGCCATCGGTTTCATCCAAAACTTCGGCCTGCGGGAAGGCGCTATTGCATCGTCCGTCGCCCACGACTCCCATAATATTGTAGTTATCGGAGTGGATGACAGTTCAATAGCCGAAGCTGTTAACCTGATTATCGCTTCCCGCGGAGGGCTGGCTCTGGTATCAGAGCAGCATCGCGAAGTACTTTCGCTACCTGTGGCAGGGCTGATGAGTACCGAAGACGGATACACTGTAGCCGCTCACTATGAGAAACTGGCGGCCATCGCCAAAGAGCTAGGCTGCCCGCATAAGGATGCCTTTATGACCATGTCATTCATGGCTTTGCTGGTCATTCCCGAATTGAAAATGAGTGACCGCGGACTCTTCGACAGCACCCGGTTTCAACTCATTCCACTGGAAGCCGAATGAGAGTTGACAGGTTACGTTAAACAATCAGGCGCTTGTGTTAAGGTAGTACAAAGTTCACAAGAAATCCGAGATTTAACCTCTATCCTTTCACTGATAAACTGTCCCAGCAGTCAACCGCGTTACTATGAGACTGTCCACTGTACACTGAACTGTCAACTATCGTGATCACCATTTCCCGCTGGCGCCGCCGCCGCCGAAACTTCCGCCGCCACCGCGAAAACCGCCGCCACTGCTGCCACTTCGACCTCCCCCGCTGCCGCCGCCATACCCCCCGAAATACGTGGGCCCCTGATAACCTCCGCGATAATGGCGATGACGATTTCGTCCACTAAACATAATTATCAGTATAATAACAATGGCGATCACTAAAAGGTCGGCCAAAGAAAAATCTTCTTCCGAAGATATCGGAGCCGGATGGTCGATAGATACAGTATAATCCGGCGTAATGTACTGTATCAGCCGGAGAACAGCCGCAGTAATGCCTCCGGCGTAATCACCGCTCTTAAATCTGGGAACTATTTCCGTACGAATCAACTCCCCGGCACGGCCATCAGGAACCACTTCCTCCAAACCGTATCCGGTTTCAATCCGGATTTCCCGCTCCTCCAGAGAAACCAGCAGGATCAAGCCATTGTCTTTCCCTGCCTGGCCCGGTTTATTCAATTCAAATAAGTCCTCCGTAAACGAAACCAGTTCCTCGCCTTCCAATGACGGGATGGTAATCACCAACAACTGATTCCCTGTATCCTGACTGTACTTCTGTAAAACCCCTTCCAACTGCCGTTGTTGTTCCGTCGGGATAATCTCGGCCCTATCAGTTACATATTCCGTTACCTTAAACGGGGTGATAGCCCAGGCTGATGCTGTAAAAGCCAACAGCAAGCAACAACAGGCAACTAAGGTGATACTAGCCCGTACAGAACCACGCAATGAAAAGATCATAAATTTATCCTCCTAAAAGTTGACACCGGGGTTTTCTTTAGCGGTCTCCGGCACATTGAAGTAGTCTTTTTTGGTTAGACTCATCATTCCTGCAAAAATATTCCCGGGGAAAAGTTCAATTTTTGTGTTATATGTTTTGACCAGATCATTATATCGTTTACGTTCAACTGCCAGCCGGTTTTCCGTTCCTTCGAGACTGTCCATTAATCGATTGAATTGCTCGTTGGCTTTAAGTTGCGGATAGTTTTCTACCACCATCAACAACCGGTTCAACGCAGCTGACAATTCACCACTGGCGTTAGCTTTTTCTTGAACTGTATTCGCTTCCATCATACGGTTCCGGGCATTGTTCAGATTGGTAAAGATCTCTTTTTCATGGGCAGCATACCCCTTCACCGTATTCGCCAAATTCGGAATTAAATCATGACGCCGGAGCAGGATATTATCGATCTGTTTCATCTGGGCGTCAATTTCATTGCTAGTTACTTTGATATCATTATAAAAATGGATATACATCCCGACCGGTATCCCAATCAGCACCACCAAAGCCAAGATGACTCCTAATACGATCATTATCGTTTTATTCATTACATTTCCTCCGATTCATTTCTTCAAATTATTATCCCTTCCCAGTTTTAAAACGACATTCAAGCAGGAAAGTTTCATAACCCCTCTCCGTTCATCCGCGAAGGGATATTCTTTTTTCAGTCAATACATATTGATGGGCCGTTTGCAAAACCTGCTTATTGGTTTCGTAAGGCAATAAATCCAAAATCTCTTCATAAGAACCCCACCGGTAATCCGACACTTCTTCCCGTTGCATTTGAATGGGGACAGCTTCAACTTCCGCCAGAAAAAATACGACATCTTTATGGACATTCGGCGCCGGTTGATAACTGATGACCGTCCGGAAATCATCCTGGATCTGGATTTTTAAGCCGGTCTCTTCCCGAACCTCTCGTATCGCAGTTTCCTGTTCAGTTTCCCCCGGTTCCGTATGGCCTTTCACCAATCCCCATTCCTGATGTTTTTTACTTTGAATGGCGAGGTATTTCAGTTCTCCATTATCAATGGTATAAATAACTGCACCACATGATTTTTCATATTTCATCCTTCATATCCTCCTTATTTAACCTATTCAAGTCCAAGTGCACCAATCCCTTCTATGGCCGATGAAAAGATAGTTAATTATTATAGCAATCTACTTGTCATTTCGAGTTATTAAATTTGCAATTAAAAAAAGCTGCCTCCCAAGAGAGACAGCTTTTTTTATTCATTTGACTATTTCTTATTTGAATAAAGCATTATTCATGATGAAGGTTGCAAAGACCACCGAAACCATGGAGGTTAATTTGATCAAGATGTTCAAGGACGGTCCGGAAGTATCTTTGAACGGGTCACCAACGGTATCACCGACGACGGCTGCTTTGTGCGGATCGGAACCTTTACCGCCGTGATTACCTTCCTCAATGAACTTTTTGGCATTATCCCAGGAACCACCGGCATTAGCCATCATAACGGCCAATACGAAACCGGCCGCAGTGGAACCTGCAAGCAATCCGGCAACGCCTTTCACGCCGACCAGCAAACCAACGGCTACCGGAGCAACAATAGCTGAAATTGCCGGTAAAATCATTTCTTTTTGAGCAGCTTTCGTACAAATATCGACGCAGTTGGCATAATCCGGTTTGGCATTGCCTTCCATCAATCCGGCGATCTCTTTAAACTGACGGCGTACCTCAAAGACAATGCTCTGAGCTGCTCTACCCACAGCCTGCATGGTCATGGCGCTGAAGAGGAAGGGCAACATGGCACCGATTAACAATCCCACCAGAACCTGCGGGTTGGTTAAATCGAGGAAATCATTGATCTTGCTGGCTTCATGCATCCATTTCGGCGCATTTTCGCCGGCTTTTTCGACGAGTTTAATACTTTCGTATTGGACTTTCTCGGTAAAGGAAACGATCAATGCCAATGCGGTTAACGCAGCGGAACCGATGGCAAAACCTTTACCTGTCGCAGCAGTGGTGTTACCGAGAGAATCCAAAGCATCAGTCCGTTGACGGACTTCTTTGCCCAAACCGGACATTTCAGCAATACCACCGGCATTGTCAGCTACCGGGCCATAAGCGTCGGTGGCCAAGGTAATTCCCAACGTCGATAACATACCAACAGCAGAAATGGCAATACCGTAGAGACCCATATTAAAGTCGCCGCGGCCAGCCATGAAATAACTGACGATAATGGCGATAGCCACAATAATTACAGGAATGAAGGTGGAATACATACCAACAGCCATCCCGCCGATGATAACGGTCGCCGGACCGGTGGTAGCCGTATCAGCAACGCCCTGGGTCGGTTTGTAGGTACCGGAGGTATAATACTCAGTAACTGCGCCAATCAATACTCCGGCGATGAGACCGGCTAAAACAGCCCCGTAAACGCCGATTTTATCCCAGCCCAAAACCATGCCGATTAACGGATAGGAAGCAATAGCTACCAAAATAGCACTGGTATAGGTTCCTTTCCGCAAAGCAGCCAACAATACTTTTTGTTCAGCTTTTTCATCCGAGCGGACAAACCAGGTTCCGATAATCGAGGCAAAAACGCCGATAACTGCCATGATCATCGGGATCATCACGCCTTTGAGGCCAAGGCCTGCGGCAACAGCCAGCGCGGAAGTAGCCACAATGGAACCGACATAGGACTCATACAGGTCAGCACCCATACCGGCAACGTCACCCACGTTGTCACCGACGTTGTCCGCAATAACGGCCGGATTCCGCGGATCGTCTTCCGGGATACCGGCTTCAACTTTACCCACAAGGTCAGCGCCAACGTCAGCAGCTTTGGTGAAAATACCGCCGCCCACACGGGCGAACAATGCCATGGAGCTGGCGCCCATACCGAAGTTCAACATGGTGGAAGTAATATCTTGAATGCTCGCGTTAAATCCATATTTTAAAATCAGGAACCAAATGCTCAAGTCCAGCAGTCCTAAACCGACAACGACCAAACCCATAACTGCACCGCTTTTGAAAGCGACCTGCAATCCGGTGTTCAGGCTTTTGCTGGCTGCCCAGGCCGTACGGGCATTGGACTTGGTTGCAGTCATCATCCCGAAAAATCCGGCTAAAGCTGAGAAGAAACCACCGGTTAAAAAGGCAAAAGGCACAACTGCCGGGAGATATCCCATAAAGGAAATGATCATTAAAATAACAAACATAATACCAAAGAAGACAGAAACCCCTTTATATTGGCGTTTGAGATACGCCATAGCCCCTTCACGGACTGCCGCAGAAATTTCCTGCATTTTGGCAGTACCCGGTTCTTGTTTACTGACAAATACGTATAAGTACAACGCATAAAACAAAGCAATCAAGGAACCCAGGGGTACCAGATAAAATAAGTACTCGACCATCTTTTCAGACATCTACTATAATTCCTCCTTTTTTTGATAAAAGTCCAACATATAAAATTCTGTGTAAAAGAAAAAAAATCCTCTATAATCACAGAAATAATATCATGAAATTGGATTTAAATTTCCTTCGCGTTGGTTTTCTTGGACTTACTCCTTCTTCTTTCCATATTTTTTGGCAACCTGTAACCGAGTCAATGCCCGTTGCAGTGATACCTGAGTCCGGGCAAAACTAATTCGTTCATCCATCGGACGATGCAACTCCGCTTCGGCCTTCCGTTTGGCCTCTAATGCCCGTTCCACATCGATATTTTCCGCTAATTCCGCCGCTTCGGCCAAGACAACCACTTTCTCCGGAGTAACCTCCATATATCCTTCACTGACGGCCATATAGTAATTAGAACCATTTATCCGGTATCGCAACACGCCAGTATCAAGCACGGTCATCAATCGGATATGGCCCGGTAAAATTCCGATCATACCTTTGATAGTCGGTGCCACCACATAGTCCACCTCTTGCTCAAGTTCAATTCGGGTTGGTGTCACCACTACCAATTTCAATTTGGTCGGCCGTGAACTTCGATCATTTTTTTGCGGCACCCTTTGTCTCCTCCTGAATCTTGGCTGCCTTGGCCACCACTTCATCAATGGATCCTACCATGAAAAAGGCTTCTTCAGGCAGCTGATCATGTTTGCCTTCCAAAATCTCTTTAAAACTGCGGATCGTGTCAGCTAAAGGAACATATCGGCCGGGAATCCCGGTGAAATTCTCCGCCACAAAGAAGGGCTGGGATAAAAACCTTTGCAACCTCCTGGCCCGAGCCACGACCATCTTATCCTCGTCACTCAACTCATCCATACCCAAAATGGCGATAATATCCTGTAACTCTTTATAACGCTGCAATGTCTCCTGAACACCCCGGGCTACTTGGTAGTGTTCTTCTCCGACAATCGCCGGGGATATCATACGAGAAGTGGACGCTAACGGATCAACCGCCGGATAGATTCCCAGTTCGGCGATACTCCGTTCCAGATTGGTCGTAGCATCCAAATGAGTAAAGGTGGTTGCCGGCGCCGGATCCGTATAATCGTCAGCCGGAACATAAACCGCCTGAATCGAGGTGATGGAACCGTTCTGATTGGACGTAATCCGTTCCTGCAATGCACCGATATCATTGGCCAGGGTCGGCTGATATCCCACTTCCGAAGGCATCCGTCCCAAGAGCGCCGAAACCTCCGCTCCAGCCTGGACAAACCTGAAAATATTATCGATAAACAGCAATACATCCTGTTGTTCCTGATCCCGGAAATATTCCGCCATCGTCAGTCCCGTCAATGCCACCCGAAGCCGGGCCCCCGGAGGTTCATTCATCTGACCGAAGACCAATGCCGTCTTTTCGATGACCCCGGATTGCTTCATCTCCAGCCACAGTTCATTGCCTTCACGGGTCCGTTCCCCAACTCCCGTAAACACGGAAAAGCCTCCATGTTCGGTGGCTACATTGCGAATGAGTTCCATAATCAAAACGGTCTTTCCCACACCAGCTCCGCCAAACAGCCCGATCTTGCCTCCCCGGGGATAGGGAGCCAACAGATCGATCACTTTAATGCCGGTCTCTAAAATCTTTTGATCGATGTCCTGCTCCGCAAAGGTCGGCGCTTTACGGTGAATCGGCATCTTGGCTTTGGCCTCTACCTGCGGCCCACCGTCGACCACTTCGCCGAGAACATTAAAAATGCGGCCTAATGTTTCACGGCCCACCGGTACTTCAATTGGCTTATTTTCAGTCCAAGCCTCCATACCCCGGGTTAACCCGTCGGTTGAACTCAATGCCACGCACCGTACCCGGTTATTCCCCAGTTGATGCATGACTTCTGCCGTCACTGAACGCTTTTCCCGGTTAAACTCGAATTCGATCTTTACCGCCGCATGAATAGCGGGTATCTCTTCCGGTAGAAACTCAATATCCAAAACCGGACCGATAATTTGTACAATATGCCCTTTTGCCATTACGGTCCCTCCAGTCGATTACTCTAAATCTGCCTTTAGCGCTTCGGCCCCGCCGATAATCTCCGTAATTTCCTTAGTTATTTTCGCTTGACGCAACCGATTATACTCCAATCGATATTCGGCGATAATTTCCGCCGCATTATCGGCTGCCGCTGACATGGCACTCATCCGCGAACCCAGTTCCCCGGCTTCGGTCTCCAGGAATGCCCTGAAAATTTCGCTTTCGATATACCTTGGCAAAATCCCGTTCAACACTTGGCTTCGGCCAGGCTCAAAGATGAACAAACCGCTTTCCTCTTTATGATCAGCCTGGGTCGGGTCTATCGGCAGCAATTGAAAGGGCCGCGGTTTTTGATTCATGGCCGAATAAAACTTGGCATAAAAAAGATATATAATATCAAACTTCTCCGCTTTATAATAGTCAATCAACTCTTCTGCCATCGCCTGAGCATCCGCAAAGGAAACACCGGCCACATTTTGCTCAAACCGTTTATACACTGGCCGGCCGCGCTGTATAAACCGATGATATCCTTTCCTTCCAATCACATAATAAGATACTTCACTTGTTAAACCATCGCCAAATTCCATGGCTTTGTCGGCAATATTATTATGAAATCCTCCGGCCAACCCTTTGTCCCCAGTAAAGACCACCATCAACACCCGGTTCAATCGGTGGTGCGGGCGAAGGAGCGGATTGAAAGACCAAGGCGTCAGAGCTGCCAGATCCAGTGTCACTTCAGCCATTTTACGTGCATAAGGCCGGACCGCCTCCAGGCGAGCCTGGGCTTTCTTTAAGCGGGCAGCAGCGACCATCTTCATGGCCTTCGTAATATGCTCAATATTTTGAGTGCTGGCAATCCTTAACTTTATATCACGTATCGACGCCATCTCATTCCGCCTTCCTTCAACTTAGGTCGTCACCGTAAACCGATCCCGATACCTACCGGCTAAACGATGCAACTCTTCGGTCAGCTCTTTTGATAACATCTGGGCTTCTTTAAGCTTCTGATAAAAAGCTTGCCCCTCAATCTGCATAAAATGGAGAAAATCTTTTTCAAAACGGCGAACTTCATTCACAGGTACTTCATCCAGATACCCGTTGGTCACCAAGAAAATCAACACGATCTGTTCATAAACGGACATGGGTTGGTATTGTTCCTGTTTTAACAACTCCACCGTCCGAAAACCCCGGTTCAAACGGGCCTGGGTTGATTTATCCAACTCGGCGCCAAACTGGGCGAAGGCTTCCAATTCCCGAAATTGGGCCAAATCCAACCGCAATCGTCCGGCAACTTGTTTCATCGCTTTGATCTGAGCGCTTCCACCAACCCGCGAAACGGACAATCCAACGTTAATCGCTGGACGGATACCGCTGAAAAACAGCTCGCTGCTTAAGATGATTTGCCCGTCGGTGATGGAAATAATGTTGGTCGGAATATAGGCGGAAACATCCCCGGCTTGGGTTTCAACGATCGGAAGGGCAGTCAGTGACCCTCCGCCGAAACTTGCATTTAATTTGGCTGCCCGTTCCAGGAGCCTCGAGTGTAGATAGAAAACATCACCGGGATAAGCTTCGCGCCCCGGCGGCCGCCTAAGCAGCAACGACATAGTCCGGTAAGCCACGGCATGTTTTGAAAGATCATCATAAACGATCAGCACATCTTTGCCTTGATCCATAAAGTACTCACCGATGGCACATCCGGCAAAAGGCGCTAAGTATTGGAGGGAAGCTGCCTCATTGGCCGTTGCCGCCACCACGATCGAATACAACATGGCTCCCTTGGATTCCAACATCCGGACAACCTGGGCCAATGTGGATGTCTTCTGGCCGATGCAAACATAGATACAGATCACACCGGTATGGCTTTGATTGAGAATGGTATCGATGGCAATGGCCGTCTTTCCGGTTTGCCGGTCTCCGATAATCAGCTCCCGCTGGCCTCTTCCGATGGGAATCATCGCATCGATCGCTTTAATCCCGGTTTGCAGCGGAACTTTAACCGGCTCGCGGGCTGCAATACCGGGAGCTTCCCGTTCCACCGGACGAAATTCACTGGCGAGAATGGGCCCTTTACCGTCAATAGGTTGACCCAAGGCATTCACCACCCGTCCGATCATGGCTTCACCTACCGGAACTTCCACAACCCGTTTAGTCCGATAAACCAGGTCTCCCTCTTTTATTAAGGTTTCATCCCCCAGTAATACACAGCCAACATTGTCCTCTTCGAGATTAAGAGCTAATCCATAGACTTCGTTGGGGAACGTGATCAACTCCCCCATCATCACATCCCGAAGGCCATACACCCGGGCAATACCATCTCCCACTTCCAAAACGGTACCGGTTTCCTTCGCCTCAATGTCTAAATGATATTTATCGATTTGCTCTTTTAAAACTGCAATAACATCATCAGTTAACAATCGCATGGTTCTATCCTCAACTTTACTCTGTCGCCATTAACATTTTTTGACGCAGATTTTGCAACTGGCCGGCCAAAGAACCGTCGTAAAGCTTATCACCACGCATTACGATTAGGCCGCCCATCACACCTGGATTTACCCGGTATCTTGGAAACAACCGGGTTTCCCACATCTCTTCCAACCTTGATCTAATCTGTTCCTGTTCGGCTTCTTCCAATGGTTCCGATGTAATGACGGTGATGATCTCATATCCAACAGCTTCGATGCTGTAATCGATCACCTTCGCCAGGATATCCGGTAACAGCCCGCCATAACCGCGGTCAACAGTCAGGTTTAAAAAATTTAAAAACTCTTGGGGAGACTCTTCCGGAAGCAGCTTTTGAAGAAACTCCCGTTTGATTGTCCCACGGACCCGAGGACTCTCCAAAAACAGCTTGACGTCTGCAACAGCGAGATGTTCAGTAAGAACTTCAGCACACTCCCTAACCTGGTTCAAACTGCCTTTTGAAGAAGCCAGCTGAACCATTGCCAAGGCATAATTATGCACCACCGGGGATATCATGCTGTTTGTCTCCTTTCGCGATCTCGTCTACAGCACGCCGGATCAGATCTCCATTGATTTGAGGAGACATATTACTGCTGATTAATTTTTTAACCGCCAATAAAGCCAAGTTCACTGCTTCTTCCCGCATTTGCTCCCGGGCATTCAGCTTGGCCCGCTCGATTTCCTGAATCGCCCGTTTCCGAAGTTGATCAAGTTCGCGACGGGTTTGATCGGTCAGTTCCTGTGAAAGCCTTTCTGCTTCCTGACGGGCCTTTTCAACAATTTCATAGGCTTCCACATGGGCTTCCTCCAAAGCGATTTGCGCCTCTTTATAAAGGCGTTCAGCCAATTCTTTGGATTGATTGGCTTCATTTAAATCATTGATAATCTTTTGCCGCCGCTGTTCCAAAATACCCTGAATAGGACGGTAAAGGAGGCAAACTAAAACAACCATGAGAATGATGAAGTTAATCATCATCGCAATAAACGTTCCCAAATGAAATTCAATTTGCACCGAACACACCTCCCCGCCATTTCAGCCGTTCAAGGGTTTAACCATGACGGCTCATCGGTCACCCCAACCGTCCTAACAACATAAAGGCAATGACGATGGCGATAATCGGGATGGATTCCACCAAACCGATACCGATCAGCATCGCCCGGAACAAACCGCCTTCCACCTCTGGCTGCCTCGCAATGCTCTCCAAGGCGGTGGCAACAACTTTCGAATCGGAAAATGCTGCCGCGATACTTGCTCCCAGACAAATCAATCCAACCACAATGACAGTCCACGTGTTTAAATCAATGTTTTCCATCGTTGATCTCCTCCGCCGTTTATTCCTCATTTTGATGTTCTATTGAAAGTCCTGTATAAGCAAGACTTAGAACCGTGAAAATATACGCCTGAATCGCTCCGATAGCTACGCTCATCAGCAGCCAGACGCTGGGAATCACGATATAAAAAGTTTCCGTTAATTTCTCGATGAGTATTTCGCCGGCATAAATATTTCCAAACAACCGCAACGCCAAAGTTAACGGCCGGGTAACCAGCTCCATAAGATGTAAAGGCAAAAATAGCGGTGTCGGACTGAGGAAATGCTTTAAATAGTTGACAAAACCGTTTTCCCGAATACCAATATACTGCATCCAAATAACCACTAAAAATGCTAGACCCAATGTTACACTGACATCCCGGGTTGGCGAGGCGAAACCCGGAACCAAACCTAACATATTGGAGACCAAGATAAACAAAAAAAGCGAACCAAAGAAATAACTGTACTTCACCCCGGATTTTCCTAAACTATCTTTTACCGAATTCTCTATAAACTCAACGATAATTTCCAAAACACTTTGCCAATTCTTGGGTATCCAGCATAACTTCCGAGAGATTAGCCAGGCCGTTAAGGATATGACCAGCATCACGATGACCATCATACTGATGATCCATAGATCGAAGGTTAAACCCTGCCAAGTTACAATGGAATGGGAAATCACCATGATTTTATTTTCCTTTCCCAAAATAGTGCTGCGATAATATTCCAAATCGGAAGCGTCAATAAGAGCAAGCTATAAATATAAAATACTCTCGGGTGAAGCCAGGAGTGGACCAACCACAAGATCGTCAGGATACTTAAAACCCGAATCAAAAAACCTCCAACAACACGTCCCAAAACCATGCTTGGTTTTGCCAATTGAAGGTGTTGCCACCGAATCCATTGCCAGTAAATGTCAAGTCCGATGGTGACTACCACCCAACTGAGGGCCCCCACTGTCTCAGAACGTCCGATCATGCCGACAATTATCAACAATGCAAAGACTGTGCCAACAACATACTTCACTTTTTCTTTCCTGCCCGATAAGCGATAGCAAACATTTGGTACAGCCCCAGAAACAAGCCTGTCAGTATCCCGGTGAACGTCATATTTTTCAATTGATATTGGGTTTCCAGCAATCGGCCGAGAAAATATCCGCCCAAAATCATAAACCCCAGGTTAAGACTGAGCGAACCATAGAGCGCAAACGTTTTCCAAGTGTTTTCGGTGTTCTTTTCTTTAATCATAATCACCTCTTACATTTTTCCTTTTTTGGGTTTGTTATACCTTTAGGAATCGAAATATAACATCCGTTAAAAGGATGATAACGTGTCTTCTAAGTTTCAAGCCATAAACCTAGGGCTCAAAATTAAATTTTAAAAATTTATCCCTATTATCTATTAAGATTACTGCTAAATGGGACATTTTAACAACCCCGGTATCCGACTGAAAACCCGGGGAAAATGCCAATATTTCTCAAAATTCAAATTTATATCGATGGGAAGGGTTGAGACGGAATATTTTGGCACAATTTACCTCATCAAAAACAAAACCCAGCCAGAGCTGGGTTTAAAGAGTTTAGTTTTATAAATTATTTTGTTCCGAAGAGCCGATCCCCGGCATCGCCCAGACCGGGCACGATGTATCCATGGGAGTTAAGGCGATTATCCACAGCAGCTACATAAATATCCACATCCGGGTGTTTGGCCTGAACATGTTCAATGCCCTCAGGAGCTGCGATCAAACACATTAACCGGATTTGGTTAGCACCCCGTTGCTTCAGGAACTGAATCCCGGCCACAGCGGAACCGCCAGTGGCTAACATTGGATCAATCACAATCAAATCGCGGTCATTAATATCCGCCGGCAATTTGCAATAGTATTCAATAGGCTGTAACGTCTCGGGATCGCGGTAGACGCCGATGTGACCGACCTTAGCCGTAGGGATTAGCTTTAAAATTCCGCCAGTCATACCCAATCCTGCCCGCAAAATCGGGATCAAGGCGATCTTTTTACCCGCCATCATTTTACACCGGGCTGTAGCCACCGGAGTTTCCACTTCCACCTCTTCCAGGGGAAAATCCCGGGTTACTTCATATGCCATCAGCATGGCAACCTCTTCCACCAGCTCCCGAAATTCCTTTGAACCGGTATTCCGATCACGAATAATCGACAATTTGTGTTGAATCAAAGGGTGATCAATAACATGTACAGTTGACACAAATAACCTCTCCTATCTCTTATATATTTATCATTCTTCCAATGATTCGGCGATTCGTTGAACGACAGCCTGTAATTTCTCTTTGATTTCCCTGGCGCAAACCTGATAAGCCTCTAAGCTTTGGCCGTAAGGGTCCGCGATATCTAACGCATTTATCCGTTCTTGAAGTTCGGCAAGTTTTCGCCGCTCAGCGACAGTTTCTTGTTCCATTTTTTGCTCAATTTGCCGCAGTTCTTCATCTAAGGCCCGCATTTGGCGGGATAACTCCATATTGCGCCGGCGTAATTCTTCCAATTTCGGTCCCTCTTTCTCCAGATAGCTACGGCGTTTAAAATTTAGCAATTCGCGGGTTTTCTCCACTTCAGTAAGGAGTTCCTCAATTTCCTTAACACCTTCGGCAAATTCATTTAATGTAAAAACTTTGTTTTGAGCAGCCGGACACATGGCAAGGACCGCCATTTTCTGATCCACTGTCATCGTCAGAACCAAATCCGCTTTGTGAATTAACTCCGGCGTAAGCCGAGTCGCCCGGTGTTTCCGAAGATCGATCCCTTCCTGCCGCATCACTTCGATGGCATTGGCTGCTGCCTTTTCCCCGGAAATGGCTCCGGTACCGGCAGAGACCACTTGAATTTTAGCGGCTTTTTCTCCTAAATTTTCCGTAAGCATCTTACGGAGCAAAGCTTCTGCCATACTGCTGCGACAGGTATTTCCCGTACAAACAAAAAGAACATTTTTGATCATGCGATCGATTATCCCCCACCTCAATAATATCTTTGGGAACCATGTGTTAATTCACAAAGAATAAGGATGATCGACTTCCTTCTTTCAGGACATAAAAAAATGACCTTTGGATATCCTATATTTCTATGAATGACCCTTCGCCCGAAGGCTGTGGTAACCATGAATTCTCTAGTTATTTCCACACCCAGGTTATAAATTCCTGTTTGACAAAGGAGAAAAATTCCGATGTCCCTCTGGCCGTTTATGTTCCAAACCAAACCTTACTGCTTAAAATGTCCGGCCTGTTCCAACCAACTCTATTTCCAGGCTGTCCCTTCCGGAGATCAGCTCCTCTGGAAATGCGGTTGTTGCGGCCAATCCCAGCGTTTCCGATGGATCGACCCCAACCTCCGACACTCCTAAATCCCTTTACCGCGAAACAGAAACCAGACGCGCCTCCACTTTGCCAAACTTCGCCATCTTGCGAATAATGAGCGGATATTTTTCGGTATTATCCGCAATGACGACGGTAATATCATCGCTCATTAACTGGATATAATCGGAAAAGGTCCCGCTTTCCAACGTCAGCGTTCCCTTACCGGAAGACGCTTTATAGGTGACTTCTTTAATTTTCCCATTTGAGTAAAAATATAATTTACCCGGCCGGGGATCCGTTGCTTTTTTCCGCAAATAATACTGAAGGGACAACCCATGATAAACATGGCCGGGAAGTTTAATTTCCGTCCGTTCGGCGGGCCCGTCGTTTTCCGTCACCACCCGAACGGCAATACCCCGGTGATAATCGAAGGTCACTTCCTCCGTTTCCACGGAACCTTTTTCATGGATCTTCCGTTTAATCCAAAGCGGATACAAGCCGTCCGCATCCAACAGCGCCTCTTCAAATTCGGAATAACTATACAGTGATTGGACCATCCCCACCGTAGTCATCTGAGACCGGATCCTGACCGCATCCCTGTTGCGATATGTCTCTCTACTGACGACACTTACCGACTGATCCGCCCCGTGAATCACTGATTTGACGATAACTTTATACTGAAGCGTTTCACCAATTTTGGGCACATAGATTTGAGCCTGCCCCCAGGAAGCCTGGAAAAGCAACACCACCGCCAACAGGATTCCTATCCATACTCTACGATACATGGATGACATTCCCCCCTGCCGCTTTGAACAGCCGATTTTCTACAGCGGTGCCCACGCCCGTCTTTTCCAGCCCTTCAACATAAATCCGACCTGCTTTCATTTGATCGCAGGAACGCAGTAAGTCGTATAAACGGGCTGCCGCAATCCACGGGGATTCCCGAGGGCCTAGATCCAATACAGTGACATTCCGGTAACAATCGAGATGCTCTGAAAAAGCTAAAACAACGACGTTTTCTCCTGTTTCTTCGATCATCCGGTTGATGGCAGCGATCACCGCTAGCTCCTCGCCCTCCACCAGAGTCACGGGCGCCTCTGGCGCATAATGACGGTACTTCATTCCCGGCGCTTGAGGACGGTCCACCTTTTCGCCGCTGGTGACCACTTCAACCGGTTCCTGTAAGATTTCCTCCACCATTTCCCGGGTAACGGAACCCGGCCGCAAGATGTAAGGCTTCTCCGCCAACAACAATACGGTCGATTCGATTCCCGCCTGACAGGGTCCGGCATCAATGATCATCGGAATCTTGCCGTCCAGGTCTTCCCGGACATGTTCTCCCCGGGTTGGGCTGGGCCGGCCTGAAAGATTGGCACTGGGTGCAGCCACTGGCCGGTCCACCAGCCGCAGCAATTCCCGAGCCACCGGATGAGATGGCATCCGCACTGCAACTGTCGGAAGTCCTGCAGTCACCGTTGGGGAAATGTTGGCCTTTTTAGGAAATATCAATGTTAACGGCCCCGGCCAAAAAGCATCGATTAACTTTTGATATCTTGGATCAACCGTTTCCACAATGCCCGACAGTTGCCGGTGGTGCCAGATATGAAGGATGAGCGGATTATCACCGGGCCTGCCTTTGACCTGGAAAATATTCTGAAGTGCCGTTTCATGGTCAACGACTGCCCCCAACCCGTATACGGTTTCCGTAGGAAAAGCCACCAAACCGCCGCTTACTAATATGTCGGCCGCCGGCATTAATTGACTGGATTCAAACTGTTCCGGATTAATCTTGAGATAATAGGTTTTCATCAGCTTTTCCTCACCAACAACTCGGGAAATTAATATTTTGACGAAATTCCGTTGCCGGAGGTTCGCCTAAATAAACTTAAACAAAAATATATTTTGCATGAAGTGCTATAATCCTGCCTGTCAAAGAATAATTTAATGAAAGATTTACCCTAAATATAAAGGAAATTATTGAAATAGTTAGAATGTTAGAAAGGATAAATTTTGGAGAGATTGCATAAAACGCCTTATAAATCCATGGATTAACAGATCATGCAATAACTCACCGTAACAAGAGGAGTGTTCCCCATGTTGTCACAGTTTAAAAGCTTTTTAGATGATTCTCTTTTATTTCTCGTACCTCCCGAATTAAGGGATGCCAAAGGATTGGAAAAAATTCTGATTGAAAATCCCCAAATCAAGTTCGTTTCCATGGTCGGCGTCGATTTGGGCGGTAACGATACGGATGAAAAGATTCCGGTCACCAGCTTCCTGGCCAATGTTGAAGATTTTTTAAGCGGCGGTATCCAAACCGACGGCTCCAGCGTGGTTTTACCGGGAATCGCCACCCTGAATGACGGTAAAGTCGACTTCAGAGCCGACTACTCCGTCAACTGGTTCGTTGACTACAACTTTGAACATATTGATCATAAAACTGGCCTTCCCGTCGGCACCCTCCGGATTCCCTCTTTTTTAATCCATAACGGTAAACGGGTGGATTCCCGTTCGATGCTGGCCGAAACTGCGGCTAAAATCGAAACAGAAATCATTTCCCTTCTGAGAGAGCATCCGCATCTCCAGGAGGAACTGGGCTTTGGAGCCGACGATATCGACCACGTGATCCTGACTTCAGCCACTGAACTGGAGTTTTGGGTTCGTACCCCGGGAATACATATTGAAACCGAAAAACTAGCCACGTCCCAAATCCTTCAGGAGCAATACTGGAAACGGACCAAAGGCTCCGTAAGGACCGCCCTTGAAAACACTCTGATAATGCTGGAAAAATACGGGCTTCATCCGGAGATGGGCCATAAGGAAGTCGGCGGCGTAAAAGCCACTATCAGCGGTGAAGGCCGTTTGGACGACGTTATGGAACAGCTGGAGATTGACTGGAAATACTCTCATGCTTTGCAAACTGCCGATAACGAACTGCTCGCCCGGATCATTATCAAGGAAGTTTTCCGCCTGCACGGACTGGAAGTTACCTTCATGGCCAAACCCATCGAAGATGTGGCCGGAAGCGGCGAACACACTCACTTAAGTATCATCGTCAAATTAAAAGATGGCTCCGTCAAGAACCTTTTCGCTCCGGCGAACCCGCAAACCGATTATTTAAGCCCCATCGGCTGGGGTGCAATAATGGGCGTGTTGAAAAACTACGAAGTTGCCGGAGCCTTTATCACTGCATCCAATGATGCCTTCAACCGTTTGAAACCCGGCTTTGAAGCGCCCGTCTGCATCGTTGGTTCCATCGGGCATAATGTGGAAACCCCGTCCCGGAACCGTACGGTATTGCTGGGATTGATCCGGGACATGGAAAATCCGTTGGCGACCCGTTTTGAGGTCCGTTCGCCCAATCCCCATACCAACACTTATTTAGCCTTGGCAGCCCTTTACCAGAGCGCTATGGATGGGATCCGTTATGCAGTCACCAACCGGAAAACCTCCGCTCAGTTGGAAGCCGAATTTTCGAAGCAACCGGGAGAGCCTGCCGATTATTTGGAAAAAGACCGGTGCTACCGGAGTGAAGAAAATGTGTTCGAAGCCTTTACCGACGAAGAACGAAACCGCTTGTTCGGCACTCCTCCGGCCACCGTCTGGGAAGCCATGCAAAATCTGACCCATTATCCTGAAAAAACCGGGGTATTAACCCGTTCCGGCGTTTTGACTCCGAGAATCGTGGAATCCTACCGCCAAGCTATGATTTTAATGTGGATTACCGAGTTAAAAGACCGGATCATCCCCGACAACATGGAGATCGTCCGGAGCTGCCGCCAGAAACACGACCCTTCCGACTGCTCGGAAGTGGACATCATCGCTTGGCAGCGGGTTCAGGCGCTCCGGGTCCAGCTGCTGCAGGATCAACCGGATCAACCGTCATTATTCAGCAATATCCGAAAGGCCATTGCAGCCAAAGATTATGAAACCGTTTCAAAACTCCAGCTGGAAATGAACCGGCTGATGAAAGAACTTCATCATCTTTACCATGATTACTTGAGAAATTTGTTGGTGTAAAAGCAATCGGCATAGTTGATAGTTATCAACTATGCCGATTTTGTTTGTTCATTCTACATGTACCCATATAAATTCGTTTCCTCCTGCTTTATCCAGGAAGAGTTTGAGTTACATTGTAAACGTTAATAGCGTTATTTCTTTCGAATCAAACCACTGTTATAAACCTTTGTGCCCACCCCATCTCATAAAAAAACTGCACTAGAAGGTTCTACCCTCCAATGCAGTCTTTCTTTTCTGCGAGCTCCTCCCGAAGGAGGTCTGCCAACTTTTAGATGTCAACTCACCGATAAATATTATACTTCTTCACCAAATTTACCGGGTTATAACTCATCTTGGCTTGTCTTAGCCCGTCGATGCCCATATCTTCTTCCCTGTTGATGAACTGGGTATCGGGCCATTGATTGGCTACAAACTGCTGATTAATGGCAGCATAGATTCCGCGAAACTCAATATTGGCTTTCTCAATATGGATAACCGCTGTTGTCGCATTGAGTTTTTCCCCGATGGTTAATGCTTCAATATTTCCGCCAATCCGGATAACAGCACCAACCACGCCAAGAGATGTAAAGTTATTTAACAGTTCCTGCATAGCCCGGGTCTCTCCGGAAATTTTCTGATCTTTTTCACCTGTATGCAGATTAAACCATTCCGTCTTCAACTGCAAACATTCCTCAAGGACCGCCTCGTCCATCGGCTGATATTCCCATGTATAATTCCGTAAAAATTGATTGAGATGATTGCGCTTGCCATGAAATTTCCGTCCTGCCAGTTCCATCAAGTCGGTGGTATTGTAAACATAATCGAAGGTGTTCCGGTCAATCCGGGAACGGATAACCGGATCCACAGCTTTTGCCCGAAGCATGAATTTTTCGGGAACCCGTCTGCAGAAAAACTGCATCTTGCTGCTTTCACAGTATTCAAACAACTTCATTATGGCTGCGTCTAATCTTTGCTCATCGGACCAATCACCGATGGGTGCGAAAAGAAATGCCTTCCAACGTTTGGGTTGAGCCAGTAAAAACCAGCAATCCAGTGACTCGTCATAAGCCACTTTTAATCCGTATGTATGCCGCCACATAAAAAAATTGGTAAAGGTATAATCCGAAAGTTCCGGCTGAAGTTTATCAAGAAGCCGATCCATACTCGATTTGTCATCCAAAGTTAATTCTCTAAAATTTAGCATTAATTTCACCATTCTATTGCAGAGATTCAAATTACGTAATTCTAAAACCGATCAAAACGCCAAAAGGATGGGGTTAATCATATTTTGTCAGGTTATACTATGATTACCTTAGGAGGTAATATCAATGTCGGATAAATTCACGTTAATCTTATTCAGCGGAGATTATGACAAAGCGATGGCCGCATTCACGTTAGCCAATGGCGCTGCCGGAAACCACATGGACGTTACCATCTTCTTCACCTTCTGGGGAGTGAGTTTGCTCCGAAGCCGAAATCAACCCCGCCCCAATTTCTTGGAAAACCTTTTTAAATCGATGATGCCGTCCGGAACCCGGGAACTGGGCTTGTCCAAAATGAATTTCGGCGGATTAGGCCCTAAACTGATGCGAAAATTAATCACCCAAAAAAAAGGGCAAACTCTCGACGATCTCCTGGCTATGGCCAAAGAACGGAAGATCCGGTTCGTTGCCTGTGAAGCCTCGCTGAAATTATTAGGGATTGAACCCTCGGAACTCATTGATTATGAACATCTTGAAGTTGCCGGAGTCGACTGCTTTTTAAACAATGCCATCGAGTCCAAAGTAGCGTTGTTTATTTGATTTCCAGTTACAACCAAAACCCCCAAAATAAGATCATAAGTTACGGACAAACGTCCGTAACTTATCATTTACTCCTTCAGATGCCCTTTTTACGCGGGTTCAAACATATCCTTTCCTACACCGCAATCCGGACAAACCCAATCATCGGGAATATCCTCAAACCGTGTGCCGGGAGCGATGCCGTTATCCGGATCGCCGACTTCCGGATCATAAACATAACCGCAAATCGTACATTGCCATTTTTCCATTTGCTTCCCTCCGTTTACTCCGATTAATCATAGTATAACCCAACTTCGCCCAAACTTCCATTTACATAATTATTTAACATGGTTAAATTTTAACATATAAACAAATACTCGTCAACTCTTTCCCAGTTATCTTCCTTTGAAAAAATTCGCCTCCAGCATGGCGCAGATGCAATGATATACCGGGAGATGGAGTTCTTGAATCTCAGCGGTAACCGTTGCCGGTACCGTAATCGCCACATCACAAAACTCTTTCAGTTTTCCTCCCGTCGCACCGGTCAAACCGATTACTTTGAGTCCCAGGAAACGGGCTGTCTGAGCTGCTTTAATCACATTATCCGAATTTCCCGAAGTGCTGATAACCATCAAAACATCACCCGGCCGCCCATATCCCAGGACCTGTTGGGCGAAGACAAGGTCAGCCCCTTGATCATTGGCAATGGCGCTGGCCAACACAGTATTGGAGGTTAAAGCAATGGCCGGCAATGCCATCTGCAGCCGCTCGTACCAGTCTTCGGCCGGAAGTTCCCTCCTCAGTTTACTCCGCCATTCGTCCCTCAGTTTACGGGGCAGCAAAAAACCTTTCATCAATTCTCCCGAAATATGTTCGGCATCTGCAGCGCTCCCGCCATTACCACAGAGTAAAACCTTACTCCCAGCTTCCAAAGCTTCCTTCAAAATGTGATAAGCCTGAATCACCGCTGTCCGGCAGCTTTCCAAAACAGGATATCTCCGGATGAGCAACGATATCTCGGATAAAACCGTCCCGTCATCAGGATGGACGTCCATTTCCCCACCTCCCATCCTAGGATATGATGGAGAAATGGACGATGACAAAAGACGGATTTCTTTTATTGATTTTCTTCGAGTAGCTGCACAAAGAGGGTGACTAACGTCGGATCAAATTGTTTGCCGGCACCTTTTTGAATTTCAACAATGGCTTCTTTATGGGACATCGCTTTGCGGTAAGGACGATCACTGGTCATGGCATCATATGCATCGGCGATCGCCAATATCCTGGACTCCAACGGTATATCCTCGCCTTTCAAACCCAACGGATACCCTTCCCCATTCCACCACTCATGATGCATTAAGATCCAATCCGCAATCGGCTCCAACTCCGGTATAGACTTGGCAATTCGATTGCCGATCTCCGCATGGCGCTGGATCTCCTTCTTTTCATTTGGGTCCAATGCACCGGGCTTAAACAAAACCCGATCGGGAGTACCCACTTTGCCGATATCATGAAACTGAGCCAACAACCGTAAATTAGTTACTGACGGTTCCGGAAGGCCAATGGCCTGAGCCAAACGGAGGATCAAGTCATGTAACCGATGGGCATGGCCTTCGGTGATAAAATCTTTAACTTCCAACACTTTCATCATAGCCTGAACGATAGTACTGCGAGTGCTCTTGCTGCGATAAAGTTTTTCCCGGTACATATTGTCGTCCGCTTCCTTAAACACGCTGGGGATTTTGGCCGATTCCGAACGATTGACCGCAAAACCGAAAGATATGTTCAAGGGAAGCTCCGAATGTTGTTGATTATACCGGATCACATTCTCCCGGATCCGGTTACACACCGCTTCCACAATTTTAGGATCATTATCCTGGATCAGGATGGCAAATTCATCGCCTCCGATCCGGGCGACAAAATCACTTTGGAAAATCGATTCCTTAATCACGGTAGCTGCTGCTTTCAGCAGAATATCGCCCCGTTCGTGACCTAAGGTATCATTGACCAGCTTCAAACCATCCAAATCACACACAATAATTCCAACTTTGGATTGACCCGTCATTTCCAAACGACGGATCTCTTCTTCAAAATAGGTCCGGTTATAAATCCCGGTCAATGAATCGTGCAAACTGAGATATTTCAGTTGCCGCTCCATTTTTTTCCGTTCAGTGATATCCCGGATGATCAACAAGGCTTCTCCGGCGGAAATCGGAACAACCCGGACTTCACGCTCGGAGTTCTCATTACCGATGGAAAACTGATATTCATAGATCTGAATCTCTTCAAGGGTGAAAGCCCGCTCCACCAACTGCCTAAAGTCATTTCGGATGTGTTCGGGAAGGGCGGTATACAGATCGGTGCCCTTTGTATCGTGCAATATAAGCACAGAATCAAATTCCAAAGCCGGTTTGACATCGAGAACATTGCCTTGGGCGTCGATTCGGATCATCAAATCGGGAATGGCCTGAAACAACCGGCGAAAACGCCGTTCGCTTTCGCGCAGGGATTCTTCGGCCCGTTTTCGTTCGCTGATATCATGGGTTAAGGTACAAACCACCCGCCGATCGCCATAGGTGATTAAACCGGCACTGACCTGAAGTTCGATCAACGTACCGTCTTTACAGCGGTAACGCCGCTCATCCCGAACCGGTTGTTCTTCGATGACCAGTTGGGAAAGGCGTTGGTCCACCGAATCCTCCCGATGGTCTAATAACTCATAAACCGACAATCCAACCAATTCATCCAGTTCATACCCTAACATTTTGGCAAAGGCCGCATTTGCTTCCAATACGGTTTTAGTCTCAGCATCTACCAAATAGATACCTTCCACCGACTGTTCCATAATCGAACGGTAGCGTGCTTCGTTCTTTTCCAGTTCCTGCTCAGTTTGCCGCCGCTCCGTAATATCCCGAAAAATCAGCACCACGCCAATAATATTGCCGGCTTCATCTTTAATAGGCGCTGCACTGTCATCGATGGGAATCCGATGTCCGTCTTTATGGATTAATAAAGTGTGGTTGTCCAGGCCGGCCACACTTCCCATTTCCATCACTTTGTCAAAAGGGTTTTTTTCGGGGTTTCCAGTGGTTTCGCTAACGATCTGAAATACCTCGGATAACGGTTTTCGGTAGGCTTCACTCTGACTCCATCCGGTCAATCGTTCGGCAATGGGATTCAAGAATATGACTTGGCCGGTTTTATCGGTAGCGATCACTGCATCCCCGATACTGTTTATCGTCGTCGCCAGCCATTTTTCGCTCTCTTTCAACTTTTTGTTGATAGCATGTTTATATAAGGCCATCTCGATGATGGTTTGCAACTCCCGTTCATCAAAAGGTTTGATAATATACCCGAAGGGATCGGTCATTTTGGCCCGTTCCAGCGTTTCCCCATCGGAATATGCGGTAAGATAAACCACGGGAATATCCAGGTGACTACGGAGAATAGCCGCAGTTTCAATCCCATCCAACCCGCCTTTAAGTTTGATGTCCATCATAACCAAATCGGGTTCCGCTTTCAAAATCCGAGAAACGGCCTCTTCTCCGGATGGAGCCATTCCCACAACCTCATACCCCATATTTAACAGCGATCGCTTCAAATCCAAAGCAACGATACTGGCATCTTCCACAATAAATATTTTGATTTTATTTAGCACGCCTTTACCTCCCTGAACCGTACCCGAAAACTGGTTCCCGGATACCGGATCATCTCCATTTCTCCTTGTAGTTGATCCCGAACTAAAGTGATCACCAATTGCAATCCCAAGGAAGGACTGTCGTCCAACGAAAACCCTTCCGGCAACCCAACACCGTTATCTGCCACGGCAAACTCGATAGTACAGTCATCGGCCAACATTCGCAGGGAAACCGTAATTCGGCCTTTCCGGCCCTCGGGAAATGCATATTTCAATGCATTGGTCACTAACTCGTTGATAATCAAACCACAGGGAATGGCCGTATCGATTTTCAATTGAATGCTGGAAATATAAAGATTTACTTCAACCTGATCCGGTTGAATGGCATAAGAACGCATCAAATAATGAATCAGTTGAGTTAGATAGTCATTGGCGTCAATTTCAGTCAAATCCTTGGATTGATATAGTTTTTCATGCACCATCGCCATGGAGCGAATCCGGTTTTGACTCTCTTGGAGTACCATTTGCGAATGGGAATCCTGCACAGAATTGCTTTGTAGCCGCAATAAACTGCAAATAACCTGCATGTTATTTTTGACCCGGTGATGAATTTCCCTAAGCAACACTTCCTTTTCGTTTAATGATGCCTTGATCCGTTGTTCATTACGTTTCCGCCCGGTAATATCCGTCAGCGAGCCGGCCATCCGGTAAGGATGCCCCTCATTATCCCGAACGGCAATCCCTCGAATGAGTACCCAACTATAGGAACCGTTTTTATGTAAAATCCGGTGCTCATTATGGAAATGATCCGTCTGTCCTTGAAAATGGGCTTCAATTTCACGGATAACCATGTCATAATCGTCCGGATGAATCCGCTGAAACCATTCATCAGGATGATTTTGAATCTCATTATTTCGATACCCTAAAATCTCTTTCCACCGCGGTGAAAAGTAAAGCCGGTAGTTGGGAATATCCCAGTCCCACAGTCCGTCATTGGCCCCGAGAACCGCCATTGCATACCGTTCTTCACTGGCTCTGAGGGCCTTTTCCCGGCTTTGAACCGCTTCCGTCATTCGCAGAAAATCTTCGGCCAGTTCACTAAATTCACGATATTCAGGAAAAATCTTGGAAATATTTTGATAATCCCCATTAGCTATTTGCCGGATCCACGCTGCAAAACCGTCAATTGATCGTAAAATCCCGGATACATTTCCTAATGCAATTAAACTGGCTAAAAGAAAGGCGCCACACGTTCCAGCCAAAAAAATATTTCTGGCCAACTGCACCGATTTGAACGCATCCTGAGACGGCTGGGAAATAATGATCGGCCAACCGGTCGCCGGCACCACGATCACATTGGAAAGAATCTCCTTTCCATCCATCCGGTAACGATATGAACCCGGATACCCGGTTAACCCCCGATTCACTACATGATCATTTTTACGGTTGATCCTCTGATATACATTGGACTTCATGGTATGTGCAATGTAACTGCCGTTCCGGTCGACCACTTCGGCCCAACCGTTCTCGCCAATATACAATCGGTCGATCATATCATTAATCCGACTGATATTTAAGTAAGCCACGATCATTCCTGTCTCGGTTGGCCGGGTTACGGCAATGGTCGGCTGTTCGGTATGAACAGAGGTAAAAACCGATGACCAATAAGGCCGGTTTACTGCGTAAGCCTCTTTAAAAAATGAATACCCTGATATATTAATTCCCAAATAATCTTCCCGATCGGGAGCTACATGAACCACCCGGCCGGTACGGTCCACGATCTGAATCATGTCAAAAAATTGATAGTTATCTACCACCGATTGTAAAAAGCGGTTAATGTGATTCTGGCCATGCACCCTTTCCTGAGCAACGTAATTTTCAATTAAACCCAAAACACTTTGCTGTTCATCTAGAAATTCGTCAATCTCCCCGGAGAGCGCTGTCGCCAGAAACATTTGTTTATTGGTGATCTCCCGCTCCAAGTTTCGGGTGAGCAAAAATAACATCACCAAACTGATCAGGACGATCGGTAAGGTCACAGCCATGATAAACGTGGTACTTAACGCTTTTTTCAAACTCAATTTTGCTTTCACGGAAGGCTCACCTTTTTTAACCGATTGTCCTGAATCATCACCAAATCATAGCTGCGCACCGCATCACCGAAAGGATCGATAACATAGGCTTCTTGCAAGCCCTGAAACTCTTTTATCGCCAAAATCGTTTCTCTCAAGGATTCCGATGTATACCGCTTTGTCTTGGCCAACCCTTCAAAAATAAGCTGAGCTGATTCATAACCCAAAACTGCCGCAACCGATGGTTCAGTACCAAATCGTTGCTGATACTCCTGTTTAAAACGGGCATATCTCTCGCCAGCTTTCTCATTGAAAAACAAAGTCGGAACGATCAAGCCTTCGACTGCAGGGCCGCCATATTGAAAGATCTCATCGGCTAAAGCCCAATCCGAAGCATACAACGGCAGCTTTGAACCTAATTTTCGAATTTGCTGGGAGAGCATTGCCGTATCTTTCGAATTGGCAATGATTAAAATGGCCTCCGCTTGACTGGCCAGCAATTCCTTGGCCACCTGATAAAAACGGAAAGACAGTCCGGATGCAAAGGGATATGCGGCCGCAATTTGTCCGCCGCGACTCACATAGTCTTGAGTAAACCCTTCTAACCAATCTTCGGAATACGCCGGGTTACGCAAATCATAGGCCACTGCTATCGACCGATGCCTTATCTTCATAAGGTTCTCAGCAAGTAAGCTAGATGCTGCTTTGTTTGGCGGATAAATCTGGATCATATAATCATCTTTTCCGCTTAACTGATTGGAACTAGATGTCGGACTGACCATTAGCAGCTTCATTCGGTTTATTTCAGGAAGAACATGGACTGATAGATTGCTGGTCATATGACCGATGACAGCTACTACCCCGGCCCGGTAAAGTTCCCGATCAACTTCAAGGGCGACCTCCGGATCAAAACGGTCATCTTTCACCAACAACTCCACCGGATAGCCATGGATGCCGCCCTGACGGTTTATTTCCTCAACAGCCAGTTGAACCCCGTTTCTCCCGTTGATACTGGCATTGGAAAATCCGCCGACCATCGTCCCGACAAATCCGATCTTAATGGATTCAAAACGCCGACAGCCGATGATTAACATCATCGCCAAAAGGCTCCATATTGCCAATCGTCTCCAAACCGTCATCGGCGAAACCCAACCCTTCTTATACCTGCTCAAAACACATTATTGATGATAGCACATCTTTTTCTAATTTCCTACGAACCTGCTAAAATTTTGTCGAAAATTACAGGAAAATCAAAAACCAACAATCGAAAGGATTGTTGGTACCATAAAAAGAAACGTCCATTACTTGTCGTTACATTCATTTTTTGCTTCCATTGCAATAATTTGGGATACCAAAGTCTGATAGAGATCAAATTGAAAATAATGATAAACACGAGTCACATAAAATGCAGGTTTCTTGGAATGTTCAAGCAAATACCCAAGCAATTGCTTTTGATCGGATAGATTCGGATACAGCCAATCCGGACGGACTGTCGCTAAACGAAGCCAGCCAAAATTGGACATATCGTCAACCGTTACGACCTTGGTATGAAAGGTGTACCCGATGGCAAACCGAACCGGAATAGGCTCCGGTAAAAGCTGGGTAATAAGGGTTAATCCTCCATAGTAATCGCGATAGGGCTTAATAGGACTCAATCCAAATCCCCGGATCCTCTCCGTGGGACCTTTTTCCTCCACCAGCAAACCGGCAGACCGTTGTTGGCTTTTGTTCGCGATCAACCGAAATCCTTCAATCCGAACATCCTGATATTGATAAGCCCGTTCCGGCCGTAACGCCCAATCAATCATGTTTAAAATCCATGAATGCATTATCCACGTTCCCTTTCGATAATGTAAAACATGATTTATAGAAAACACCGAAACCAATGGGTATCCGACGCCCATTGGAGGGGTGGTTCCTCGTGATGGCATTGAGGCAATGCTTTCGGACAGCGCGGTGCAAAAGGACACCCTTGTCCTGTTCCCATCGGGTTGACTTCCCCCGTAAGCACGATCCGTTTTTTCCGGGCCTCCGGATCGAGGACCGGAATTGCCGATAACAAGGCCTCCGTATAAGGATGCCGGGGATCGTCAAAAAGTTCCTGTGTCGTCCCAAATTCCACGATCCGCCCGAGATACATCACTGCAATCCGCTGGGAAATATATTTGACTACGGTCAAGTCGTGGGAGATGAAAAGATAAGCGATATTTAAACGTTGCTGCAACTCCCGAAGCAGATTTATGATCTGAGCCTGTACCGAAACGTCCAATGCAGATACAGCTTCATCGCAGACCACCAGATCCGGGTTGAGGGAGATGGCTCTGGCAATTGCAATGCGCTGGCGCTGCCCGCCGGAAAACTCATGAGGATACCGATAAAGATGGTCAGCCGAGAGCCCTACCTGTTCCAACAGTTGAACGACCCGTTCTTCCTTTTCCCGTCTACTTTTGACAAAACCATGTTCCGAAAGGCCTTCTCCCACCTGGTCTAAAACCACCATCCGGGGATTTAGGGATGAGAAGGGATCCTGAAAAACGATTTGCAACCGAGGACGGATCTTTCGAAGCTGTGCTTGAGACAGATCGGTAAGAGAAATCCCGTCAAAGATGATGGATCCGCTATCCGGCTCAATCAACCGGAGAACCGCCCGGCCAAGGGTGGTCTTCCCGCACCCGGACTCCCCCACCAACCCTACAGTTTCGCCAGCATTCACGTCCAAACTGACCCGATCGACAGCTCGGACCTTCATAGAATTTTTCTTCCAGAACCCCGTTTGGACCGGGAAACATTTCGTTAATTCATGAACTTCTAATAACGGCATTTTCAGCCTCTCTCCCAATCATCAATATAGCCAACACGACGCCTGGTGTCCGGGAACGACTTCTTTCAACTCCGGACAGCGATTCCTGCAAATATCCTTGGCACGTTCACACCGCGGCGCAAACAAACATCCGGAAGGTAACTCCGCCATATCCGGAATTTGGCCGGGTATCGCATAAAGCTCCCCGGTTTTGTCGTATCCGGGAATTGATTTTAACAACCCTACTGTATACGGATGACGCGCTTCGTGAAATAACGAGCGGACCGGAGCCATCTCCACCAATTTTCCGCCGTACATCACTGCTACCCGGTCGGCCATTTCAGCAACTATTCCCAAATTGTGGGTAATCATCAGAATCGCCATCCCGGTTTCTTCTTGCAATTGGCGAAGTAATTCTAAAATTTGAGCCTGGATGGTCACATCCAAAGCAGTAGTCGGTTCATCGGCGATCAGCAGTTTCGGACGACAGATTAGAGCCATAGCGATCATTGCCCGCTGTCGCATGCCTCCCGAGAGCTGATGAGGATAGGCATCAAACTGACGGGAAGGATTATTGAACCCGACTTTCGTAAGGATCTCCACCACCCTATCCCGAGCCGCTTTCGGCGGCATCTTTTCATGAATGGCCAACACTTCAGCGATCTGGGACCCAATGGTTTGAACCGGATTAAAACTGCTCATCGGTTCCTGAAAAATCATCCCGATTTCTCTACCGCGCAGCCGGATCAGTTCCGGTACAGTCATGGATAAAAGGTCCCGGCCTTCCCAGAGGATCCGGCCGGAAACGATCTTTCCCGGAGGCGACGGAACCAGCCGCATCAAGGACAGCGCCGTTACTGACTTTCCGCATCCCGATTCTCCAACCAGACCAAAGGTTTCACCGGGCATTATATCAAATGATACGCCGTTTACAGCATGAATGGTTTGAGTACCTGTTTCAAAAAGGATCTTGAGATCTTCCACCTGAATCAGGGGTTTCATCATGTTACTCCATCCTTTGATATTCTTTGGGGTCAAAGGCATCGCGCACCCCTTCGCCGATAAACGCAATCAATAACAATACTCCGAACAAGGCGAGCACCGGATAAAGGGAAATCCAATAGGAAAAGATGTTTCCCAACCCTTGATGCATCAATTCTCCCCAGCTGGGAGTCGGCGCCGGCAGCCCAAATCCCAGGAAATCCAAGGCTGACAACGATGATATGGCTCCAATCAGGCTGAAGGGGAGAAATGTAATGATCGGCGTTAATGCATTGGGCAACATATGACGAAACATTATCTTCCACCCGCTGACTCCTAATGCCCGGGCTGCCTCCACATACTGAATCTCCCGCAGTTTTAAAAACTCAGAACGAATATAATAAGAAATACCGATCCATTCAAAGATCACAAATACAAGCAGCAGTATTAAAAAACCGGTCCCCAGTGAGCTTCCGATGATAATAACGATATACAAAAAGGGCAATGTCGAAAAAATCTCAATAACCCGTTGCATCAAAAGATCAAACACGCCGCCTAGGTATCCTTGGAGGGCTCCGATGACAATCCCCACCGCCATACTACATACCGTGATAAACAGGGCGAAGCTGAAACTGATCCGGAATCCGTAGATCAACCGGGTTAGAATATCCCGTCCCCGGTCATCGGTTCCGAACAGATTGCGCCAGGTAGGCGGCGTCGGAGGATTCCCCTCCAAATCCAGGAGAGACTCGTTGGGTCCATAGGGGATAATCGGGAAAATCATCATATTCCCCTGCTTCTGAAAGGCCGGTGAACGATTTAATTCTTTATAATTGGGGATCTCCGACGCACTCAGGCCAAAATGGCTGCCGTCATAAAACCGGAGAATCGGAAAGTAAAACTTCCCCTCATAGCGTACAAGCAGAGGCTTGTCATTGGCAATAAAATCAGCCCCCAATGACAACACATACAAGATCATCAGAATCCAAAAAGAATAGTACGCCCGTTTCATCCGTTTAAATTTTTCAAGACGCCTTCGGGTAATCGGTGACAAACGCAAAAACAAGATTGTACCCTCCGAAAATTAGTTTACAGTTTACAGTTGGGGACAGTAGGCAGTTAGGTAGGGTAAGGTTAGAAGACAGAATTCTGAAGACAAAAGTCAGAAGTCAGAAGAAAACTCATGCCCCATGCCTAAACTGTGCTCTGTGAACTGTGTGCTGGGAACCCGAATCAAAAACCGTCAACTGTAAACTGTCCACTGTCAACTCTTTTTCCTATTATCGCTTATCGAAATTTCACTCTTGGATCCACCAGCATCAGGCAGAAGTCGGAGATAACCCGGCCGACCAACATCAACACGCTGGAAATGACGGTTAACCCCAGAGCTACAGGATAATCCCGGTTGACGATGGCCTGATATCCCAAAAGGCCCATCCCGTCAATGGTAAATACCGTTTCGATCAACAATGCGCCCGACAATACCACGCCGATGATCATCCCAATATTGGTGGCAATGGGGATTAATGCATTCCGAAGCCCATGCCGGAATACAGCTTGCTGATAACTTAACCCTTTAGCCAGAGCTGTCCGGATATAATCTTGATTCAACTGTTCCATCAGGGAATTCTTCATTAACAATGTCAATGAAGCAAACCCGCCAATGGTATAACAGACGATGGGCAAAAACATATGATGGGCATAATCGATGATCTTCCCCACCAGGGAAAGGTCTTCGAAATTATCGGAAACCACACCGGCCACAGGAAAAAGATTGAGAAAGCTGCCGCCTCCGAAAAGAACGATTAAAATGACTGCCAACGCAAAAGCCGGGATAGAATACCCCAGAAAGATCAGAATACTGCTCCAATGGTCGAAGGGTTCGTTATGCCGTAATGCCTTTTGAATCCCAAGCGGAATGCAAACGAGATAGGTCAGAAAAAGCCCGGTAAGCCCAAAGGTCAATGAGATGGGAATCCGGCTAGCGATCACTTCCAACACCGGTTTCTCATAGGTATAAGAAGTCCCAAAGTCTAAACGGATCAGCTTCCGAAGCCAGTTCCAATAACGCACCATCACCGGTTGGTCAAATCCATAGTACCGCTTAATATTCTCAAGTTCCGTTTCACTGATAGCCGATTGCAGCGTTCCACCGACGGCTCCGCCTTCGGTTTGAACGGCCATCTTCATTTTTTGGATGGCTTGTTCCACCGGTCCGCCGGGAACCATCTGCATGATCAGGAAGCACACGATGGTTATTCCGATGAGCGTCGGAATAATCAGTAAAATACGTTTGAGAAAATAAGATGTCATGACTTGCTCCTTACCTCGTCATATCGGATCTCCACCGGTTCAGCCGGTAATGCCGTGCGTTCTTTCACAGCCTTTTCGTATTTGGCAGCTTTATCCGGATCAAACCACCAGTATTTGATGATACCTGAAGTATATTTTGAAAAGACCGTTTTCGGCATGCCGAAAATGTTTTTATAAAAAATCCGCGAATAATCCGCTTCCCAGAACAACAAGTAAGGAACCTCTTTCGCAATGATCCGATCAATTTGTTTCACGATTCGGTTCCGTTCCTCTGCGTCGAAGATAGACGGAAGAGAGTCGATCAACCGGTCCACTTCCGGATTGCGATAATAAGAAAGATTGCTGCCCCCGAGTTCATCCGCATGTTTCGAATGCCACAATTGTTCGGGGTCTGGGAAAAGCGTTCCGCTCCACGCGATCATGACCGTGTCAAAATCATACTTCTCCATATCCTTAATCAACGTTGCCCATGACATACGCTTAAGATTGACTTTGATCCCGGCCCGTTTACAATCTTCAACAAATACGGTCAAAAAGCGTTCACTGTCTTGATGCACATAAGATATAGAAAATTCCAACCGTTTCCCCTGATCGTTAACTAAAACACCATCCTGATCCAAACGGTTATATCCGGCTTCTTTCAGTAATTCTTTGGCTTTCTGAGGATCATAAGCCAAAACCGGATTGGAAGACTCGCCCTTTTCATATAACGAAGGCCAATAGGAAGATAAGGGCCGATATTCATTGTACATGATCTTGGCCAAAATCTGTTCCCGGTTCAGCAGATGGGCTAAGGCAGTGCGGACCCGCAAATCCTGGAAAAGAGGTCTCCGCATATTCAGCGCCAACCCCTGAAAGCCACGGGGAGCATAATTGTAAATCTTTTGTTTGACGATCCAGTTCTTTTGGAAATGCTCAGTTTTTGTATCCTCCATCCAACGCTTGGCGGTGATTTCATCGTAAATATCAAAATCGCCACGTTTGAAAGCTTCAAACGCTGTATCGGCACTCATCACTTTAAACTTAATTTTTTCGAAATTATAGGTTCCTTTGCGATGGGGCAACTGATCCGCCCAATAATTTTTCTTCCGGGTCAGAACATAATACCGCCCTTCTTTCACTTCGGTCAGATCATATGGGCCGCTCCCGCCCGGAAGGCTCATATTGAAGGCCTTGTTAAAGTCTTTTCCTTCCATCAGATGTTTCGGGAGGACATTAAACCCGGCGATCATTTCAAAATTTTTATAATGAACGGTTTGAGCTGTAAACTTCACGGTATGATCATCAATAATCTCTGGCGGGCTAAGGCGTCCCAGATAGATCCGCAGCACAGAAGTCATATTGTTCGGGTTCATAATCGTATCATAGGTAAACTTGATATCCGCAGCGGTAATCGGGGTGCCGTCCGACCAACAAGCTGCAGGATTAATCTTTACAATAAACTCTTTTTTATTGTCAGAAACCGTACATGACTCCGCGATCAACGGTTTATACTCCAATGTATTGTCATCAAGTTCAAGCAAGGTTGCATAAACCAAATTGAACACCTGAGACGCATCGGTTGCATTGTTGACAAAGGCATTAAAGGATTTCGGAAATTCCGAAATATGTAAAGTCAACTGACCCCCATTGAATGGTTTGGATTGTGATGCCGAACGATTCGGCCCTGAAAGCGAAAGATATCCGATGATGCCGATGATCAAGGCGACGATAGCCAGAATGATATATAGCAGTTTACGGTTCAACCCCGATCCCTCCTAAATAAACCTTTTTCATGAAATGAAAGGTTCGACACAACCCAAAAAAATCCCTGTTTGAAAGTTATGGTGGAAAATAGGAATTCCATCCGGATCATCACAATTTAAGCAAATCCCGAACATAGCATCATCCTTCAAAATATGTTACACTTAAATCAAAACGGTCTGATACTTATTACAGGAGGCCATCATGTTGATTATAGGCATAGCCGGAGGCACCGGCTCTGGAAAATCCACCGTAGCCAAAGCGCTGGAACGGGAATTGGGCGCTGATAATGTGGCTCTCATCTCTCAAGATTCTTACTATGTCGACAATAGCCACTTGCCATTGGAGATTCGGGCCAGGCAAAATTATGACCATCCGGATGCATTTGAAGACCAATTGCTCCTTGAGCATCTGCGCCAACTCCGTCAGGGACGAACCATCAATGTCCCTGTTTATGACTTTTCTCAACACTTACGAACGAAGGAAACTCAGGTTCTCATTCCAAAACCGGTCATCATCGTGGAAGGAATTTTAATTTTGGCCAACCCGGAACTTCGGGAAATTTTTGATATTAAAATTTTCGTCGATACGGATGCCGACACCCGTGTCTTACGGCGGATCATCCGGGATATTAAAGAACGGGGTCGTACCCTCGATTCCGTCTGCAATCAATACCTTTCCACCGTCAAACCGATGCATGAAGCTTTCGTCGAACCTTCCAAGCGGTACGCCGATATCATCGTCCCGGAAGGCGGCCACAACCGGGTTGCTTTAAGCCTTTTAATTTCCAGAATCGAACGTCATTTGGAAAAACACCGGCGGGATTTGGCGTGATGAATAGTCGACAGTTGACAGTTAACCAGTGGTTTCTGATTAACAGGTTATCTAAACTAACGAAATCAGCTAAAACTTATAGCTGTACACTCTCAATGCCACTGCCCCCCGCACTTCGGGTGTTAACTGTCCACTGTGTACTGTGAACCTAAAAAGGAAGAACTGTCAACTGTTAACTGTCATCTGTAAACTATATAAGAAAGGGCTCTTACTGGTTGCTCAGCAAGAACCCTTTTTTATTTTAATTTATTATCAATTTACTATTTATATTCCATTAAAACAGCCGCAGCCGTAAGTAGTTATCCCGGACAAAATCCAGCTTGCCGATTTTATCTAAGGCTTCGGCCATGGCCTGTTCTGAAGCTTCATGGGTCAACAACACGATCGGCACATAGTGGTCCTGTTCATGGGTTTCCAGCTGAACCATGGAAGCGATGGAAATGTTGTGTTCACCCAAGATACCCGAGATTTTGGAGAGAATTCCCGGCGCATCCAGCGTGAAGAATCGCAGATAAAACCGGTTGGTGATCTCCGTCAGCGGCACGGTTGCTGCTGCCCGGTCCAAATGGACAGCCCGATTGGTAAGGTGTTGATCCAAGTTCCGGGAAAGATCCACGATATCACTGACAATAGCGCTGGCAGTAGGCCGTTCTCCGGCACCCGGGCCATAAAACATGGTATTTCCAACAAAGTCTCCATTCACAAAGACCGCGTTCAATTCATTGTTGACCGCTGCCAACAGATGACTATTGGGAACCAAGGTGGGATGAACCCGCAGATCCAAACCGTTCTCCAAGGCGCGATAAATGGCCAACAATTTGATGGTATAACCAAAAGATTTTGCAAAAGTGATATCTAACTTGGTAATATTGGTAATCCCTTCGACTGACAACTGATGATAATCGACAAAAGCCGAAGAAGCGAGAGTTGCTAGGATAGTTAATTTATGAGCTGCATCTCCGCCGCTAATATCCAGGGTCGGGTCTGCTTCAGCAAACCCTTTCGCTTGTGCCTCTTTCAACGCCTGGTCAAACTCTAGTTCATCCTGGTGCATCCGGGACAGGATAAAGTTAGACGTACCATTCAAAATACCATAGATACTGTTAATCCTGTTGGCAACCAAACCTTCCCGAAGACCTTTAATGATTGGAATACCACCACCAACGCTGGCTTCAAAAAGCAGATCTACCCCGTTTTCTTCAGCCAATTTGAAGAGTTCACGACCCCGGGTGGCGATTAAGGCTTTATTGGCAGTTACCACATGTTTTTTATTTTGTAACGCCCGGCTGATGAAGGTATAAGCCGGTTCATAACCGCCAATGGTTTCTACGACAATATCGATATTCGGATCATTTAACACTTCGTCAGCCTGAGTGGTACAATGAACACCGGTTAAATCCAACCCCCGATCCCGATTCCAATCCAATTCGGAGATCGCGGTCAAATTGAAGGTTAATCCGGAACGAGTCCGTAATAACTCCTTTTGCTCCAGTAAAATCCGGGCAACTCCGGTACCGACAGTCCCCAATCCTAGAATTCCAATGTTAACTTGATTGTCTTTCATCCTATATCTCTCCTTTACTTACGATTCACACACGCAAATACCTTAAAACGAGTACATAGTGCACAGTATACAGCGCACAGTACAGACTATCCCCTAAGTACCATGAATCGGCTAAAAGCCAACCGTTTTCCTTAAATAATAAAAAAATCTCCCATCCTATAAAGGACGAAAGATTATACTTCCGCGGTTCCACCTTCATTGGCAATGCCCACTTGAAACGGATAACGGCCGTTACCGTGCAGCCATACTCGATTTCCGGCTGCCACTCCAGGGTGGTACTGCCATTTAAGCTTCCAGGCGGCTTTCAGCGTACTCGCCTGCCCTCTCTGACGAAAGCCCGACAACGGCAACATGTCCCTGTCATCGCTTTATGAATATTCAACGAACAGCAATAAAATAAGCTAATTTTTAAAATAATATACCATCGGTTTTTCCAAAAGTCAATCGACTTTTGGATGAACATCAGTTGAACAAAGAGTTTTTATTAAAATTCCAACTCAATCCCAATAGGGCAGTGATCCGACCCCATGACTTCCGGCTTAATAAAGGCATTCTTCAAATGAGGTTGTAAATCAGGGCTAATCCAAAAGTAGTCGATTCTCCAGCCGGCATTCCGTTCCCGGGCCCTGGTCCGCATATCCCACCAAGTATAATGGCCACCGCCTTTTTCAAAAAGGCGAAAGGTATCCAGATACCCTTTCTCAGCCATTTTATCGAGCCACGCCCGCTCTTCCGGTAAAAACCCGGAAGTTTTTTCGTTTTCTTTCGGTCGTGCCAAGTCAATAGGTTGATGAGCTGTATTTACATCTCCGCAGAAAATCAACGGTTTGCCAGCTTCCGTTAGACGATTGATATAGTCCAAAAAGGCCTCATAAAATTCTAATTTATATTGAAGACGTTCCGCTGAAGCCTTTCCATTGGGAAAATAGCAGTTAATCAAGGTAAACTGAGAATACTCCAGAATGAGAATACGACCTTCTCCATCAAACCATTCGATACCAAGTCCCGTCAATACCTGTACCGGTTTGATCTTGGTGTAAACGGCCACCCCGCTATATCCTTTTTTAACTCCTGAGCAAAAATAACTGTCATATCCGGGAATACGGACTAGCTCCTCTCCTAACTGCCCGACATCAGCTTTGGTTTCCTGGAGACAGACGATATCGGCATTCTCCTCATGCATCCATTGGAGAAACCCCTTTTTCGCCACAGCCCGGATTCCGTTTACATTCCAAGAGACCAATTTCATAAGATCCGGCATGATCCCTCCGATTTTCCCCGAAATCTTTTATTGCCACTCGACCGTTGCCGGAGGCTTACTGGTTACATCATAGAGAATCAAGTCGATCTCCGGGAATTTGGTTTCAATCTCCCGAACGACTTCTGCAATCAATTCCTTGGGAATATCCTGACCGATGAAGGCGGGACGGCCGGTCATAAAGTCATTGGTAATAAAGGTCCGAATGCCTACAGAGTATTTTCCAGTAATCCCCACCGGCAACAGGACGGCAAAAACCTGACTGATCGGCAGAATATTCAGCTTACTCACGACGATCGCATCCAACTCCCGTAAAAGTTCAACATTTTCCTTATTGATATACATAGGATAAGCTTTAATCTCGCCCGAAAGCTCCGGTTTATTAAGGCAATAAGCAACCCGGTTGATGAAGTTCACCTGGTTGGGCAGATTTTTACCGATGTCATAAACCTGATCCCAATCCATCTCCAGTCCCTTACCGCCAATCACCGATAAATAACGGTAACTCCGACAGTCCCCCTGGACTCCAACAGACTTAATGGGGAGTAATTGACCTTGGTAATCACCGGCAAACTCCTCCAGAAGCTCCTGAAATCTTTGATACTCTGCTTCCGTAATGGTATTATGGCCGTCGAAACAGATCATACGAATGGCAAGACCCGGTCCAGGGAAGGGCTGACGTGATGCAATGCTCTCATCAATGCCTAATGCCCGGGCAACTTGCCGAACTTCATCTTTATGCCAATCCCAGTTGGTCT
Organism: Bacillota bacterium; assembly: GCA_029776205.1. Lineage (GTDB taxonomy): Bacteria > Bacillota > UBA4882 > UBA8346 > UBA8346 > JAKOSX01. The sequence continues at coordinate 35,703 of JAKOTQ010000043.1, read as the reverse complement.
CGACAACCAAGCCCTTCTCCCGAGCCCGCCGGACAATATCCACATCATTGTGATGGGTTTTAATTTTATGGGCATAACTGCTGACGTCAGGATTTCCGCTTTCAATCAGATCCGGACGAAGGGTTCCCTGCGCCCAGAAAGTTTTGTCAAAATCCAGATTTAAACTCTCGGCGGTTTTTCGAACCACCCGGATGAACACTTCCCCGATGAGATTCCGTTTGGCTTCCGGATCTATCAAGGTGGTTAATGGCCCGACCGTTTTTCCGTCAATCTCCACTGTGCTGTTTAGGAAAACATCGGCTGCATTCTCCCGAATCAGGTTCTTTAAACCCATGTCTTTTAAATTTTCGCAGACAATGTCGCTTTCATTTTTACGCATAAAACCATGGTCAATGTGAATGGCGTAAACATTATCGGGATTTAACGCTTTAACCAGCAAAGCAGCACTAACCGCCGAATCCACGCCGCCACTCACCAACACCAATATTTTTTCATCGCCAACCTTCTCCCGAATCTTATCAATGGCTGTCTGAATCCGGTCTTCCAACATATAATTTCCGGTTAAGCCGCAGATTTTTTTGAGAAAATTGGCCATCATTTCTTTTCCGTGGACAGTCAAATCCACTTCAGGATGAAATTGAACCCCGTAAATTTTCAGATCTTTATTATATATGGCCGCTACCACGTCACCGGAATTGGCTGCTACTTTAAAACCCGGAGCCAATTTAGAAACGGAGTCACCATGACTCATCAAGACCCGCTCTTTAGCTTGAAGGCCGTCAAATAACGGACAACCGGGATCGACGTCAATCACCGTTTCACCATATTCGGTTTTCAATCCGGGAAGGACGACTCCGCCAAAATGCTTATTGATCAATTGCATTCCATAGCAGATCCCCAGCACTGGAATTCCCAATTCAAAGATGGACTCATCATACTCCAAGGCTTTATCAGCCCAAACGCTGCCGGGACCGCCCGAAAGAATAATGCCGTCATAATCCTTCAATTGATTGGCCTTGACGCTGATCGGGAAAATATCTGATTTAACCGACATTTCCCGCACCTTTCTGTCGATGACTTTGGTATATTGACCGCCACAATCCAATATGGCAATCTTTTCAATCACCATTCATTTCACCCCAACTGATATTTTTAGGCATGAGACACGAGGCGCGAGGCAAAAGATTAAATTGCTGGTCAATTCTTGATATCTATGTCCAACATTCTCTTATTCATCGCTTTTCTCAGCTTGTTCTCATGACCTTATGTCCATAACTCATAAGGACTGTCCACACGATTTACAACGTGGGTTTTTCGCCTATCTTAGAATAAGCCCACAATGGTTCCGTCAAGTAAAATATCCACCCGTTCCGCAGCCGGGTTTTTCGGCAGTCCCGGCATGGTCATAATCGGTCCGGTAAGGGCAACCACGAAGCCGGCGCCCGCTTGAAGCCGGACCTCCCGTACAGTCAACGTCCAACCGGTAGGAGCCCCTTTAAGAGCCGGGTTGTCCGAAAAAGACATTTGGGTTTTGGCGATGCAGACCGGCAAATCGCCGTATCCCAACTGAGTAATTTTCTGAAGTGTGGCTTCGGCTTCCTTTGTATACGTTACGCCTGCGGCACCGTAAACTTTGGTGGCTACCGCCTCGATCTTTTCTTTTAATGAAGCGGATAAAGGATACAATGGCTGAAAACCGTTGGATTCGGTTAATGCCTGTAAAAGCTCCTCTGCCAACTCCGTGCCGCCGGCACCACCCCGTGCCACCACTTCGGATAATGCCACCCGTACCCCGAGTTCACGGCATTTAGTTTTAACGACAGCGATCTCCGCATCCGTATCGCTAGGGAAACGGTTAATAGCCACAACCACCGGCAAATGATATACATTGCGAAGATTGTGGATATGCCGTTCCAGATTGGCTAAGCCCTTTTTCAATGCTTCCAAGTTCTCTTCTGACAGGTTCTCTTTCGGGACACCGCCATGGAATTTCAAAGCACGGATCGACGCAACCAATGCCACTGCGTCCGGTTTCAAACCATTGCGACATACAATATCGAAGAACTTCTCGGCTCCCAGATCACTGGCAAAACCGCCTTCCGTCACAACATAGTCCGCCAGTTTCAATGCGAGAGAAGTCGCAATAATCGAATTATTGCCATGGGCAATATTGGCAAAAGGCCCTCCGTGAATTAATGCGGGTTGGCCTTCGATAGTCTGGACCAAGTTCGGTTTGATCGCATCTTTCAGGAGAACCGCCATGGCTCCAACGGCTTTCAAATCTTTAGCGTACACCGGTTCTCCGTCCACATTGTACGCCACAACGATCCGTCCCAAGCGTACCTTCAGATCTTCCATATCGTTAGCCAGGCACAAAATGGCCATAATCTCCGAGGCGACCGTAATATCAAAACCGCTCTCACGGATCACGCCATCGCCTTTTGAACCTAATCCGATAATAATATTCCGTAATTGGCGGTCGGAAATATCCATCACCCTCCGCCAAACAACCCGTTTCGGTTCGATCCGTAATTCATTCCCTTGTACGATATGATTGTCCACCATCGCCGCCAGTAGATTGTGTGCAGCAGAAATCGCATGAATATCGCCGGTAAAATGCAAGTTAATCTCGTCCATCGGCAGCACCTGAGAATACCCTCCGCCAGCTGCTCCGCCTTTCACTCCGAACGTAGGCCCCAGCGAAGGTTCCCTCAAGCAAAGCATCACTTTTTTGCCTAAAAGGCCTAATGCCTGAGCGATTCCAATGGCCGTACAGGTTTTCCCTTCACCGGCTGGCGTGGGAGTCATGGCTGTAACATATATCAATTTTCCGTTTGGACGGGAAGCCACCTTCTCCCGAAGGCTCAGGTTTATCTTGGCTTTATAGTTTCCGTAGAGTTCCAAATACTCTTCTGGAATATCCGCTTTTTGAGCAATATTCTTAATCGGCTGGAGTTTACATGCCTGGGCGATCTCAATATCCGATAACATGGAACGGCCTCCTTCAATTATTGTTCATTCTAATCCCCGGCTTATGTTATATACCTCAACGAAAAGCCTTACTATTCATTCATTAAACTTCAAATATAAGAAACGCGTTTTCTACGCGTTTATCGCTGTTTTAAGCCTATGGGCAATCAAATTTCCTTCATTATATCAAATATTTCAGATAAAGCACAATATACCAGTCATGGGAAATAACGAATTAACCAACATTTTAACAAAAACAGTCTAAAGTGTTCTTCCGCCATTCAAAAAAACATGATATTCTTTTCTGGTGACCGACAGGTGAATCGTGACATCTGAAAGAATTAATTTTAAGAAGAATTATTAAATTGCAAAAAATTAAACCGGAGGGACGAGATTGAAAGAAATTATATTCGGAGTTGCCGGAGGCCTGGCATTATTCATCTTTGGTATGAACTTGATGAGCGAAGGCCTTAAAAAAGCCGCCGGCGAAAAATTACGCAGAATATTAGAGACATTGACCAAGAACCCCATTATAGGAGTGATCGTAGGAACCTTTGTAACGGCTATCATCCAAAGCAGCAGTGCCACCACAGTCATGATCGTCAGCTTTGTCAATGCCCGGTTGATGACATTAACCCAAGCCATTGGAGTCATTATGGGCGCCAATATTGGAACTACGATGACTGCCCAACTTATTGCCTTTGATCTCGGCCAATATGCTTATGTCATTGCTGCTATCGGTTTTTGCCTGTATTTCTTCCCCAAACGCAAAACGTTACAATATATCGGACAAGTTATCTTCGGATTCGGTATTCTCTTTATCGGATTAAACACCATGTCCGCTATGCTGAAACCCCTGGCGAAATCTCCGCTTTTCGCTCATTGGATCACCAATCTCAGCCACAATCCAGTGGTCGGCGTGCTCGTCGGTACCGCCATGACCGTCATTATCCAAAGCAGCAGTGCGACCATTGGCGTACTCCAAACCCTGGCTTCCCAGCCGGTGGTAGTGAATGGCATAGTTCAGCCTTTGATCCCATTAACAACAGCGATCCCCATATTGTTTGGAGACAATATCGGAACCACCATTACCGCCATTTTAGCCAGTATCGGTACAAATAAAGCAGCCAAACGGACGGCTGCTGTCCACGCTATGTTCAATATTTTCGGATGTATCATTTTCATCATTGCGTTACCGCTCTTCATCCGATTCGTCCTGGCAGTATCCCCCCAACCCGATCCTGCGCATGGAATTACAGCAGCTCAGATTATCAAACGCCAGATCGCTAACGCCCACACTTCCTTTAATATGTTAAACACTTTAGTCTGGTTACCCATGGCTGGGCTCCTGGCAAGGCTTGTCACCAAAATGATTCCCGGCGAAGATCAGTATATCGAACGGAGTACCAAATATCTCAACAAACGGATTATCGACAATCCGGACGCGGCCTTAGAGCTCTCTGCTAAAGAACTGGTCCGGATGGGTGAATTTGCTCAGGAAATGTTCAATAAAGTCAAAGAAGCTTTTATTAACGCCGATCCGGCAAGTCAAGAAACTGTCGATGAGCTGGAAGACAATCTCGATTATTTACAGGAAGAGATCATCAATTATCTGTCGACTGTAGTATCCCGTTCGACCTTAACCGAGATCGAAGCCACACGGTTGGCAGACCTGATGCACGTCGTCGGTGATATCGAACGTATCGGTGACCATTGCACCAACATTATGGAACTGGCCGTCTACCGTCGAAACGGGAATATCAAATTCTCGGAGCAGGCCAATCGTGAAGTGGAAAGTATTTTTAAACTCTCTTCCGAAATGCTCGACTACGCCATAACTGCACTGTCCTATGAAGATTTTGAAGCTGCCCGAAAAGTGCTCCAACTTGAAAAAGAAGTGGATACATTGGAAGAAACTCTGCGGCTCGGCCATATCACCCGTCTCAATCAAGGCACCTGCAACCCCAATTCGGCCGTTTGTTTTGTTGACCTGTTGAAAAACTTAGAACGGATTTCCGATCATTGTTACAATATCGCTGAAGCGGTTCTGGATGCCGAAAAAAAACCCATTGCCGCAAAGATGAACTAGCCTCTTAGAAAGACACCAGGCCCTCGAAAGCCTGGTGTTTTTGATTTTTTGCTTCTTCGCTGTGACAAAATCCTATATTGCCTCATACAATATGTTAGTCATTTGAGGAGGTGTCATGGCATTGAGTTTTGGCAATGTAAAAATCTATCCCTTTCCGGCCGTCCAGTACATTCCTCTCCAGATAACCCCGGTTTGCTCCGGACCCATTCTGCATTCCACCCCTCGGACTCAACAGCCCCAATTGCTGGTTGGCCAGGAAATCAGCAAATGGCAAGATATCTTGAGAACAGAATATGGTTTGGATCAAATTCCCGTCTCAACCGTTGACACTTTTCCGATCATCGCCCTCAACCTCGAAATCGATGACGCTAAATACCGTAGTTTTTACGTGACCATGACTGGCCGTAAATCTCCAGGCCACTATCATGTCTATACTTTACCCCGGAAATATTTCTACAAGAACAATTTATTTTTCGAATTATTTGATCTTCAAACCGAACAACGGATCGGTTATGCTTCAACCTTCATAAAATAGAGTTTGAAAAGCCTAATCCCTGTCGAAACATAAGCGATAAGCTGCAAAGGTTTGATCCGCCACCTTCTCCCAGGTGTAATTTTTCATCACTTTTTGGGCAAGTAACGGATCCGGTCCGGCCTTCCACGCAGCTTCTAAAGCACAGCATATACTTTCCACATCATCCGGTTGACAATAAAAAGCATGTTCCCCGAAATATTCAGCAGCCGATCCCCGATCCGTCGTGACAATGGCACATCCTGCCAAAGCTGCTTCCAGTGAAACCAATCCCGGCGTATCATACCAGCTGACTAACGCATGAACTCGGGCAGCCGCATAAGCCGAAGCCAATTCGGCAGGATTCATGGTATCGATGAAACAACAGTCGATCCCGGCGGCCTTTTGACGACACTCCTGATAATACAGGCCGTCATTGAGTGGTCCGATTAACACCAGGGGCAGATGCAGCTTACCTGCCGCTTCAATCAAGGCCAATTGATTTTTCCGGGGAGAGATCCGTCCGACGGACAACACAAAATCCTTTCTTCCCCAACGGCGGCAGAAACGTTCACTGTTTGCATAAGCAAAACTGCTGTCAGCCCCGTTCGGGATCACCACTGCCGGTGGCAGATTAACATATGTTTTCCGAAGTAATGCCAGTTCCGCATGGGAATTTGGCAGAATCAGATCCACTCCGGCCAATACTTCCTGGCGCAGTACTTGGGTCTCTTCCCACCAACTGACAAAAGCGGCAGGATCCTTACGATAGCGCAAGTATTCCGCAGGATCCCAGAAAACCGTCGACAATACGATTTTGGCACGGTTTCGTTTGGCATTGCGAAACTGCTGGTAAGTGTCTTCAATGGGTATCGTATTAAACAGATGAACCAGATCAAAACCGCTGACATCCGGTTCCAAGGTAAAGTCAAACACTACTTCCAACCCAAGCTTTCTAAGGTATTCTCCGGTTTTTCGCATTTGGATCGTATCTCCGGCAATCGCATGGCGGCTGGTGACCCGATTCTGCATGAGTATTCTCATCCAGACTTTACCCCCTTTCTCGTTTTAATGTGATTTCCGCCGATACGCGGACAGTCCCCTTCTGCCAAGGCCAAGCATTCACCGGAAGAATCGTTATCCGGGTAATTTCCGGAACAAGCGTGCCCTCGGAAGAAATCTTTTGGGCATTGGAATGATATTGGATAAATTTCCAGAAGGAAATCTCCAGCCGTTCCTGTCTCAAAAAACCATCCTCATCCCAATACTCCAGATCGGTCTCCAATATACCCTCCGTTAAAATAGCATTTTGAGCATCTCTGTACTCAAAATGAGCAATATAGGACTGATTTCTGGCAATCTCTTTGGGAAAACCTAATTTTAAGGGGATCTCTTTCTCGATCACCATCGATAAATCTTCCGTATTTATCTCTAAATCCATTAATTTACAGAGATTATCCGAAATCAATCCGGAATCAACCATCGGAGCAAAATCCGGCACTACTTTGATTTTAAATTCTCGTTCACAAAAGACTCCGGCTTCATAACGAACCAGGTAACGATAGATTATCTTAGTCCCGTTTTGATCATAAGCCGTAAATTCGATAAACGGCTGTAGTTCAATCTCCGTATGGCTTTCTTTCAACCCGTCCCACACAAAACTCTCATGAAGATCGATAGTAAACTGTTCTTCATAAGTTTTTCCCGAAAGATACAAATAAGTGACAGAAATCAATAATTCTCCTTCGATTTTCATCCAACCGGACTTTGGCTGACAAGAAAGATGACCAAATTTGGTTTGAATTTCCTGGATACGTACGGGTTTCCGCTTCAGCGTGATCATCGTTTCCCGCATCACCGCAAATTTTTTCTGTTCCACCTGCGACTTTGCCAAAATGGCTTTGCCGTTTTTACTGTCTTCCAATACCGCCACAGTACTCCATTGGAAAATTTTCAGATGATAGACTGCGGTAAAATTAATATGAACTTCCTGCCCGTTTTGGGAAAAAGCCACCGGTTCGATGTTGAGGAAAGCCTCTAAATAAAGATTATCCTGCTTCTCCGTAAACGGCCACTCCTCGATCAATTCAAAGAAACTGGTCTCCCATTGACGAAAGGCTTCAACCCCGTCATCGGTCAGATAATAAGCTTCGATTTTAAAACGGGCCTCAAGGAGGATTCCTTTCTTTGTCAACCGGTCATTCCGGCCGATGGCTTCAATCCGTATCTCCGTCAGATTTCCTCCGTCCCAGGGGAAAACATAGGATTTAGCTAAGGGATATTCTTTCTCTAACAGTAGTACCTTGGCCTTGATGGAATGAACCTTCGACGGAAGTTTAGGAACATCGACGTTCGGTGCTAACACGCAGGCCAAAGGTAAGGATTGCAGGAGAAGACAGGCATAATCGATTTTTAATTGAAGTTCTCCCAGATTCTCCTGGATTTTTACCCATGTCCTATCGGTAATCTTTCCCGTCAAGCGGTAATGGGTATCGGGATTCCATGCTTGACCCATTGTATCAATCAACCAGCTGACCGGCTGTTCGATCGGCATATCAAGGATCGAACCGTTCGCCGCAGTAAACTGGAGATTCCCCATCACCCGGCAATTGATCACAGGGCCTGTCGGCAGTTCAAAGATCAGCTCTCCCGTAAAATCCCGAAAATCGAGCATGGCCGGATCCACATTCACCGGAACTCGAATCATTTGTGTAGACACTTTTCGTTCGACCACCCCATCCAGAATCAAAGTTTTCAGTTTCTCCGGAGAAGCCTCCAATTCAACTTCCTCGACTATCAACAGAAAAGCCTGCTCGAGCATAGCCTGATTATCCCCGATCTGCCGAGGTTGGTAAATATAATAATCCTGCTTCAACTCCGCTTTAAATAATGGAAGTGGTTCCGGAAGGGCTTTCCCAACAACCACCTCAAACTGAACCTTATCATCGACTTTTCGGAACCGGCCGTCAAATTCCACATAGATGATCTCCCGCTTAAAGGCTCCCCGGGCAATTAAAAAACCGCCCTGATTCAGAAAGGAAATTTCTTTCAGGTTGATCTCAATCGCATGAATTCGCCGGTTAACCAGTTCTTGCCACGAAGTTTCCACTTTAAAGCGGCAGGTACGGGTAAGAGACATCGCCGACTCCTTTAACGGTATCTCCTACATATATATGCCAACCTTGTCTAGCTTAGGCACATTCGGAAAAAGAGTCGAACCAAAGAGAAACAGGCTGTTCTGACGAACAACCTGTTCTCAAACGATCTTTGTCGGAAATTACAGATAATATGGAGACACGATCTGAACCAGTAATTGCTGAGTCTGAGTCACTTTCACAAAGAACTCGATAACCACTTTCTGACGGAGTGTGGTGCTATCCTCCAGCTCAAAGAGGATGGTCTCGATTCGGGAATCCACCCGGACATTGGTGCCCGGAGTGGCACCGATGATATCCACAAAAGTACTGAACGGGATATCTTCCGCTTGATGATGTTCGAGGTTATCGGTACCGATGAAGAAGATTTGCTTATGAAGAATACCCTGGATGATGACTTTATCCTCAATAACTTCAGTGCTGATATCTTCGATGCGGGCTACAATTTCCCGAATCTTAATGGCCGGAACCGGTAAGGTGAAAAGATTTTCAACCAGGATTTGGTTAGTGTTCTCTCCAACGACCGTTTCCAATTTCAGTAGAGCACCGGGACCCAAAGCCACATTAATCTGGACGCTCTCAGTTACTTTGGCGAAGAATTCAACCACGACTTTTTGGAGTAACGTCGTCGCATCTCTCAAGTCAAAATGGACGAATTCAACAACCGGTACGACCTCAACATCCATGCCGGGCATTGCGCCGGGTACATCAACGAAGGTTGAAAACTCAATATCTTCACCTTGATGATATTCCACATTATTGGTTCCAACATAGAAGATTTGTTTATGAATGACACCTTGAATGATAACTTTGTCTTCAATAACATGAGTTTCAATATCCTGGATTTTCACAGCGATATCGTCAATCTTGATTGCCGGATTTGCCAAAGTGACAAAGTTCTCAAACAACTCCTGCTTTGTATTTTCACCGACCACTTGGTCGACCCTTACCAGTGGCCCGTTTCCAGTTAAAATATTTAATTGTCTGGTTTCAGTTATTTTTACGAAAAACTCAATAACGACCTTCTGATGTAAGAGAGTTGGCGATAAGAGATTATAGATAACCGTTTCAATAATCGGATGAAGTTGGACATTCATCCCGGGCTCAGCACCAGGAACGTCCACAAAGGTGCTGAATGAAACGTCCTCTGCCTGATGGTGAACAATATTGTCTTCTCCGACAAAGAAGATTTGCTTGTGCAAAACGCCTTGGATGACCACTTTATCAGCGATCACATCAGCGGTTAACTCGCGAATTTCTGCATGAATATTTCTTATTTTAATCGCACGTAAGGTTAAGGTCACATTACGTTCAATCAAAAGCTGCTTCGTATTTTCGCCGATAACCACTTCCGCCCGAATCAAAGGGTCCATTCAATTCCCTCCTTTTTGATTTTTGAAAATCTGAAGTTAGCTCTCTCTCTTTCCTTGAACACCTCGCTTTACACATTGTCGGGGATTGCTATTCTCATGACTTGCCAAGATTGGGGATTCTGCGACGGATCCGGATAGACCGATATCAATCGCGTCCGTTTTTTGGTTGAAATAGGTATTCCGATAGTAATGATACTTTTCAAACCACAGGGTTAAGCCAAATAGAATGATGATATACATCAAAAAGACCACGACCAAAAGAACAGCCACCATGTAATCCCCCACATATGGATAGATCATCCGGATTTGACTAGTATAATATATGTGCCTGTAGTGGGTTGTGCTAATAGTCATGATGTTTTTTCAATAAAAAAAGACGTCCGTTGAGCAGACGTCTCTTTTTTCATAGCATAAGTACAATCATTATAAACTGCGATCATCCACACTATCGAGCCAAGCTTCCAACGGCCCGACGATAGATTGGATACATCCTTCTTCAAAGGGGTTTTGTAGGCCGGCCAGTTGGACCAATTCCAAGAAGGACATGCTTCCCCCGGCCTTACAGAGACGCAGGTAATCTTGCCATGCCTGGGAACGATCCTTCGAAGCCCGGATCCAAAACTGAAAGGCACAAACCTGAGCCAAAGTATAATCAATATAATAGAAGGGCACGTCAAAAATATGGCCTTGCCGGAACCAATATCCGCCCCGGTTCAAAAATTCATTATCTGCATAATCCCGATGTGGTAGATACTTCTTTTCCAACTCCCGCCATATCCGTTTCCGCTCTTCCGGACTGGCCTCCGGATGTTCATAGACCCAATGTTGGAAATGGTCAACAGTAACGCCATAAGGAATAAACAACAGCGCTTCAGTTAAATGATTAAATTTATATTTGGTTTCATCCGGGCCGAAGAACAGCTTCATCCATGGCCAGGTTAAAAACTCCATGCTCATGGAGTGAATCTCACAAGCCTCCATCGTTGGCCAGAGATATTCCGGCAACTCATAATGACGGCTGGAATAGACTTGGAAAGCATGGCCTGCTTCATGGGTTAAGACATCCACATCTCCGGAGGTTCCGTTAAAATTTGAAAAGATGAAGGGAGATTGGTAATTACTGATATAGGTACAGTAACCACCTCCGGCCTTCCCTTTTTTGGCCACCAAATCCAACAATTGATGGTCGATCATAAAGTCAATAAACTCTTTGGTTTCCGGAGACAGTTCATGATACATCTGCCTGCCGTTCTTCAAGATCCATTCCGGATCCCCTTTGGGCGTGGCATTGCCCGTCAAAAAGCTCAACGGCTCATCATAATATTTGAGTGAATCCAGTTGTAATCGTTTCCTTTGCCGTTCCCGCAGTTTAGCTGCTAACGGAACCAGCGTTTTCAACACCTGCTCCCGATATCCGGCAACCATCTTGGCATCATAATCGGAGCGGGACAAACGGGCATACCCCAGTTCAATAAAGTTGGCGAAGCCAAGCTTGGTCGCGATCCGGTGGCGCAATTTCACCAAACCGTCATAGATTTCGTCAAACTGGGCCTCATTTTCCAGGAAAAATTGGGTGACCGCCTCCTGGGCCCGCCGACGCATATCCCGATCTTTGGACTCCATGAATGGACCCATTTGGGCCAGATTTCGCTCTTCCCCTTCAAACATGATTTTGGCCGATGCCCGCAATTTTGTATATTGGCTGGCCAACTTGTTTTCTTGCTGGAGATCTTCGACCACTTCCGGTGCAAAGGTCTTTAACTTAAGTTCGGCGATACGGAAAAGCTGTTTGCCCCACTGAGCTTCCAGCTCTTTCCGGAAGGGCGAACGGACTAAGGACCCGTAATAACGTGCAACCAACCCTTCATAAATGGGTTTGACATTGTCGATATAATCATTTTCCCCATCATAAAACGGGTCTGTGGTGTCCATGGTATGACGGATATGAACTAAAGCCTCCATCGTATCAAAGGTGTTCCGCAGTTTATTTACCTCGACTATGATCCGGTTTTGCTCCGCAGCCGATCCCGCCTGCTCAAAGGTCTCCAGCAACTGTTGAAATTCCTTTTCAAAAGCTTCCATATCCGGCCGTTCATATCGATAATCTTTAAATACAGTCAACCCTCTTCCCTCCATTTTCATCAGTCAACTTATGGTTATTTTATACCAGGAGAAAAATTCTAGCAATGTTTTTAGATGAATGGATACCCGGTCCAAATCATAGTTCACAGTTCACAGTGCACGGTATTGATTAGACAAGAAGCGTGAGGCATGAATAGAATTGACAGTCTACAGTTTGCAGTGGACAGTTCCCAGGGTTCCGGGTTATGCGTGATGAGTTTGTGTCGTGAACTACAGTTTCCCAATGCAGCAAAATGCAACTCCGCAACAAAATACGTGCCAAAAAGGTAACACCCTTGTTACAAATTAGCAATATAATGCTCCAGACTGTGCACTGTTCACTGTGTACTGTGCACCTGTTCGGTTATTGCAACCCTACCCGATACCAATATTGAAAAACGTGCCAATAAGATGTCACAATTATTGCAAATTTGCACTATAATGCTCCTGGAGGTGAAGATAATGCCAACCTTTTTAGACCTTCGTATAAGTCAATTTGCTCCAGCAGGGCCCTTTTTATCGACCAACCCGGCAGCGCCAACCTTTTTAGGTGGCATTGGCCTTATCGTGGGAGATGCGACCAATATTCGGGTTGACTTAAATGCAACCGTAAACGTTGCTACAGATACGGCAGCCACCATTACCATTCTGATTGCCAGAAACCTGCCGGCAGCAACAATCGACACCTTTAACGCCGCCAATGTAATTTACACGACCACACAAAGCATCCCTCTCGGTCAGGATGAAACCATCGGCGTGAACATCGCTGATTTCCAACCCACGACCAGTCCGACGGAACCTGGCCAGATCAACTACTCCTTATTTGCTTATTCCAGCGCAGGGGATACTCTTATCCTAGACCGCATTCAGACTTTAAACGGCATTGCTGCAGCCGGTTAATGCAGGCTACCAAACTAAGGTAGGGCAGCTCCAAACCAGCTGCCCTTTCCTATTCTTTCGTACTTTTTAATATCAGTTTTCTAAAGTAGTATACTTCGTCAAACCGGTGAGCAGTTGCTCAACTTTGGCTTCCCAGGTATGGCCGGCAGCAAAGGCTTGCCGTCTCATCCGGAAAACCATCCGGTTTCCTTTGGAATCAGCCAGTGCCCGCTGGATAACTGCGATACATTCCTGCGGACTACGATAGGTATATACTAACGGCGGCCGTAATCCTTCGGCAAAGGGCAAACCCCGGCTGACCACCGGTATCCCGGCAGCCAAATACTCATAAAGTTTTACCGGGTCGGCACCTTGAGCGATCCGGTTATCGAGGAACGGAATCCATCCGATATCAAAATGGCGTACATAAGCCGGTAATTGACTATAAGGCCGCGCTCCCAAGTAAATCAGATTTTTAGGCGCCGTACTGAAATCCCATTGATAAGATTCGCCAATGATCACGATCTTCCACCGCGGCCGTAAATAAGCCACATGGTAAATAAGCTCCATGTCGACCCATCCCCGGTAAAAAGCACCTGTAAACCCGATAATGGCTTCGGCCCCTTTTTTTAACTCGGCGATTTCATCCGGAACCGGACCGCCCCCAAACCGGTAATGGTCCAAGTCCACTCCATTGGACAACAACATCACCCGCGGGTGATTTGCCTGATGCTTTGCAAACAAACTCCGGGAAACGCACAAAATCAGGTCCGCCCGCTCCACCATCATCGCTTCACATCCGTCAAACACCGGATCATCATCGATACAATCATACACCAAAAACTTACCGGGCCCGGGTTCGATCCATTGGGCATAGGCTGGAAAATAAATAAAATAGATCGCGTGTTCGCTTACCTCCGACGGTAACCGGTCCAAATCCCGGTATACCCAAAGATTGGGCGCCACCAACTCCGGCTCGGCACCCGATTGTTGTTGTGGGTTCCGGACATGAACCGGATGCCCTTTTTCAGCCAAACGCAGCATTAACTGTTGCGGGCGATGAAACAGGTAATGCCAGTCGATGGCCGGATAGCACACAATAGGCCGTTTCAACGGTTACACCTCTCTGTTCTTCCAGCCTGTTACTGTTCACTATATGCAGTCCGCCAGTCATTGTTGTTACATAAAAAACCCCCGCTAAATTGAGGATTTCTGACTAATTCCGAACGGCTATAACTTTCATAAAATATCCCAAGGTTATCTGGAAACTGAAAGGCGGAAGAACGATGCCACCTTCGAAATTACTTCTTTTCGGTGCCACCGGCATGTTAGGGAGCCAACTGTTTTATTACTTACACCGGTATGGCTACGATATCTATGCCACAGTCCGCCATCGGGGAACCCGGCGGTTACCGATGTCTCTGGCTTCAAAAATCCGCTGGGGAATCCAGGTTGACGATATGGCTGCCATTGAAGATTTAATCTCTGAAATCCAACCGGATGTGATCATCAATTGTATCGGAATCATCAAACAGGTCCCGGAAGCCAAAGATCCCATCCCGGCCATCCGTGTTAATGCCCTTTTCCCTCATCAGTTAGCCCAACTTTGCAACCAATATCATATTAAGCTCATACACATCAGCACAGATTGTGTTTTCGACGGTTCTAAAGGAAACTACTACGAATCCGATCCGCCATCACCAACCGATCTCTACGGCCGGACGAAACTCCTTGGCGAACTGAACCAGGAAGGCTGCCTAACCCTTAGGACCTCAATCATCGGCCACGAATTACAAAGCAGGTACGGCCTGGTTGAATGGTTTCTCGGGCAAGCCGGGCCGGTTAAAGGCTACACCAGGGCTATATATACCGGATTGCCGACTATAGAATTCTCACGAATCATCGCTGAGTATATCCTGCCCCGCCCGGAACTCTGGGGACTGTACCATATATCGGCTGACCCTATTACTAAATACGATCTTTTACAGTTAATCAAGGCCACTTACCAACGGGATACCGTCATCATCCCCGATGACAGTGTGGTTATCGACCGTTCCCTGAATTCGAAAGTTTTCCGAAAAATCACCGGTTATCAGCCTTTATCATGGCCAAACCTGGTTGAAGCCATGTATCAGGATTATTGCACATCCCCACTGTATTCATCTTAAGTTTGTACAAAGGAGGTGAGCCTTCATGGCCGACTTGAAAGATAAAGTGATTGTGATTACCGGAGGAACGGGCTCCCTCGGCAAAGTGTTGACCCGGCGGCTGCTCTCCTCCGAAGAAAATATCCCCCGTAAAATCATTATTTTTTCCCGGGATGAAGCCAAACAGCATCAGATGCGGGTGGAATACCAGCAGAAGATCAAAGCCACCGATGAAGTCATTTACCACAATTTCGAACGCTTGATCGAATTCCGCATCGGCGATGTCCGGGACACCCATTCCCTTTCATCGGCGCTGAAAAATGCGGACATTGTGGTGAATGCTGCTGCATTGAAACAAGTACCGACCTGTGAGTATTTCCCCTTTGAAACGGTTCTGACCAACATCCATGGCGCTGAAAATATCGTCCGGATTATCCGGGAAGAAAAGTTACCCGTCGAAACGGTGGTCGGAGTATCCACCGACAAAGCATGCAAGCCGGTGAATACCATGGGCATGACCAAAGCCATTCAAGAACGGATTTTCACCGCAGCCAACATCGCCGTTCCGTCCACCCGGTTCATCTGCGTCCGCTATGGCAATGTCCTGGCTTCCCGCGGTTCGGTGATTCCTCTCTTCCATGAACAAATCCGCCATGGCGGGCCGGTCACCGTCACCACTCCCGAGATGACCCGGTTTTTGCTGCCGCTAGACCAGGCGGTAGACACCATCTTTGCTGCCATTCGCCAGGCCAAACCGGGCGAAGTGTATGTCCCCAAAGTACCGGCTGCCCGCATCCTGGATGTGGCTAACGTCCTCATCGGCAATCGTCCCATCCGGATCGAATTTACAGGAATCCGGCCGGGGGAAAAAACTCATGAATCCTTGATTTCTGAAGAAGAAGCCTGGCATACTTACGACCGGGGCGACTACTATGCCATCCAGCCCATGCTGCCGGAGATCGCTTCTCAAGATGAAGATCCCGAAAAAATCCTCGGGCATGCTTACAGTTCCGGTGATGATGTCTTATCCGTCGCCGAAGTCACTGCGCTTCTCAAAAAACATCATTTATTCCTGGATGACGAAGCGTATGAAAACAGCGAACTGCTTCGCTAGATCAACTTAAATCTTCATCGGAGGTAATCATGGATATTGCCCAATTATCCCAAGCGATCCACATTTTAAGCCACATGTCGCTCACCGAAGCTGCGCCGCTCATCAACCAATTAGCTCCGCTCATTACCAAAATGGCCAACAGCGGCGTTGGAACGGACAGTTGCCTGAACCACGACTGTCTCCCCCTGCCGGTCCATTACTATTCACCGGTCCCCGATATTGCGGATTTAAAAAACCGCAATATTTGGAAACAACGAAGTTCATTGCCGGGTATCCAGTGGGATGAACCGGGCCAGCTTCAGTTCCTGGCGCTAATTGGGAAAAAATATGGCGCCGAATGTCATTGGCCGGCGGAAAACAGCGGCAACCCTACCCAATATTACACCGAAAACAACTCCTTTATCTTCGGATGTGCAGCGGCTGCCCATTGCATTATTCGCCACTTCAAACCCAAACGGTTGATCGAGATCGGTTCCGGATTCTCTTCATTAATCATCAATGAAGCCTTAGCTCAAAATGCCCGCGAATCCCACCCCTGCGAATATGTGATTATCGATCCTTATCCCCAACCCTTTATTTCCGGATTAAGCCGGCTCCATTCGTTAATGGGGCAACGGGTCGAACTTCTTACACCCGCTTTTTTCCGGAAACTTGAACCCAATGACATTTTATTCATTGATTCCAGCCATATGGTCAAAATCGGCAGCGATGTCAATTTTCTCATCCTGGACGTCTTGCCTACGCTGAATCCGGGCGTCGTCATTCATTTTCACGATATCCCTATGCCTTATGAATATCCCGAAAGCTATCTGACCAATCCCGGTTTCCGAATGTTATGGACCGAATCCTACCTGTTGCAAGCTTTTTTATGCCTTAACCCCCATTTCAAAATTTTACTCGCCATGTCCTGGATCATGAACGAACACCTTCCGGAATTTCGCCAAGCCTTTCCGCATTACAACCCTTCCATTCACCGGAATTTCAGCGGCAGTTTCTGGATTCAGAAAAAAGGATAAGCGAAACAAAGTTCTGCACCTTCATCCTGAATCATAGAAGTATAAATAAGTTAAGAACTATGAAAGGATTTTTGTCATGAAAGTGATGACCATTCTCGGCACCCGGCCGGAGATCATCCGCCTGAGTCGGATTATTCCGCTGTTGGATCGCTATACCAAGCATATTTTAGTCCATACCGGCCAAAATTACGACGTCAATCTCAATGAGGTTTTTTTTAATGAATTAAAAATTCGTAAGCCTGATTATCTTTTCGACTGCCGCGCCGATTCTTCCATGGAAGAGATCGGCAAAATTTTGGCCCATTGTGAAAGGGCTATTCGGACTGAAAAACCCGACCGCATCTTAATATTGGGAGATACCAACAGCGCCCTTTCGGCCTTTGTAGCCAAACGTTACGGCATTCCCGTTTTTCATATGGAAGCCGGTAACCGTTGTTATGATGATCGGGTTCCCGAAGAAGTCAACCGCCGGATCATCGATCATTGCAGCGACATCTTAATGCCCTATACCGAACGGAGCCGGGCCAATTTAATCCGTGAAGGCATTGACGGTAACCGGATTTACGTTACCGGCAACCCTATTTGGGAAGTATTGGATTATTACCGTCCCGAGATCGAATCCAGCCAGGCCTTAACCAAATATCGTCTAACTCATGGGGGATACTTTTTAGTGACCTTACACCGGGCCGAAAATGTGGATGTCGAAGAACGGTTAATCAATTTTATCCAAGCCTTCCAAAGGATTTACCAACATTACCAAATGCCCATCATCTGCAGTTTACATCCGAGAACCCGGCATCAACTTGAAAAACAACGCCTAACGATGGACAGTGAAGGTATCATTGCCGTCAAACCCCTGGGCTTATTTGATTTTATCCATTTGGAGAAGCACGCCGTCTGTGTATTGACGGACAGCGGAACCGTCCAGGAAGAGTGCTGTATCTTTCAAATCCCCAATATTACATTGCGGGATGTGACCGAACGCCCGGAAACCATCGAATCAGGCAGTAATATTATCACCGGATGCGAACCGGATGCTATCCTCAATGCGGTGCAAATTGCATTAGATACTGATCACCAATGGACTGCGCCACCCGAATACACCCAAATGCATGTGAGCCGTACAGTCATCAAAATTGTGCTTGGAGCCATTGACTGAATCTTTGTGTTCATAATGACAGTCTTAACATATCACTCCATTACCCCATTGTTATCTGAATGATATGATAATGCAAATATATCAACAACTCCTGGATAGATAAAAAATATATTACTCCATGAGGTGAAACACCATGCCTACCTTTTTGGATCCCTATGTATTGTATGCACGGACCGATACTGACCCGTTATTTGCGCCTATTTACAACGGCCTGCAAAACTTCAACGGTACTGCTGTGGCAGATTAACACATTATATCAATTCCTTTTGCATTTCCTTTATTTGGATTTCTGATATTAATGATATCTAAGCATATCATTCCATTACCCCATTGTTACCTTGAACGATATGAAAATGCAAAAATATCAACAACTCCTGGATAAACGAGAAATATATTATACCAGGAGGTGAAAAAACATGCCTACCTTTTTAGATCAACGAACCAGTCAAGGAGCGAGAGCCGGAACTGTATCAACGGCCCCGGCTGCTGATTATATTGGCGGTATTGGTTTGATCGTGAATTCCGCAACCAATATCAGAACTGATTTAGAAGCAACAGTTGGTATCCTTCAACCTATCTCCTTAACTGGAAGTTCCTTGACGCTCTTTATTGAGAGAACAACAGTTGCCAATTTAACCACTCCGGGCGCAGGAACCGAAGTCTTCAGACAGACCTTCGGCATTCCGCCGGTGACTATAGCGACACCGTTTACATTCTCATTATCCGCTGCTGATATTGCTCCGGCCGCCACAGACCCGGATGCTCCCGGACAACTGACCTATGCCCTGTTTGCAACGACCGATGCTGACGGTATATTTGCGCCTACGTACAACGGCTTGCAAAACTTCAACGGGTCTGCTGCAGCTGACTAACGAGAATATCACGGATAAAAAGGAGTAATATTCCTTTTATATATCCTTTAATTATTATTCAGTCGTTTGAAAATCCAAAATCGCCGTTATTCTAACGGCGATTTTTCAAATCATCCCGTTCTCAGTCCACCGAAAGGAGGGAAACTGATGGCTACCCTTTTAGATTACCGGGCCAGTATTGGGTCAACGACATTCGGTTCTCCCAACAGTATCATGTCCACTTCGGCTATTAATCCCAGTCTAGTCGGGAGCATCGGATTAATCGTCGGTAATGCTACCGGTGTCCGGGTCCAACTGCAAGGCCTCATCGGCGTTACAGCAGGTTTGACACCTGCCACCGTTTTCATTACCATCGTCCGAAATAATCCGGACCCGTCAGTTCCGGCTGGCGGAACCCCGATATTTTCTGCAGTCCATGTTTTAGATTCCAACACCACGAAAACCATTGCTATCAATGCCGCAGATCTCAATCCACCGACCAATCCGCTGACTCCGGGACAGATTAATTACTCACTATTCGTCCAAAACAGCGCGGGCGGTGCCATTGTCAGAAGCGGGCCGGAAAATTTTGAAGGCATGGCTGTAGCCGGTTAATATAAACTTAGCAATCGCCGTTTGGAAAGCGGCGATTGTTTTTAACCTTTCGTCCTGATTTTACCAGATAAAATCATGGTTATACCCAAATAAGACACGGGAAATTTCCAGCTTTAATATATTAGACTGAAATACCGCGAAAATGATATAGGTGGTTTAGTCATGACCAAACTGAGTTTATGTATGATTGTCAAAGATGAAGCGGACACCATCGGTTCCTGTTTGGAAAGCGTACGAGATCTGGTCGATGAAATGATCGTTGTCGATACGGGTTCTATCGATGATACACCTCAAATCGCTGAAAAACTGGGTGCTAAGGTCCATCACTTCCAGTGGAATGATGATTTCAGTGAAGCCCGTAATTATTCGTTGCAATTGGCCCAGGGAGATTGGATCCTCTTTTTGGACGCTGATGAAATACTCGTTCCTCAAAGTAAAGATGCTTTACGACAGGGAATAACCGATCCCGAGGTCGAAGGTTATTTCATCAAAATCCTCAATCAGCTGGATTATGATAACCATCATGAAATCCGTGCCGACCTGGTGTTCCGATTGTTTCGCAACCGCAAGGAATACCGTTTCCAACATGCCATTCACGAACAGATTCTCGATTCGATTTTGGAAAACAACCCTAAAGCAGTCATACGGGTTAATGAAAACATCGCCATCTGGCATACCGGATTTCGCGAACATCGGATTCAAGCGAAAGACAAGCGCAATCGCAATCTCCGGCTGCTCCAGCGGGAACTGGAAAAAAATCCGGACAATGCTATGCTTCGCTATCATTACGGCGAAGAGCTCTTCTATGCCAAACGTTATGCTGAAGCCATCCCCGAACTGAGAAAGGCATCAGCCGGCCTTGATCCTCATACGCATTTCGTTCCGAAGTTACTTCGAGCACTCATCACATCCCATTTGATGCTCAATGAATATGAAACAGCGCTTCAGCTGGTTAAATTCGGCATTTTACATCTGCCCTTCTTTGCCGATCTCCACTATATTGGAGGATTAGCCAGCCTTGGAATCGGTGATTATTCATTGGCCCGCACATATTTTAACAATGCAATCAATACCCCGGATCAACCTGTTCATTATGCCTCAGTTAACGGCACCCACAGCTTTCTCTCCTATTATCAACTGGGCATAATTGCCGAAGAACTCATGGAGTATGGTGAAGCGATCAACGAATATGCTAAGGCAGTCCGCGCCAATCCCAACTTCACCCCGGCTTTGGAAAAACTCATTGCTTTGCTCAACCCCAGACGAGCCCCCGGCGAAACTAAAGCTAAACTGGAAGCCCTCCTCCGCGATGAATCACCTCTCACCGTACTGCACATCGGCAAAATTCTCTTTCAACAGTCTGCTTTCGGCCTTGCCCTGGAATATTTGGAAAAAGCGAGTAAGAGCCGGGAATTTCCCGCTGAGGCCAATGTATGGAAGGCCGTTTGTTTATTCCAGCAAGGCCAGGAAGAAGAAGCCGCAGCTATTCTCCGATCATTTACCCAAGACCATCCTCTTTTTATCAATGCCGCCTTTGAGCAATTTCTCAATCACTGGCTGAAAAAAGACCTGGAACAAGTGGCCACTTTCCGTCAAACCCTGCTGAATTCAAGCCTGCCTTCAGATATCAAACAACTGATACTCATTCTTCATCAGCTCCTGGCTAAGCATCTGTCACAGGCCCTGCCGGAATCCGACGAAACCGCATCATTCACCCTAAGCCCTTCCTGTAGTGCAGCATTATCCTATATCTTCATTCGGGCACTGGATTTATCCGAGATAGAATTGATCCAGCACCTCATCAAGGAATTATCCATGGAGCAATTGACGGATATTTCAAAAGAGCTCGGAACAGTATTTCATAAATACGGCTATTTTGAGTTAGCAGCCGATTTCTTCAAGCATTATTGGAAAAAGCATCCTAATTCCAGTGAGTGTTATTATTTGCTGGCCCAAACCCATGAAGAACAAGGCCGTCATCTGGAAGCATCAACCTATTACCGGCTGGCATTAGCCTGTAACAAAGATGCTCACCGTCCCCAGTATTACCAGGCATTGATCCGAAGCTATCGCCATCTACGGCAGCAAATTACGGAAAAAGCCGCACAATATTTTCCGGACCATCCATTACCGGTTCAGCCATCAAAGGAGGTTTAAAAGGAATGCAACCGACCATCGGTTTAGCCATGATCGTCCACAATGACCAGGATCATCTGGCCCAATGTCTTGAAAGCGTTAAAGGCCAAGTCCAGGAAATGGTGATCGTCGATATCGGTTCGACTGATGAAACCAAGGCCATCGCCAGACAATACACAGATAAAGTATTCGAATTTTCCTGGGATGATGATTTCAGTGCTGCCCGAAATTTCAGTATAGACCAGCTGACCACTTCCTGGGTTTTGATAATGAACGCCGATGAACGGTTGGAAGAGACGACAAGCGGTCTGGAGAGATTATTAACGCAGCACCCCGATACCGACGCCTTTTGCTTGAACCTCTACCAAAATGCCCCCGATCACGAAACGGAGGATACCTTCCCGGACTTGAGACTTTTTAGGCGCGATCCCGATTACCGTTTCGAGGGGCGAGTCTATGAAACACTCCAACTACCCGCCACTGCCAAATGCCTGAATGTGACAAAACCCATCATTCACCGGATATCAACCCCGGAATCATTATCCCGCGCCAAACACGAACGTAACCTGGATATATTGCAACGGATGGACTCCGAAAGCAGCCTTGTTCATTATGCCATGGGTTTAGAATTATTTCATTTAAAACAATACGAGGAAGCCCTACCCCACCTTCAAAAGGCATTGAACTCGACTCAGTCCGATGACATTCTCCGTATGGTGCTCATTCGTTATTTGATCCGATGTTTAAACGCATTAGGCAAACATGCCGAAGCCATTGGCATCTGTATCAGGGAAACCAAACGTTATCCCGACTATTGCGATTTGCACTTTGAAGGAGGGGTCATATTTGAAGGAAAAGCGGAATACCCTTTGGCCATCAAATGGTTTATGAAAGCAGTCGAATGCCCAAGACCGGCCCCTGGGTATTTTCACACAGTGGGGACGGAAAGCTTTCTTTCCCTGTACCATCTGGGCTTTTGCCACGAAATGAAAAAAGAATATCCGAAAGCGGAAGAATACTACCAGCAGGCGATTACGGCAAACCCCCATTTTTATAAGCCGTTGCAACGATTATTCCTGATGAAATCGGCTCTATCCGATCCATCAACTGTCCTTAACGCTCTCTTTGATTCGGAAATGATTCAAACGACCGATCAAGCCCTTTTCCTGGGAGAACTGCTCTTTGACATCGGTTATTATCGTCTCGCCAATCGCTGCCTGGAAAAAGCCCTTCAAAAGAACCAAGCTGCAGATACCTACCTGCTCCAGCAACGGTTGGCACGGTACGAAAATTACTCCGGAAACCCGGAGAAAGCCTTGCATCGGATCGGCCAATTGCGCACGTCATATGAAACCGTCGATCCGGAAACAGCCACGGAAGAAGTCATGGCCTTGCTGCTCTTGGGAGATTATCCTGCGGCAGCGGAGAAAGCCAGCGCTTTATCAGGCCCGGACCAATTGGCGGAAACAGCCACGGCTATCTTAACTATGACAACACTAGCCACAAAAAACACCTTATCCGGTATACCCGAAAACACAAAGGAAACCGCAGTTGTAGAAAGGATTTTATCTATCATTGAACGTTGTTTATCCTTTATTCCGGATTCCGAAAGCCTTTCCGAAACATTGCCATTATTTATAAACCTCGCATCGTTAGGTATACGGACGCTAACTGCCTTATCTCCCGAAAGTGCAACGGCGTTGATCCGATTCATCGATGAAAAAACCGATACCATACGGCAGTTGATGAACTATAAGTTTAACCTTTCATAAAAGAACAAGCGGGAGATGAAGATGAACTCTTCGTTTTCCCGCTTGATTAATAACGTTCCGCAATCAATTGTCGCATCGCTTCAACATTTCCTTCAGCTGCCTGGTACCGCAAATATAAGTCATGGTTATTCCGGATATTTTTATGATGGATTTCAGCCATGGGATGCCACAAATGATAGATCGTTTCTTCCATCCGATAATGCTTGCCGCAGAGCGTATCCAAGGATAATGCAAAAGCCACATCTTCGAATCCATACCCCTCAAAACGTTCGTCAATGCCTCCCACCTTCTCAAAGGCAGCACGGGTCATTACATTCATATAGCTGCCAACAACCCATTGACGATCTTCAATGTCACTCTCATCAATCACGATCTCATCCGGCAATCCTTCCTCCATCAGCCGGTCGCTGGCTTCTTTCGTCAACCGGTAGGCATTGGTAAACGGAATTATCCAGGGATGGTGGTCAATCTCAGCTAGAACACGATGAAGCAGCCCCGGATGAAAAACCACTTCCGCATCAACGATGACGAAAACATCTCCCGTTGCCTGTTTTGCTGCCCGATTTACTGCTCTGGCCTTACTAAAAAGTTCACTATCATCGCCAGCGATACAAAGCTCCACATCCGGCATAAGCCGTTGGTATCGGGCGTAGACAAAAGACCAGACAAAATCCCGTCTGCCATGATCCGGCTGATAGGGTATGATCAATGAAATTTTAGCCATCATGCTCTCTCCTTCATATTCGGTTCCAATGTTCCGGAAGGAGATCCCGGGTGTCATGGGAATATCCCTGAAACCATTTTTGGGGAGCATAAACCAATTTTCCCGGATGGTCGGAAAGCCAAGCCCCCCACCAACTAAAGGAACTGTTGGCGATGATATGATGTTTGCAATGACGTATCAGGAATAAATCGTAAAAATCCCGGTCCGGCCCATTGATATCGACAAAGGTCAATGGATAATCTCGTGGTAAATTGTCCTTCCCCCACTGAATATCATCGGAAAAAATAAAAAAATGAGG
Source organism: Bacillota bacterium (assembly GCA_029776205.1). Taxonomy (GTDB): domain Bacteria; phylum Bacillota; class UBA4882; order UBA8346; family UBA8346; genus JAKOSX01. Next base: position 10,773 of record JAKOTQ010000043.1, on the reverse strand, counting down.
TTCTTCAAGGCACTGCGCCATAGCCTCCATAGCTCGGCTGTAATAATCCAATATACATACACCGTGCAAGTAATTGACGGTAGGGTTGGTCACATAATCGCCCCGGCGGATATGGATAGATACCGATTCCGAAGTTTTAATCCGTTCCAAATATTCCAGGTTTTCGGCATCAAGCTCCTCTTTTAAAGAAAATTCTTCGCAGATGATTTCCCGGATATCCCTGAAATACTTCTCGCTCTGCCAATATCCTTCCAAATACACATCGGGTTCCTCCGGCGAAAAGCCATGGATCAGCTCCCAATTCACGCTGAATCCTTGCTCTTTCAGATGTTTGATCTGCTTAATCCAGAATATTTCTTCAGGATCAGCGATTTCTCCGCTAATCTTAAAATGATGCAATCCAAAAGTCCGTAGCGGATCATATTGATACAATGTCACATCTAATTTCAACGGTGTTTCTAAAAACCAGGCCAGCCGCCTGGCTGTGGCATACTGAAACATCTGGTTTCCCAATCCGCCTGTTAACTGAATGATAACCATCGTTTCCTCTCCACTTAAAATTACCAGTCTGCTTGGTTTATCTTTTCATTTTATGCCGCCATGGCCCTTCAAGTACTTCATCTCCGGGATTAGAGTACGGGATCATGTTACATATTGCAAACAGTTATGCTTTTTAGCGCTGTGCATACACCTTGAGCCATGAATAATATGATCGTAAACATTCCTATCCAAAGGTGACCGGATGAAAAAAATCCCCATTAAATTTACGGACTTTTGGCCGACGCTTCATCAAACCAGTCATTATTGTGATAACTTCTTTTTACATTTGCTGCAAAAACGTTTTTCCATTGAATTGTCCGACGAGCCGGAAGTGCTGTTTTACTCTGTCTTTGGTTCAGAACATAAAAAATACCATTGTTATAAAGTCTTTTATACCGGAGAAAACGTCCGGCCTGACTTTAATGAATGTCATTTTGCCTTCTCCTTTGACCATCTTCAACAAGAGAACCACTATCGATTGCCTATCTATGTGTTATATCTGGAGTCTCCGGAGTTACTCGTAAAACAGGATTTCGACGTCGACCGCATTATCAAAGAAAAGACCAAATTTTGCAACTTTATATACTCTAACCCTTTAGGGACGAAACGCATTGAGTTTTTTGAACGGTTATCCAAATATAAACCCGTCGATTCTGCCGGAAAGGTCTTGAATAATATCGCTAAACCCTTAGGCGGGTTCACCCGGGAAAAGCTGGCCTTTATAAAAGATTACAAATTTACCATTGCTTTTGAAAATTCGGAATACCCGGGTTACACTACGGAGAAGCTGATCCATCCGATGCTCGTCCACAGTCTCCCGATTTATTGGGGAAATCCCCTGGTTCATCTGGATTTCAATCCTAAAAGTTTTATCAATTATTATGATTTTCCCGATGAAGAAACGCTCATCGAACATATTATCGAATTGGACCAAAATGATGAGCTCTACCGGGAATATTTACTGGAACCTTATTATCACAACAATCAGGTCAATCCTCTCATTGAAGCCGACCATATCCTGGATGTCTTCGAAAAGATTTTTAAAGAGGCTCTCTCCTGAGCCGGGATTTTGTCGTAAGAACGGTAAATATGCCATTGGCTTTTACGCTAAATACCCTCTCCACGAATAATATGAATATACAAGGCTTGACATCTGGAGTTGAAGAATGCGAAAACCTATTCGGATAAAATTTACGGATTTTTGGCCCACCTTTCTTCTTGATATCCATTGGTATGACAACTATTTTCTAAACCTACTGCAAAAAAGGTTTAAGCTTGAATTTTCCGATGAGCCTGAGGTTTTGATCTATTCGGTTTTCGGTACGGAACATCAAAATTACAGCTGTTTCAAAATCTTTTATACCGGAGAAAATATCCGTCCCAACTTTAGCGAATGCAATTTTGCCTTCTCCTTCGATCATCTCGGCCAGGAAAATCATTACCGTTTGCCCTGGTACGTACTTAATCTCAAATCCCCTGATTCATTAGTTAAAAAAGATCTGGATATTGACGCAATCATCCGGAGTAAAACCAAGTTTTGCAATTTTATTTACTCCAACGAAACTGCCCATAAGCGAATTCAGTTCTTCAAGCGGCTATCCAAATACAAACCCATCGATTCTGCAGGCATGGTGTTGAATAATATCGGAGGACCGCTAAAAGGTTACGAAGATGCCAAAGTGCAGTTCATTAAAGATTATAAATTTACCATCGCCTTTGAAAATTCGGAATACCCGGGCTATACCACGGAAAAATTGATCCAGCCCATGCTGGTCCACAGCATCCCGATTTATTGGGGCAATCCAGTAGTTCATCTGGATTTCAATCCCAAAAGCTTTCTCAATTATTATGATTTTCCGGATGAAGAGGCCTTGATCGAGCGAATCATTGAACTCGACCAGGACGATGACCTCTACCGCCAATACCTGTTAGAACCTTATTATCACAACAATCAGGTCAATCCCTTGATCGAGGCGGAAGCCATTCTCGATCAGTTTGAAAAAATTTTTAAGCAAATCCAATCCTAAACCGTGCAATCGCAACAGGTTGATTGAAAGGATGAATTTACGGAGGATAATTATGGCCGAAACCTTGGGTTCTCTTTGTGACAAATTAACCATCCTGATTTTAAAGGCTTGGCATTCCCGGGATACGGAACAATTGAAAAATATTGAACTCCAACAACGCTTACTCCGGCAAGAGATCGATGATTATCTTCGGGATGCCGTGAACAAAAGGATCCCCCTGGAATACATATCCCTGCCGGCTAATAAGGTTTATAAGAAAGAAGGAAACACCATCCGGGAGTTTCATGGAAAAATAGGCGATATTATAGGGCAACTCGCTGAAGTAAACTGCAAATTGTGGCATCAACAGGAGAAAGTGTACGAATTTGAAAAGGTTCCTCCCGAAGAAAAAGATGCTGTCATTAAAGGATTGGCCATTTTAAATTTAGAGCGTAATCAATGTATTGATGCGATTAACGCTCAATTATACACCCTGATTCAAAATATAAAATAAAGGTGGCCACAATGCATTTGTTCATCCATAACAGTTTTCATGCGGGCGATGTGGCCTTAACTAGGCTGCTCATTGCCACATTGCAAGAAACCTTTCCCGAATTGGAACTGACGCTTGAATGCCGGCCCTGCTATCGATATTTATGGGAAGATTTTGGTTTGCCCATCGTCCCTTATGAAGGATCCGATCACACAACGACTGATCCGACGCCCAATTGCCCGCCGGATGCATTTTTCATCAACGCCTGGTTCGGTTTATATGATGATATTTTAACAGCTTTCAGTCTCACCTACCCCAATAATGTCTATTCATTTAACCGCCAAATGAAAACATATGATCCGGAGGGCAAATACAAGCTTTCAGTGCCTGACGTCACACCCGCTCTTCAGTTCCCGGCCCAAGCCAAATTACCGGTGCCCATTACCGAAAACAGCATTCTTATCGAGAACGGCAAGCCCCGTTCCAGGCAAAGCAAATTCCCTATCAATGATTACCTGGAATACCTCGCCAAATCATTTCCAAAGTTTATCTTTTATTGTACATCCAAACCGCCATGCCATGCGCCAAATCTTATCGATTGTTCGTCACTCAATTTGATCCAACTCTCCGAATTGAGCAATCACTGCCGGGCATTGATCACCCTTTGCTCCGGCGTCAATGCCGTGACATACACCGAGGCCAACCGTTTCAAACCCCGCTGTTTTATGGGGTTAACTTTGCCACTGCGCGTCTGGGATGACATTGCAAACCCAGTCTATCAGGCCCATAACATTAAGGATATCACTGACTTTTTAAACAACCTTGAAACAGCCAAACCGGACAAAACCCGGTCTCATCGCATTTCCGGCTTTGATCCCGCCAAAATGTGCAAATTTTTAAAAAGCCGTTCTGAAATCGAAGACTGTAGCCGTTATTTATATGACCATGACTATATATCCCATGCCCTTCCCTGCAAAAACTGGGAGATAGCCCATATCCTCGCCGATCTGCAAGACGGAAACCTTCTGGATATGGGAAGCACCGATTCCTATATCTTAAAAAACGCCGTGCTCAAAAGGACTAAAGGCTTGAAATACGGCATCGATCTACGAAAACCTGATCATCACGACCCGGAAATCACCTATCTGGTCGGAGACTTATTGGCAGTCCCTTTGCCGGATGGCTATTTTCAATATATCACCTGTTTATCTGTGATCGAACATGAAGTGGACATTCAATCCTTCGCTGCCGAAGCCTCCCGACTCTTGGCCAATGGCGGCAAACTGTATGTCACTTTCGATTATTGGACGCCCAAAATCATGACCGATCTAAAACTCTATGGCCTCGCATGGAAACCCTTGGATGATTGGGATGTCCAACTGTTACAGTATGCTTGCGAAGCCCATAACTTGCAGTTAATCGATGATATCGATTGGTCCCTGGGCGAAGCGGTCATTCGGCCCGGATATTATTCGCCCCATCCGCAGATCGCTTATACCTTTGGTATGCTGGTTTTTGAAAAAATGTTATAAAGGAGATAAATCCATGGCTGAGATCGATTTCATGGGCCCACTGATCCGAAAAGATATTTGCCTGAACGGTATCGAAATCACCTTAGTCACCCACCGGCAGGACAAAGTCCACGGCGGCATGTTCAGAGGCGAATTCCCTATTTGCAAATCCTATCTCGCATTATTGGAAGTCTTACAAAATACAATTAAACCCCGGGATCAGGTATTGGACATCGGAGCTAATATCGGCTCCGTCGCCATCGTCCTTGCCAAAACCCAACCCGAAGCCACCATTCACTGCTTTGAACCGGACGTCCTCAATTTCTCGCTGCTAAACATCAACCTCATCTTAAATAACGTCACCAACGTCATAACCTATAACTATGCGTTGGGTAAACAAAGAGAATTTATTGATATGTATCTCAGTACCACCAATTTCGGCGATCACCGCAGTTTCAACACAACCAAAAATGATCTTGGTGAAAGCCGCTTTACCCGTTCAGCTTCCAAAGTTGAAAAAGTGCATCCGCTGGAATTTCTGACGGATTCCCTGAAGCCGGACGATCCCCGCTTCGTCGATCTGGTGAAAATCGATACTCAAGGGGCTGACTTTGAAATTTTAGAAGCTTGCCTTCCGCTGTTAAAAAAAGAAGCGGTTGTAGCCATCGAATATTCGCCTTATCATTTGGAGGCTAACGGTACGACCCAGGAAGATATCGTTGATCTCTTGCAACATTTCTCACATATCCAAAAGATTAACCCTTTGGATACATCTCCCCGCTTGACAGATATCGATCTTTGGTCGCTTTTAGCATTTTACGACCAGCAAGCGCAACACTATTCAACCGAATTTGATCTGCTTCTGAAAATGAAATAGTGTCTTTCTATATTTATTAATAAACAGTATAGGTGAAAACCATGAAAAAAATCGCTTTAATTACCGGTATCACCGGCCAAGACGGTGCCTATCTGGCTATATTTCTTTTGGAAAAAGATTACGAAGTTCACGGTGTCTATCGCCGTGCCTCTTCCCAAAACACGGACCGCATCAATGACCTTTTGCAAGGTCCCCATAAAAATAAGAACCTTATTTTGCATTATGGCGATATGACGGATACCGAAAACTTAATCCAAATCATCAAAGATGTTCAACCTCATGAAATATATAACCTGGCAGCCCAAAGCGATGTCCACGTTTCCTTTGAAATTCCGGAATATACGGCCAATTGTGACGCTTTAGGCACCTTACGGTTATTGGAAGCTATCCGGTTATCGAAACTCAATCATCAAACCCGGTTTTATCAGGCGTCAACCAGTGAATTATTTGGAAAGACCGAACAAAAGCCTCAATCGGAGCTGACGCCCTTTCATCCCCGCAGTCCTTATGCTGTAGCCAAGTTATACGCTTACTGGATTACTGTCAATTATCGCGAAGCTTATCATCTGTATGCCTGTAACGGTATTTTATTCAACCATGAATCCCCGTTACGGGGAGAAAACTTTGTTTCTCGGAAAATCACTCAGGCGGCAGCCAAGTATAAATACGGCCTTCAAGACTGCTTATATCTAGGCAATCTCAATGCCAGACGGGACTGGGGATTTGCCGGCGACTACGTCAAAGCCATGTGGCTCATGCTCCAGCAGGATGAACCGGACGATTACGTCATTGCTACCGGCGAAACCCACACCGTCCGGGAGTTTGTGGAACTTGCTTATGAAAAGATCGGCGTTTCCATCCGTTGGGAAGGAAACGGTATTGACGAAGTTGGCATTGATGAAGCTACCGACAAAGCTATCATCCGGGTGGATCCGTACTTTTTCCGCCCTGCCGAAGTTGACTTTTTGCAGGGAAATGCGGATAAAGCCCGTGAGCGGCTGGGTTGGAAGCCGGAAACCACATTCTCCGAATTGGTCGCGATGATGATCGCAGCCGATTTAAAAAAGGTGGAATAATTAAAATGATGGATTATGGAGCCAAAATCTATATTGCCGGCCATACCGGGATGGTGGGATCAGCAATACTCCGCAAACTGACCCAATTGGGATATACCAACCTGGTTTATCAACCCCGGCAAAAACTGGATCTCTGTGATAAAAAAGCAGTTGAAATATTTTTCCGGGAAGAACGGCCCGAATATGTTTTCATCGCAGCGGCCAAAGTCGGCGGGATTTATGCCAATATGAGCTATCCGGCTGACTTTATTTATAATAACCTAATGATTCAAACCAACCTCATTGACGCTTCATATCGTTATCAAGTGAAAAAACTTCTGTTCTTAGGAAGTTCCTGTATTTATCCGAGGTTCACGCCCCAACCGATGAAAGAGGAATATCTGTTGACCGGGCTGTTGGAACCGACTAACGAGCCCTATGCTATCGCCAAAATCGCCGGAATCAAGATGTGCCAGGCTTACAACCGGCAATATAACACTAACTTCATCGCTGTGATGCCTACCAATCTTTACGGAATCAACGACAACTTCGATTTGGAAACTGCTCACGTCCTCCCGGCATTAATCCGGAAAATCCACGAAGCTAAAGTAGCCGGCAGACCCTATGTGGAAATTTGGGGAACGGGCACCCCAAGACGGGAATTTCTGTATGTGGACGACTTGGCGGATGCCTGTATCTTCCTGATGAACCATTATAACGAAAGAGATATCATCAACATCGGCACCGGAAAAGACATCTCCATCAAAGAGTTGGCAGACCTCCTCAAAACCATCATCGGTTTTCAGGGAGAATTTCAATGGGATAATTCAAAACCGGACGGAACACCCCGCAAATTATTGGACGTCTCCAAAATCAACCGTTTAGGATGGAAAGCCAAAGTGTCCCTGGAAGAAGGTATCCGAAAAACTTACCAGTGGTATCTGGAGGAGGGCATCCATGGATAAACAGGCCGAGTTTGAAATCATTATCCCATCTCACCGCCCTCACCTAAGCCGGGAAGCCCGGGAATGCGTTAAACATTTTAACCACCGTATCTTTGACGGGACGGGTTACCCATCCTTCTCCAAATTAATCAATGATTGCATCACGAGTAGCCAATACGAAACCATCATCATCTGCAACGACAAAGCCAGGCCCGAAGCACACCATATTCATAAAATGCTGTGCCTTATCAACGAAGGCTGGGGAATGGTGGCCATGTACCGTTTCGGTTTCTTCGGATTCAAAAAGGAACTCATCCGGAGAATCGGTTTTTTTGACGAACGATACCTGGGCGGCGGCTATGAAGACTGCGACTTTGTGCGGAGGCTCAAAGAAGCCGATATCGGTTACTATGAAACGGAAGAGATTCCTTATATCCAGCTCCCGACCTCATGGAATTATGAGAAAAGCGATGTGGCTCTCGCCCATTTCCGCAAAAAATGGCGGCATGAAGGCAATACCATCATCCGTCAAATGGCAGAGGAAGACTATGGATATGACCTGGGGCCGTCGGAATATTCGGTGTTTTACCCGTTTGAACGGAGCATCCTTGTCCCCATCCCCGGAAATTTGGCCTTTAAGCATATGACGATGAAGACAAATATCATCTATTAACCGCATAAGATGTCACATGGTCATGGGACCAATCTGGAAGGGAGGAATTCCCGTGAAACAATATAAAATTGTCGGGTTCTGCCAAATCTACAACGAATTACGAAAAGAGAACCTGGAACGCTTCGTCACGTATTTTAAACCCCTCGTCGATGAACTGGTTGTCTATGATGACGGCAGTACCGACGGCAGTTATGAATATATGCTTCAGCATACCCCCCATGTGATACGGGGACGAAACAATAACTTTTCCAACGAACGACAGCACAAACAAAGATTGCTGAAATTGGCACTGAAACTTGATCCCGATTTCATCTTATGGCTGGATGCGGATGAAGTATTTACGGCTAATGCCAAAGACCGAATGCAGGACTTATGCCAATATTGCGTTAATAACGGCATCGACGGCCTAAGCTTCCATGAACTCAACCTTTGGCGCAGCCATTCCTGGCGGAGAACAGACAGCCTTTATAACGACGGTTGGTTCGTTCGCTTATGGCGCGTAACCCCGGGCATGGCCTACCACGATATCAAGCCTGGATTACATCAAACCCCTTATCCTTCTACTCTGCAGCGAATCGAAGCCAATTATGACGTTCAAGTGATCCACTATGGTTTTTCATCGGAAAAACGCCTGGCCTATAAATATCTCACCTATCAAGCCCACGGCCAAAGCGGCTATGTCATGCTGGATCGCCTGATCAGCGAGGAACATCTGGTATTGGAAAAAGTCCCTCTGGAATTATTCCCTGAAGGCCTTCGAATTGATGACCCCCCGCCAAGGAAACTAACTTGGGAAGAGTCTCTGACCTATGTTGAGAAATACCGGGAGGAAGTCTTTTCAAAATGAACTGTTCCATTATTTGTCTCATCTATCAAAGCGTCCCCTGGCTAAAGTTTGTCCATGAGCAAGTTGCCAAATATACGGACCTGAACCGTCACGAATTCTTTTTCATGGCCAATGATGCTACACTTGAAGTTCGTAATTTTTTGCAACAATCGGGAATTCCGCACTTTTGGACGGAATACCCGGAGGAAAAACGGAAGGAATGGTTCATCAATAACGTTTACCGCGGCTATAACCTGGCCGCAACTAAAGCGAAAGAAGATTACCTTGTCTTCATCAACTCCGATATGGCCTTTTCACCCCAATGGCTGGATAATCTCATCAAGTACTACACAGGCAGCGAGTGTATCACCTCCCGGCTGGTCGAATCCGGACGTCTGCCCAGCGGCCAATACGGCATCGGACGTTATTTCGGCGATCAGCCCTATAATTTCATGGAAGCCCAATTCCTCGAATATGCCCAATCCATCCGTGAAACCAGGGCGGAGCCCGGTGGATTGTACATGCCGCTTTTTGTTCGGAAAAAAGACTTTCTGGACGTAGGAGGTTATCCGGAAGGCAATATCAAGCCCGATTCCGATATTTTCAACCCCCAATACGCCAAAAAGGGAGAACCGTGTCTCCCTGGAGATTTTATCCTCATGATGAAATTGGCCATGAAAGGCATTCGCCATTTAACCGCTTTTGACAGTATCGTTTATCATTTTCAACGGGGTGAGTCCGATTATCCAAACCCGTAATGGGGGTCGGCTCACCCCCACCCGATGGCCTTTCGGACCAATTGGGCAATAATACTGTTATACCCTACGTGACTGTCATCATTGATCAAATTTTCAAAATGCAAAGCCTCCGGATGTCCGGCAAACCAATGCAACCCGATACTCCGTTCCGTCAAATAATGCATATAGGGCGTATGGAAAATGTAAGGAACCATCGTAAAATCAATGGGATAAACCACATCCGGAGCCAGATTGGCTACTGTTAAGCCGGGAAATCGATCTGCGATCATGGAGAACTTCGGGAAATACAGATTCGGAATGCGGGAACCGATGCTTTGATAATCGGTCAGATTTAACATACCGTAGGTTTGAGAAGTGATGAATTTATAGTAAGGATTATTGGGCGAACTCATTAAAAATCCGATGGAATGATAATTCTCCGGACTAGCCTCATGTAGACAGACGATGGTCGTTAATGCAGAATTCGCTTCCTGGTTCAGATAAAGATGGTCAACAGGCCTAAAATAGACGATGTCCATATCGGACCACAGCCCACCCACCGTTCCTAAAAGATACCACCGAAGAAAATCGGCCTTAAATGATTCCGGAATCTCATTAGCCAAGCCATGAACGGAAAAATCATATTCAATACGGTTAACTCCCAAATTTAAAAGATGATTCATATAATTGGGCCCGTTATACCGTGAAGCATGTTCACCGGTATGCCAAGTTTTACTCCCGCGGTATTTGACTTTAGGATAATAAAGACGGATCTCCCAGTCCGGGTTATATTTTTTAAAGGAATAAATCGTTAAATACCTAAGAAATGAAATAGTATCATTGCCCCAATAAAAATGGGCGATTTTCGGAATATTCGATAAATGCCACATTATAATTTCCCCCACTCACGGGTTGTATTGCGAACCAGTACACCCTGGCGTGTTAAATACAGGTTGCGATTATAATGCCAGGCTGCGTTCATGCCTGTTTCATAAACATATCTCGGATGATACAAATGAACAATTCGGGCTGAAGTCTGGTGATAACGCAAACCATAAGCCAGCAGTCTCCCCACCAAATCGTCATCATCAAAGGCAATACCGGTAAAATC
>JAKOTQ010000027.1 GCA_029776205.1 Bacillota bacterium | reverse complement strand
TTTATTAATTTCGAGGCGACCGCCTCTGCGTGCTCTTTATGACGACAGGGGATAACTAGGTAAACTCGTCGCGCCATTTTCTTCCCTCCTTTTGTCGGCTAAAAACACCTTTGAACTATCTAAATACTGGAACGGTTAAAGAAAACCCCTCGGAACTCCGTTTCCGAGGGGTTAATGGTTCATCCGCGCCGCGTGATTCTGGTCGCGGCTCGCATCAGTTCAAGGAACGCTTCGTCGAGACATTCTACGGGCGGCAACAGCGCCCAAACCGTATTATACCCAAAGAGCCGGGATTCCTCCTTGACAATTTTGTAAACTACTCCCCTGAACCTTGGGTACACTTTCAGGTCCGGTTCCTCGGGAGGCCAAAACTCGCCGCCCGCTTGGGCTACTCGGTTTCGGTAACTTCGCGCCGGTAGTTCCGGCGCGGCTAAAAACGGCGCGTCGATACTCGATATTAATTTCAGACAGCGCCGTGCTATCGTGGCCTCTAGCGGGTAATCATCCCCGCACACTATCAGCCCCGCAGTGATGTCCCCGTATTTTTTCTTTAAAAGTAATTCGAGCCACTCCTTGTATTGCTCGTATATGTCCATTAATACGAGCGTCCTTAAGGAGCAAACCGGTACCTTGGACCATGAAATCAGGTTTTGTGGGAGCATTCTACTACCTCCTTAACTAAGACCTACTTATTTAGTTTATCCTTAAGGGCTACACTACCCTCATATTTAAATGCCCTAAAATTGGCCATTTTTCAACTCCCTGAAAATGGATCAAATTTAGAGCAAATTCCTATCCTCGTTGCTGAAATATGATTTATAGATAGAATCAAAGTCGGTCTATTGTTCTATTTCTCTATAGGTGCTGCTATGACAAACGAACAATATGCTGTTTTAATCCAAGAACTCCGAAATGATCCTTTGGAAATTGGCTATTCAACATTAAGTGATGAAGATGTTGCAAAAAAATTGAATGAACAGGCTTATAGCGTCCCGACTACGCGCTTCATGACCTGGCGGGCAATTGCAGGAGTCTTGACTGGCATTGTCCGCGGCACCGATAGCGCCCTGGCGGCTTCGCCTGTGAACGATTCCCTCGGCGTACACGCGAACAATTCGAGCGGAATGAAATAGCAGTTATCAACAAACAGCAAATGGAGGAATATATTATGACTTTGCGTGAACTGATTGCGCACCTGAAGCTATCGGGATCGGCGACGGAAATTGCGGCGGCGCTTAATT
>JAKOTQ010000012.1 GCA_029776205.1 Bacillota bacterium | reverse complement strand
CAAGAAGTATAATCTGGTGGCCGATGATTTCCTTGAATTCAACGAAGGCGGCTATGACCGGATCATCATGAATCCGCCTTTCGAAAAGGGTCAAGATATTGACCATGTTCGCCATGCTTACGATTTGCTTAAGCCAGGCGGCAAACTGGTGGCCATCATGTCGGAAGGCCCGTTCTTCCGGAATGACAAAAAAGCCAAGGAATTCCGGGAATGGCTGGATGAGGTTGGCGGGACTTCGGAGAAGTTGCCGGAAGGTAGTTTCAAATCATCGGAACGGCCCACCGGTGTGGCCACTCGGTTGGTGGTGATTGAGAAGGCGGGAGAAAGTACGGTCAAAACCACTCCTGACTTTTCAAAGCTGGAAGCTGCTGCCAAAGAAGCCGGGTTCAAGGATCTTGATGAAGCGGTCCTCGCATTTCAGGCAAAAAAGAACGGTATTGAGTGGTTCAAAGCTCAGGAAAATACCAAGAGTGGAAAACAGTATGCCGAATTAATGTCCAAGATCTATAAGATGGATCCGGAGAAGCGGAAACTGTTCGAGTTTGATTTACAACGGTTCGCCGCGAAAGAGAACAAAATGTCGATCGAGGAACGGACCTTCGAGATGGTTTCCAAGCGATCGGTTAGAGCCTATCAACAGCTTCACCCGGAGCTGGCGGACTTTATTCAGGCTGAAGCGATCCGGTTGATCAGTGACCTGGCAGAGACGATCAAAGGAGAACGTTTCGTTACGGAGTATGAAGGTGAAACCATTGTAACTCATACCACGAAAATGACCAGCGAGGCGATTCAGCGTATCCAGGATGCAACTGGTGCTACCTATGCGGAGATCGGCGAAGCCCTGGAAGCCATCGCCAAAGGAACGGAGAAAATCAATACGGCATTAGCCAAAAAGATTGAGCTGATTATTGATGATAACCTGACTCATGGAACGGTGGATATTTACGGTGAACAGATTCCTCCGGATCAGCAGTATATTTTGGCCAAGAAAAACGTAAAGCCGGTCACTGATTTGGAATTGTATGATTCCAAACAGATTGAAAAACTCAAGGCTAAATATGAAGCCAGAATACAGAAAATGAAACAAAAAGACCGCGAGAAACTGGAATGGCAGATTTATCAAGTAAAGAGCAAGGCCGCTGAAAAACTTGCTTCCGTCAAAAAATCTGCTGCCGAGAAAGTAGCTAAAATCAAAGAAAAAGCCAAGAAACAGGTTAACCGTGTTAAGTATCAAGAAATGTGGCGAAGGCTTTTAGAAAAGCAGGAAAGCAAGGAAGCTAAGGCTGAAGCTATCAAAAAGCTCCGGGAGTTCTATAAGAAGCGCGAAGAACATATGAAGGAAGTTCAGCGTGAGAAAGAACTCGAAAAGCGCCAGATGGCTGCGGAGAAGAAAATTCGGAATAAGCTCATTGACAACATTAAGAAGATTTCATCTAAGATTAAATATTTGCGTCCGGAATTCCAGCGGCCGGTGAAAGCGCTCCTGGATGAAATTAACCTGACAAAGCCAACCCGGAAAACTTTGAATCGGTTAATCAGGATTGCTCAATACCTTGAAGCAAACCCGGATAATCGATTGCCGAAGGAAGTTATTGCCCGGTTGAAGGTATTGAATCGTAAGAACGTCCGGGATATGAACATCGAAGAATTGAAGGTCCTTCACGATGCGGTAGTCCACTATGTTCATCTGAATATGTTGAAAAATAAGCTGATTATGAAGCAAAAATATGTGGAGTTCAACGACGTCAAATCGAAACTGATCGAAACCGTGATGACCTTCAAAGCAAAGAAACGGATTCCGGCGGCTGATGATACGACGTCTAGACCGGAACTGGAACGGATCGGCGTAAACAAGTTTTTCCGGAAACAGCTGAATATCGAAAACATCGCTCAGGAACTGGATGGCAAGAAAGGCGGTGAATTCTACAAGATATTTTATGAAGGCGCCGATGAGGCCCGTGACATGGAATTAAGCGTTCATTATAGTCTCCATGACTTTATCCAGAATGAAATGGAAAAGCAGGGCATTAAACCGGATGACATCATGAGTTTTAGCGAACTGTTTAATACCCGGAAAGAAAACGTCGAACGAATAAAGGTTAAGTTGGAAAATGGCAAGACCATTGAAATTACTAAAGCTGATCGGATAGCTCTTTATCTCCATTCGTTGAATGATAACAACCGGGCCAGTGTGTTGAAAGGTGGCGTAATCCCGGACCGAAACCGGACGGTGAAATGGAACCTCACTGAAAAAGATCTGAACACAATTATTGACGGGATGACAGACACCGAAAAGAAAATTGCTAATATTTTCTACCGGGTATATAACGAACTGTCCAAGGAATATCTCAACGAACGGTCGCTAGAACTTGACGGTTTTGAACGGGCCATTGTAGAAAATTACTATCCGAAATCGACTCCGGAAATTGAACGCCGGATTGACACCATGAAAATGCGTGACAATCCGTTTGGGCGGTTCACCATTGAAGGGATGGGCTTCCTGCATGAACGGACTGGGTCCAAAAAGGCAATTATCCTCGAAGATGCGTTCAAAACCATGTTTAAACATATCGAAGGGTTGGCAGCATATTATGGCCGGGCGAGATTCCTCCGGAATGCTAAGATGGTTTTATATGACAAGGATCTGCGGAAACAGCTTGAGTCCATCGACAACGGCTTCACCTGGAAGCAGCTTGAGAGCTACATCCAGGACCAGGAAACCTTCGGATATGCACCGGATGACATTGACCGGGTGGTTGGCCGGTGGCTGAATAATACGGCTACGGCGATTCTTGGAGCGAATGCCAAGGTAGTGATTAAACAGTTTTTAAGTTATCCATTGATGTTTAACCATATTGATGCCAAATATCTGCTGAGTACGATGGATAACAAGGCCGGAACTACCTTGGAGGATATTGCCAAAGAGTCTGTCCAGCTTCGGCAACGGATCGAAGGTGCCGTCACCGTTGAAACCGGAGAGATGGGTCGGGTTGGCCCGGTACGCAAATTTTTCACCGGGAAAGAGTATTGGGGTACTAAACTTACCCGGGGAATTGAATGGGCAGACGGTACGCAGCTTCTCAACTGCTGGAATGCTGTGGTAGCCGAAACGAAAGACAAATATCCGGATCTCGATCCAAATTCCAAAGAGTTCAAGCAGATTGTGGCCAAACGGGTGGAAGAAATCTTCCGTCACGTGCAGTCGGTGTTCGATGTTAAGGACCGTTCAGAGCTTGCCAGGTCTAAAAATTTGTTGTTCCGAGTTATGACTATGTTCACATCTCAACGGAATGTAATATACAACGAGATTTACCGGGTATGGTTGGATTGGGACCAGAGCCAAAAAACTGTCAAGGATCATACTCAAACGATAGGCAAGCTGGCTAACGTTCTAATTGTCGGTGCAACGCTGGAATATTTCATTGAATTCCTGTGGCGGGCGCTCACTGGGAAAAAGAAAGACCGGGAGAAAGAAAAATTCAATCCACTAGAATTTGCTTCGAGTATGGTCGGAAACTGGCTGAGCTATATTTATAGTGCCGGAGAAGCATATAAAGTTGTTGAATTAATCGTCAAAAAAGGCAGTGATTACGGAGTGTATTTCCGGGCGCCATTGTTTGATGCAGCGATGGAACCATTGAAAGCTATCGGTGCTGCCGCTACAGCGGTTCAGGATATTTTAAGCCAGGAACGGTTCAAGTCAGGTCCAAACCGTGGGAAATTGAAATGGGAAAGATCCATATGGCAAGCGGTTAAAAGCGCAATTACTTTTGCCGGTCAAATTAAAGGAATCCCGGTCGGTCCAATCATCCGGCAAATCAAACCCATCTATGAGCGATTAAAAGGTGATTAAGAGGCTGTCGAAAGACGGCCTCTTTTAATTTGAAGCAAAGGTATGGTGATAATTTTGAATGTGGCAATTATTACCTCGATTATTTCGGTGTGTGCGGCTCTATCCGGTATGA
>JAKOTQ010000015.1 GCA_029776205.1 Bacillota bacterium | reverse complement strand
GTAAGAACGAAACAATTTCCTATGCAGTTTTCAGGGTGCAAATCCTGTGAATTTAATGAAAAATGAATCAAATTTCCTGGTGATGATAGCGAGGGGGAACCACCCGTTCCCATTCCGAACACGGCAGTTAAGCCCCTCTGCGCTGATGGTACTTGTCGGGCGACCGGCTGGGAGAGTAAGGCGTCGCCAGGATTAATTTTTTAGAAGGCTTTGAGGAAACTCGAGGCCTTCGTTGTTTTTATGGCTGGGAATCGTAAGGCTCGGCTATTGGACCATCCGGGTCGCCGAGCCCTGACGCCATCCGGGCGTCACGGGCGTCGCCAGGATTAATTTTTTGATGGTGATACAGGTTTGGTAAGAAATAGAATCTTTTGAAACATTCTTTTTACACAAAAAGACTCTATTTTTGGTGGAATATTGTCGATGAATAAGAAAGTAAAAAAGCCATTTAACTGGGGAAATAAGTTATGTTAAGCCGAAGGGTAGGTATATCCTGAAAAAATGAAAGGAAGCGATGGTGTGCTAGCTTTATGGAACAGGAAGGGGAAAAAACAATCGGAGGTTATTTCAACTGAAAGCGATGCAGAAAAAATACTGCAGCTCATGGTTCGAGCGCTGGATAAAACTGAAAAAAATACCACCGAAAGTGTAAATGCTGATGAATCAGAGTTTTCCAATACGGATCTGGCCAGGGCATGGAACAGGGTGTTGGAACGTTTCGTACATAATAACAATACAACTGTTATGGATTTGAACAATGCTATCAATCTGGTTACGGAAGTAGATTATGTAAAAAATATGTTGACCAGTGTGAGGATACAAAATCAATCCCTAAAAACGATGGAAAGTAGCGGTTCCAGCCTAAATCTATCGATACAAAATATTTCTGGAATTGTCCAGGAGATTACCAGTTATACCGAAGAAGCCAAGATAAAGTCGGTAGAGATCGTCACTGCGATTAGTAATTCCATTGATTATGTAAAAGAATCGTTTGCTGATTTTATTCAAATTAATGAACAGGTCAACAGTTTTAGGGCACGGACGGGTGAAATCACCAAGATCGCAGATATGGTAAAAGCCATCGCCAGTCAAACTAATTTACTGTCACTTAATGCAGCAATAGAAGCAGCCCGGGCCGGAGAGGCAGGCCGCGGATTCGGCGTGGTTGCCGATGAAGTGAAAAAGTTGGCAGACCATACCCAAGATTCCGTTTTGGAAATTGAAAAAAATATTGGGGAACTTCATGAGGATATTGACCAGTTTGCTGTGAGAATTAACGTGATGTCCAAGCAATTAAGTTCAGGGAGACAAATGATTGAAGATGTGGTTCAATCGGTGAGTGAAATAAGTAAAGTCGTTCAGGATATCAGCGATATGATTCAACGGATTGCAGAAAATATGGAGAAGCAAAGTACGGCAACAAATACCTTTATCCATGAAATTAGCGGGTTGTCCTCTGAGGCTAACCGGCTAGTGGGATATTGCAATAACACAGGGGCATTACTCTTTAATATCAGCCGTTTGGTGGACAATGTCCGAGGCAGGTTGGCCCGTTTTTCTTCAGCCTTATCTCCGGTGGAATGGATTGAATTGTATCAAACCGATCATGTGGTCTATGTATGGCGGATTTATAATATGTTATTAGGATATGAGCAACTGGATCCGGAGAAAATCGGGGATTATCGGACGTGTAAATTGGGAACCTGGTACTATTCGGTTAAGGATCCTCAAGTCAAGAGTTCCCGTGATTTTATCGAGTTGGAGCAGTATCATATCAAGCTTCATGCGTTGGGAAAAGAAACGGTAAATGCTTGTTTGGCCGGGGAAGAAGATCGTGCCCGGCAGTATCTGGCGGAAATGGATCAGGTGTTAAGTCGTGTTCTAAAGAGCCTTGAGGGTTTAAAGAAAGTTGCGAAATTTTCAAATTGAAAGAGTAATTTTTTCAAATTAGCTAAATTCATGCCATAGTTGGAACTTTGTTGAGGAATACTAATCCAAAACGAAGGAGAATCACAATGGCTAATTTGAATATGAATTTTGATGTGGTCGATCCGATCAGCCCCGAAAAGGGGGAACGAATTCGGCATGCCTTGGAACAAATGGAGGGAATAAATCAAGTTCAAATTGATTTTCATGAAAACAAAGTGAATGTAGGTTATACTCCCGGGATGATTACTGTTCAGTCCATCAAAGAAGCCATTGAAAGTCAGGGAGTCGATGTATCGGATCGCGGCGACAGTTAATCTTAAGCCAACCTATAGGGTTGGCTTTTAAATTTATATGTAGTTTCTATTAACGGTTTCACAATTCCGAGAACCATGGTATGATATGGGATAAGATTGGAGAATGGGGGCCTTTGTGTGATAGAATCGACAAATGTTCAAAAAAATACGCCAATGATGTGGGCAGTTCATATGGCAGAGTCAGTGATGGAGCGGCCGTTGCCCCATGCGGAAAAATGGGCCTATGAACATGGCGTGGTATTCAAAGGATTTTTGGATCTTTGGCGTGTTACCGGTGATTCCAGGTATTTTAACGCAGTCAAGGATTACATCGATGGTTTTGTGGATCCCCAAGGAACGATTCAAAATTATTATCCGGCGGATTACAATATTGACAATATCAATAATGGCAAACTCTTGTTTGATCTCTACCGGGAAACCGGAGATGAACGGTATCGTCAAGCAGCGGATTCCTTACGGGACCAATTGCGGATGCATCCCCGTACGTCAGAAGGAGCTTTTTGGCATAAATTGATCTATCCGTATCAAATTTGGCTGGATGGCCTTTATATGGGAGCGCCGTTTTATGCCCAATATATCAAGGAATTCGGGGATGAAGCTGAATTCGACGATGTAACTCGCCAATTTATCATCTGTGAAAAGAACACAAAGGATTCCCGAACCGGCCTGTTATATCATGCCTACGATGAAAAGCGGGAACAGTTCTGGTGCGATCCGTCCACCGGCCTTTCCCAGTGTTTTTGGGGCCGGGCGATGGGATGGTATCTGATGGGTTTAGTGGATACATTGGATTTTCTTACTGAGGCTCATCGGAATCGGCTGCGTTTGCTTGAAATCCTCCATGAGCTTATCGAGGCCTTAGCCAAAGTACGGGATAGTGTTACCGGTCTTTGGTATCAGGTTTTGGACTGTGGGGATCGTAATGGCAATTATTTAGAAGCATCAGCCTCTTGTATGATTACTTATGCGATAGCAAGGGCTGTCCGTAAAGGATATCTAGCAGCTCATTGGGCTGACGTTGCCGAAAAAGCATATCAAGGAATCATTGATGAATTTATTATCGTGACGGATCAAGGGTTGGTCAATCTTAACAAAAATTGTCAAGTGGCCGGCTTGGGCGGACCCGCCCGGAGAGATGGAACTTATGCCTATTATTTGAGCGAACCGATTGTAACCAATGATTATAAAGGGGTTGGAGCCTTTATTCAGGCCAGTATTGCGATGGAACAATTGAGGTAAGAAGAAAGAACATCTGTTAACCGCAGATGTTCTTTTGATGGTTGCTGATTTTATGAACTGGAGGGTACCTGTGCATGATCAATGATCTTTTGAAGTGCAGCAAAGCCCATCTCTTGGTCCCAATCAGTAAAGTAGCAGGGGTAATCGAAACCACAGGTATCACAATGCAAGTATTGCTTGGAGTCCTGTTGTTCCCGGCTGTCGTACATAAATGGCAGAAGTTCTTTAGTGTTATTTAATCCGGGTGCATCGCCGTCCAATATGTATGAATAAACGTAGGTCGCTTCATATTTTAGTTGAAAGCGGTTTCCTTGGCAAATTTTACAGGTTAATGGTTTGGGCTCAGGCATTGGCGAACCTCCTTTAGGCAGTTGATTAAGGCATTAATAAGATAGCCCGATCAAAGATAGTTATACTTACCCAGGAATTCCCTTGCGGTACTGTTATAAAATGCCTATAATGGAGGTGGTTGTACATAGTTGCAACGAAAATATCGGAGGACTGATTTGGAGTCAAGAGATAACTGATTGGGACGAGATCTTATTTTAAGCAGCTGTGGTATGAATAAGAATAATCGGGAGATAATTGTCGAGGAGTGTTCTATGAGAGGGTTGCATGCTCGCCGGATAACTGTTGGCGTATTTATTGGTCATATAACCAGTCCGTTTTATCGGGCGATTATTCAAGGGATTAATGACGCTGCCAAGGAACATGATGTGAATGTTATTTTCTTCGCTGGAGGCGTTATCAATCCCCCGGATAATGTCCGTCACCGTAATCTGGTTTACAATTTGATCAACCGGGATGTAGTTGACGGGATTATCTATTCGTCGGCCCTCTTTCGTTATTTAAAACCGGCTGAGCTTAAAGAGTTTCTAAATCGTTATGCCGGGATTCCGGCAGTAAATATTGGTTCAGGCCTTGAAGGGATTCCTTCGGTTATTGCTGATGTTGAGGCGGGTATGGCCAAGTTAATGCATCATCTGGTCCATGACCATGGTTATCGAAGGATTGCGATGATTCGGGGGCTTCAGTATCATCATGATTCGGAGCTACGGTATAACGTATATCGAAAATTACTGGATCAATACGGGATCCCTTTCCAGGAAGACTTAGTGGTTTCGGTTGATCCGGTGAATAATGGCGGTAGAGTCGCAGTGGCCAAGTTAGAAAAGCAATGTGGTTTGGACTGCGATGTGATTACTGTCGTTGGCGATCAGATGGTCGTTCGGGTCGTCAAGGCATTACAGGAAAAAAACTACAGAATTCCGGAAGATGTGAGGGTCGTTGGCCTTCAAGGCGTGTCTGACGGTCAATTTTTTGATCCACCGCTTACGATAGTCGATGATAACGTCTATATTCAGGGGAAAGTGGGACTGGAAAATTTACTCCGGTTAATCCGGGGTGAGAGCGTTCCCATGATGCAGGCAGAACCGACGGAATTGGTTATTCGACGGTCCTGTGGTTGCCTGGAAAATGACGAAGAGCGGGTTAAAATCGATTTTCCGCCAGGCGTTTCTTTGGAAAAAATACTCCATCAAAATCGGAACGAGATTTTTATCCAAATGAACCGGGCGGTTGTTGAAAATAGCTTGATTCACCGTAGTCAGTTGAAACCGGAGAATGTGGAACCTTTATTGGACGCTTTGGAAGCCTGTTTAAGAGGAGAGCCTCACCATGTTTTCCTCGACGCAGTTGATAAAGTGTTGCTGAAAGTGAGTACGTCCAGGTATAATTTGCTGCCGTGGATTGGTGCTTTACTTGCATTGTATCGTTTTCCCCGGTTTCAACTGAATCCGGAGCAAGAAGAAGAGTGGAAGGTACTCTGGGCACCCATTTTAAACCGAATGAATCAATTGCAGGGAAAGGCTTTGCGAATGCAGGAAGATGGCTTTATTCATCTGACGGAAACCTTCCGGATGGTGGCTGAAACCTTATTCTCAGATTATCAGATGGAGTCATTTCTGGAAAAATTGTCGGAAGCTGCTGATATTGAAAACTGTTATATTGTTATGTATGAGAATCAAACACCGGGCGGGCTCGGTAGTTTGGCCGGATTCTATTCTAAAAACCGGACATTCTATCCTTCCGCTGACGAGGTGAAATTTCCGGTGAAGCAGTTTTTGCCTCCTGGGGTACTCCCTGACAATCAGCGTTTTTCTATGGTGGTTCAATCGTTATATTCGGGATCCATTGATTTTGGATACATTGTCAATAGTATGGATGTTCCTGAATTAGGGTTTTATACGGCGATTCAAACCCAGTTAAGCGGGGCCATCAACAATCAATATCAATTGCAAAAGTTGCGTGCTGCCGAAAAACGGTTCAGCGATATTGCGTATAGCACTTCCGATTGGTTGTGGGAGACAGATGAAAACGGCCGGTTTACTTATTGTTCCGGAGGTGTTCATGAAGTTCTAGGGTATTATGCCCATGAGATGGTTGGCCGGACTATTTTTGATTTTTTGGCTCCCTCGGAAGCAGCTTATCGGGAATATCTTCAAGATGAACTTTTTCGCAAAAAAGCACCCATTCGTAATCTGGAAATCTGGAACTTGCATAAAAACGGCCAGTTGGTGGGGTTGTTAATCTCAGGGACGCCGGTATTTACGAATGAAGGAAAATTTTTAGGTTATCGGGGATTGTATCGGGATATTACTGAGCGGAAAAAAGCAGAAGAAGAGATTCGCCGAATGGCCTATTACGATCGGCTGACCGGTTTGCCCAATCGGACTTTTTTAATGAACCATTTGGAAAATACATTAAAGAGGATGGAAAAGGGTCCGGAGAAGCTGGCCGTTCTTTTTATTGACCTTGATCGGTTTAAAAATGTCAATGACAATTTAGGACATGATGTTGGGGATCGTTTGCTTCAGCAGGTGGCAGAGCGGTTGAAAAAAAGTATTCGACAGGGAAAGGATATCTTGGCCCGCTTGGGTGGGGATGAATTTATCGTATTACTCAATGAGTGTCATAGCCGGGAAATCATTGTTGAAGTTTGTCAAAGGATTTTTGAAAATTTAGAAGAACCTTTTAACTTAAATGGCTATTATTTTTTTGTGACGTGTAGCATTGGAATTGCCATCTATCCGGAGGACGGTACTAATGTCCAGATGCTGATGAAAAACGCAGATACTGCTATGTACCGTTCTAAAAACCATGGGCGGAACCGGTTTGCTTTCTATGATCCGGATATGGAACTTATCAGTATTGCTGAGATGCAGTTGGAAAACAATTTGCATCGGGCTTTAGAACGTGGCGAGTTTTTCTTGGAATATCAGCCTCAGGTCAATGCGTTTTCCGGTGAACTGATCGGCCTGGAAGCGTTAGTGCGTTGGAACAGTCCGGAGTTGGGAGCAGTCCCGTCAACGCGGTTTATTCCCATCGCTGAAGAAAGCGGGTTAATTATTCCCATCGGGGAATGGGTTTTAAAAACTGTCGTTGAACAGATGGTTGCATGGAAAAAAGAGGGACTACCCTTGTTGCGGGTATCGGTTAATGTGTCCGCCACTCAAATACGCAACGGAAACCTTGCGGAAGTATGTACAGCTATCGTTCGTGAAGCAGGATTGGATCCTTCTTTGCTCGAATTGGAGATTACAGAGAGCGCGTTTATGGGGGATGATGCCTTAATTTTTGAAACGTTACAAACTTTAAAAGAGGCTGGATTCTCCATTGCACTGGATGATTTTGGGACAGGCTATTCTTCATTAAGCAGTCTCAAGCACTTTCCGCTGGATACCGTCAAAATCGATCAATCCTTTATCAAAGATTTAACAACAGATCCAGTGAGTAATGGAATCGTTAGTGCTATTATTTTAATGGTAAGGACATTGAAACTGAGGGCTGTTGCGGAAGGCGTTGAAACCAAGGAACAATTGGAGGAGTTACGGAAATACCAATGCGAAGGTATTCAAGGGTATTTATTCAGTCAGCCTTTATCTGCAGAAAAAATAGCGGATCTCCTTCAAAATAGAGAGAGTATGGCTGTGTTAGTTCGGGAAAGCTAGTCGGCGGGTCCCATGCAATCCATGGAAACAGGGTAGGGGAGTCTGAGATGCAGATTAAAGATGTTGGGTATGAAGTAACTGCTGTAAAACCGGAACAGTATCCTGATCGTTCCTGGCCGGAGATTGCCTTGGTGGGACGGTCAAATGTGGGAAAATCTTCGTTAATCAATACTTTGGTTAACCGAAAGAATCTGGCCAAGGTCGGAAATACTCCCGGAAAAACCCGTGTTATCAATTTTTTCCGGGTTAATCAGGATTTTTTCTTAGTGGATCTTCCGGGATACGGATATGCCAAAGTTTCCAAGGCGGAGAAGGCTGCATGGAGTGACATGATTGAAACGTATTTAAATACCCGGGAGCAATTGAAAGCCATCATCATGCTGGTGGATATCCGGCATGCTCCCACCGAGGATGATCGGATGATGTTGGATTGGTTGAAGTTTCAGGGAAAACCCTTTCTGATCGTGGCGACCAAGTCCGATAAAATCTCCCGCAACCAGATGAATCAGCGGTTGCAGGAGATTCGCCGAAACCTAGCTTTGGATTCTGACAGCCCGATCATTCCGTTTTCCGCTGAGAGCAAACAGGGGCGGGATGCGATTTGGCATTGGGTGGAAGAACAGCTTGGCGGAGGGTTGCCGGCCTGAAGGTGTTCATCGTTTGATTAAATAGTCAAGCAAAAATCAGTTTATTTTATTGTCAGTTTTGGAAGACTTCTGTTCAGGGATCACAGTTTTAAGGAGGTAAACTCTTGATTGAGTTTCCTGCTTTGATATAATATAAATTCTTATCAAAAACGGGAGCGAGGTGAGATGATGGAGAATATAAGAGTTGGTCTTGAGCTTATGGTGGTGGGTATAGGTATTGTCTTCGTAGTATTGTTCTTTTTAATGTATCTGATGAAATGGATGTCGGTTCTTGTCAATAAATGGACTAAGAATTAAACGGGTAGATTGTGAAAGAGATAACAATGTATGTTTTTATAGGAGGATATCATGTGGGAAAATTTTTTGCGGTTAATGAATGACACGGGACTCGTACATATGGATGTCGGATCCCTGATTATGATCATTGTTTCATTAGTCTTAATGTATTTAGCCATTGTGAAAGAGTATGAACCGTTATTGTTATTGCCGATTTCTTTCGGTATGTTGTTGGTCAACCTGCCTCTGGCCGGTTTGATGGATCCCGGGACCACCGTGAATGGCCAGTTTCAACCGGGAGGTTTAATTTATTATTTGTATCAAGGGGTTAATTTAGGGATTTACCCTCCGTTAATTTTCCTGGGAATCGGCGCGATGACCGATTTCGGGCCGCTTCTTGCCAATCCCCGCAGCATTTTGTTGGGTGCAGCGGCTCAGTTGGGAATCTTTGCGGCATTGTTGGGGGCGCTGGTACTCAATTATTTCTTCCCCGGATTGGGATATGACTTGAAAGCAGCGGCTTCCATTGGAATCATTGGAGGAGCTGATGGCCCCACGGCTATTTACTTAACCAGCCGCCTGAAACCGGATTTACTGGGTTCCATCGCTATTGCGGCTTATTCGTATATGGCTTTAATCCCCATCATCCAGCCGCCGATCATTAAGGCTTTAACCACCAAAGAGGAACGGCAGATCGTGATGGAGCAAATGCGGGAGGTTTCCAAAACCGAAAAGATTATTTTCCCCATCGCTGTGACAATTATTGGGTCTTTAATTCTGCCGTCTGCTGCCGCCTTATTAGGTTCATTGATGTTTGGGAATCTGCTTCGGGAGTCCGGAGTGGTCGGCCGCTTATCGAAAACCGCTGAGAATGAGTTGATTAACATCATCACCATCTTCCTGGGCTTGTCTGTAGGCGCCAAGGCGAAGGCTGAATTGTTTTTACAGCCTGCAACATTAGGTATTATTTTACTTGGATTGATTGCATTTGCCTTTAGTACTGCCGGTGGAGTTATCTTTGGTAAGATCATGTGCAAATGGACCGGCGGTAAAGTTAACCCGATGATTGGCGCTGCCGGTGTGTCGGCAGTTCCTATGGCAGCTCGTGTTGTTCAAAAGCTGGGCGCCCAGGAAAAACCCGGGAACTATCTGCTGATGCATGCCATGGGGCCGAACGTGGCTGGAGTTATCGGTTCAGCTGTTGCTGCCGGTGTCTTATTGGCCTGGCTTAAATAATTGGTACCGGTCTTTGAATTCGACTCGGGCTTTTTTGGTCCATTGGGAGATAAATTCGGTTTTGGCTTGGGTATATCCATCCCGGTTGTGTTTGTAATGGGGTTGTAGTTGTAACTTTAATTCGCCGTAAGCTTTGGCGATGTCGGGATGGGCAAGGAGGTAATCCCGAAAATAGAGCTCATCCCAATCACCCTGGAAACGAAGGTGGAGATGGAAAACCCGTTCGGTGAAACCGTCAGGGGTATATCCTTTATTAAAAGACATCCTAAAGTCAGGCGGATCCTGGTAAGCCATCAGGGTCCATCCTGCCCGGAGAAGTTGATCCCGGAGCGTTTTAAGGTCGCAATGGCGATCAACTTCCACTAAAATATCGATAGTGGGCTTGGAGACTAGTCCCGGAACGGCCGTACTTCCAATATGGTTTATCCGGCAAACGGTATCCGGGCCCACTGCTTTCATGATTGCCTCTTTTTCTTCGAGATACCATTGGGGATAGGCCGGATTGTAATCTTTCAAAATAATGGGAAACAACTGCCATAGTTCTTCAAGGGACATTTCGGATAATTTCTTTCTCATCATGGTGCTCCTTTTGGAGAAATGAATGGAGATCTTTTCAATGGATGAATGCCGATTACCTTCTGGGACGTTGGGAAATATATAGTGCCGGTTTTTCCATAGTATAGTAAAATAGACATAAAAATATATGGGATGGAGTTGAAACGATGGTTGGAGTCATTACGGCAGTTACCTCTGAGCGAGATGCGATCTTGCAGAAGATGACGGATATTCAAAAGCAGGTCATTTACGGAATCGAATTTTATGAGGGAAAGGTAAATGGAAAGCCATGTATTACGGCCATGTCCGGCATTGGCAAGGTCAATGCGGCCCGGTGTACGCAAGTGATGATCGACCGATTTAAGCCGGATCACATCATTAATATCGGATCAGCCGGGGGATTACATCCTGAGCTGAAGATCGGGGATGTGGTGATTTCTACGGCTTGTATTCAATATGATGTGGATTTAACGGCCTTTGGTATCGCCAAAGGGGCTTTTGAAGAAGGGGATGACGGATTCATTAAGGCTGATCCGCAATTGGCTGCCCAATGCGAAGCTGCCATGGAACGTTGTGTTGCCGGCCAATATAAAGTGTTGATGGGGCCCATCGCCACCGGCGATCAGTTTAATGATTCGCCGACTGTCAAAGAAGAATTATATCGGGAATTTGGGGCCTATTGTAATGAGATGGAGGGCGCTGCAGTGGCTGCGGTCTGTGCGGCCTGCCAGGTCCCTTTTGTGGTGATCCGGTCCATCTCGGATAATTCGGATGAAGACGGGCTAATGATGTATGAAAACTTTAAGCGGCTGGCTGCCGAGCGGTGTGTCCACTTTTTCCTTAATTTGCTGGATGAATTGGGAGGGGTTAACGAATGACGAATCGGGTAGAATCTTTTGAGCTGGATCATGATGGGGTGACGGCGCCGTATATTCGGAAAGCGAAAGTGATGACGGTCAATCCGGCTTATCCGGACTGTGTCATCTCCAAGTTTGATGTGCGTTTTGCCCAGCCCAATCAGGAGTTTTTGTCGAACGGGGCTTTGCATACCCTGGAACATTTATTTGCTACGTTTATCCGGCAAATGACCGATCAGTTGATCGATGTTTCGCCGATGGGTTGCCGGACCGGGTTTTATTTTGTATTTTGCAATGATCAGGATCCGGCCTGGGTGGCTCGGCTGGTTCGTAATGCCTTAATCGACGTCAGTCGATTCACCGGGGAGATTCCGGGTGCTTCCCGAAAAGAATGCGGTAATTATCGCGAACATGATTTGGATGAAGCCAAATCGTGGGCAGAAAAGTTTTTGCAGGTACCCGAGGAGGAACTGGTGAATGTCTATCGGAAGTAATTCTCAGCAAGAAGGTGAAAGGATGCAGGAGTTTAGTTATCGTCCCCGGGGGGTTTGCGCCACAGGAATTCACCTGCAGATCGAAGAAGGCCGGGTGCTGCAGGTGCGTTTTGATAACGGATGTAACGGGAATCTCTCAGGTTTGAGCCGGTTAGCAGCTGGAATGCCGGTTAATGAAGTTATTGAACGTTTGAAAGGGATCCGGTGTGGCCGGAAACCGACCTCTTGTCCGGATCAGTTGAGCAAGGCCTTGGAAGCGGCCATAAATGCTCAGGCAGAAACAGAACACGATGAATAATCGTGTGTTTGTTTTCTACGCAAAATATGCATAGTCCGGGCCTAATTTGCGCATAAAATGTGCTGTTTTTTGAAATGCTTTCGGCTATAGTTAGCTTATAGGGAATTTATCTATTTTGGAGGGATGATCGATGATTCGTTACGCACAAGTCGGAATCGGCGGAAGGGCCCGGTTTTTCTATGAAGCGATCGCCGGTGAGTTCAAGGAAACCTCAAAACTCGTCGGATTTTGCGATATCAACCAGACGCGTATGGATTATGCCAATCGTATTTTAAAGGAAAAGTATGGGTTGGATCCGATACCTACGTATCATATGAATGAGTTTGAAACTATGATTAAACGGGAAAAACCCGATGTCGTGATCGTGACCTCCATTGACCGGACCCATCATACATATATCATTAAAGCGATGGAGTTGGGTTGCGATGTGATTACCGAAAAACCGTTGACTGTGGACGAGGTCAAAGCGCAAGCTATCTGGGACGCGATCAAGCGAACCGGCAGAAAATTACGGGTAACCTTCAATTACCGGTATGCGCCTCATAATACCAAAATTCGCGAGCTGATTATGGATGGGACCATTGGTGAAGTTTATTCCGTTCATTTTGAGTGGTTACTCAATACCCAGCATGGCGCCGATTATTTTCGACGATGGCATCGGGATAAACGGAACAGTGGCGGTTTGATGGTTCATAAAGCCACACACCATTTTGATTTGGTCAATTTTTGGCTGGGGACTTGGCCGAAAACGGTGTTCGCCATGGGCGATCTGATGTTTTACGGCCGGGAAAACGCTGAAAAGCGGGGAATCACCCAATTTTACTACAGGGCACACGGCAGTGAGTGTGCGAAAGATGATCCTTTTGCTATTGATTTGGCCGGTAATGAGCGGCTAAAAGCTCTTTATCTGGATGCTGAACATGAAGACGGGTATATCCGGGATCAAAGCGTTTTTGGAGACGGGATCAGTATTGAGGATACGATGGGAGTATTAGTCCGTTATCAAAACAATGCTATTTTGACCTATTCGCTCAATGCGTATATGCCTTGGGAGGGATTCCGGGTGGCTTTTAACGGAAGCAAAGGCCGGATTCAGGCCACAGTCGTCGAAAAGTCCTATGTCAATGGCGGTGGAAAAACATCGGCCGAAGGAGCAGTGGCTTCCAAAAACATCAGCGTTTTCCCGATGTTTGGTGAACCCTACGAAGTGGAAATTGTGGAAGGCGTGGGTGGCCATGGCGGCGGGGATCCCATTATGCTAAATGATATTTTTGGAACGCCGGCTCCGGATCGGTTTAACCGGGCAGCTTCCCATGTAGACGGGGGCATGTCGATTTTGACCGGAATTGCTGCCAATAAATCCATGGCGACTGGATTGCCGATCTCTATTGAGAATATTATGCCGAAATAAACCGCATTTGAGTATGGTTTACTTAAAACCGTGTATAATAGGGGTAGAAAGCTTTGGGGAAGGTACGATATGGAGGCTGCAAAAACATTGCAAAAAGCGACAACCATCGCTGAACTCGATGCAATATTACAACGGCAACTATCGGCAACGGTTTTGGTTTATGCCAATTGGTGCCCCTATTGTATGCGTTTTCTTCCGGTTTTTCAAAAGTATGCTCAGGGACGGAATGAGTTTGTTTTGGCTGAGGATAACTCGGAAGTCATTGCGGAGGAATATGAGGTGGAGATCATTCCAACCGTGCTCCGGTTTGAAAGAGGCCGTGTGGTGGCCCGCTTAGATGGAACGCCTGGAGTAGGGTTAAACGAAAATCAGTTGGTTGATTTTTTAAGATAATTCTTGCATATGGCAATGGCGGCACAGACCTTTGGCCAGAATCTGGTATTCGAAGATATGATGCCCGTCGATGGTGGTTTGCTGCGGGAATCCTTCCGAAATTTCGAGATCATATAAGGTTCCGCATCGGTTGCACTTAAAATGGCCATGGGGCATAAGATTGGAATCATACCGGACTTGATCTTCGACGGTAGCTAATGCTGCCAAAGCGCCTTTTTCCTGCAAAAGTTTGAGAGTATTATAAACGGTAGTCTTGGAAAAGGTGGGCATGTTTTTTTTGAGAGCCGTATAAATCATGTCGGCCGTCGGATGAACCCGGTGTTCCATCAGATATTTCATGATTTCAATGCGTTGTTGGGTTGGCCGAATATCCTTGGTTTGAAGTAATTGGATAATTTTGCTTTCCAAGCGTTCCATGTGTTCACCTGCTTTGTTATATCCATATAGTGGGGCGGATAGCGCAGTTTCCGGATGCTCACCGGAAACTGCGCTTTTAATTATAACCAATAGATTAATAATTTTCAGCTAAAACTTCAAAATAGGCTTGAGGATGGGCACAGGCCGGGCAGGCGTTCGGAGCTTCGGTGCCTTCATGGAGGTATCCGCAGTTACGGCAACGCCAGACGACTTTTTGGTCTTTCTTGAAGACTTTGCCGTTTTTGACATTTTCCAAGAGAGCCATATACCGTTTTTCATGTTGTTTTTCAGCAACAGCAATGGCTTCGAAAATTTTGGCAATGTTTTCAAATCCTTCGCTGCGGGCCACTTTAGCAAATTCCGGATACATGTTGGTCCACTCGTAATTTTCACCGCCAGCAGCTTCTTTCAGGTTTTCCATGGTCGTCCCGATGACGCCAGCGGGGAAAGAAGCGGAAATTTGGACTTCGCCGCCTTCGAGCAATTTGAAGAGGCGTTTGGCGTGTTCTTTCTCTTGGTTAGCGGTTTCTTCAAAGATTTCCGCAATTTGGACGTAGCCTTCCTCTCTGGCTTTGCTGGCGAAATAAGTATAACGGTTTCTTGCTTGGGATTCGCCAGCAAAGGCGGTAAGAATGTTTTTTTCAGTTTGGGTTCCTTTTAAACTCATTATGATTCCTCCTTATGTATTTTGATTTGTAATTATTACATTTTTGAAATTATTACAAATTACCGGTAATGTCAAGGGGTAATTTGGAAAATTTGGCGTGCAATTCATTGAACATACATAAGGCATTGGGAAATTACCAATTGTAGCTGCGGGTTAATCAGGAGATTAGGGGTGAGAAATGATGAAGAAAAAAAGAAGACGCCGTAAGTTATTTTTTAAACTCACGGCGTCTTCTGTCTTCTAAAGTTCTCAACAGAAAGAGTGCTAAGATTTCATTTGCGTTCATTAGGTTCACCTCCCTTTACCTATAGTATAGATGATAATTAATACAATCCAATGAAAGGGAGGTTAATAATTGTAAATTGAAGGTAACTATTTGGTGATCTCAGCTTTCAGATATTCATGGACTTTGGGCATCCAATCGCTGATGGCGATCTTTTGCGGGCAACGGCTTTCGCATAACCGGCATTGGACGCAGGAAACAGCTCTCTGCTTGTCGTTGAAGAAGTGGTTATAGGTGTTTTGGGAACCGGTTAAATCGTCATAGGCATGGGCGTTGTTATAAATTTCAAAATTTCTAGGGATAGCCACGCCTTGGGGACAAGGTAAACAATACTCGCATTTGGTACAGGGGATGGGAAAACTTCTTTGATAGGTTTGGCGGACCTGGTTTATGGCTTCCAATTCTTCCGGCGTTAAACTACCCACCTGGGAAACATTGGCTGATTGGATGTTTTGCATAACCTGCTCGAGGGAGCTCATGCCGCTAAGTACGGTGGAAACTTCCGGCTGATTCCATAGCCATTGAAGCGCCCAGTCCACAGGGGTCCGCTTGACGGGAAGGCTGTCCCAGATTTCCTGGACTGTTCTCGGAGGTTTAGCCAGTTTCCCGCCGAGGAGAGGTTCCATGATGACAACGGCCAATCCTTTAGCTGCGGCATATTGTAAACCTTTCATTCCGGCTTGATTCTCGATGTCCATAAAATTATATTGAATCTGGCAGAATGTCCATTGATCGAACCCATCAACGATCTGGACGAAGGCGTCATATTTATCGTGGAAAGAAAATCCAAGATATCCAATACGGCCGTCCCGGATCGCCCGTTGAGCTTGTTCTAAGATATCGTATTTCAATATAATGTTTTGCCAACGATCGGCGTCTAGGGAATGCAGGAGATAGAAGTCAATATGATCAGTTTGGAGTTTTTTCAATTGTTCGTTCAAATATTTATCAAAATCAGCAGGGGATTTGATGAACCAGATTGGGGACTTGGTCGCTAGTTTAACTCGGGAACGGTATCCATCCTGTAATGCCTGGCCGGTTACGACTTCACTGTTACCGTTGTGATAGGGGTAGGCGGTATCGATATAATTCACGCCGTGGTCGATCGCGGTTCGTAACATGCGGATGGCAGCGGGCGTATCGATATCCGGGCCATATTTGTCGTGGCCCACGGTTGGAAACCGCATACAACCAAATCCCAAGGCCGAAACTTTCCAGTCCAGTTTTCCAAAAGCTCGGTATTGCATGAGATCACTCCTTACAGTGAAATTGGTTCATAACTATTATAGCAAAATTATTATACCAAATTTTACAAAAGTTGCATTATTTGTGACTGAAAATGTTGTTCTTCTGTTAAATTCGGGAAATTATGAAGGAACTCACGGCCTCATAGCGAAAAGAATAAAAAAACGAAGGAGATGTCCATGAAAAGCTTTGAAAGTTTATTTGCTGAATTGCAGGCCAAAATTGCCGCTCAGGATCCTGAGTCGGGGACGGTCCGTGAGTTTAATAAAGGGAAACATTTTATCGGAAAGAAGATCGTTGAAGAGGCTTCGGAAGTTTGGATGGCTGCGGAATATGAAGGCCGGGAGCGTTTGGCCGAAGAAATCTCTCAATTACTTTATCACCTGCAGGTGATGATGATTGCCAATGATCTAACTTTGGAGGATGTTTATAAAAAACTTTAGGAGAGAAGCGGATATGTTACGAGTTGCTGTTCCAAATAAGGGGCGTCTGTCGGAGGATGCTATTTTACTGTTAAAGGAAGCGGGATACCATTGCCAGGCTGCTTCCAACGAGCTAATGATGCGGGATGAGCGGAATAATATCGAGTTTTTTTTCATACGGCCCAAAGATATTCCGGCCTATGTGACCAGCGGTGTGTTGGATTTGGGGATTACTGGCCGAGATCTGGCGTTTGAGAACGAAAAACCCTTCTCTGAAGTGATGGTCTTGGAATTTGGAAAAGCCCGGTTTTGCTTTGCCGTTCCTGAAGATAAAGATATAGAGGTTGAAGGTTTGCATGGTTTACGGATCGCTACGTCTTACCCGAGATTGGTCTGTAACTATCTGGAACCGCGGGGGATCAAAGCTGAAGTGGTGACACTGAACGGCGCAGTTGAAATTTCGATCCGTTTGGGGGTTGCGGATGCCATCGCGGATGTGGTTCAATCGGGACGAACCCTTAAAGCCAATGGGCTGAAGATCATCGGAGAACCGGTGGTCATCTCGGAAGCCATTGTCATGGCTAAAGATCAAACCAATGGGCATACACCGGAGGTGATTACTTTCTGTGAACGGTTGAAAGGAATTATCACCGCCCGGAAGTATATGATGGTCGAATATGACATACCTCAAACCTTGTTGGCAGAGGCTTGCCGGATCACCCCGGGGATTGAGTCGCCAACCATTGCGCCATTGAATAAGGAAGGATGGCTGGCTGTTAAAGCGATGGTTCTCTCCAGTGAAGTCAATCAAATCATGGATCGGTTAAAACAATTGGGAGCCAACGGAATTATTGCAACGAAGATCAGTTCGTGTCGGTTGTAATTGTAAGTGTTATATAAGGGCTGCTGTCCAATAGATGACAGCAGCCCTTTCTGTTTATTGCGGAATGCAGATTTGCTGCCCGATATAGAGCAGATTGGGGTTTAATCCGGGATTTACTTGTAAGATGGTATTGATGGTCGTGTTAAAGCGGTTGGCGATGGAGAACAGGGTGTCTCCGGCAACCACGGTGTAAATAAATCCGGGACACCGAGGAGTCGGTGTGGTAGGGATGCAAATTTGCTGGCCGGGAACGATGAAGTTGGGGTTAATTCCGGGATTGGCTTGAATGATGGCCTGGACGCTGGTGTTGAAACGTACGGCGATACTGGTTAAGGTGTCTCCGGTGACCACCGTATAAATGGTTCCGGGGCAGGCGGGTGTGGGTCTCCCGGGGATACAGATCTGTTGGCCTACATAAAGTTGGTTGGGATTTAGCCCCGGATTGGCTCTAAGGATGGCGTCAACTGTTGTGTTGAAGCGTAAAGCCAGTGAAAATAAAGTATCTCCAGAAACGATGGTATAAAGAAAACCGTTGCGGCATACCGGGGGCTGTGGTGCCGGGATACAAATAGGGAATCCGGGACGAATACCTAAGATACGTAAAAAAGGATTTTCCCGCAAAATATCTTCTTCGGAGACTCTAAACTGGCGAGTTATACGGGCTAAGGTATCGCCCTGGCGGGCAATGTATATCTGTCCCGAACAGCGCATGGGGAAAGGAAATTGTAAAACCTGTTCCGGTAGTAGATGATATACATCGACCTGGGGGTTTTCTTTTTGCAGATCTTCCGGAGTGGTATTAAAGGCAAGAGCAATGGCTTCGATATTGTCACCGGCTTGAACGACGCATTCCATACGGAATCCGGTTGTTTCTTCCATAATGGGCTTCACCTCTTCATTTTCCATTCATATTTGATATTATGCTATGAGCACGAATATCCGGAAGTGAAGCCGAAATATACATATTAATGAAATCCATCCATGGGCGGAGTCTGGAGAATCGGAGTCAATCCTCTTCGCTGACGGGTTTGGTTTTTGTTTTGAAATATCCATAGACGAAAACTGAGATAGCGAATAACCAGGAAACTAGATTAAGTGTGTTTCTTCCGACCCAGCGTTGCAGATCCAACCCATGGTCATGGAAAAACATGCTGAGGGCGGTATGAGTCAATACTGCTGCACCGATATAGATAATGATTGGGTATCGGTTCATGAGGGAAGCTAGCCGGTTTGATCCCCATATCAGGATCGGGATACTGAATGCCAGACCGAAAATGACCAGAACGATCGAACCGTGGGCTGCACCGGCAACGCCCATGACATTATCAAAAGCCATGGAGAGATCGGCAATCACAATGCTTCCAACAGCGGTCCAGTAATGATTGGGCGTTTTGATCTGGTCTTCGGAATCCGTCTGTTTCAACAAGTTCCAGGTGATAAATAACAGTAATAGCCCACCAATGGCATTTAGATAAGGAATGTTAACCAATAGAGTGGCCAGGGAAGTGATGAGGATTCGGAGGATGACTGCGCCGCATGTACCGATCATGGCGGCCAGCTGGCGCTGTTCTTCCGGAATGTTTTTAATGGCTAAACTGATGACAGCAGCGTTGTCGCTGGAGAGAACCAAGTTGATAATAATAATGGAAATGACCGAAAAAATAAACTCCATGGGAATCGCTCCGTTTATGATGATTGTGTGTTTTAGGAGAGAGGTTACTTATCATCATATTCCGAAGCAGTGGCAAAACGCATTTCTTTACAAAGACGAAATCTTAAGTCTAAAACAGCTGAAAATAAAGACAGGCCGCTGATTTTGGCCTGTCTCTCTTTTTGCCTGGGTTTATTTGGTAAGATATTCAGCGACGGTTCGGGCGACAGCATCGCTGCCGGCGAGCATTTTAGAGACCATCTCTTCCAGTATGGCGCCGGTATCCCCGTGTTGGTAAAGATCTTTTCCCATAATGTCTTTATGGGCGATGATTTCCCTAAAAGCAACGGCTGAAGCCGGTTCGCCGATAACGGCTTTCGAGGCGCAGGCAGTGAGCAAATCTTTGCGGGGGTCATCCTCCAGAGAATAAGCGATGTTTTGATCATCTACGCCCATGGTGTAGCGGATAAATCCGGCTACGGGAAGCAAGATTAGATTCAATTGATCCCTTGGAATGCCTTTAGCCTCCGCTGCATAATACGTATCCAGGAAACGCGGTAACATTTTAGTGGAGGCATTTAAAGCAATCCGCATCGGATCATCCGGAATGTTGGGATTATTCAGGCGAGTAATGGCATCAGCGGCAAAGGCTTTGGGATCCATCTGTTTCGGCTTGTCGACGGTTTGAATAACGATATCGATAATCCGTTGGATAAGCGTTGCGATCATCTCGTTTTTCATGGCGTTGTAGATGCCGTAATTGCCGCGGTAACCTAAAAGCACGCCTAATCCGGCGATAACTGAATGGCTCATATTGAGGATACGGAGTTTCATATCTTCATATTTTTTAACCTCTTCATAGCTGGATTCCATAAATACACCTTCAGCTTTTTCAAAAGCTGGACGGCCAGCAGGGAAGTTGTCTTCCACAGCCCAATAGCGGGCTTTTTCAGTGACCACCAAATTGGAGCGGATGCCAATGGCCTCCATCTGTTGCCGGATAGATTCATCCGGAGATACCGCAATACGGTCGATCATACAGTTCGGGAAGGAAAACCGGCTGGAGTCGGATAAGTAATCAAGAAAACCGGCTGGAGCAAAGCCTTTGGTTTCCCATGCCTGGGCAACTGTTTTAAGGGTTGCGGCTGTATAATGGCCATTTCCAGAGAAGTTAGTGCAACTTACCATGGCAAATTTTAATCCGGCTTTATAGCGTTCCATAGCAAATAAAGTCCATTTCGCCGCATCGGAGTTTACGGTTCCTTCTTCCATATCTTTAATCAACACCGGGCTGATGGGTTCAGCAAAATCGCCGCCGTTGTAGGTGACGCCGTAAGCGCCTTCCGGAGCATTGATGGTGGCGAATTGAACCTGCGGATCTCGGGCGTATTCCAATAATTTGGCCCAGGCAAGGCTGTTGGTGTTGGCGTCCAGATAGAGAATGGAGTCAATCGCTCCTTGGATCTTAGGGGTTACTTTTCCCTTTTCGTTTTCAAAGATAGGTTGGGTGATTAAGAAATCTGAAGCAGACAGTTCTGTAACATATTTAGGGGAGAAGGTTTCGATGCCGACCATGAGGCCGGTCGAAGGGTCCAGATTGAGCAAATCCTGCATGATATCTCCGGTATGGCCATAGGCCATACGTCCCGCAGAAAAGCAAATGGACTTTACCGGAATGGTTTTTCGATCATACTTGGGGAGTTGTACATTTTTCCCTTTCCAAAATTGGGCGTCTTCCAATAGTCGTTGGTTGAGCACTTTTGTTGACATAGGTACCACCTGTTCCTTCCCGCTTATTTTTCGATCTGTAAGTAAAATTTTTGTTAATTTTGATTATAACGCTTATTGATTGGCTTATCAAGCTGAATAGAAATACAGGATAATTGGATGAATTGGCAACGGAACAAAATGTCGGTAAGGAACGTCAAAAGAGGGTAAAACTGGAGGAGGGATTGAAGATGAAACGTATTGGCTGGCTGGGTATTTTAATGGTTGTGCTCCTCGTGGGAGTTAGCGGATGTACTGATGATCTTGGAACGGTAGATTTATCCGGGGTAGTGGATTTGTCATTAAGTCATGATGGCTGGGCTTATCGGGTGATCGGAACGGAGAGAATTTATCAGACGCCGCGATCAGCCTATCAACGGTTGGACGAATTTCGCGGAGGATTGGAGTTACGTCCTGTTGTCCGGATTGGCACTGATGATTATATGATTATCAGCCGGTTTGATCGGGAGTTTCAGACTGATGTTTATCACTTGGATGGGCATCGGCCGGTGAGGACGATGATCCTAAAGTGCAATGAAACCGGTGATCCTTGGCATTTTCGGTTGGCTGAAGGGCCTTTTAATGCGGTCAAATATGAGTTTAAACGAACCGGCCAAATCGAATTGTTCTTCAACGAACGCAGTACAGGAGCAGATTATATCGTTGAAAGTAATTACCGGATCGAATCCAAGGCTGTCCGGGAAGTTGATAAAACAGGCAAATTCGTTCAGAAACATGGAGAGTTTCAGTGGGATCGGCTTTCCGTTTCTGGATCTTCAGAACTTCGGATGGGCGCCAGGCAATGTTTAACGGGGAAGACATCCGTTGGCGGGAAAACCATCTGGTTCTATGTTTTAGATTGGGACTTTGATGGGAAATTTACAGAAGCGGACCGGGTTTGGTGCGATTATAACAAAGAATTCTTGAATTTTAATGAAACCATTCGGCTGACCGGTTCATGGCAGGCAGCGAAAGATAATACCTATCGCCTGCGCTTGGAGGAACCGGCGGCAGATGGGAAGCCTTATATACTACATATCGAGATCGAAGGGGTCGGGGTTCGGTGAACCGGCCCTTTCTTTTTGGAACAATTACGTTACTACTTGTACGTACAAGCGGATTTAGGGTATAATGGAACTATATTCCAATGGAAAATGGAGGGATGTCAATGTTAAATATTCCTGCTGTTAAGTTGGGAATTGTTGCGGTGAGCCGGGATTGTTTTCCGGTTCAGCTGAGTGAAGCGCGGCGAAAAGCGGTGGTTCAGGCTTGTCAGGCGCTTGGCACGGAGATCGTTGAAGTCAAGGTGACCGTTGAAAATGAGGCTCATGTGTTGGCGGCCTTGGATGAGTTGAAAGAAGCCGGTGTTAATGCGTTGGTAGTTTACCTTGGCAACTTTGGCCCGGAGGGCCCGGAAACCTTATTAGCTCAAAGGTTTGGCGGACCGGTCATGTTTGCGGCAGCTGCCGAAGAGAAATCCAACGGCCTGGTGCAAGGCCGAGGCGATGCTTTCTGCGGTATGCTTAATGCTTCCTATAATCTGGCTTTGCGGAAGTTGCGTCCCTATATCCCGGAATATCCGGTGGGAACTGCCGAAGAGGTA
This sequence comes from Bacillota bacterium, assembly GCA_029776205.1. Classification (GTDB taxonomy): domain Bacteria; phylum Bacillota; class UBA4882; order UBA8346; family UBA8346; genus JAKOSX01. The sequence goes on along the minus strand of JAKOTQ010000015.1, from coordinate 110,234 downwards.
GCCGAGTGGATCGGAGATTTTGCCCATATAGCCCGTATTATTATTGGATTGTCAAAATTGAAGATTTTTGCTTTCGGACCCCGGCCTCAGGATTTTGTGGCCTGTAACGCCCCGATTAAACCCTTGTATGACCTCGGGGTTGAAGTTATGGAAAATTCAGAATTGGATTTATTTGAGTCCTTCAATAAACATGCGGGCGACCCCCGAATTGATGATGTAGTCCGGGATATGGCCAGTGAATTGGGAGAAGGAAACGGACATCCCGGGATTCTGCCGAAATTGGCCCAATTTGAACTGACTTTATTGGATTGGATGGATAAATATCGCGGAGCTTCCGAATATGCAATTTTTGCCAATAAATGCTGGCCTGCATTTCAAACCCAATTTGGATTCGTGCCTTGTTACGTTAACTCCCGGTTGGCTTCCCGGGGAATCCCCGTTGCCTGTGAAGTCGATATGTACGGGGCATTAAGCGAGTATATCATCTGTTGTGCAACAGAGATGCCGGCGACGTTATTGGATATTAACAATACGGTTCCCCGGGATATGGTGGATGCTAATGTTACGAAGCTGGGCGAATATAAACCTACCGATCTGTTTATGGGTTTCCATTGTGGGAATACCCCCAAGAGCTGTATGAAAAATGCTGCCATGAAACATCAGCTGATTATGCACCGTCTGCTGGAACCGGACCGGGAACCGGATATTACCCGGGGGACTCTGGAAGGGACGATTCGGCCGGGGGATATCACTTTATTCCGGTTGCAGGGGACGGCCGATTGTCAGCTTCGGAGCTATGTGGCAGAAGGTGAAGTCCTCGATGTGGATCCTCAATCCTTTGGGTCTATCGGGGTGTTTGCTGTGAAAGAAATGGGGCGTTTTTACCGTCATGTATTAATCGGAAAACAATACCCCCATCATGCCGGTGTGGCCTTTAAGCATGTAGGTAAAGTTTTATTTGCAGCGATGAAAATGTTAGGGGTGCAGGATGTTTCCTACAATCAACCGGCAGTTGTTCCTTATCCGGATGAAAACCCGTTTAAGTAGAGGGTAAACCTGGATGACAGACAACAAAAAACCGAAATACCGCCAACTCATCGATTATCTGATTGGGCAGATTGAGGCAGGAATAGTTCAGCCTGGTGAGCAGATTTATTCCGAAAACGAATTAGCTGCCAGGTTTCAGATTAGCCGGCATACGGTGCGGCAAGCTCTGGGAGAGATGGTCAATGCCGGGTGGCTTTACCGGGTTCATGGCAAAGGAACCTTTGTCCGGGAACGCCGTCGTCGGAAAGTCCCTTCAAAAAAAATCGGAGTGATTATAACTTATTTGAACGATTATATTTTTCCTGCGATCATCCGAGGTATTGACCAGGTCTTGGCGGCAAACGGTTATAATATCATATTATCCTGCACATATAATCAGCATGAAAAAGAATTGATTTGTCTGGAAAACATGTTAGGCCAACATATTGACGGATTGATCGTGGAATCAACTAAGAGTGCATTGCCTAATCCTAATTTGGATCTCTACCGCGAGTTGGAGAATCAGGGAGTCCAGTTGTTGTTCATTCATGGCCGCTATCAGGATTTGGACTGTTCGTATGTTGTTGAAGATGATCTGGAAGCTGGATATCTGGCGACTCAGCACTTGTTGGCCTTGGGGCATCGGAAGATTGGAGGGCTTTTTAAGGTCGATGACATTCAAGGACATTACCGGTGGGCTGGTTTTCAAAAAGCCCACCGGGAAGCCGGGCTGAAGGTGAAAGACGCTCAAGTTGTCTGGTTCGATACAGCGGAAGCGGATGAATCGGAAGACCTTTTCCGGTCAGGGCGGTTTCGGGGGATGTTGTCTGAATGTACTGCAGTGGTGTGTTATAATGACCTACAAGCTTTACAATTACTGGATGTTCTTCGGGAGCAGGGATTGAGAGTTCCGGAGGATTTGTCCGTGGTTGGTTTTGACGATTCTCAGCTGGCGGTCTCGTCAGAAGTTAAGTTGACTACCGTTGTCCATCCCAAAGAACAGTTGGGGATGGAAGCGGCCCGGCGAATGTTAGCCCTGATCAACGAGGGTAGCCCTCAAAAGGTAATGATGAGGCCGGAACTGATTATACGCGAGAGTACAGCACGCCTTCCGGTGAAGGAGTGAGTGGAAGAGGAAGCAGTATGGATGGAATTAGGTTAAAAATATGCCGAGAATGGCGGAGATGACCACGGCGGTGATGGGGTGCAATTTGAAACGGACAGATCCGATGTATATGATGATACAGATGAATAGTGCCCCCGGATTGATGCCAAATCCTTTAAAGGCGCTGAAATCACCGGAAAATAATGCCGCAATATCCCGTGGGAGTTCTTTGGTGAAGATGGACATTTCCGCAAAAAAGATCATAGCGGCGGCGATCATTCCGGCAGTTGCCGGACGGATGCCCCGGAGAGCCCGTTCGACGATGGGGTTTTCCTTGAAACGCAGGAATGCGCGGGCAATAAGAATGACCAGAATAAGCGAAGGCAACGAAACGCCGAGAGTTGCAGAGAAAGACCCCATAATTCCGGCAGCCCGTTGGCCGATATAAGTGGCTGCATTGACAGCAAGAGGTCCGGGGGTCATTTGGGAGACAGCAACAATATCGGCAAATTCATTAATTGGGATCCAACCATGGGTCTCAATTTCTTTTTGCATTAGGGGGATCATCACATAGCCGCCGCCGAAACTGAAGAGGCCGATTTTGAAGAAGATCCAGAACAATTGAAGATAAATCATGATGATTTCCTCCGGGAAGCAGAAGTGGCCAAACCGACGATGGCGCCGGTAATAATGGCCCACATGGCATGAACTTCGAAGAAAGCAATGGTACAAAAACAGACGAAAGCGATCCACCAGCTGATCCGGTTTTTTATGACGGATTTGCCAAGTTTATACGCAGATAGCCCCATCATGGCAACGATACCGGCCCGGACTCCGGTGAAGGCTTTGGCGATATAAATATTTTCCCGTAAACCCACCAAGATGGAGGCGATAGCCAAAATAATTAAAAATGACGGCATGATAACTCCCAGGGCGGCGACGCAGGCACCGGTAAGCCCGGCTATTTTGTATCCGATAAACATGGATGAGTTGATGGCGATGACGCCGGGGATAGACTGACAGACGGCAAAAATATCGACGATCTCTTCATGGCTGACCCATTGCTGGCGGTCGACCATCTCCTTTTCAATGAGGGGGAGCATGGCCAGTCCTCCGCCGATGGTAAAGGCGCCGATCCGGAAGAAGATCCAGAACATTTTCCAAAGTTTATCCAGTTTCGTATTGTTTTGCATGATAATCTTATTCCCAAATAGTTTTCCTAGTTTGTCCAATAATAACTATAATTATAGCCCTATAGGCCGACAAAGGCAAGTTTGGAGAGGAGTTTTAAAATGAGTGAGTAATAAAACAGGTCAAGTAATTTGACTGAAGGAGGGTTACCGGATGAAGGCAATGCCGGAGAGCTTAACCAAAGATCAGTTTGCTATAAAAACTGTCGGGATTGAACTGATTGAGGCCGAGCCCGGGAAAGCCCGGGCTAAATTGAGATTGGAGGAAAAGCATCTGAACGGTTTGGGAATAGTTCAGGGAGGAGCCATCTTTACTCTAGCTGATTTTGCACTGGCTGCTGCGTCTAATTTTGGCAGTCCTGCGGTTTCGATTCAAGCTAATATTTCCTATTTTAAAGCGGTATCTTCAGGTACCCTTTATGCAACGGCTATTGAAGAGTCCCGTACCACCCGATTGGGAACTTATCTGATCCGGATTACCAATGAATCCGACGAGCTGTTAGCTTTGATGCAGGCAACTGTATATCGGAAATAAAATGTACAGACGGTAAAGGGTTCATAGTACACAGTGCACAGTACATCGTTAGAGCCTGGGATGGGAGATTTTGGCGTGTGAAGGGAACGCATTTTGCGTTCCTTTATTTATATCAGGTACATTGCACTTAGTACCATGTACCCTTTTCTTTTCTCCTTCCATCTCCCATCTTCCATCTCCTAATCTCCTATCTCCTATCTCCTGTCTCCTAATACATTAGCTTGAACATTTACGGTTAACTGTACCCTGTCAACTGTGTACTGGGCACTGTAGATTAACATAATTTCCCCTGTTTTCCGGTAGAAAGCATCTCTTGGGGAGAAACTTTTTAGGGTTTAACATCGATATACATCATTGTTACGAAAAAATAGAAGTGAGGTCAATCGGTATGAAACGTAAAATAATGGTGATTATCATCGCAGTTTTTTCTTTGGGAGCCGTTGGTTATGCTTTTTGGCCGAAGACCAATCCGATGGATGACATTCAAGCCAAATACAATCTGGTGTCAGTCCAGAGGATGGATCTCAGTCAAACCGTAGAGGCTACCGGCCAGGTTTATCCCTTGGAAAAGAAAGATATTTATTCGGACTATGAAGGGGTTATCGAAAAGGTTCAAGTAAAAGCGGGAGACACAGTGAAAGCCGGCGATGTGCTTTTGACCATTCAGTCGTCGACTTTGCAGGAACAGTTGGATCAAGCCAAAACTGAACTGAAACAGGCACAGTTGAATCTGGATAAAGCTAAGGTACAGATGGGAACGGAGCTTGCCATCAACCGTGTTTCAATAGATAATGCCTTGGAACTGGAAAGCTATACCCATCAAATCGGTCTTTACAAGGAACAGGTGAAAGAAGCTGAGCTGAAAGTCAAAGCTTTGACCGAAAAAAATGACGGACTGGTCCAAGGCGATTCGTTGGTTATCCGTGCTCCCTTTGACGGACAGGTTGCCTGGATCAATGTGAAGGCCGGCGACAAAATTACCTCTGAAAACCTGTTGGCAACGGTGATTAAACCCGATGCCCTCGGCGTCGAAGCGGAGATCGATCAGAATGACATTGGGATGCTGGCCGTAGGCCAGAAAGCGATAATCATCGGGAAGGACTCTGAACAAACGGAAAATGGCGGACAGGTTACAGAGATTGGCGTTCAGGGGGAATCCGATGATGAAGTGGTCAATTTTCCGGTACGTTTGAAAGTGGATAGTTCATCCCAGGGACTCCAACCGGGGATGTCGGTGGATATTACCATCGTTACCCAGGAACGGGCCGATGTTTTAGCTGTGCCTGCTTCCGCTGTTACGGAGAAGGACGGCAAGTATATTGTTAATGTCCTGCGCGGGGAGAAACTGGTTCCGGTAACCGTAAAACTCGGATTGCAGGAAGGTAAGTTTTGGGAAGTTGTTTCCGGGTTGAAATCCGGCGACCAAGTGGCTGTCGCAAAACCGGCAGTGTTGGGCCAGGGAAAAAGCAACCGGAGCCCCGGTATGGGACACATGGGGAGGTAAGATAAATGTTGGAAGTAACGGATTTATGCAAGGTTTATCGTGACGGCGATAGGGAAGTATGGGCGCTGGACCATGTTTCCCTGCTCATTCGTGAAGGTGAAATGGTCGCTATCATGGGTTCTTCCGGCTCAGGAAAATCAACTTTTATGAATATTATGGGATGTCTTGATCAGCCCACATCCGGTTCTTATCTTCTCAATGGGCAGGAAGTTGCCCAGTTAACTCAGAAAGAACAAGCTATCCTGCGAAATCGGGAGTTGGGATTCGTTTTTCAATCCTTTAATCTGTTGCCGCGGATGACGGCATTGCAAAATGTGGAGTTGCCGCTGGTTTATGCCGGAGTACCCGGGGAACAGCGGCGAAAGATGGCGGAAGAAGCCTTGATCAAAGTCGGTTTGGGCCACCGGATGGGGCATAAACCGAAAGAACTTTCCGGGGGCCAGCAGCAAAGAGTGGCTATCGCCCGAGCGCTGGTGAACAAGCCCAAATTGATCCTGGCGGATGAACCCACCGGGAACTTGGACTCCCATGCCAGCGTCGAGATTATGGCTTTGTTTCAAGAGTTGCATGCCAGCGGTATGACAGTGGTATTGGTAACCCATGAACCCGATATTGCCGAATATACGAAGCGAATCGTGACTTTCCGGGATGGGAAGATCATCTCCGATACTCCGGTGGCGCAAAAGAAAATCGGCCGGGAGGTCGCAGCATCATGAGATGGACTGAAAATGCCTTAATGGCTTTGAAAAACTTGAGGAGTAACAGAGTACGTTCCTTCTTAACTATGCTTGGAATTATCATCGGGGTCGGAGCGGTTATCGCCATGGTATCCCTGGGAGACGGAGCCAAGCGGCAAATTACCGATAAAATCTCGGAAATCGGCTCCAACCTGATTACCGTTTCTCCGGGGCGTAATGCCGGCAGGCAGTTTAATAATCACCTTGTTGAACTGCTGGAGGATGAATTGGATTATGTGTCGGGGATTGCTCCGGCGGTTCGGGGAAACAAAACGGCTGAAGCTAAGGGTAACAGTACGGATACGACGGTCCTTGGTATTACGCCGGATTACGGTACCATTCGTAACTACAAGGTTGCTTACGGGAGTTTCGTGAGAGATTCCGATGTGAATAGCCGGCGGAAGGTGGCGGTTATTGGCTCGTATTTGGCTGAGGAGTTGTTCCCGGGGACCAACCCGGTTGGTGAAGAGATACGGGTTGGCGGCGTTCGGCTGGAAGTTATCGGGGTCTTAGAATCGAAGGGCCAAAGCGGTTTCGGTAATGGGGACAACCTGGTATTTGTCCCGTTAACCACTGCCCAGGAGCGAATCTTCGGGAATAACCGTCTGACCGAGATTAGTATTCAGGCGAGCGATGCCAGTTATGTGAACGCTGTGGCTGCCCAGGTGGAAGAGAAGATGATGGCTGAATTTGAAGATGAAGATAAATTTAATGTGAATAACATGGCTGAAATGCTTTCCACTGCTGAGGATATGACCGGGATTATGACGTTGTTGTTAGCGGGCATTGCCGGGATCTCGCTGCTGGTTGGAGGCATTGGAATTATGAATATTATGTTGGTTTCAGTGACCGAACGGATTAGGGAGATTGGCATTCGGAAGGCGATTGGAGCCCAATCCCGGGAGATTTTACTACTATTCCTTATCGAAGCGATCACCTTAAGTCTTCTCGGAGGTTTGGTGGGGATCCTTTCCGGCGGCGGTTTGGCAGTAGTTGTCGGGAAACTTATCGGTTGGAACGTTCAGGTATCGACGGGTGCGGTATTGATTGCCTTCTTCTTTTCCTTGGCTGTCGGGTTGTTCTTCGGGGTTTATCCGGCATATAAGGCGAGCAATCTCAATCCTATTGAAGCCTTACGCAATGAATGATGGTTAGGCAATCTTTTTGGGATGGGCTGCAGGATAGAATAGAGAAATAGCTATTGTAAATTTCGTAAATGGTTATTGCTAAACCGGACTAGAAACACTAAGATAGGTACTAGGTACTGGATTCCAGGTGATGGGTCCCGGGTATCCGGGTTAAGGAATCAGGAAATTGTAAATAGATTAGTTTATAGTTGTGAGGTTTGGCGTGGTTTAGAGTTTCAATATAACGATGAATTGTAGATTCTAAGATATGGCCATGGGTTATTAAGATAGCCCATGGTCTGCATTTGTGAAGGAGTGATAACATGGAGATTCGGATTCGAAAAGCGGTGTTACATATTCTTGATACATCGGTGGGGATGCCGGTACTGTCTGAAAAAGAGTTAGAGCTTAATCTGGAAATTGAAACGTTTTTAGAGAAACATCTGGCGAAAGTGTTGGAAGACGACAGCACTCGGACTGCTTATTTTCATGAAGGTGAGAACCGGGTTCGCGAATATTGCGAAAGGATCGTTGCCGGGGAAGACTTTTTAACTATCAGTACAAATTTGGCTGCAGAATTTTATCAGATCATGCAAAACCATGTGGAGATTCCGCCGGCGGATTTACTTTGCTGTTTGTTTGAAGCGGATGAAACTAAGTATTACGGGGTTTTAAAATTTAATTATAAATCCAATTTTATTCACTATGTACAGGTCGAAGAGGAATTGAATGCGGTCACGCTGATTCGGCAGCGAACTGTGTTGCCCTCCGAATCCCAACGGGTGGAGGAAGCTTTCGCCGTTAATTTAGATGATTTCAGTATAAAGTTGATTGAAAAAGAGTATGAAATTGACGGCGAAAAACAGTTCTATTTATCGAAACTCTTTTTAAACTGTCATTTTGATCTGTCGGCTCGGGAGAAGGCCCGGTTAATTGATAAGGCTGCTCAAAAAGTGGTTAAAAAATATTGCGGGGACCCGGTGGCGCCGCTGGCCCGGTTAAAAAAGGCAGTGACTGAAGAGATGGACGGGGAAGGAACTGTTAATTTGGAAAGGGTGGCTCAAGCGGTTTTTTATGATGACCCTTCGGCAAAACGGGAGTATCTTGAGGAGATACGTAGTGCGGGTTTGGACCAGCCGGAAGTGAAGCTCACCGAGAAGATCACCAATAAAAAATTCCGTAATTATAAAATTCAAACGGATACTGGGATTGAAATCGAATTTCCTGCAGATTATTTCAACGATCGGGATAAACTGGAGTTCGTTAATAATGTGGATGGGACGATTTCGATCGTTATTAAAAACGTTGGAAAAATTATTAATAAATAGAGTTATTATAAAGCCGCTGAAATGAAGCTCTCGTTTTTCATAACTCCTTTGTTAACTGGAGACAAACGGGAGGAATTTATGGAAAAAGAGAGAATATTCCTTCGAATTTTATAATGTGGAAAGGAATTTCAAATGCCAAAACGTACCGATATTCATAAAGTAATGATCATCGGATCCGGACCGATCATCATTGGACAAGCTTGTGAATTTGACTATTCCGGAACTCAGGCCTGTAAAGCCCTAAGGCAATTGGGATATGAAGTCGTGCTGGTTAACTCCAATCCGGCAACCATCATGACGGATCCGGGTATGGCGGATGTGACATATATCGAGCCGCTAAATGTGAAACGGTTAACCGAGATTATCGCCAAAGAGCGGCCTGACGCTTTGCTGCCCAATCTTGGCGGACAGTCGGCCCTCAATCTCTGTTTGGAACTTGCCAAAGCCGGGGTCCTGGAAGCCTATGGCGTGAAAGTCATCGGCGTGCAACTGGATGCTATTGAACGGGGCGAAGACCGGATTGCCTTTAAAGAGACGATGAACCGGTTAGGTGTGCCGATTCCCAAAAGTGAGCCGGCATATTCGGTGGAAGAGGCGGAAAAAATTGCGGCTGAACTGGGATATCCGGTGGTGATCCGCCCGGCATATACCATGGGGGGTACCGGTGGCGGTTTGGTCTATAATGTGGAAGAACTACGGGTAGTGGCCAGCCGGGGAATAGCTGCCAGTATGGTAGGGCAGATCCTGGTGGAAGAGTCGGTGCTCGGTTGGGAAGAGCTGGAGCTCGAAGTAGTCCGGGATGCCAAAAATCAGATGATTACGGTTTGTTTTATCGAAAATGTGGATCCGATGGGGGTTCATACCGGGGATTCCTTCTGTGTTGCACCGATGTTGACCGTCAATCCTTCTGTGCAACAGCGCTTACAGAAATATGCCTATGCCATCGTTGAAGCGATCCAAGTGATTGGCGGAACCAATGTCCAGTTTGCCTATGATCCCAAAACTGACCGGATCGTAGTGATTGAGATCAATCCGCGGACTTCCCGCTCGTCGGCATTGGCCTCCAAAGCTACCGGTTTCCCGATTGCCATGGTTTCAGCGTTACTTGCGGCCGGGTTAACCCTGGACGAAATTCCCTATTGGCGGGACGGTTCGCTGAATAAGTATACGCCTTCCGGCGATTATGTGGTCGTTAAGTTTGCCCGTTGGGCTTTTGAAAAATTCAAGGGATCCGTTGATAGACTGGGCACTCAGATGCGGGCCGTGGGCGAAGTCATGAGTATCGGTAAGAATTTTAAAGAGGCTCTTCAAAAAGCCATTCGGTCTCTGGAGATTGGCCGTTACGGATTGGGCTTTGCCAAGGATTTTAACCGGCGTTCTTTGGCAGAATTGCTGGATATGCTGAGAGAACCGTCCAGCGAACGTTACTTTATCATGTATGAGGCCTTGCGTAAAGGCGCAACGGTCGAGCAATTATACGAATTGACCCATGTGCATCCCTGGTTTATCAAGCAAATCGAAGAATTGGTCCAACTTGAGGAGACTCTGCTGAAATATAAAGGCAGCCGACTGCCTGATGATTTGCTGCGGCAAGCTAAATTGGACGGATTTGCTGACCGTTACTTAGCGAAAATATTACATCTTTCGGAAACGGAAATCCGTGAGCAACGGATGGCTCTGGGAATCCGGGAAACGTGGGATGTGATCCCCGTGAGCGGAGTTGATCGTCCTTCTTATTATTACTATTCGACCTATAACGGGGACAAGCCGGATCAGAGTATTGCGAGCGGCCGACGGAAAGTGATGATTCTCGGCGGCGGGCCCAACCGGATCGGTCAGGGAATCGAATTTGACTATTGCTGTGTCCATGTAGCCTTTGCTTTACGGGATCTGGGTTTTGAAACTATTATGGTCAATTGCAACCCGGAGACGGTTTCGACGGATTACGATACTTCCGATAAGCTGTATTTTGAACCGTTGACATTGGAAGAGGTTCTCAGTATTTATGAGAAAGAACAACCGGAGGGGGTTATTGTTCAGTTCGGCGGGCAAACTCCATTAAATTTGGCTGGAGAACTGGCCGGGGCTGGCGCCCGGATATTGGGAACTTCTTCGGATACGATTGATTTGGCTGAGGATCGGGATCGGTTCCGGGAGATGATGGAGAAATTGAATATTCCAATGCCGGAATCAGGTATGGCCAGCACGGTTGAAGCGGCTTTGGCCGTTGCCAATCAGATCGGCTACCCGGTTATGGTACGGCCTTCCTATGTGTTGGGCGGGCGGGGCATGGAAGTGGTTTATGATGATGAACAGTTAAAGCTGTATATGGCGGCTGCAGTAGATGTTACACCGGAGCGCCCGATACTCATCGATAAATTCCTGGATAATGCGATTGAAGCTGAAGCAGATGCTATTGCCGATGCGACCGGTGCTTTTGTTCCGGCCGTGATGGAACATATTGAATTAGCCGGTATTCATTCCGGGGATTCGGCCTGTGTGATCCCGCCGGTGAGTATTCCGGAGCGGCATATCGAAACCATTTGCGAATATACCCGAAAAATTGCTCAGGAACTCCATGTGGTCGGTTTGATGAATATCCAATATGCCATTGCCAATGATCGAGTATATGTGCTGGAAGCGAATCCGCGGGCTTCACGGACTGTGCCTTTGGTATCGAAGATCGCTAATATTTCCATGGCACGGATCGCAACTCAATTGATGATGGGGAGTCAAACGGTGAAAGACTTGGCTATGGGGCGGCGAACGATTCCCTATTATGGAGTAAAGGAAGCTGTGTTCCCCTTTAATATGCTTCCGGAAGTCGACCCGGTTTTAGGGCCGGAGATGCGGTCTACCGGAGAGGTCCTTGGACTGGCCGATTCCTTTGGGTTGGCTTTCTTTAAAGCGGAAGAGGCAACCCAGGTTTCCTTGCCGGAACACGGGACTGTTCTGATCAGCGTAGCTGAGAAAGGGCCGGCTGTATTGGAGATTGCCAGGGAACTGGTGGCCTTAGGCTTTACGCTGAAAGCGACTAAAGGGACCCATCAATATCTGGCTGAAGCCGGAATTCCTTCGGAAATGGTTCATAAGCTAAATGAAGGACGTCCAAATATTACGGATGAAATGATGAACCAACGGATTCAACTGGTGATTAACACACCCATCGGAAAACGAAGCCAGACGGATGATTCCTATATCCGGAAAACGGCGCTCAAATATAAGATCCCTTATATCACCACTTTGGCAGCTGCGTTGGCCAGCGTCAAAGGGATTGCGGCGTATCGTGAGTCCAAACTGGGTGCGGTGAAGCTCAAGTCTCTTCAGGAATACCACCAGAATATAAAGAAGTGATTTATGATGATTCAATTTTGTGACGATATGGAATACTCTATTGCTAGATAGAGCAAAGGGGGGGTATTCTTGATGCCGGATATCGTCTATTCTACCGGACCCATTGAACAAGAGAGCGGTGTTAATGAACTGCGTTTAAAAGCGTTGAATAATTCTACGGCGACAGCAGAGGTTTTTGTAACGGTATACGATTTGAACGGAACCAAAGAGGTATTCTACAGTGACAATTTTACACTGGATCCTTTTGCCTCGGCCGTTCTGTTTGTCGACATCCCTAATTTGGATCAGTTCGAAGTGGAATTTACCGTTACCAATCCGGAAGTACTGGTAGCGGTCTTTGCTGTAAATGCGGATACGAACACCTTTAGTGCAGCTAATTCTGTCCGCCATGGTGAAATGGTTAACTTATCGGCAGGTGTATAATAAACCGGTGTATAATTAAAGAGGAGGCGTAAGCCTCCTTTTTTGATGAAGGGATTGAGTTTGACGGTTAATCCGGAGATAATAAGATTAGTCATACATATCAAAGAGAAGCGGCGAATGGGCATTAGGGTGATACCATGGATAAAACGACTCTTCTTGAGAATCTTAGGTTTAAGGTTATTGAGAAATGTTTTAAGTGCCAAATGCGAAACACCTGCAGAAATGTTGTCTTTGGCTCAGGCAATCCCGATACGAAAATGATGATCATCGGTGAAGGCCCGGGCGAACAGGAAGATATCCAAGGACTTCCGCTGGTAGGTCCGGCCGGGCAAAAGTTGGATAAAGCCCTTGGCAAGCTTGGCATTGAACGCTCGGAATTGTATTTAACTAATATTGTTCTATGCCGGACTGATGTGTATAATCGAACACCGGTGCCTAAAGAATGGAATAACTGCAGGCCAAGGCTGGATATGCAGATCCAGATCATTAAGCCCAGAGTTATCCTGGCGTTGGGTTCAGCCTCGTGCCGGTGCCTTATTAACGAAGGTTTCCGGATCACCCGGGGGAGAGGGACGATCCATCGTTATCTCGGAATACCGGTGGTGCCTACTTATCACCCGTCGTACTTTCTGCATCAGGAAGGCCATATCAGGCAAGGTTTGCAACCAGGCACATCTGCATATGTTGAGGCTGTCAGCAAACTGAAGAAAAGTATGGAAGATTTCTTAGATGATATTAAGAGAGCGTATGATATGGCCCATGGCGAGGCCCTTGAAGACAACGTTATGGCCCAAACTTTCGTGAGAAGTGAATGACCATTTTCCCTGGGGTTCCCAACTTGAACCGTCAGCGTATCGGATCTGTAACCGGTCCAGCCGGGAACGGCCAAGGCCTTTTTAAGATTAGGCGAGAAGGAACGGATGATATTCGTAAGTTGGTTGATGGTGTTGTCGATCAGAGTTATAGTTTTAAAGTCCGATGTTTGAACGTATTGGGCCTGAGGGGTTTCCTGTTTCAGGATCAGGGTATCATCAGGATTCCAATATCCGCTGGTTAGCATCGGGTTAAGGGTGATGGGCTGAAGGTTATCTAAGGGGAGCATGGTAAGGCGTCGTGATTCGTCGGTAATTAAAAGCTTTGTCCGGGTTGGCGAAAGATTTACAAAATGGACCGGTTCATGATAAATGACGTCTTCGGAGTATGGCTTAGGTGGACGAAAGAGAAGCATATACAAACCGGTCAGAAAGCCAAGCCAATCAAGGAGAGGATAATGGGTTTGACGATGGGAAGGGTTTGTTGACGGTTCATCCCTACACCAGCTTTCTATAGAATTTCCATTTTGGTAAATTATTTCTTGGAACGGGAATCCTTTAAGCTTCATGAGTTTTAGTCTTGAAGGAGAGCTTTTAAGATTACAGATATTGATATTAAAGGAAAAAACGATGGATTTTACAACAACATTATTGGATTGGTATCATCGTGAGGCCAGAAAACTGCCGTGGCGGGAGACGAAGGATCCTTATAAGATCTGGGTATCTGAAGTAATGCTCCAGCAGACGCAGGTTGAGACGGTGATCCCTTATTACAAACGATTTATGGAACGGTTTCCGACGCTTCAGATATTAGCTGCTGCCGATGAGGCCGAGGTGCTAAAATACTGGGAGGGCTTAGGATACTATCGGCGTGTCCGCTTGTTACATCAGGGGGTTCGGGAAGTGCAGTCCAAGTATGGCGGAGTCATTCCAAGTGAACCGGAATTGTTGATGTCTTTGCCGGGTGTAGGTCCTTATATGGTGGGGTCCATTGCCAGTATTGCTTTCAATCGGCCGGTTGCAGCTGTGGATGGTAATGTGATTCGAGTGGTCAGCCGGATCCTGGCGATCGATGAGGATCCGTCCAGGGCAACGGTTCGTCGCCAGATAACGGCATGGGTTCAGGAACGGTTTCCAGAAGGGAATGCTGCTGATTATACCCAGGCCTTGATGGAGCTGGGTGCGCTTGTTTGTACTCCGAAACGGCCGCGTTGTTCCGACTGTCCGGTACAGCCCTTTTGCCGGGCTGCCAGGGAAGACCCCGAGCGGTATCCGATGAAGCGGAAGAAGGCTGATGTCCCGGAAGAACGAAGGATCGTTCTATTGATCACTTGGAAAGGAAGGCGGTTATTGGTACAGCGGCCGAAAACCGGGTTAATGGCTAACTTTTGGGAGTATCCCCACTTTGAAGCGGCCGTTGGGGATGACGGAAAGCGTTTGGCTGAAGAGTGGGCGGAGCGGAATTTGGGAGAACGGTTGACGTTTAAGTTTCTGAAGAAGATGACCCATGTCTATTCCCATTTACGTTGGAATCTCGAGATTTATCAGGCGGACCGGGGAGAAGGGGAAGACGGTTCTATAGCAATAGGTCAATGGTTTTTGCCGGAAGAGGAAGCCCGGTTGTCCCGGGTCGCTTTTGTGAGAAAATTGGCTATAGAAACCCTTGATTGATCGCCGGATTCCCGACGATTTAGATCGATAACTGACAGAAATTACGGAATAATATAGAGGAAAACATGGTAACAAAGAGAATTAAGAGGTATTAAATGGAATAAAAGGAAGGAGGGCGTTAGGTATATGCTCTTACAAGGGAAAACCATCTTAATAACCGGAGTTCGTAACAAATGGAGTATTGCCTGGGGCATTGCTGAAGCTGCAGCCAAGTTTGGCGCCAATTTGATCTTTACCAGTCAGACTGCAAGAGAATGCGAAGAAACTCGGCGTCTGGTTTCAGCTCTTGGAAATTATGACGTATATGAATTGGATGTTTCATCGGATGAGGCTATCGAAAAGTTATTTGATACCTTGCAACAACGCTCGATTCGACTTGATGGAATGGTGCATGCCATTGCCGGTGCCAAGGCTGGCGACCTACATGCGGATTTCCTATATACTTCCCGGGAAGGTTTTGCTTCGGCGATGGATATCAGCGTTTACTCCTTGGTTGCGCTTTGCCGCGCTGCTTTGCCGTTGATGAACGAGGGGGCCAGCATACTGACCTTGTCTTATCTGGGGTCGGAACGGGTGGTTCCAGGGTATAATGTGATGGGAGTTGCCAAGGCGGCTTTAGAGGCCAGTGTCCGCTATTTAGCCAATGACATGGGGCCTAAAGGCATTCGGGTGAATGCAATCTCAGCTGGACCGATAAAAACAGCGGCAGCCCGGGGAATTCAAAATTTCAGCAGTTTTTTGAATATGATCGGTGAAAAGGCGCCGCTTCGGCGGGGCGTTACTGCAGCCGATATTGGAAATACCGGAGCCTTTCTCCTCAGTGAACTGTCTGGCGGAATTACCGGTGAAGTAATCTATGTTGATAGCGGTTTCAATATTATGGCAATTTAATCCCTGATAAATCATTCATTTTAACCTGATACCCTCCTTGCAGCCGGAGAATATGATGGGTTACCGGATGTATATGTTTGTGACATCCGGCGCCTGACCAACGGCCAAAGGAGGGATTTTTTTGTCAAGGAAGCATAGAGAGCAGAGAGATGAGGGGTATCATTTGCATCTTTTCCAGAATTTAACAACGATTGATGACGGCCATCTCCATGCAATGTTCAATGTGACGTCAGTTGAACCGGATACCAAAAAACATCGGCACCGTTACGAGGGTCGGACCACAGTTAACCGTGGCCATGATCATCGATATCGGGGACGGACCGGGGAGCCGATCCAATCCGCGTACGGTCATTTTCACCGATATAACGGAGAAACATCCAGAAATGACGGGCATGATCATGACTATCGGGGAACGACAAGCGTCTGGAGATCACGAAGAGGTCACGAATTATACTAATGGTAAGTGAGAAAGGGTTGAGTGACTAGGTACATGCGCTGTGAACTGTGTACTCTGTACTTTGTACCCTACTCTAGTTGTTAAGCGGACTATTGCGTTAAAGCATAGTCCCTTTTTGTTGGAATTGAGACACATGTTTTAGGGCTATTGCCATATAATTTAGCAAATGAGCCAGGAGGTGGAGGATGATTTTTAAAGGAGTAACTATAGGTTTTGCCCTTACGGGAGCATATTGTGTTTTTGATCAGGTTTTTCCTCAGTTGGAAAAGGTGGTTGGAGAAGGAGCCGATGTATATCCCATCGTTTCTTATCACGTGGCAGAGACGGATTCCCGTTATGGAAAAGCGGCGGAATTTTTAATTAGGATGGAGCTGATCACTGGACATAAGGTGATAAAAACCATTGGTGATGCTGAGGTTTTAAATAAAGGGAAAAATCCTCTGGATATCCTGGTGATCAGTCCGTGTACTGCAGCCACTTTATCGAAATTGGCGGATGGGGATTCGGATACGCCGGTGCTGATGATCGCCAAAGAACAATTCCGCAATAATAAGCCGGTGGTTTTGGGAATAGCCACCAACGACGGGTTGGGATTGAGTGCCAAAAATATCGGTTTATTATTGGCGACTAAAAATGTATATTTTATTCCCTTTGGTCAAGACAATCCAACCGGTAAACCCAATTCTCTGGTAGCCCGTTTTGAATTGACGATTCCGACAATCGAAGAAGCTTTGAAAGGGAAACAAATTCAACCGGTATTATTGTCATAAATATTTCCAAAGCAATCATTTCATTCCGTGAACTTACAGTGTAAAATAGAATAGCCAACATGGTAATGAATGGGTTTAGCGGGGTGGCCGGATGAAAAAAACGATTTGGCTCTGGATAATTCTTGGGTTTGTTCTTTTGGCCGGCAGGGCGGTAATCTCTCCGACGTTTTCGAAGAAAGTAGTTGAAGAGATATCCATTGTAAGACTGGCAGCTGCCGGAGACGTAATCATGCATTTGCCCATTGTCCGGTCGGGTTACCGGCCGGAGGCGGACAGTTATGACTTTCGCTCATGCTTTGAAGAAGTCAGGGATTATTTATCCGGAGCCGATGTTGCTGTGGCTGTCTTGGAAAGTCCTTTGGCAGACGGAAAGGATCGACAGTTTACCGGGTATCCCACGTTTAAGGCCCCTCCGGCCATTGCAGATGCATTGCAATGGGCAGGTATTGATCTGGTATTTACAGCTCATAATCATTCTCTGGATCAAGGGATTGCCGGAGTTCAGCATACGTTAGCCCATCTTAACCGGATTGGGTTGGCTCAAACCGGAAGCCGTTTACGCCCTGAAGATCCGGAATATGCAGTGATCGATAAAAATGGTATCAGAATGGGGTTTTTGTCTTATACAACTTCAACCAATGGGATTCCGCTGCCGGCCAATGCGCCGCATGTGGTGAATGTCTTGGACTTTAACATATTACCGAAAACCATTGCCAAATTAAAAGAGTTGGAAGTGGATGTGATCATCGCTGCCCTGCATGATGGGGTGGAGTATCAACGATTGCCTTCCCGGGAACAGCAAACCGTAGCTAGGAAGCTGCTGGAGGCAGGAGTGGATGTTGTTTTGGGCAGTCATGTGCATGTGATTCAGCCCTATGAATATCAGACGGTTGTTGATAAAGATGGTTCTTCCAGGGGATGTTTTGTTGCGTATTCCCTGGGTAATTTTTTGTCTAATCAACAATGGCGTTATAGTGATTGTGGCTTAATGCTTACATTGGAACTGGAAAAAAGTTCGTTACGTCCAGGTGTGACAGTTCGTCTGGACAATCATCAGCCGGTATGGGTCCATCGGTATCTCTCCCAGGGCCGATATGAATACCGAATTAAAATGGTAAAGGGCCCGGTATGTGATGATCCGGACCCCCGTTTAAACAATGCGGCTAAAAAACGAATAGAAGAAGTCTGGCAAGAAATTGAAGATCATTTAACCGGATGGGCCAAAGAGCGGACCCTACCCCAGCCTTCTTCAAAAGGAGAGAAATGACCGGGCTCGAATATAAGGAACCCATAACGTTTTCTCTTCCGCATCTATACCAATAATTTAACGGTATTCAAGCCATTGACTGTAAACTGTGTACTAAAATACTGGCAAAATGTTGTTTTACTGAATTCTCTTCGCTGAAATAATGGTTACCGGCTCGACAGGGACATCATTGAAATAACCCAAACTGTGGGTTTTTACATTTTCGATCCGGGAGACGACGTCCATTCCCTCGATGACATGGCCGAAAACGCAATATCCGTAGCCGTCGGGGGATTTGGTCCGATGGTCCAAAAAAGGATTATCGACAGTATTGATGAAAAACTGAGAGGTAGCGCTGTCAACGATTTGGGTGCGGGCCATGGCGATGGTCCCTTTGGTGTTTTTTAAGCCGTTGTCAGCTTCGTTTTTAATCGGGGCTTGGGTAGGCTTTTGTTCCATATCAGCGGTGAAGCCGCCGCCTTGGATCATAAATCCGGGAATAACCCGATGAAAAATGGTACCATTATAAAATCCGGATTCGACATAGTTTAGGAAATTGCTGACGGTTATCGGTGCCTTATCATGATAGAGTTCAAGCGTGATGTTGCCGAAGGATGTTTCTAAAACTACTTGGGGTGCCGGTGAAGTTGTTTCCTGGGTTTCCTCCATTGAAATGTCCTCCTTTATCTCTTTTGAGGTGCTACTTAAAATGACGATGACAGAGCCGACGATTACGAGGGCAAGAATACCATATAATGAGATCCGGAAAGTTTTATTCGTCCAAAAATTCGGATTCATGATATCACTCCAATTTGGTATTAGTATGGTGTTAAAATTAGAACGTTAATCACCGGATGTACTCTTAACGTTAACAAAAAAAGCCGGAAGCGTCAAGCTTTGGCCCGATCTCCCGTCGGGCCGTTTCTATGTTACAATAGGTGAGTAGATATATTCGACAGAGGGTGAGGCTATGCTGGAGGAAGCGGTACAGGTATTGCAAAAATATTTTGGGTACCCGAGTTTTCGGGAGGGACAAGCCAAGATTATCACCAGTATTCTTGAGAGAAACGATACCTTTGCCATCATGCCGACCGGCGCCGGGAAATCCCTTTGTTATCAGATTCCAGCCCTCCTTTTTCCTGGGACAACGCTGGTAGTGTCACCGTTAATATCCTTGATGAAAGATCAGGTGGATGCATTAAAGGATGTAGGAATCGCTGCTTCGTTTATCAATAGTTCCCTTACCCAGCGCGAGCTTAATTTACGATTGGAGGAGGCACAAGCTGGCCAATACCGGATCTTATATGTGGCTCCGGAGCGGTTGGACTCCGAGGATTTTTTGGCAATGGCCACTCAAATGACCATCGGGTTGGTGGCGATCGACGAGGCCCATTGTGTGTCCCAATGGGGTCACGATTTTCGCCGCAGTTACCGGTTGATTCCCAAATTCATCAAAAGACTGCCGGAACGTCCGGTGATGGCTGCATTTACAGCAACCGCTACTGAAGAAGTCAAAGCGGACATTATTAAACTGCTCGATCTGGCGGATCCCCATATTTATGTGACTGGTTTTGATCGGCCCAATCTCCATTTCAGGGTATTGCGCAACCAAAATAAAGAGCGGTTTCTTCTGGAATACTTGGCGGCCCATCGAGGAGATTCAGGGATTATTTATGCGGCGACCCGTAAAGAGGTGGACAAGGTTTATGCCAAGCTGCAAGAGAAAGGTTTTCCGGTAGGAAAATATCATGCGGGAATGACCGATAAGGAGCGGGAACTAGCTCAGGAAGCCTTCGTCTTTGATAACGTCGGGTTGATGGTGGCGACCAACGCGTTTGGTATGGGTATCGATAAATCCAATGTCCGGTTCGTTATTCATTATAATCTGCCCAAAAATATGGAGTCCTATTATCAAGAGGCTGGTCGGGCCGGCCGGGATGGGGAGCCTAGTGAATGTATTTTGCTATATTCGCCCCAGGATATTATCATTCAAAAATTCCTTATTGAACAGTCGGTCTATTCGCCTGTCCGCCAGAAACATGAGTATCAAAAGTTGCAAATTATGGCTGATTATGCCCATACGTCTCAGTGTCTCCGGAAATTTATCCTGGAGTATTTCGGCGAAGAAGGGGTTGCCAACCGTTGCAGAAATTGCAGCAATTGTCTTGATGCTTCCGAATTGGTGGATATGACCGTTGATGCTCAGAAGATCATCTCGTGTATCGTCCGGATGGAGGAGCAATACGGGACAACCGTCATTGCCGAAGTGTTGAAGGGATCCCGGACCAAAAAAGTACTTCAACAACGTTTTGACCGTCTGTCGACATATGGCCTGATGAAGCAGTATACGACGGCGGAAATCCGGGATATGATTAATTGGTTGATCGCTGAAAATTATTTGCAATTGACCGAGGGCAAGTATCCTGTGGTTAAATTGCGGCCTAAAGCTTATCAGGTGCTGAAGGGGAAAGAACAGGTATATCAACGGAAGATTGCTCTTCCGGTAAAGACAGAGAATAACGAAGAACTCTTTGACGCATTAAGAAGATTGCGTAAACGGATTGCGGATCGGGAAGGGGTTCCTCCGTATATTGTATTTGCCGACAGTACGCTCAGGGAGATGTGCCGGAATATCCCGGGAACTATGGCTGAACTGGCTCAGATCAAGGGGGTTGGTGAAACCAAGCTGCAAAAGTATGGGCTGGAATTTTTAGAGGTTTTAAAAACGTACCGGGCGGGAGACCCAGGAACGTCCGATCCATCTTTATCTTGGGATATTGAGGAAATTGAAGAAACTGAGGAACCGGTCAAGGCCAAAATACCCAGTCATCATCAAACCTGGCAACGGTTTAGCGACGGGCTGTCCGTTGAGGAAATTGCCCGGGAGCGAAATTTGACGGAGCAGACCATCCAAAACCACCTGCTCCGGTGCCATCAGGAAGGCCTGGCGGTCGATTGGGATAGGATCATTGATCCGGAGGTTGAAATTTTGGTGTTGGGGAAGATCGCCGAGTTGGCGACGATTAAGTTGAAACCGTTGAAGGAGGCTCTTCCGGAAGAGATCAGTTATTTTGATATTCAGGCCGTGATTGCCCGCCATCAAAAACAGGGCAGTTGACATTCCTGGGATGTTTCAGGGGGTTCTCTCAAAAAATACTGCAAAGGGTGTTTCTTCAAGCTATAATTTCCCGGATCGAATAATCGAGATGATCAGCCATAGACCCATCATGACGGCGATGATAAAGCCCAGTTCGGAGATAGGCAGCCGCCATAAGAAGGAGTCCGCAGATTTTTGGGCGATGAGGGAGGTCCCGATAATAATGGAAGCGATGATGAGGCTGAAGGACAGCCGGTTGCCAAGCCGGCCTGTTTTTTGCATAAATTCTTCAAAATACAGATGCTCGATGGTTAATTGCACTTTTCCCTCTTCGATACGGCGCAAAACCTGTTGCAGCATGTCGGGAATTTCAGCCAGGGATGTGGCAGTATTGACCGTATAATCCTTGGCTTTTTTCATGAGGCGGCTGGGATCGAATCGATGTTGTATGAGTTTACGAATTAACGGCTGGAGAGCGGTGACCCAGTCCAACGTAGGGTCCAGGCGTTCCACTAAGCTTTCCAGCAGCAGTGAACTCCGGGACACCATGACCATTTCCCGGGGGATGTGAATATGGTGTTTTACGGCGATTTTAATTATTTCCTGAAATACTGGGCCAATACGGATCTGATCCAGGGTACGGGAGTAATATTTGTCCAGAAGGGTGTAAACGTCTCGGCGCAAAGCGGCTTTGTCTACCGGAGTATCGGAAGTTCCTAACCGGATAATAAGATTAGCTACGCCGTCACTGTCTTTGGAATACCCTTTGATAAAGAGGAGCAGTAACTGTTCCCGGAATACCTCATCGATCCGTCCCATCATGCCAAAGTCCATCAATACGATATGGCCATCGGAAGTAATTTGGATATTGCCCGGATGTAGGTCTGCATGGAAAAAGCCGTCTTCCATGATTTGTTTTAAAAAGGCAGCCATTAATTCCCGGGCGATTGCTTTGGGGGAGATATTTTCCCAAACGCTTTCTGTGCCGAGCTTCTGGCCGGAGAGGTATTCCATGACCAGAACTTTTCTGGTGCTATACTGTTTATAGATTTCCGGGATTAAAATGTGATGGAAATCTCCCAAATTTTCCTTGAGTCGGGCAGCATTGGCAGCTTCGGCAGTGTAGTCCAGTTCATCACGGATGGTATCGGCAAACTCTTCGGCCAGTCCGATGAGGCGATATTGTCGGGCCCAGGAGAATCGGGATTCCAGAAAATGGGCGACGTCGATGAGAATGTCCAGATCTGCCTGAATTTTTTCAGCGATATGAGCGCGCTGAACTTTTACGGCGACCGCTTTTCCATCGGTGAGGATGCCATGGTGAACTTGACCGATGGATGCGGTGGCTATTGGGACCGGATCAAACTCTTTGAAGATGATGGCGAGGGGTTTTCCCAATTCTTGTTCAATGGTTGCCTGAATGGCCTGGAAAGGCTCAGGTGTTACCTTATCTTGTAGTTGCTCAAGTTGATGGATATAGGCCGGAGGAAGGAGTTCCGGACGGGTGCTCAAGAGTTGCCCCAATTTGATAAAGGTCGGGCCTAATTCTTCTAAAACCATACGTAAGCGTTCGGCGGTGGCAGCGGCAGGCTCGGTGATTTCCGCTTTGCGCCAAAAGGGGATGGAGTTGATATTGACATGAAGAGTTTCAAGGAGATAACCGAAACCATGTTTGGTTAATACATGGAGAATCTCCCGGTAACGCTTGATATGTTTATAGTGATATATAACTGAAGGTTTCATCGTATTCCTCTGCCAGACATCTTTTCTTGTGTTCAAAAAGAATCTTGGATATAATTAGATGGCATAGAAAAATTTAATTTGCTATGTTTATTTTGGGAGGGAGGATTGGAAATGAAAAAGTTTGGTTTTGTTTTGCTCTGACTGATGCTGGTTTTGATGTTAGGATTTACAGCTTATGGCGCCAAATATAATTATATTTTGGCTACGGGCGGAACTGCCGGTACTTATTATCCGTATGGAGGGGCAATTGCCCAGCTTTTCAATACGAAAGTGAAAGACATGAATATGACGGCCCAGGCTACCGGTGCATCCGTAGAGAATATCCGGTTAGTCAATAAAGGCGAAGCGGAAATTGCGATTGTCCAGAATGATGTGATGGACTATGCCTATCATGGAACCGAAAATTTCAAGGGCCGCAAAACCCAAGGGTTCCGGGCTATGACGACCCTTTACCCGGAAGTGGTTCAAATTGTAGTATCCCCTGAAAGCAAAATCAAATCCGTCGCAGATATGAAGGGGAAACGGATTTCGGTGGGAGCTGCCGGAAGCGGAGTTGAGGCCAATGCCCGCCAAATTTTGGAGGCTTACGGCTTAACTTATAAGGATATCAAGGTTAGTTATCTTTCCTTCAGTGAATCTGAAAATGCCTATAAAAACAAACAATTGGACGGTTTCTTTGTAACCGCCGGTATTCCCAATGCTGCAATTCAGGGCTTGTGTGCTACCCATGATATTAATGTTATTTCCATTGATAATGCAGCTCTGAAGAAATTGAGCACCAAATATCCGTTCTACACTTCATTTACCATTCCAAAAAGCACTTATAAAGGAATGGACAGCGATGCGGTTACTGTTGCAGTAAAAGCCACCCTGATCGTAAAGAAAGATATGGATAACCAAATGGTATATAACTTAACCAAAGCTTTATTTGAAAATAAGGCACAATTGGCGAAAATGCATGCAAAAGGAAACGAACTGGATCTGAAGAGTGCTGTTGAAGGGTTGTCAGTTCCGCTTCATCCGGGTGCCGAAAAATACTTTAAGGAAAAAGGCGTTCTGAAGAAGTAAAAAATGAATATGGTGGCTTTATATCAAAACATAAAGTCAGAGTTTACCGTGCCGGGGAGATGTTTCCTCCGGCATGGTGTTATTTGGCTCATTTTGATCATTGGCGCTGTTTGGGCGGCATTATTCATTCCGTTCCGGAGGAATCTGGTGGTTGAAGCTGGAAACCACCGTATACTTCAATGTTGGGATATCCATCCCGGATCCGAGTTTGTAATTACTTATACCCATTCGGTGAATAAGACCCCGGTTGATGAATACTTCCGGATTCGGGAAGATTATACGATGGTCTTGACAAAGACCGCTTTTCGTTCTTTTGGCGTGGGGATCCCCAACGAATTAGTAGCCGGTGAAGAGCTTCGCAAGTTTCCGGATCGAATGGAGATCGTCAATATTAACCGGGTCATTCCCCAAATTGTACTGGCTGTGGGAACAGTCGCCAACCATCAGATCACCGTCGGAGGCCGTCGGGTGAAGATGACGGATTTCGCCAGGCCTCAGCAGACGGTTCGTATTTATATACGAAGGGTATCAGCTTACGATTTATTAAGGAGAGATGTACGTGAGTGAGAAAATTGTATCCCAGGAACCGGTGATCGAAACCTTGGATCATCATGAGATTGATCAAATTATGTCTCAATACGATAAAGAATACGGTTATCGGAAACTGACCGGATTCTTTCATTATCTGATCGCCGGGATTGCCATTGTGTTTTCGATTTTTCAGATTGGATCCTCGTGGTTCAGTACCATGCCGGCTCAGTTGTTGCGGGCCATTCATCTAGTATTTGTGCTCGTATTGGCTTTTTTGTTATATCCGGCAACCCGGTCCATGTCCAGAAAGAAGATGCATTGGAGCGATGTGGTTTTAGGTGCACTTTCCGCCGCGGTGGTGGGATATATCGTCGTCAATTATCAGGCGTTGATTCTTCGGGCTGGCGATTATACGTCTCTTGATGTGATTGTAGGAATCTGCGGAATTATTTTGGTGCTGGAGGCCTGCCGGCGGGTCGTTGGTGTTCCGTTTTTAGTTCTCATCGGCGTCTTCCTGCTGTATGCCTATTTTGGCCCTTATATGCCGGGATTTTTAAACCATCGGGGTTATTCCATCGAACGTATCGTGACCCATATTTTTTACACCACTGAAGGAATTTTAGGAATTCCGCTGGGAGTTTGTGCCACCTTTATCTTCTTGTTCATCTTGTTTGGCGCCTTTTTGGAAAAGACGGGGATCGGCAAATTCTTTATCGATCTGGCCAATGCCGTCGCCGGATTTGCAGCAGGCGGGCCCGCTAAAGTGGCTGTTTTGATCAGCGCTTTGGAGGGAACGGTTTCAGGAAGCTCCATTTCAAATACAGTGGGTTCGGGAAGCTTTACGATTCCGATGATGAAAAGTTTAGGGTATAAACCGGAGTTTTCTGCCGCTGTTGAGGCAGCAGCCTCTACCGGTGGCCAGATTATGCCGCCAATTATGGGTGCGGCTGCGTTTTTAATGGCGGAATCGTTAGGAATGCCTTATATCGAACTGGCGAAAGCGGCAGTTATTCCTGCTTTGCTTTATTTTGTCGGAGTATGGATCATGGTGCATCTCGAGGCCAAAAAACTCGGGCTGAAAGGGATGAGCCGGGACCAGTTGCCGTCTTTGTGGAAGGTTCTTAAGGAACAGGGACATTTGTTTCTTCCGTTGGTCGCAATTATTTATTTCCTGGCTGAAGGGACCACCCCGATGCATGCTGCGTTATACGGTATCGGATTTTCCATCATTGCTAGTATGCTTCGGAAGAATACCCGGATGACCTTTAGAGATTTTATGGATGCCTTGGAGATGGGCGGACGAAATATTATTGCGGTAGCTGTGGCCTGTGCAGCCGTGGGAATCATTATCGGGGTAACCACTCTGACTGGGTTGGGCCTGAAAATGGCTTCCGGTTTGATCAGTTTGTCCGGCGGAATTAAGATTTTGACCTTGTTTTTCACGATGATTGCCTCCCTGATCATGGGGATGGGATTGCCGACCACGGCTACTTACCTGATTACGGCCACCATTACGGCTCCGGCCATTGTTCAGTTGGGTGTTCCGGTTTTGGCAGCCCATATGTTCGTGTTTTACTTCGGTATTGTGGCTGATATTACGCCTCCGGTGGCGTTGGCGGCTTATGCGGGAGCGGCAATTGCCAAGAGTAATCCGTTTAAAACGGGGATTACTGCAACCAAACTGGCCATTGCTGGCTTTATCATCCCGTATATCTTCTGTTACAATCCGGCCTTACTCTTAGTGGATACTACACCGTGGCAAGTGGTTCAAATCATTGTTACCTCGTTGATAGGGATGATTGGTATCGGTGCAGCCATGGAGAATTATCTGGTGACCAAGACCAATCTGTGGGAACGGATCTTATTGTTCGTCAGCGGTTTGATGCTGGTCGATCCCAGCTTGATAACTGATATTATTGGATTGGCGATCATCGGCGGAGTATGGTTTTATCAGCTCCGTACGGCCAAACGGGTCCGGGAAGAATCTTTGGCTGCCTGATATACGATAAACTTTTTGAAACTACCGGTTTTGTACCGGTAGTTTCTTTTTTTATGGCTTTATATCGACATTATATTTCGCTGAATAAGCAAAGTTTGAGGGTCTTTTTGCGGCATAGTGACTTTTGAACGATTCAGACCGCAGGCTCATATGATGAATAGGAAAAAAGCACAATGGCTAAGCGAAGGGGGTACATGAGTGACACTTATCGGAGATTTTCTAATTTTTACATTGCCGTTGGTTACGGCCGTATTGGTCTATGCTTTGACGGCTGCGGGCATTTACTTGAGTAATAAGTATCGGAATAACAAATTGATTCAGACACTGCTTGTTCTTAACCAATTGGTGATGGATGTGGTGAAAGAACTGAATCAAAGTGTGGTGGAGGATTTAAAAGCGGCCCGGGCTGACGGTAAGCTGACTGTTGATGAAGCGAAGCAGATTAAAGATAAAGCCGTCGATCTGATATTGAGCCGGCTGGATAATGATTTCATCCGGGTTATTCAGGGATCCTTCGGTTCAATTTATCAAGTGATATCAACTAAAATTGAAGCAGCCATCTTTGATTTGAAACATTGAAGGGAACAGCGGTTAGGAGGTTTTCATGGGAATTCAGTTCGAACGTGAAAAATGTACCGGGTGCGGGAAATGTGTGGATATATGCCCCGGAGATCTGCTTTATCTGGACAGTAATGGGCAATGTTGTATTCGAAATCAGGCGGATTGCTGGGATTGCATGGCTTGTGTCAAAGAATGCCCAACCGGAGCATTAGAGACCAGGTTGGCTTATAGCCTGGCTGCCTTTGGGGCTCGATTAATTCCCAAGGTGAAAGAGGATGAAATAGTCTGGGAATGCATTTATCCGGACGGTGATCACGAAACATTTTCCATCCCGCGGTAATAATATTAAAATAAAGTAAATTATCGGAGAAATGGGACTATAAAACTGACATTTAAATACAGGAGGGTTGCCCTCCTTATTTTTTTTATGTTATACTGAGACGATAATACATCATACCAAGGGTTCGTATAAGTATTTAAGAGAATTTCGTAGCTTTTACAATGTCGTGTAACATGAAATTCTCTCATTTATGCAGGACTTGTTCTGGGAGGGAAAATATTGGAGATTATAGCGAGGGACAATTTAGCGCCGAAAATCGTACGATTTGTGATTAAAGCTCCGGCGATTGCCGCAAAAGCCCAACCCGGACATTTTGTGGTGGTCCGAGTGAGTGAAACGGCGGAACGGATCCCGTTAACCATTGCTGATTATGACCGTGAGCAGGGAACGATTACGTTGATCGTTCAAGAGGTCGGGAAGAGTTCGGCGGTGATCAATTCACTGAAGGTTGGGGACTCATTTCAGGATATTTTGGGACCCCTTGGTACGCCGTACCCCATCGAAAAAGTGGGGACTGTGGTTGGCGTAGCCGGTGGTTTGGGAGCGGCGCCGTTGTATCCCAAAGTGAAAGCCTTATACGAGGCAGGAAACCGGGTCATCATCATTCTCGGCGCCCAGCGGGAAGAGCTGCTGATCTTAAGAGAAGAGTTGGCTGCAGTCTCCCATAAGCTTTTGGTGACGACGGATGACGGAAGTTTCGGCCACAAAGGGCTGGTGACCGATGTGCTTCGCCAGGTGGTTGAGGAAGAGAAAGTCGATGAAGTGATCGCCATCGGCCCGGTTCCAATGATGGAGGCCTGTGTCAATGTAACCCGGGAACGAAATATTAAGACAGTTGTGAGTTTAAATGCGGTGATGGTGGATGGTACCGGAATGTGTGGCGGGTGTCGCGTCACTGTCGGCGGCGAAAGCAAATTCTGCTGCGTTGACGGCCCGGCTTTTGACGGATTGGCTGTGGATTTTAAGGAATTGCGGCAACGACAACGTTATTATAGTGAACAGGAAAAGCAAGCGTATGAACATCATCAACATGGACGGGAGGGATGCCGATGTCACGCCAAATGATGCCGAAACAAGACCCGGAAGTAAGACGGCATAACTTTGAAGAAGTTGCGTTAGGATATACTCCGGAACAAGCTTTGAAAGAGGCGTCCCGTTGTTTGAACTGTAAAAAACCGTTATGCGTCAAAGGCTGTCCGGTAGAAGTCAATATTCCCGAATTTATTATGAAGATTAAAGCGGAGGATTTTTCAGGGGCTGCAAATAAAATTAAAGAGAAAAACAGCCTTCCGGCCATTTGCGGCCGGGTTTGCCCTCAGGAAACCCAATGCGAAAGTCAGTGTATTCTTGGGAAGAAAGGGGAACCGGTTGCCATCGGTGCTCTGGAACGGTTTGTTGCGGACCAGCAAGCTTTAGCGGGTATTGGCGAAATTCCTTCCATTGAAAAACTTCCATATAAAGCGGCAGTGATCGGGGCCGGTCCGGCCGGATTAACGGCTGCGGCAGATCTGGCATTGCAAGGATTTGATGTCACGATATTTGAATCGTTGCATGCTGCCGGCGGCGTATTGCAATATGGAATTCCTCAATTCCGTCTGCCGAAGGATATCGTTGCCCGTGAAGTGGAATACATCAAGAAACTGGGCGTCAAAATTGAAACCAGTGTATTGGTGGGTCAGACGATTACCATTCAGGAATTGTTTGAACAGGGGTATGATACGATATTCATTGGAACCGGTGCCGGTTTGCCCTATTTCTTAAATATTCCCGGTGAAAATCTCAACGGTGTTTATTCCGCCAATGAGTTTTTAACCCGGGTGAACTTGATGAAAGCATACCGTTTTCCGGAATATGATACACCGGTCCGGATCGGTGAACGGGTGGCGGTTGTCGGTGCCGGAAATGTGGCGATGGATGCGGCACGGACCTCTCTGCGGCTGGGTGCGAAGGAAGTTTATATCGTTTACCGGCGTTCGGCAGAGGAGATGCCGGCTCGTCATGAAGAGATCGAAAACGCTGAAGAAGAGGGTGTTATCTTTAAACTGTTAACCAATCCTGTCCGGATCATCGGAAACGAAGCCGGTGAAGTGATGGCCATGGAATGTGTCCAGATGGAGTTGGGAGAACCGGATGCCAGCGGCCGCCGCCGTCCGGTAGTGAAACCGGGTTCTGAGTTTCAATTTCCGGTGGATAATGTGATCGTGGCCATTGGGCAAGGGCCCAATCCGATACTATTGAAGAACACCGGAGACTTGGCATTGAATAGCCGGGGTTATATTGATGTTGATCCGGAGACGTTGGCTACCAGCATTCCAGGAGTTTTTGCTGGCGGAGATATTGTGACCGGTGCGGCGACGGTTATTGCAGCCATGGGTGCCGGGAAGAAAGCGGCAAAACAGATGGTGGAATACTGTAAAAATAAAGATGAATAAGTAATAAAAAGGCATCAAGAGAATCACGATAAAACGGATGAGCAATCATCCGTTTTTCTTTTTTGAATATACTACCTTCGGGGGATGTCGATGAGGGATATTGGGCAAAATATAGGGCCGTTGGATCGGGCAACTCGGATTATTTTAGGGATGCTTCTTTTGGCCATCCGATATTTTTTTCGGATCGAAGGGCTTGTCGGTGACGGATTAGTATTTCTTGGCGGAGTATGGATCTGGGAAGGGCTTTTAGGATATTGC
Organism: Bacillota bacterium; assembly: GCA_029776205.1. Taxonomy (GTDB): domain Bacteria; phylum Bacillota; class UBA4882; order UBA8346; family UBA8346; genus JAKOSX01. Next base: position 80,029 of record JAKOTQ010000015.1, on the reverse strand, counting down.
TTGATGTATGGACTGATGGGATGGTCGACTCGGCGGGCCTTCCGGCGAAGAGTATCCTAGGCCGGTTTTGCTGGGAGAGTGTTAACCTGATATTTAGGGAAAACGCATTGTCAAAGAGGGTCGATATATCTTACAATAATTGTAGGAAATAATGACAAGCCCTCTTTACGGGGGATTGTTTAGGAGAGGCGGATTGAAACCTGTGGGTTCAAGTTACACCGTTCCTAAAAGGACGACATCGATTCATACGACCGTCGAGATTCCCGGGTCTAAAAGTATGACCAACCGGGCTTTGTTGCTGGCGGCTTTATCCGATCGTCCGGTGTTATTGTCTAATGTATCATTGAGCGATGACGGCCGGCATTTTATTGAATGTTTAAGAAAATTGGGTTTTCGAACAGAGGCCGATCCTGAGCTGCGTCAGGTGAAAGTATACGGTTTGGGAGGAAAAGTCCCTAATCGAAAAGCGGTGATTCACGTAGGCAGCGCCGGGACTGCAGCCCGTTTTTTAACGGCAATGCTCGCTCTCAGTGAAGGCGAATTTATAGTCGACGCTTCGCCTCAGATGAAAGCCAGGCCGATGAAACCTTTGATCGATAGTTTGACGGCACTCGGCGCTAAATTTGAATATTTGGAGTCTCCTTTTTCTTTACCATACCGGATTCGGGGAACCGGGTTTCGGGGAGAACGGGTTACGCTAGAGGCCAATATCAGTAGTCAGTTTTTGAGTGCCCTGTTATTAAGCGGATGCAACGGCCCGGAAACGTTACATATTGAAATCAATGGGGAAGTGGCAGCTAAACCTTATGTGGATATGACCATCCGGATGATGCAGGATTTTGGGGTCCGGGTCGTAAATGACGGATACCGGCGGTTTGAGATCCCTCAAGGCCAACATTATCGGGGGATAGATTACTGGATTGAGCCGGATCTTTCCAATGCCTGTTATTTCTGGGCAATGGCCGTGTTGACCGGCGGCTCTGTGACGGTCCGGGGAAGCTCGCTTCAATCATTGCAAGGAGATATCCGGTTTTTAGAGGTTTTAAAGCAATTGGGAGCAACTGTCGCTGAAACCGAAGAGGGGGTCAAGGTGATCGGCCCTGAAAACCGAAAATTCCCTGGGATTGATCTGGATCTGGGGGATATGCCGGATCAGACCATGACGGTAGCCGCGATGGCGCCCTTTGCCGAAGGGCCGACGGTTATTCGGAACGTGGCCATCATCAAACACCATGAATCCAACCGGTTGCAAGCCATTGTGACCGAGCTGACTAAAATGGGAATTCGGGTTGAGGAAACCGGTAACGGCTTGATCATTTATCCCGGAATGCCGCAGCCCACGGTGGTTGAGACCTATGACGATCATCGGATGGCCATGGCCTTTGCCTTAATCGGCCTGCGGGCGGATGGTATCACCATCGCTAATCCCGAATGTACCGCCAAAACCTTTGCGGAGTATTTTGAAATATTTGATCGGGTGGTTAAAGAAAAGAACAGCTGACAGTTGTCAGTTGACAGTCGACAGTTCTTTTTCTGGTACACGGTACATAGTTCACAGTACATGGTTTAGGCATGCGGCGTGAGGCGTGAGTGGATTTTAGTTTTCTTCTGACTTCCGTTTTCTAACTATCAACTCCTGACGCCTGTTTCCTATAATGGCCCAGAACCTCGAACCAATACCTTTTCCATCTTTACCACGACTTTTCTTTCGAAGAATGAAAATTACCTATTGATTTGAATCGAGGTTTATATTATAATTACTAATGCGTTATTGATGGCGGTGTAGCTCAGTTGGTACGAGCATGCGGTTCATACCCGCAGTGTCACTGGTTCGATCCCAGTCACCGCCACCAGTGTTTTTTATTTATTTTCCTATTAAAAAATAGGTGAGTACTTTATAAATTTCCCAATAGTTAAGTAACGTGATCATATGGACCACTAGCTCAGTTGGTAGAGCAGCTGACTCTTAATCAGCGGGCCATAGGTTCGAGTCCTATGTGGTCCACCATTTGAAATGACAAGGCTTTGCGAGACCTTCGCGAGGCCTTTTTTGCTGCTTAAATTAAGTATTTTTCAACTGTTTGCGACCAATTTACAACCAAATTACTACAAATACTTGTCATGATGAGCGGATCGGAGTTTCATTATTGTCGATATTCCATTTATTGCTATAATGATTTATACTGTATCTTAAAAACACAAGACAGGTCCTGGGGCGGAGGTAGTGGATGATTATTAAGACGAAGCAGGCGGATAGCGGGGCACATATTGGATTTGCTGTGATGATGAGCGTGGCGATGGCAGCCTGGGGAGCCAGTTGGACATCGGCGAAGATTATTGCCGGAATGGCTGCTGCAGAGGTGTTGGTCTTTTGGCGGTTTTTTGTGACGTTTATTTCGTTTATTCCGATTATTCTGTGGACCAAAGAGAGTTTACGCGTGAGTTTGAAGGCGTTGGGCCTGATCTTTCTTTCGGCAGTTTTTCTAGTCGGCTATAACGAAGTGTTTTTTGCAGGCCTTCGTTATGGAGCTGCCGGAGTAGGAAGCCTGTTAGTAACGACCTTAAGCCCCATGTTCACCTTTTTACTCTCGGCACTCCTGTTTGGTCGAAAAGTTGGAAAGAAGGAAATCCTCGGACTGTTGCTAGGTTTGGCCGGAGGAGCCATTATTCTGGACCTTGGACATTTGGATGCCGGTGACTTGGTTAAAAGCGGGAATCTTCTTTTCTTGCTGGGCGCTCTGGTTTGGGCGGCTTTGACGGTAACCAGCCAGAAGGCGCAGGGAAAAGAGGTCTCCACTTTTGTGTACAGTTTTTACCTATATGGTTTTGCGTCCGTACTGGATTTGGGGTTGGCCTTACGTTATCCGGTTATAGAGGTCTTTCAATACCCGCCGGTATTTTGGTGGAATATCTTTTATCTCGCAGTTTTTTCTACGACCTTTGCTAACTCTATTTTTTTCCTGGGCTCCAGAAAGTTGGGAGCGGGGCCAACCAGCGTTTTTATGTACCTGGTTCCGGTCTTTGCGGTTTTTGTCAGTTGGCAGCTGCTTCATGAAGTTCCCAAGGTGTCAACCCTGTTGGGAGGCGTACTCGCTATGGCTGCAGTCTATTTGGTCAACCGAAGGCATTAATTATTGCAAGGGTATAGAACTCTGTTATCGTGGATAGTCTATGAAATATCATACTTTTGGGAAATGATGGTTCGGGATGGGAGCGTATGCAGGGCTTCTTGACAAAAGATGCTAGATCGGATATTATTGATTTCAGTATTAGTTTATCTGGTGAATGGAAATGGATGACCTACCGAGTTTAACTCATATAAAGCAATCTGAAACGGAAGACTTTAACAGTCCTTTGTGGACTGTTTAAAGTCTTTTATTTTTTTGAAAGGAACGGGTGACGATGGATTCGGACGGTAGTATGTTAGTTCAGGCCTTTTTCTTATTCTTCTTAATTCTAGTGAATGCGTTCTTCGCAGCGTCTGAGATTGCCATTATTTCATTGAATGACCAAAAGGTACGCCGTAAGGCGGAGGAAGGCGATAAGAAAGCCCGGTTGTTGTACAACCTGATCAGCGAACCCAGCCGATTTTTGGCTACGATTCAGGTCGGAGTTACATTGTCGGGATTGATGGCTAGTGCCGTGGCTTCTCAAAGTTTTGCCGATGAGATGACCAGGATGCTAGTTGAGCTCGGAGTTCCGCTCAAGCCGGCGGTGCTCAATGTGATTTCGGTCATTATCATCACGATCTTGTTGTCCTATTTTTCATTAGTCTTGGGAGAATTGGTTCCCAAACGCATTGCTATGCAGTATCCGGAACCGATTTCCCGATCGGCTATTAGTTTATTGAGCCTTATTAATAAAATCGCCAGTCCCTTTGTGAGACTGTTAAGTTTGTCGACCAACGTGATTATCCGGTGCTTTGGGATTAATCCCAATACCGAAGATGAGAAGATTACGGAAGAAGAGATCCGGTTGATGGTCGATGTGGGACAGGAAAAAGGGGTCATCTTAACCACTGAGAAAGAGATGATCGACAATATTTTTGAGCTGGATGACACTATGGTTTCGGAGATCATGACTCATCGTACAGACCTGGTTTCCCTTCCGATTGATGCGACCCCGGAAGAGATCGTGGAAACGGCGATTTCGGAGCGATTTTCCAGACTTCCGGTTTATGAAGAGACCATTGACAATATTGTGGGGATTTTGCATATTCAGGATTTGCTTCCGTATCTTAAAGGCGGGAAGATCAATGAAATTAAATTGGCCGATATTATGCGTAAACCCTATTTTGTCCCGGCTTCTAAAAAGAATAATGAGCTCCTCCGGGAGTTGCAGCGCCAGAAGACGCATATGGCTATCATTGTGGACGAGTATGGCGGGACTGCGGGAATCGTTACCATTGAAGATTTGTTGGAAGAGATCGTCGGCAATATCTTCGATGAACATGATGAAGAAGTGGCCGAATATGAAAAGTTGGATGAAAACACGTTCCTGATGGAAGGATGCATCAGCTTAGACGAAGTCAATAAAATACTCAATCTCGATCTGCCAACGGAAGATTTTGACACTTTAGGTGGATTCCTTATCGGGGAATTGGGCCGGATACCCGAGGAAGGGGAACAGCCGGTGATTGAGTTACCGAAGGTTGTTTTCAAGGTCGAGGAAGTTGAAGAGCGCCGGATCAAGAAGGTTAAGGCGTGTAAAGCATAAAGAATGGTCAATTGAAGAAGTGAGAGTCGTTTTGCTTTTTTGTGCGAGACGGCTCATTTTTTTAGAGTTAAACTCATATCTCGGCTAGTTTTTCACAGAAAACAGTAATGGATTGTTGGAATTTTGGGGATAATCTGTTAAGTGAACATAAATTGCTTGGGGAAAATTGAAAATGTAAAAAGTCTTAATCATCGAAATTGGCGGCAAGACGAGTGTTTGTGGAATTTAGCATTTAGCTTGAGTTTTACACAAGAACCCTTTAAAATACGGGAGTTATCCAGAGTTTCCACATAGTTATCCACAGGCAATTAACTTTTTAACAAGGGGATTGTGTGATGGGGAAACAATCAAAACTGAACAGCACTCAACAAAAGTATCAGAAGCTGGTCCAAAAAACCAATCCCAAACCGAATGTAGCTAAAAATGCATGGCAAGCTTTCTTGAGCGGAGGTATCGTCTGCATCGTTGGCCAAGCCTTAATCGATTTTTACACGGTTGTGATGCACCTATCTCCGGAAGAAGCCGGTAATCCGGCAGTTGCCACCGTGATCTTTATTGGGGCCTTACTGACCGGGCTTGGATACTTTGACAAACTGGCCGTTTATGCCGGCGCCGGACTGGCTGTACCTGTAACCGGGTTTGCCAATTCCATGGTTTCGGCAGCTTTGGAATTCAAGAAGGAAGGATTAGTTCAGGGGATTGGGAGCAAAATGTTTATGCTTGCCGGTTCGGTCATCACCTATGGTGTTGTCACTGCCTTTTTTGTGGGACTGATTCATGCGATCTTTCAGTAGTCAGCAGTCAGTAGTCAGTTGCGGGAACTACGCACCGAAAACTGTAGATTTAGATGTAGTGTCCACGTAATTGGCAAATCCGGGGCTGGGAACTTGAAACTGGATAGCTGTCCATCAACTATCTCCTGCCTCCTGTTTCCTAATTCCTGAATACTGTGAACTATGTATTATGAACTGTTAAAAGAGGGAGATCTGTTGACCAAGAAGCTAGGAAAACATTCATTTTATTTTGCCAATCCTCCGGTAATTATCAGTACCGGAACCGTGGTGGGGCCTTTTGAACGGGACAGCCGGTTTAAAGATGATTTTGATCACATTTTTGATGAAGCGTTAGCCGGGGAAAGCAGTTTTGAAAAGGCAGAGCGTAAAATGATGTTGGCAGCCTGCTATCAGGCGATGCAGAAGATCCAAACTCCTCCGGAGCATATTGAATATTTTTTGGCAGGGGATTTGCTCAATCAGATGATCACGGCCGAATTTTCGGCATTAGACTTGGGGATACCCTTTTTTGGAATTTATGGTGCCTGTTCGACGGCAGTAGAAGGGTTGATCATGGGTTCGGTGTTGATCGACGGCGGGTTTTGCAATCTGGTGATGACGGCTGCATCCAGTCATTTTGATTCAGCGGAGCGCCAATATCGTTATCCGACGGAATACGGTATCAAGCGGAAACCTTTTGCCCAGCGGACTGTGACCGGAGCCGGGGCAGCGATCATCTCGGTCAGTGGAGAAGGTCCGGTGATTACTCATGCTACAGTCGGTGAAGTGGTTGATATGGGTTGCAAAGATCCGCTCAATATGGGAGCGGCGATGGCGCCAGCAGCAGCCTCGACTATTATTCAACATTTTGCCGATACCGGACGGACTCCGAAAGACTATGATTTGATTCTCACTGGTGATTTGGGGGCGGTCGGTTATGAGTTAACGGTAAAATGGGTCACTGAAACCGGCGGTTTTGACATTTCTTCGAATTACCAGGATTGCGGCGTATTAATTTATGACGGGATACCCCGGCCGGAGCAAATTCAAGCCGGCGGCAGCGGCTGTGCCTGTTCGGCAGTGATTGCCTATAGCAACATTTATAAACGTTTGTGCCGCCGGGAACTTCGCCGGGTATTATTCGTAGCCACTGGTGCTCTTCTTAGCCCGACTTCGAGTATGCAGGGGGAGAATATTCCCTGTATTGCTCATGCCGTCAGTCTGGAAATGAGGTGAAACCGATGATGTATCTGAAAGCGTTTTTGGTCGGCGGATTGATTTGCCTGATTGGCCAAATCATTTATGACACTACCAAATTTACGATGGGGCATATTCTTACGGGCATGGTGGTTATAGGCGGTATTTTGGGAGGTTTCGGTCTTTATGAACGGTTAATCAAATTTGCCGGGGCCGGAGCAAGTATGCCGATTTTAAGTTTTGGGAATGCTTTAGCAAAAGGGGCGATCAGCGAGGCGGCTTCCAAAGGGGTTCTGGGGGTTTTAACCGGGATGTTCGAGTTAACCAGTACCGGTATTACAGCAGCGATTGTTTTTGCGTTTTTAGTTGCGATCATTTTTAATCCGAAAGGGTAATGATGAGGATGGCAGAAGAAAATGTACAAGCAGCATTAAAACAGGCTTCGGCTAAAGCCCAAGATTTATTGGGAGATTATCAGATGTTTGCCACCCATGGGCAGGATCAGGCTGTCCAACAAATGTTTCAAAGTATGGCTGAGGATATGCAGCGCCATGTAGAACAGCTGCAGATGCGTTTGGATTTTCTCTCGAATCATCAAAATCAAAGCAATCAATCGAATTAAAAAGGACCGAAGGGTCCTTTTTTAGCGGGTTTCTTGATAGTTTTCGGTCTCCGGGTTTTGGCCAGAGGCCTCTTTTTTTTGATCTTCGCGGTAAATAACACTGAAGTCCCGGGTTGCCTCGATGGTGCTTTCATAAAGTTTGGCCTGGAACTCAGCCATTATGGAAGAGGTCTTCTTTGAGTTATCCCTGGAACTGTTCTCTTTGGTTCCCATCGTTATTGTCACCTCCGGGATTAGTCTTTCCTTAATCCGGGGTTTAACTCGTGGAGAATTCATCTTGCCTAAAAAGCGGTGGCTCCGGTTTCCAGGTCAATTATGCTGAAGATCATGGCTGCATGAGTGAGATCAATAAAGAGAAGCATAACGAGTTTTTAATGAACCTATGAAATTTGTCCAAATTCAAAAGGCACTACGTTTTCTCAAAATTAAGCTAAAGAATTTCATATAATCTTCATAATTTCACGGTAAATTGGTAGTAATTAGGTTCATGTATCCGAGTAGGAGGGATAGTATGAGAGGATTTCAGAAAACCGGGTTGGTGGTGATGGCTTTAGCAGTGTTAATTGGTTTAGGGAGCTTTTGGAGCAATGATGAGATTCGGGCCAAGGAAACATGGGGCATTAAAATAATCAAGAGCCAGGTTACTTCAAAAGCAAAGTTCTATCCCTATAAGGCAGGGAAGATCAATATGGAGGTCATTGCGGTGAAAGCGTCGGACGGTACTATTCGAACGGCGCTCAATACTTGCCAGGTTTGCTTTGATTCTGGTCGAGGTTTTTATACACAGCAAGGGAATGAGCTCGTCTGTAATAACTGTGGTAACCGGTTCAAAATTGATCAGCTTGAAAAGGTGCGATTTGGCTGTAACCCGATTCCGATTGGGGAAGAGGATAAGACGGATGACGGGAAAGTGATTACTATTTCCAAGGCTTTTCTTGAGCAGAATGCAAAGTACTTTGTACGGTGGAAACGGTAATTGCCTAAAATAGTTGATGTGGTATAATTTAGAAGATATTATGATAGGAGTTTGAAACCTTAGATCGAAGGAGAACTGGGTATCATGGCATTGGATATTAAACTGAGCAAGTTAAAAGAGATCCTTGGCGGATTAGACGGAGCGGTTGTCGCTTATTCGGGGGGTGTGGACAGTAGTCTCCTGGCCTTCGTTACCCATCAGGTACTGGGAGAACGGGCCTTGGCAGTGACTGCGGTTTCGCCGACTTATCCCCGGCAGCAATTGGATGAAGCGGTGACCTTAGCCCGCCAGCTGGGGATGAAACATCAGATCATCGAGACTGACGAATTTGAAGATGCCCAATTTGTGGCCAATACTCCGGACCGGTGTTATTATTGTAAGTCCGCATTGTTTAAGGAATTGCTACGGATAAAGGCGGAAAACGGTTTTGAGGCTGTGCTTGACGGTGCCAATGTAGATGATTTGGGAGATCACCGGCCGGGACATCGGGCAGCTTGTGAAATGGGAGTACGCAGTCCATTGCAGGAAGCAGGGTTGACGAAAGCGGAGATCCGGGCATTGGCCCGGCAATTGGAACTGCCGGTCTGGGATAAACCGGCTTATGCTTGTCTGGCATCGCGGATTCCTTACGGACAAAGCATTACGCCTGAAGCTTTACAACGGATTGATGAAGCGGAGCGCTTTTTGATCCAGTTAGGTTTTACCGAGTTCAGAGTGAGAGATCATTTTCCCATCGCCCGGGTGGAAATCGGCCAGTCCCAACTGGATAAAGCATGGGCTGAGCGCCGCTTGATCTCCGAGGAGCTGCACCGGTTGGGATTTGTCTATGTCACGTTGGACCTGGATGGATTTCGGTCGGGTAGCATGAATGCAGTATTAAATAAGTAATGCTCATTTATAATGAAGCCCCGGTTTCCAAACCGGGGCTTTTCTATTCTTTGGTAATAATGATGCGGCAGCAGGGGCCGCCTTTGGCGATAGTATCTGCCAGTTCCATACTATAGCCGGGAAGGCTGTTGATGATGCCGCGATCACCCTCCATCGCAATATCGCATAGTTGATCGATTTCAGCTTCGTTGTCGGTGAGTTTCTGCCAAGCATTGACCAGAGGGCAATAGTTGAATTCGACCACGAATCGGTGATCGGTCAATTCCTTAATATTCATTTCAAAGATTTTAGCGTAGAGAGGATTGGCAAATTTTTCAGAAAATTGGGCTAAGTTGGCGGCATCACTATATTTAACTTTTCCATGAAAGCAACCGCAGCGGAAGATGGCTTGACGGGCAAAATCTTCCCAATCAAGTCCCCGTTTTCTCGCTTCATCCAGCAATAAATAGAACCAGGTGGCGCGGTGTTCGATGGCGGACCGGACTTCGTCAACTTGGGGTTCATTAATGGTGTTTACATTTTTAATGGGCATAATGATTCCTCCATAATTTTATATTCCAAGATAAGCGGCGATAACGCCGGGATCATTGGCTAAGGTTGCAGCGTTGCCGCTTAATGATACTATGCCGTTTTCGATGACTAATCCACGATCGGCGATTTCCAATGCCATTTTTGCATTTTGCTCGATGAGTAAAATGGTCTTTCCCCAATCGCGGATTTTCAGGATAAGTTCGAAGATTTGTTCGACGATGATCGGGGCCAAGCCTAAAGAAGGTTCGTCCAGCATAATTAATTTCGGGTCCAGCATAAGGCCACGGCCGATAGCTAACATCTGTTGTTCGCCACCGGAAAGGGTACCGCCGTTTTGCTTGCGCCGTTCCTTCAGCCGGGGAAACAATTGATAAACCTGATCTAAATTTTCATTTAACCGATTCGGATTGGCGCTAGTGTTGCCGAAATCGCCTAAGATCAGGTTTTCTTCGACGGTTAAATAGGGAAAAATCAGCCGTCCCTCTGGGATATGGCAAATCCCTTGTTTAACGATATCGCTGGGTTCGGATTGGGTGATATCTTGCCCCAAGAACTTAATGGATCCAGCTGATTTTCGGATGAGGTTGGAAATAGCCATCACAATGCTGGTTTTCCCTGCGCCGTTGGCGCCGATCAGCGTCACGATTTCTTTGGGTTGAACTGTAAAGGATATACCTTTCAAGGCATGTTGCAATCCATAATGAACATGGAGATTATCGACAAATAGCATTGAGATTCGCCTCCTATACGGCCGATGGATTAAGACGGCCTTTGCCTAAATATGCTTCAATAACGCCGGGATGGTTTTGAACTTCTACCGGAGTTCCTTCAAAGATCTTTTCGCCGTGGTGAATGACGGTGATCCGGTGGCAAAGGTTCATGATTAATTTCATATCGTGCTCAATGATGATTATTGTCAAGCCTTCCTGATTGAGCTTGCGGATAAAGTCGATCAGTTCGGCCGTTTCGGCAGGATTCATGCCAGCGGCTGGTTCGTCCAGCAAAAGCAATTGGGGCTGGGTCGCAAGGGCTCGGGCAATTTCCAATTTGCGTTGAGTCCCATAGGGTAGATTGGAAGCCAGATCATCGGCATGCTTGGCGAGGCCTACCCGGGTTAAAATTTCAAATCCCTTTTGGGCAGCGATTCTTTCGTCCCGGTGAAAGCGAGAGGTATGAAAAAAAGCATCCCAAAATGATGTTTCGGTTTGGGTATGGAAACCGATCTTTACATTATCCAAAACCGACATGTATTTAAATAATTTAATATTTTGGAAAGTGCGGGCAATGCCCAAACGGGCTATTCTTTCCGGAGACAGGCGGGTAATGGATAAACCATTAAAATAAATCTCCCCGCGGCTCGGTGTGTAGGTACCGGTCAAAAGGTTAAAAAGAGTGGTCTTTCCGGCGCCGTTAGGGCCGATAATTCCATGGATATGGCCGCGTTCAACTTCGAGGTTAACGGCTTCAACGGCGTGTAATCCCCCGAAGGATTTACTGAGATTGGCGGTTTGTAATATGGCGGTCATGGGGATACCTCCTGCTGGCCTTGGTGTTTGGGCGGTGAATGCCGTTGGATTTTCGGGTAGTGATATTTTTGAGAAAGGATGCTACTTCCGGCTAAACCCTGCGGACGGAGGTAAATCATGATTAGAATCGCTGCTCCGAAGATCACTAACCGTAATTGGGCCATGTTTCGAAAGATCTCTGGAAGAATAGTCAATGAAGCGGCGCCGATGACCGGACCGATCAGATTTCCCTGGCCGCCGACGAGAACCATGGCCAAAATCGAAAAGCCCTCATCCAATGTGAAACTGTCTGCACTGATAAAACTGGTGAAAAAGGCGTAAAAACATCCGGCGACTCCTGCCCAAAAGGTGCCGAAGATGAGATTGTAAAGTTTGTATCGAAAGGTTTCAACTCCCATAGCCCTGGCGGCGTCTTCATCTTCCCGGATAGCGATCCAGGCCCGGCCAATACGGGAGCTGATGACCCGTTTGGATAAGAAAAGCATGATCCCTGTTAAAGCTAACACGATATAGTAAAAATGGCGATTGGAGGCAAGATGAAAACCGAAGAGTTCCGGAAGGGGAATTCCGGGAATTCCCATGGGTCCCCGGGTTAAGGAGGCCCAGTTAAGTACGGTTAACCGGATGATCTCCGAGAAGCCTAAGGTAGTCATCGAAAAATAAATCCCCTTCAGCCTTAATGTGGCTAAACCGATCAAAATGCTGAATAATGCCGCTACGATCCCGGATAACGGGAGTAATAGCCAAAAACTGAAATGATAGCGGGTTGCCAGGATGGCAGCGGTATAGGCTCCGATGCAGTAAAATCCGGCATGGCCAATATTGAATTGGCCGGTATAGCCGTTGATCAGGTTCAAGCTGCTGGCTAAGATGATGTAAAGCCCAATCATAATTGCGACTCGGAGCCAATAGTCATTTTGAATAAACCATGGAAACATGAGGAGAGCGATAGCTGATAGGAAATAAACTAGTTTCTGTTTGAAAGAGGCCATCAGCGTTCCAACTCCTTTCGTCCCAAAATTCCCTGCGGCCTGATTAAGAGAATGAGGATCAAAATGCTGAAGGAAATAATATCCCGATAACCGGATGAAAAGATGGCTACTCCCAGGTTTTCGAAAATTCCTAATAAGATCCCGCCTAAAGCGGCGCCAGGGATGCTGCCGATGCCTCCGAATACAGTGGCTGTAAAGGCTTTCATGGCAACGCTGGCTCCCATGACAGGATGAACAGAGTTGTAGTAGATCCCCAGTAGTACGCCGGAAACTCCCCCCAGGGCGCACCCCAGAGCATTTCCCAACAGAATGGTCCGGTTGACGTGGACTCCCAATAAAGCTGCAGCCTGTTTATTCATGGATACCGCACGTAAAGCAATCCCGGTTTTCGTCTTGTAAAAAAACTGATGGAGTAAAAGGGCAAGGATAAAAACGGTAAAGATGATCAATAGCTGGATATTGGTTATCCGAATTTGGCCCAGGGGTATAAAATGGCTATTCAATAAATCGGGCATCAGTTTCTGTTCAGTGCCGAAAGTCACCTGACTTAAGCTGCGCAGCAAGATGGATAGGCCGATGGTCGCAATTAGGGCGATCTCCCGCGGCCCGCTTCGAAAAGGGCGGTAGCAGACCCTTTCGATAATGATTCCTAATAGCCAAGAGGCTGCGAAACCTGCCAGTACCGCCAGAAAGAAGTTGGCCTTTAGGAATGTGACCATAAAGAAACCGGCAAAAGCGCCAATCATGATGACTTCGCCATGGACGAAGGTAACGAGTCCGATAATTCCCAGGATAATCGAATAGCCAATGGCCATCAAAGCATAAATCGAACCTTGAGTGATACCGTTGAATATTTGTTGTAACCAAAACATGTGTTTTCCCTCTTTTGCAGTTGGTGAGTAGGGTTTTCATGGCTGAAAGGTCATAGTCAGTGATATGGTTATTGGGTATAGTCTTTCTTGACGACCCATTGGCCGTTTTCAACGACTAAAATTTTATATTTGCGGACTACGTCGCCGACCGGAGTGAAGGTGATCTTTCCGGTAATTCCGGGGAAATTCTTCGTCTGAGCCAGTTGGTCGCGGATAGCTTTGCGGTTAAACCCTGCTTTACGAATAGCTTCGGCCAGAAGAAGGGCTGAATCGTAAGCACTGGCAGCATGAAGATTGGGATTCCGGCCAGCCCGTTTTCGAAATTCGTTGATATAGACCTGGACCTTAGGGTCTGGGTCGGTGAGAGCGAAAAAGGTGTTGGTTGCCAATCCTTCAACGGCTTCGCCGCCGATTTCCAGCAATTTTTCTGAAAATACGGAACTGGGAGCCATCAATTTAACGTTCCAGCCTAATTTTTTGATCTGCCGGCAGATGAGTGCTGCTTCGTTGTACATGGCTGCGATAAAGATGCCCTCCGGATTGGTGGCCCGGATCTTGGTCAGTACGGCGTTAAAATCTTTTTCGGTTTCAAAAAATGGTTGTTGGCTGGTGACTTTTATGCCTTCGCCCCGGGCGGCCTCGATGAAGCGGTCTTTGGTGACTAACCCCCAGTCATTATTCACATAGATGGCAGCAACCGATTTGAGCTTTAAGTACTTTTTGGCGATATATTTGGCATTAAATGGGCCTTCCGCATCTTGCGTACCGATAATTCCGAACATATACTGGCCAGCTTTGGCAAAGTCCGGATGGGAAGCGGTTGGAGACAATTGGACTAAGCCGTACCGTTCATAAATAGGAGCTGCAGCTAAGCTGCTGGTGCTGGAAAATTCACCGATGGTGGCGAGAATCTCTTGATCTTGGACGAATTTTTGGGCAATTAAGGCTGCCTCTTTGGGATCGCCTTTACTGTCTTGAATGTCAACGACTAATTTCCGTCCTCTGATGCCGCCGTTGGCATTGATCTTGTCGGCAGCCATGAGAACGGAGTATTTGAAATTCTCGCCATATTCGGCGAGATTGCCGGTGATCGGTGCGGAGAGGCCGATCTTTACCGTCCCTGCAGGGGCCGCCAACACTGAACCGGCGATGGAAAATATGATGGTTAATGCTAAAATCAATCGTTTTTTGGACATAGTTTCGTTCCTCCTTTTAATCCTAGTAAACATACAGGAATAATTGTAATTGAGTAGACTTTACCATGTTGGGGATTTTCTGTCAAGTTAAAATATGAAAAAAACGGTTTCAGCCAATGGCTAAAACCGTCGGGATGATGTGAAAATAAGCTTTTGTTAGGGTGTAATGGTTTTACATTCTAATCCGTCTAAGGCATTTTTGATCAAGGCTTCTTTATCTAAAGCTGATTCGTAGGTGAGCACCTTATCCAAGCGGGGTTTAGTCGCCGGGTTTTTAGGCAGGAAGACGGTGCAACAGTCCTCGTATGGGAGTATCGATGTTTCGTAAGTTCCGATTTTTTCGGCTATATTGATGATGTCCATTTTGTCCATAGCGATCAATGGCCGGAAGACCGGGATATCCACAGCGGCATTGGTTACATGGAGGCTTTGCAGAGTTTGACTGGCTACTTGAGAGATGTTTTCACCGGTGATCAGAGCCTCACAATGGTTGTGGGCTGCAACCCGGGCGGCGATAAACATCATAAAACGGCGGGAGAGGATGGTGAATAATTCTTCAGGGCACTTCTCCCGGATGGCTGTTTGAATTTCCAACAAGTTAATATGGTACAACTTGATACGCCGGCAATAAAGGCTTAATATCCGGGCTAGTTCTTCCACTTTTTCTTTGGCCCGTTCGCTGGTAAAGGGGTAGCTGTGAAAATGGATGGCTTCTAACATTAAGCCTCGTTTGGCCATCATCCAGCCGGCGACGGGACTGTCAATTCCTCCGGAAAGTAAGAGTAACCCTTTGCCGCTGGTGCCGTAGGGAAGCCCGCCGTATCCCGGGACTTTTTGAGAATAGACATAGGCATAATCCCGGACTTCGACATAAACGGTGAGATCCGGATGGTGGACGTCTACTGTCAATTGACCGTCAAAATGCCGTAAGATACAGGCGCCGATTTCTCTGCCGATCTCCTGGGAGTCCAGGGGATATTTTTTATCGCCTCGTTTGGCTTGGGCTTTAAAGGTTTTGATTTTTTCCCGTTTCAGGGCGTTTTCGGTTTCTGCCACAGCGACAGCAGTAATTTCTTCGAACCGGGTACTGCAACGGGTGGCTAAACTGAGCGAAACCACTCCGAACACGACAGCGGCTTTGGTAAGGACCGGTTCAGCCGGAGTACCGTTGAGTTCAATATAAATCCGGCTGTCACGTTTATAAAAAGAGAGATTGGGGTACTCCTGTAAGCGAAGTCTTAGATTGTCAACGAGTTTATCTTCAAAGAATCCCCGGTTTCGTCCTTTCAGGCTGATTTCTCCATAACGGACAATAATGACTTGATCCATACTTATCCCCTCCATCCGGTGATCCGGCGAATTGAAGCTACATGGTGTTTCATCTTTTCAATAACGTAATCCAGTTCCTCCTGGCGATTAAAACTGCTGAAACTGATGCGGATGGTGCCTTCCGCTTCGTCGGGAGTTAATTGCAAGGCATCCAGGACATGATTTCGGCTTTTCTTTTTGGAGGAACACGCGGACCGGGTTGCAACGTAAATGCCGTCTTGTTCCAGGGAATGAAGTAATACTTCGCCCCGAATGCCTTTAAAGGAAATGCTTAAGATATGCGGCGCGAACCGAGGTGATACCGGGCTGTTAATCCGGACGCCGGGTATTTCGTTGGTGACGCCGTTGATTAGGTAAGCTTTTAATTGATTGAGTTTGTCCATATTTTCGGAGAGATGGGATTCTGCCCAAGCGGCAGCGGTGCCCATTCCGACGATGGCCGGGGTGTTTTCGGTTCCCGGACGGAGGTTGGTTTCCTGACCTCCTCCGAACATTATAGGAGCCAAACGGAATCCTTTTTTAACGAATAGACCTCCGATCCCTTTCGGTCCGTGAAATTTATGGGCGCTGACCGACATCAGATCGACGGCGGTTGACTGAAGCGGGATTTTTCCAAAAGCTTGAACGGCATCGGTATGGAAAACCGGTTTATTGTCGCTGGTTTCGATCAACCGGGCAATTTCGGCGATCGGTTGAATGCTGCCGATCTCATTGTTAACGGTCATGATGCTGACGAGGGCCGGATGTTCATCGAGAGCTTTTTTTAGATCCTCAAGATCGACGAATCCTTGAGGATCAGTTCGAATATAAATGACTTTCCGGCCGATTTTCTCTAAATGTTTAAATATATTCAACACCGAAGGATGCTCGATACTGGAGGTCACGAGAGGCCTTGATGTATCCCTGGCTGTGGCCAGGCTTCCGAAGATTGCTAAGTTATTGGATTCGGTCCCGCCGGATGTAAAGATCAGATCGTGGTTGCCCGTGTTGAATAAAGCTGAAACTTGGGAACGGGCTTTTTTAACGGCGTGTTCCGCTTCCAGACCGCGACGGTGAAGTGCGGAAGGATTGCCGTAATTTTCTGCCATCATGTGATTGACCGAAGCGATGACTTCAGCCAGAGGTTGAGTCGTGGCGCTGTTATCGAGATAGATTTCCATAGCCGATCTCCTTTAATGCTTCAAAAATGCCGCAATAGACGGCTGTCTTCTGCTATTTTACCATAAATCCCATGGGGAGTTTCAAAATTTCTCGAATTATTCCCTTCTTGACGTTCATACCAGGATATGTTAAAATCATCACTAATATTATTAATTCCATGAGATTAATAGGAATTGCAAAATTGAATATTTTACGTGGGTATACTCTTATCAAGAGAAGGGGAGGGAACGGCCCGATGAACCTTCGGCAACCTGGGAGTCGCAGGTGCCAATTCCGGCAGGGAAACCTGAAAGATGAGAGGGGTATCGTATGAAATGAAACCTCTTCCTCCTTCTTCGGGAAGAGGTTTTTATTATACAGGGGGATAGGAGGTATATCATGAATATTGAAACCAGGATTACACATGCCGGTTTATGTACCGATTCTGTTACAGGAGCCATCAGCACTCCCATCTATCAGACGGCTACGTTTCGCCACCCGGCCGTTGGTGTTTCTACCGGCTACGATTACTCCCGGACGGTGAATCCAACCCGACAGGTGTTGGAGAACGTCATGGCTGATTTGGAAGGGGGGGACCGGGGATTTGCTTTTGCGTCGGGGATGGGAGCTATTACGACGGTACTTATGATGTTTTCCAACGGCGATCATTTGTTGGTATCTGATGATCTTTACGGAGGAACTTATCGTGTTCTTGAGCGAAATTTCCGCCAATTGGGGATAACTGTCGACTATGTGGATATGACCCAACTTGAGAGCGTTGAGGCAGCGATTATCCCTGGCCATACCAAAGCAATATTGATTGAAACGCCGACCAATCCATTGATGAAAATCACCGATCTGGCGAAAGTCAGTGCCTTGGCGCGCTCCAAAGGGCTTTTGACGATAGTGGATAATACTTTTATGACGCCCTATTTGCAACGTCCTATCGAGTTGGGTGCTGATGTGGTGGTGCATAGCGGCACCAAATATTTAGGCGGGCATAATGATGTTTTATCCGGTGTGGTGGTCACTGCCAGGCCGGAGTTAAGCGAAAAGATCGGATTTATCCAAAATTCAACCGGTAACGTTCTGGGGCCACAGGACAGCTGGTTGATGTTGCGTGGAATTAAAACCCTATCCCTGCGTATGGAAAAACAGCAGCAAAATGCCGCTGCGATAGCCGAATGGTTGGTGAAAAACCCTCATGTGAAACAGGTCTATTATCCCGGGCTTCCCGGACATCCGGGACGGGAGATTCAAGTCAAGCAAAGTAACGGATTTGGCGCTATGCTTTCTTTCCGGGTTCCGGATGCTGCCTGGGTGGAACGGATTATTAACCGGGTCAAAGTCATTACTTATGCGGAAAGCTTGGGTGGAGTGGAGACACTGATCACTTACCCGATGAAGCAAACCCATGGAGATATTCCGGCCGAGATACGGCAGAAAATTGGGGTAACTGATGATTTGATCCGTCTTTCGGTAGGTATTGAACATATTGACGACCTTATCGGCGATCTGGAGCAGGCTATATCAGGAGGAGCAAAAGGATGAAATATGGGACGAAGATATTGCATAACGGAAATGAGATCGATCCGCATACGGGCGCATTGAGTATTCCGATATATCAGGCCTCGACCTATCATCAGTTCGATGTGGAGCATTTCGGAAAATATGATTATTCCCGCTCGGGGAATCCTACCCGTGAGGCTTTGGAGAAGACCTTAGCTGCGCTGGAAAATGGGACCTATGCCTATGCTTTTGCCTCAGGGATGGCCGCCATATCTTCGGCATTGGCTATTTTAAAACAAGGCGATCACATTATTGCCACGGAGGATATTTATGGAGGGTCTTACCGTATTTTAACCCGGTTCTTTGCGAAATTCGGCATTGAAACCACTTTTGTGGATATGACCCGGTTGGACAATATTCGGGAAGCCATTCGGCCGTCGACGAGGGCGTTGTTTTTAGAATCGCCATCCAATCCCCTGTTGAAAGTCACTGATATCGTTGGTGCAGTCAAGATTGCCCGGGAGCATAACTTAATCACGATGATCGACAATACCTTTATGTCTCCCTATTTCCAGCGGCCGTTGGATTTGGGCGTTGACATCGTGATTCACAGTGCGACAAAGTTTCTGGGCGGCCATAGCGATGTGATCGGCGGAGCTGTAATTACCAATTCGGAGAAGTTAGCGAAGGACATCTATTTTGTCCAGAATGGGTTTGGAGCGGTATTGGGCCCGCAGGATTGTTGGTTGCTGCTCCGAGGGATTAAAACCTTGCGTGCCCGGATGGAACTGCAGCAACGTTCGGCCTTGGAGATCGCTCAATGGCTCAGGATGCAACCTTGGGTAGCTGAGGTCTATTATCCGGGGCTTCCGGATCATCCCGGCCATCACATTCTTAAAGAACAAGCGGCTGGATTTGGAGCGGTCCTTTCGTTTGCAACGGATACAGTCGAACGGGCACGGCAGATCATGAAAAAGGTGAAGTTATGGTCGGTGGCTGTCAGTTTAGGCGGTGTAGAATCGATCCTTTCCTATCCGGTGAAAATGTCCCATGCGGCCATTCCCAAAGCGGAACGGGAACGGCTGGGAATCACTGACCGGCTTATCCGGCTGTCGGTTGGTTTGGAAGAGGCCGAGGATTTGATTGGAGATTTACAACCCGAATGAATTTTATAAATTGTTTTTGTGGATAGAATTGACAAGTTTTGAGATACATAGTAATATAATGTATAAAATAAACCAAGTATTTTTATAGGAATACACGAAATTAAAAAGGAGGTTGTTTCAAATGTCGAAAATAGCTAAAAATTTGACGGAGCTTATCGGGAATACACCGTTGTTGGAATTGGCCAATTATAACCGGAGTCAGAATTTAGATGCGACGGTTGTGGCTAAACTCGAATATTTCAATCCCGGAGGTAGTGTGAAGGACCGGATTGGTTATGCGATGATTAAAGCCGCTGAGGAGCAAGGACTTATTAATAAAGATACAGTGATTATCGAACCGACGAGCGGAAATACAGGGATCGCGTTGGCCTTTGTCTCGGCAGCCCGTGGGTATCGGTTGATATTGACGATGCCGGAAACGATGAGTATTGAACGGCGAAACCTGTTAAAAGCTTTAGGGGCGGAATTGGTATTAACACCCGGTCCGGAGGGGATGAAAGGGGCTATTAAGAAAGCTAATGAAATCGCTGCCGAAACCCCCAATTCCTTTATCCCGCAACAGTTCCAAAATCCGGCCAACCCGGAGATTCATCGGAAAACGACAGCGGAAGAAATTTGGCGGGATACCGACGGAAAGGTGGATATCTTTGTTGCAGGTGTCGGAACTGGAGGGACTATTACCGGTGTGGGTGAAATCTTGAAGCAAAAGAATCCCAATATTAAAATTGTTGCTGTGGAACCCAATGATTCACCGGTGTTGTCGGGTGGCAACCCGGGCCCTCACAAGATTCAAGGGATTGGGGCCGGATTCGTTCCCGATGTTTTAAACCGGTCGATTATTGATGAAGTGTTTAGAGTAAAAAATGAAGAAGCCTTTGAAACATCCCGTTTATTAGCTAAAAATGAAGGGTTGTTGGTGGGGATTTCTTCAGGAGCGGCTGCCTTTGCGGCCACAGAAATTGCCAAACGTCCTGAGAATAAAGGCAAGACCATTGTGGTTGTCTTACCGGACACCGGTGAACGCTATTTGTCAACGGCTTTGTTCCAAGAGGGTTAATGAACATATCCGTTCGGTTGCCGTGAAATGTTGTAAAACGGGGGATTATTCTCCCGTTTTCGTTTTGCGGTGTTGCCCGGCGAAAAGAGAAATTGCAGTAATCCTTGAATCCGTGGATGGAATTACTTATAATTAACTGAAATATAGTGTGATCAAAAGGGTTACTGAAATTGAAATGCCATGGAGTCGGAGGTGGCGGTAATGGATTTAAACCAATGGCTGAACCAGGAGTTACCCCAGGTTACCAAAGAGCTGGAGCGCATCAATGAAACGCATTTTTTTAAGGAAAAGACCATCGGATTTGCAGGGAAAAACAGAGTGTATACTGTTTTACATCAATTGCGGTCTGCGCTCTTTCCGGGGATCTACGAAAAACATTCCATCGATGAATCGCATCTGAACATTTTGATCGGGAATAATATGCGCATGGCTGCAGTGGAGTTGAGTAATTTAATTAAATTGGCTCTGATTCAGGAATGTGGTGAGGTTAATCAAACCGGTTGCACCCAATGTGAGGACAGGGCAGACGAAATAACGATTGAATTGCTAAAACGCTTGCCGGAGATTCGCGCTCTGTTACAGACAGATATTGAGGCTGCTTATAAAGGAGATCCGGCGGCCTGTTCGACGGAGGAGATTCTTTTGAGTTATCCGGCGACCGAGGCCATCAGTATTTACCGGATTGCCCATGTGTTGTATGAATGGAATATCCCTTTGATCCCGAGGATTATGACGGAGTATGCCCATCAGCTCACCGGGATTGACATTCATCCTGGAGCGGTGATCGGCGAGTCGTTCTTTATCGACCATGGGACCGGAGTTGTCATCGGTGAAACGTGCACCATCGGGAAAAATGTGAAGATTTATCAAGGGGTGACGTTAGGGGCTAAGAGTTTTCCTCTGGATGCCGACGGCAATCCGATTAAAAAGATAAAACGCCATCCGGATATTCAGGATCATGTGGTGATTTATGCAGGGGCGACCATATTGGGCGGCGATACGGTCATCGGCCATCACTCGGAGATTGGCGGAAATGTTTGGCTAACCCATTCAGTACCGCCCTATTCCAAGGTTTATAATGCCCAACCTTCGCCTATTGTTAAGACCAGAGATCAAATCGAATATTATCTGTAAAAATAAAAGCCCGGATGACTTTCCGGGCTTTTAATGCCGTTAGAACGTTAAATGTAAAACATGGGTTCTTTATTGGATTCCCGGGGAGCTTTGTCGATGACGTCCTGGAGGGTGGTCTCATCTAAAAAACGGTTGACCACATTGCGCAATTCTTCCCAAAAAGGCCGGGTGAGACAGGTTTTTTCCATTTCACATTCCGAGCCGGGAGATGAGTCGTCGACGCAATAGACCGGAGTAATTGGCCCTTCCAGTGCTCTTAAGATCTCGCCGACGGAGATTTCGTTCGCAGGCCGGTTTAATTCATAGCCGCCTTGCGCTCCTCGGACAGAGCGAACGATACCGGCTTTGCGTAAGCTGGAAAAGACTTGTTCAAGATAGGACTCAGAGAGATTTTGGCGTTCGGCGATGACACGCAGAGCCACAGGACCATTGACTGCGTGTATTGTCATGTCGGCCAACGCTCGCAAACCGTATCGACCGCGGGTTGAGATGTTCATTGGACTACTCCTTCCTCTTTGGCTAATAAATTTAATCTAACATAAATAAAGCTATCTTACAAGGGTAGCTCTTGGAATGATGCGGTTTGGGACAAATTCACAAACACAAATTGCCGCGAGATCTGGTTACTGGGTCTCGTGTTTTTTCATAAAATAAGCATTGACAAATTGAATGAGGCGATGTAAAATCATACCAAATATATAGGATTACTTATATATAAGCGTGGCCAAGTCGGAATAGTAGTATTTTTTTTACACTTAAATATTATTAAACAAATAGGAATACATATAATTATAAATCATGGGAAAGGGGGGAACCGACAATGACGATGGTTAAAAAGAAAAACCACAGTAATGGAAATATCTTTGAACAAACGGTCTTACAGGCGCTAAATAGTGTTAAAAATGGTTCGATCACGGTGATTAAACAAGATAATGTTATTATCCAGGTCAATATCTCTGAGTATCTTAACTGGACTGATTCCGCTATTGATCCCCAATGGAAAAGCAACAGGCTTAAATTGCTGATTTAGGGGATGATTCTAAGAGGAGGAGTTGGTGCAAGTGGCTGAAATTGAAACCCATAAAGCGGAAAGTGTGTTATCGGAGGGAGATTTGCAACGTTTGTTGGGTTTGCTATCAGAGATTGCTTACGGTTCGGTGACTTTGATCATTCAAAATGGTAAAGTTGTTCAAATCGAAAAGAATGAAAAGGTAAGATTGAAATAAGTTACAAAAAGGTTGTTACTCCTTGACGATTAGGAACTAGTTAGCTAAACATTTTAATTCTTACTGAAATACTAGGAAACAATTCTCGTTAAATATGTACCATAATTATTGGGACGAGGTTGACCAGAAAGACTGGAGGCTGAGTCGAAATCCTGATTTGGAAGGGTTTGACTCAGCTTGTTTATTTTCAAATGATTCATTTGAGTTAGAACTTAAAAATAGGAGGAGTAGTTATGAAAAAGACACTATTAGCTTTCTTAATGGTCGTTGTTTTTACTACCGGGCTTTTTACCACTAGCGCAGCGGAGGTGAAGGAGATCCGGATTGCCAAGCAATACGGTTTGGCATATTTGCCATTGATTGTTGTGGAAGAAAAACGATTAATTGAGAAGAACGCCAAAGGGGCTAACTTAGGAATGGTGAAGACCTCGTGGGTGACTTTAGGCAGTGGTGCTTCGGCCAATGATGCCTTACTTTCAGGAAGTGTTGATTACATTTCAGGTGGTGTGGCACCATTTATCATCCTTTGGGATAAATCCAAAGGCGCTGTTAAAGCATTGGCAGCTTTAGATCATACGCCGATCTATTTAAATACGATTAACCCGGAAGTGAAATCAATTAGAGATTTTACTGAGAAAGACCGAATTGCTGTTCCGGCAGTTAAAGTTTCAATTCAGGCGGTTATCCTGCAGATGGCAGCAGCGCAGGAATTTGGTAATGAGAATTTTACTAAGCTGGACTCGCTTACGGTTTCATTGAAGCATCCGGATGCACTGGTTGCTTTGTTATCCGGTAAGTCGGAAGTGACCGCGCACTTTGCGACCCCGCCTTTTAGCTTTCGGGAGCTGGATAACTCCAAAGTACGAAAGATTATCGATTCTTATGAAATCCTTGGTGGACCCCATACGATGAATGTTCTTTCAACAACCAAGAAGTTTTATGATAATAATCCAAAACTCAACAAAGTTGTCTTGCAATCGATCGATGAAGCGATCGCCTGGATTAAAAATAACAAACGTGAAGCTGCGGAGTTATATATTAAGGTCTCGAAAAGTAATGAATCAGTCAGTGAAATCCTGGCCCAGTTAAATAATCCGCAGATTGATTATGATTCAGCGCCATTACGGATCACTAAATTCAGTGATTTCTTATATCAGATTGGTTCGATTAAAACCAAACCAGCAAACTGGAAAGAGTTATTTTTCCCTGATATTCATCACAAAAAGGGGAGTTGAGGATAGTGCCCGCCCAAAATACACCCATCTCCGAGTCTTTTTTAGATGTTCAAAACGTTACTTTGCAATATAAAACCAAAGAGTATTTGGTGACTGCGACTTACCGTGTGAATTTTCAGGTATATCAATCCGAACGGCTGATCTTATTAGGCCCCTCCGGTTGTGGCAAGTCGACTTTACTCAAAGCAATCGGAGGTTATCTACAACCAACGGAAGGAGTGATTCGCCTTGAAGGCCGGGAGATCGTTAAACCAGGGCCGGATCGGGGGATGGTTTTTCAAGAGTTTGAGCAGTTACTTCCCTGGAAAACGGTATTGGAGAATGTGGTCTTTGCCTTAACGGCCGGCCGGAGAATGCCGCTACATGAGGCAAAGGATCAGGCTGAGTATTATTTGGAAAAAGTTAATTTGATCAAATTTGCTCACTCTTATCCCCACACGTTGTCAGGCGGGATGAAGCAACGGGTGGCGATCGCCCGGTGCCTCGCCCTGCAATCGAAAGTTATCTTAATGGATGAACCGTTTGCGGCCTTGGATGCGTTGACCCGCCAGAAGATGCAGGAAGAGTTATTGGAACTGTGGAGCGGCTCTCATTTTACTCTGGTTTTTGTGACCCATTCGATTGAGGAAGCCATCTTGTTGGGGACGCGGATTGTGTTGTTATCACCCCATCCGGGTCAAGTCAAAGCTGAACTGAACATTGACTGGGATCGGTTGGACGACCCCGGACAGCAGGAGTTTAAGGAGTTACGTGACCGGATTCACCGAATTTTGTTTAAGGACCAAATCGAATATGTAATCTAAAGTCAGCGGAGGAAATAATGGGTGGAAAAAACCTTGCATTGACAGAATTACGCGCGGAATATGAACGGGAAGTTGTGGCGCCTGTGGAGATTGGTAACCTGCAACGCTCTCTTTCACTCTGGGAGAAACTATGGGATAGCGGAGCTGTTCGAAAACTGTTGATTCTTATAGTGCTGGCAACAATTTGGCAGGTGTATGCAACGCGGTTAGACAACCCCTTAATGTTACCGACATTTTTCGATATGTTAGTGGCGCTGTCGCAGATGTTTCTGAGTGGGGAGTTATTGGCGAAGATCGATACCTCACTTCGAGTATTGCTGCTGGGTTATGGTGGTGGAATCGTGGTAGCAACGGTTTTGACGATTTTGGCGATTAGGAACCGGTTGGGTACTGATCTGTTAGAAACATTGACGGCCATGTTCAATCCATTACCGGCGATTGCCTTATTACCGTTGGCGTTGCTCTGGTTTGGATTGGGTCTGCCTAGTATTATATTCGTTTTGATCCATGCCGTGACCTGGCCGATTGCTCTTAATGTTTATTCCGGATTTACCGGTGTTAGCAATACCCTGAGAATGGTTGGCCAAAACTATGGTCTGACCGGACTGGGGTTTATCTGGAATATTTTGGTTCCGGCAGCTTTTCCTCAGATTTTGACGGGACTAAAGGTTGGTTGGGCATTTGCGTGGCGGACATTAATCGCCTCAGAATTGGTATTTGGTGTTAATTCGGGATCTGGGGGTTTAGGCTGGTTCATCTTTGAAAAGAAGAATCAACTGGAGATTGCCTCGGTTTTCGCCGGACTGTTTGTCGTGATTGTGATCGGGATCTTTGTAGAGAACGGCCTTTTCAAACTCATTGAAGACAAGACGATTACCCGATGGGGAATGAAATCATAGATTTTGAGTTCAAAAGATCTGTTGGAGGTAACGATGAGTATTATATTTTCAAAAGAATTGGTTGAACTGTTTGCCAAAAAAGATACAGTAAAAGTACTCGCAACGACTGATGCTAAGGGGATGCCGCATGTTGTCGTCAAAGAATCGTTGCAACTGAATGAATCTAATCAGTTAATTTATTTCGAATTACTTGAATCGTCGCAAACCAATAAAAACATGGTCCACAGTATTTGGTTTAATCGTCCGGTCGCAGTAGCGCTTATCGGAACCGGTGGCGAAAGTTATCAGATTAAAGGAAAACCGGTTAAATCCATCGTCAGCGGCTTATTATTCCGTGATTATTATGTCAAGATTCGTGAGCAGCTTGGTGATGTGGACCTGGCTGCAGTATGGGTGATCGAGCCTGTAGAAGTGATTGATCAACGTTTTAATATCCGAAGTCGGGAAGAAGAGATCAGACATCCGTATTTTAAGCATTTGGATCGTCTGGCAAAATAAGTACAGAAGGATGGATGGATGATGTCGATTGTACCAAAACCAAAGGCAACCGAATTGAGTTTTGAAGAGGTTGCCGCCAAGTATCCCCAATTTCCCCGCCTACTTTTGCTTAAAACCGATCTTCAACGCCGGGGAGTTTATTATACCAAACAAGCTTTAAGCAAAGTTGATCCGGTGATCCACCAGTTGGGCGGCACTCATATTTTCGGTACGCGTGATGGTATTTTAACGCAGCGTCCCGAAGCATTGATATTGAGGGATGGGACTTCCGTAATTACCAGTCCGACACCGTTGGAGCAAAATCCATATATCGTTGATTTCCGAGACGGCCGGTTGGTTGTGATGGATGGTGGTGTTGAACTGGAGGAGGTTGAATACTGGACAAAACCGGATTATTACAATTTAACTACCAGTAGCGGGATTCCGATGAGCCATGTTGCCAGTGCCCGCCCGCAGCGGATTTATCTGATGCCCAGCCGCTATTGTCATTTTTGGACTGACAATCAAGGTTGTCTGTTCTGTGATATTGTCAATAATTTAAAACAACAAAAGTCGGAGCTAAATCTGCCACCGCGTTTAAAACCACAGGATGTGGCGGAGACGATCAGAGAAGCCTTAAAAGAACCGGGGCGCTTTACAGCGATTTGTCTGACTTCGGGCTCTGATTTCCATGGGGCTGAGGATTTTGATGCCGAAGTGGATTATTACATTGAAATTCTCAAAGCCGTCGGAGAGAACTTTGCAACGCCGAAGTTTCCAAGTCAATTGATTGCGACTGCGTTCACAGAAAAACAGTTGGAACGGATCTATCGTGAAACCGGGCTTTTGAGTTATACGCCGGATATTGAGGTGTTAAATGAACGTTTATTTGAGTGGATCTGTCCTGGTAAAGCCCGATGGGTGGGTTATCAGGAATGGAAACGGAGAATGGTTCGTGCTGTCGATATTTTCGGCCGCGGTCGTGTTAATACCTGTATTGTAGCCGGGGTGGAATTGGCTAAACCCTACGGTTTTAATGATGAAGATGCGGCATTGCAGGCGGTACTGGCTGAAGCGGAAGATCTGGCAAGTCAAGGTGTGAGTACCGTTTATACGGTATGGGTGCCGCGTCCAGGTTCCTATCTGCGGGGGCAGAAGAATGCTTCGCTGGAATATTATGTCCGTTTGGCATTAGGACTGCAGGAGTTACGCCAAAAATATCAGCTTTCAATTGATCATGATGACTACCGCCGGTGTGGTAATCATCCGGATTCAGACCTGGCAAGGATCTGAGAACATTATTGAGAATTATCAAATTTGATATTGACAGTCAGCAACTGGTTATTTATAATACAATTAATCCGATAGAATTACTAGGCAATAATTTTTGGGTAGTTGCATATTCTAATAACAAATGCGGTTGACCGGAAAGTCCGGAGGCTGAGGTTCATTCTTATATCAAGAATGACTCAGCCTTTTTTATTTGGCTTAAATCACTTCAGTAAATTCAAATATAGGAGGAATTATCTATGGGAAAACAACACTCTTTTTTTACTTCGGAGTCGGTTACCGAAGGGCATCCGGATAAATTAGCCGACCAAATTTCTGACAGCGTGTTAGATGCGATTCTCCAACAAGATCCTTTGGCGCGGGTAGCGTGTGAAACGAATGTCTCGACTGGGCTCGTCCTGTTAACGGGGGAGGTTACCACGAAGGCCAATGTTGATCTGGTTAGAGTTGTTCGCAATACTGTGGCTGAGGTTGGTTATACCAAGGCTGAATATGGGATGGATGCCGAGAATAGTCTCGTTTTAGTATCTCTCGATCAACAGTCGCCGGATATCGCTCAGGGGGTCAACCAAGCGTTAGAGAACCGGCTGAGTAGTCATGCGGATCGTTGGGATGAAGTTGGCGCAGGTGATCAGGGAATGGTCTTTGGATATGCAACTGATGAAACACCGGAGTTTTTACCGACCCCCATCGCTTTAGCCCATCGATTGGCGCGGGAACTGGCGGCGGTACGCAAAAACGGTCAGTTACCATACCTGCGTCCCGACGGGAAGACTCAGGTTACTGTCGAGTATGACGGGTTGGAACCGGTACGGGTTGATACAGTCGTCCTCTCGGCACAACATGATCCCGATGTTGACGTGGAACAGTTAACACAGGATCTAACCGAGCAGGTGATTCACCAAACGATCCCGGTACGATTTTTGGATAAAAAGACACGAATTTTGGTGAATCCCACCGGACGCTTTGTGGTTGGCGGTCCTAAAGGTGATGCCGGATTGACCGGGCGGAAAATTATTGTGGATACATACGGCGGTTTTGCGCGGCATGGTGGCGGCGCTTTTTCCGGCAAAGATCCGACCAAGGTGGATCGTTCGGCAGCCTATGCAGCCCGGTATGTGGCCAAAAATGTTGTTGCTGCTGGACTAGCAAAACGTTTAGAAATTCAAATCGCTTATGCCATCGGTGTGGCGCGGCCGGTTTCGGTCTTTGTCGATGCCTTTGGGACCAGTGAGTATACCAATGTCGAACTGAGCGAGCTCATTCAGAAAGTGTTTGACCTTCGTCCGGCGGCGATTATTGAAAACTTGCAATTACAACGTCCGATTTATCGCCAGGTTGCAGCCTACGGGCATTTTGGCAGGACGGATTTGGATCTGCCGTGGGAGCAGACGGATCAGGTTGAAAAACTCTTGAAATTGGTAACGAAGAAAGTGGTTAACGGGTAAAGATGAACCAAAGTTGAAAATAGCGTATTTAGTTGACCGAAAAAACCGGAGGCTAAGTCGGATTCTAGTACAGAACCGCTTAGCTTTTTTTGTTCAAATGGCGAAGAACTTAAGTTTTTTCAAAACTAAAGCGTCGCTAAAACAGTGAGGAGTGTTTATTAATGGCCTTAGCACTTCAGAAAGAAAATGAAAATCAAAAAAACCTATCCTATTTTGAGGTGGTTCGGGAACATCCCGATGTTTCTCCATTAGTCATTTTGAAGATGGATGTTCAACGCCGTGGGGTCCATTATACCAAGAATGCCTTAAGTGTTGTCGATGAATCGGTGCATCAGCTTAGAAGTCCATATATTTTTGGTTCGCGGGATGCTCAAATCAAGCCGGTACCAGAGTCCTTGTTACTTCCAGATGGTACCTCGATCATCGTTGATCCAACACCGTTGGAGCAAAATCCGTATATCGTTGATGTAATTGATGGGCAATTGGTGCTGACCGATCGGGGTGAAATCCTGGAGACAGTTGAATATTGGCCCAAACCGGACTTTTATGATAAGCGAACCAGTTCCGGAGTTTTAATGAGCCATATTGTCAGCGCCAGACCCCAGCGTCTGAATATCTTTCAATCAGGTTTTTGCCACTTCTGGGCCAATGACAAAGGTTGTCGTTACTGCGATATCGTCAACCATTTTAAACAGCAACGCGCAGAATTGGGGATTCCTGCAAAACTGAATCCGCAGGACGTCTTTGAGACGGTCCGGGAAGCCTTAAAGCAACCAGGCCGGTTCACTGGAGTTTGCCTGACATCAGGTTCCGATACCCGCGGAGCAGAGCCGTTCGATCAGGAAGTTGATTTTTACATCGAAATCTTGCAGGCGATTGGCGCCAATTTTAAAGTTAAAAAGTTCCCCAGTCAGTTAATTGCCTCGGCGTTTACTGAGAAACAGCTGACACGGTTGTATGAGGAGACTGGATTAACCAGTTACACCGCTGATTTGGAAGTGTTGCACGAGGAGCTGTTTAATTGGATTTGCCCTGGAAAAGCCGAATGGATCGGTTACCGCGAATGGAAGAACCGTTTAATCAGAGCGGTTGATATCTTCGGACGCGGTAATGTTAGTACCGGTATTGTCGGCGGGGTAGAGACCGCTAAACCCAAAGGGTTTACCAGTGAAGAAGCAGCTCTGCAATCTACTTTGACTGAGGCTGAGGATTTGATCAGTCAGGGAGTGAATGTTGCTTTTATCGTCTGGGTGCCACGCCCCGGATCCTATTTTCGCGATCAAAAGAACCCGTCCCTTGACTATTTTGTCCGTTTGGCAAAAGGATTGCATCAACTGCGGGTTAAATACGGTCTGCCGATTGATTTTGATGATTACCGGCGTTGCGGCAATCATCCCGATACCGATTTATCACGGTTGTTATGATTTCTTTCTTACATTTGGATCAATTGACAAAATGACTAAAAAAGCGAGGTAAAAATGATGAAAAAGATCATTAATTTAACCTTCCTAACCGCACTGATTGTGCTGGTTTTAGCAATAGGAAGTTACGGTAAGGAAAGCCATGGCACCGTCGCCAAGGAGATCCGGATTGCGACCCAACCAGGACCCCATTATGCGCCGATCTTCATTGCGAAGAAGCAAGGTTGGCTGGAAGCGGAGTTAAAAAAAGAAAAGGTTAACGTTAAATGGATCTCTTTTCTGGCAGGGCCGCCCATCAATGAGGCGTTTGCCGCCGGGCAAGTGGATATTGGTTTGATGGGAGACACCCCGGCGATCATCGCTAGGGCTTCCGGTCAAGATCTCCGCATCATTGGTCTTGCATCCAGCGGTCCGAAAGCGTTAGCAGTGATCGTCCGGAAAAACGCAACCATTAAATCGGCGAAGGATTTAAAAGGGAAGCGGGTAGCGGTTACTAAAGGTTCTTATGCCCACCATCTCTTGGCGCTGGTACTTCAAAACAGCGGACTCACACTTGAGGATGTTCAATTGATCAATCTGCCGGTTGCGGATATCGGAACTGTTCTGAATACCGGTGATATTGAAGCCGGGGCGGTTTGGGAACCCCATATCACCAAATTGGAAGAGAGTGGTACTATACGGGTCTTGGCTGATGGAACCAATATTAAGAAAGGGTTATTGGTGATCATCGCTTCTAATAAATTTGCAGTTAAAAATCGGGCTTTGGTTAACGCTTTTTTAAGAGCTTATCAACGGGGGTATGAATTCATTAAAGCCAATCCGGAACAAGCTGCGGAATTAGTCGCGGATGAGATCAAGCTGACCCCGAAACAAACGCTGAAAGTCTTTGCTAAGTTTGATTATTCGTCGGGGATCAATGCTGACGATATTGAAGAACTCAAAAAGACTGAAGAATTTATGCGGGCTCATAAAATCATTAAAAACAAAGTCAATATTGATGCCTTTATTGATCTTCGTTATTTGCAGGCAATCGGAATCAAATAATATTAACTTTTAATTGCTAAAAAGCACCAATCAAGAGGAAGGAGTGTTTTGAATGTCAATGGCATTAAAACGTGAAGATCAAATTCCCTTATCTTACTCTGAGGTAGTTCGGGAACATCCCGATGTTCCTCCGTTAGTGATTTTGAAGATCGATGTTCAACGCCGTGGGGTTCATTATACCCAAAATGCTTTAAATGTGATTGATCCTTCGGTGCATCAACTCCGGAGTCCCAATATTTTTGGCGCGCGGGATGCCCAACTTACACCGGTACCGGATTCGCTGTTACTTCGCGACGGGTCCTCAATCGTCGTTGACCCGACACCGCTGGAGCGCAATCCGTATTTGGTGGATGTAGTCGATGGCCAATTGGTGCTGACCGATCAGGGTGAGGTCTTGGAAACGGTTGACTTCTGGACAAAACCGGATTTTTATGATAAAAAGACCAGTTCCGGAGCTTTAATGAACCATGTCATTACTGCCCGGCCTCAGCGTATCAATGTTTTTCCGTCGGGTTTTTGCCACTTCTGGGTTAATGACAAGGGTTGCCGTTTCTGTGATGTTGTGAATCATTTAAAACAGCAACGGGCGGAACTGGGAATTCCCACACGCCAGAATCCGCAGGATGTCTTCGAAGCGGTCCGGGAAGCTTTGAAACAGCCTGGCAGGTTCACCACGATTTGTTTGACGGCGGGATCCGATACCCGTGGGGCCGAACCGTTTGATCAGGAAGTCGATTATTACATCGAAATCCTGCAGGCGATCGGCGCTAACTTTAAAGTCAAAAAGTTCCCCAGCCAGTTGGTTGCTACGGCGTTCACTGAAAAGCAGCTGGCACGGTTGTATGAAGAGACCGGGATAAGAAGTTATACTACCGACTTGGAAGTATTGAACGAGGAGTTGTTTGAATGGGTCTGTCCGGGAAAAGCGGAATGGGTCGGTTACCGAGAGTGGAAGAACCGTTTAATCAGAGCGGTTGACATCTTTGGACGCGGTTATGTGGGTACAGGTATTGTCGGTGGCGTAGAAACTGCTAAACCTAAAGGGTTTACCAGTGAGGAAGCGGCGTTACGGTCGACTTTGGAGGAGGCAGAGCATTTGATCAGCCATGGAGTTAATGTCGTGTTCTCTGTCTGGGTGCCGCGCCCCGGTTCGTATTTTAAAGACCAGAAAAGTCCGTCCCTTGACTACTATGTCCGTTTGGCAAAAGGCTTGCATCAACTGAGGGTTAAATACGGTCTTCCGGTTGATTTTGATGATTACCGGCGTTGCGGCAATCATCCGGATACTGATTTGGCACGTTTATTATAATTATCTTCATATTATTTGTATCTGATTAATGTTATGAAAGGGAGTTGAGTGTAGATGGCAGTGAAATTGAGTGATGAAGTGATTGCGTTAATTAATAATTCGGAAACGGTAAAGGTTCTGGCGACCGTAGATCAGGACGGAAATCCCCATGCGACCTTCAAACAGTCGTTAGCTGTCGGGGAAGATGGTAATCTGTTTTTCCTGGAGCTACTGGAGTCTTCCCAGACCAACCGCAACCTGGTACGCAGCATCTGGTTTAACCGGAAAGTGACGGTTACGGTTCGGGGGAAGGAAGGGCAGAGTTATCAGATCAAGGGTAAACCGGTACGGAATATTATTGCCGGACCGCTGTTTGAGCAGAAGTATGTTGAAGTTCGGGAACGGCTGGGTGATGTCGATTTAGCCGGGATCTGGGTCATTGAACCGGAAGAGGTCAGTGATCAGAATTATTGGACGCGAAAAGCAGCTGAAGAAGCAGCACATCCTTACTTTTTACATCTGGACCGCTTGGCAAAATAATTAACTAGTGAGGTTGGTAACGATGAAAAAGTTCCTTAATTTAATCTTGCTAATCGGCTTTATGGTAATGGTTTTTCAACCGGTAGGTTACGGTAAGGAGCAGCGAGGAAGCGTCGCCAAGGAGCTGCGGATCGCGCTCCAACCGATCCCGTTTTATGCGCCGCTCTTTATCGCGAAGCAGCAAGGTTGGTTGGAAGCAGAGTTGAAGCAAGCAAAGATCAGTGTAAAATGGCACTCTTTTCTGTCAGGACCGGCAGTCAATGAAGCGTTTGCGGCCGGAGAGATCGATATCGGCTTAATGGGAGATACTCCGGCCCTGATCGCCAGGGCTTCCGGGCAGGATCTCCGGATTGTCAGTATTACTTGCAGTGGTCCGAAAGCACAGGCGCTTGCCGTCCCGAAAAACTCTACCATTAAATCGGTGAAAGAGTTAAAAGGAAAGCGGGTTGCGGTTACCAAAGGCACCGGAGTCCATCATTTTCTGGTGCTGGCCTTCCAAAAGAATGGCCTTAAAATCAACGATGTCCAGTTAATTAACCTGCAGATTGAGGATATTGGAGCGGCCTTGACTTCGGGTAATGTTGATGCAGGAGCAATTTGGAAACCCTATATTACCCAATGGGTCGAGAAAGGCGCAATTCGGATCCTGACCGATGGAACCGGGATTAAGAGAGGGATATCAGTGATTCTGGTTTCCAATAAGTTTGCAGTTCAACATCCGGCTTTGGTTACTGCCTTATTAAAAGCGTATCAACGGGGTTATGAATTCCTAAAGGCTGATCCCGAGCGGGCAGCGGAATTGGTTGCGAATGAAGTGAATCTGACTTCAAAACAATTGTTGCAGGTCTTTACCAAGTTTGATTATCGGCCGGGGATCAGTACCGCTGATATTGAGGATCTCAAGAAGAGTGAAGAGTTTATGCGGGCTCATAAAATCATTCGATCAAAAGTCGATGTTGATGCGTTTGTCGATCGCCGCTATCTGCAAGCCATTGGGAACAAATAACGATTGAGCGGATTTGGAGGTGGTAGTGATGTACAGGAAACTGCGTCTGTGGCAGATAGGTACTGATCTAAAAAAGACGTTTCTCTATTTTAGTTTAGCGTTGGTGTTGTTGTTTGTGTGGCAGGTTTTGGGCATTATCGGCTGGCTTAATCCGGTGATCATCCCGTCACTTCCTACAGTGTTTCGCTCATTTGGAGAGTATTTTAGCAGCGGTGAATTGTTGCGTCACATCGGAGTCAGTATGATAAGGGTTTTGGAAGGATTTGGTTTGGCGGCAAGCTTGGGGGTCATGTTGGGGTTGGCGATCGGTCTGTCCCGGACTTTGGACCGGATGACCGATCTATTGATTCAGATCCTCAAACCAATTCCTCCGATTGCCTGGATCCCGTTGGCGATCATCTGGTTTGGGATTGGCGAGGCGTCAAAGATCTTTATTATCTTCATCGGTGCTTTCTACCCGATTTTGATCAGTGTAGTTGATGGGATTCGCCGGATTGATCCTAAACTGATTGAGCTGGCTAAGATCCTGGAAGTCCCCAGGCGACGGTTTATTAAGGATTTGGTTTTACCGGGAATTTTACCACCGGTAATGACCGGGTTGCGAGTTGGATTGGGAATTGCCTGGATGTGTGTGGTGGCAGCAGAATTAATTGCTGCCAGTGAAGGAGTGGGGTATCTGATTATGGATGCCCGGCAACTTTCCCAACCAGATGTGGTGATCGTGGGGATGTTTACAATTGGAGTGATCGGGAAATTAATGGATAGTTTTCTCAGGTGGTTAAGTAAACGGGTTTTGGTTTGGAATGTTACTTATCAGGGAGAGTAACTTGAGGTGATGATTGAATGAATGGTGATGGAAATTTAGTGATTCACAATTTAAGTAAGGAATTTGTTAACAGCCAGAAGGTAATTCAGGTGTTGCAGGATATTAACTTATCCATAAACCAGGGAGAATTTATCAGCATCGTTGGGGGTAGTGGTTGCGGAAAAACAACGTTACTGCGGATTATTGCCGGTTTGGAAACTAATTATCAAGGGACGGTAACACTGTCGGGAAAGCCCCTTAACGGTTGTGGATTGGATCGGGGCGTGGTCTTTCAGGAGCACCGTTTGTTACCATGGCGTACTGTCAAAGATAATATTGCTTTTGCGTTGAATAATGTTGCTCCCCAGGAACGGGAACGGATTATTCAGGAACATATTGATTTAGTCGGATTAACTGGGTTTGAGCATGCCTATCCCCATCAGTTATCGGGGGGGATGGCGCAACGGGTGGCACTGGCTCGGGCCTTGGTTAACCGGCCCCAAATTTTATTGTTGGATGAACCTTTCGGGGCTTTGGATGCTTTAACCCGAATTCAGATGCAGCAGGAGATCTTACGTATTTGGGAGATTGAGAAGAATACGATGATCCTGGTTACCCACGACATCGATGAAGCGATTTATTTGGGAGATCGTGTGGTCGTTATGTCGAGCAGGCCGGGAACCATTAAGAAAATCTTACGGGTTAACCTGCCGCGCCCCAGAGACCGGAGTAATGTGGAATTTGCCTATTTACGTCGGGAGATCTATCGGGAATTCTTCGCCAGTAAGGATGAGGATCTGGTTTATGCGATTTGACTGTGCATGGTTTGAACTGTTTCAACATAAATGGCTACCTAATGATTAGTGGTAGCCATTTATGATGGGTTGTATTTGGTTAAGGGTGATAGCAGATAGGAGTTAACGTTCTTCGGCCGTTCATAATGGGGCAGATGGCAGTCTCTTCCTCCTTGGTCAAGAGCGTAAGGTGTGTTTTGTCTGGAGTTACGATCAGTTCAAAAATTAATGTTGACTAAGTTCATGATATTACTTATTTTTAAAGATAAGGAAACCAGAGGAAGATTGAGATCTGATTAGCCTAAGATAGTTTGGGTGTAGATCAGACAACCGGCGTAATCAGTCCGGGTAGTGAAACTTGAGGTTTTTGGTAAAGGCTGGGGGTGGTTTCGTGTCTTTAAGAGTAGCGGTTGCAAGTACTGACGGTAAGTATGTGAATGACCACTTTGGGAGGGCCAAGCAGTTTCTGATTTTTGACTTGTTTGAAACAGAATATCGATTTCTTGAAATACGTCCTAATATACCCTCATGTAATTGGGAAAATACTGAAGAAAACCGGCATTTGAAAACGGTGGAACTATTGGGCGACTGTCAGGTGATATTGGTTGCCAGAATCGGTCCCGGAGCAGAACGGTTTTTGAATGAGCATGGTATTAAAGTTTTGGTTATCCCCAATTTTATTGATGAGGCATTCGAAGAGCTGCGGCAAATTTTATTATAATATAAGGAAAGTCATCACTCTTTAAATGACAGCGTGTTTCACTGTGACGTCGGTAATGCCGGATCCTTCGATGACCAACTTTCGATAATATCCGTTAGCGTTCTGAATTAGGTGGTGATGATTGCCGATCTCCAAAACCTGACCGTTACGCATGACAATGATTTTATCAGTGTTTTGGATTGTTGATAAACGGTGGGCGATAATCAAAGTCGTCCGATTTTTGGTGATATTGCTCATTGCTTTCTGGATTTGCTGTTCGGTGTGGGGATCGATGTTTGCAAACAGGTGTTATCAATTTAAATTTAAAAATTAATGTTGACTAAGTTGGTTATATTACATATAATCTAAACAATAACTGTGATCCACAACTGAATCAGTGTGACAAGATGACTCTTATCCAGAGAAGGGGAGGGAACGGCCCAATGAACCTTCGGCAACCTGCGAGAAAAGGTGCCAATTCCGTCGGGGAGACCCGGAAGATGAGAGAGGTAACATCGTATATTCGTGGAAACCTCTTTCATTCGAAAGAGGTTTTTGTTTTGGCCAAGGGAGGAAAACAGATTACCGCGGTCCAGTAAAATCATCCGTCATGTGCATTGTGTTGATGGTTTGTTTATTCAAGGTTCGAACGTGATATAATAGTAACATTTATGGTAAAATCATAAATTTACTTTTATATATATTTTTGTAAATGAGGTGATTTTATGCCAATCAAAATTCCGAATAATCTTCCAGCAACTGAAATCCTGACCCGTGAGAATATCTTCGTGATGACTGAAGAACGGGCGATTCACCAGGATATCCGTCCGTTGCGAATTGCAATTTTAAATTTGATGCCGACTAAAATTGTTACTGAGACCCAGCTGCTGCGGTTGATCGGGAATACTCCCATTCAAGTGGATGTGGTTTTACTGCATCCCAAGTCTCATACCTCCAAAAATACCTCTGCCGAGCATTTGGAAACGTTCTATAAAACCTTTGATGAAGTGCAATCTGAAAAGTTTGACGGATTGATTATCACCGGCGCGCCGGTGGAGCAGATGGAATTTAATCAAGTGAACTATTGGGAGGAATTGACCCAAATCATGGATTGGTCAGTTCATAATGTATTTTCCACTTTTCATATTTGTTGGGCTGCTCAGGCTGGTTTGTACCATCACTACGGTATTCCCAAATATTCTTTGCCGGAGAAGGTTTTTGGCGTCTTTGAACATCGGGTGGTCAAGCAAAATGTGAAGTTGTTGCGGGGATTTGATGACTTGTTTTATGCCCCTCAGTCGCGGCATACGGAGGTCCGGGCAGAAGATATTGAAAAAGTCAAGGAACTTGAGATACTGTCGGTATCCGATGAAGCCGGCGTTTATATCGTTGAAGGGTTGGGGGGACGGCAGATCTTTGTAACGGGCCATTCCGAATATGATGCAGACACGCTGAAGTATGAATATGACCGGGATATAGCCAAAGGATTACCGATAAAGCTGCCGAAGAATTATTTCCCCAATGACGATCCGACTCAACGCCCACTGGTACGGTGGCGGAGTCATGCCAACCTGCTATTTGCCAACTGGCTCAACTACTATGTCTATCAGGAAACGCCGTATAACCTCAATGAAATCAAATAGAATCGGAAGCAAAGAGACCGTTTGGTCTCTTTGCCTTTTGGAAAAATATGCATTGACAAATTTAGTGGAGCGAGGTAAAATCATACTAAATAAATAGGATTACTTGCATATGAGAGGGAGTATACAATGAAGATTTCAACACGGGGCCGATATGGCTTAAGAGCCATGCTGGATTTGGCCGTGTTTTCCAGAGGGGAACATGTGGCGCTTAATGCCATTGCTGAGCGGCAAAATATATCTGAAAATTATTTAGAACAGGTTTTTTCGATATTACGAAAGGCAGGTCTGGTCCGAAGCGTTAAAGGAGCGCAGGGTGGATATACATTGGCTATGGAGCCGGCGCAGGTGACTGTAGGAATGATTTTACGGGCGTTGGAAGGGGAATTGGCCGTCGTTGATGAAGAAAATTCCGGCGAAGGCGTGGAAAGTGCGATGCTTTCCTGTTTGCAGTCAAATGTATGGGACCCTATCAATGCCAGCATGAATCAAGTCGCGGATTCCATCAGTCTTCAGGATTTGGTGGATTCATTTAATAATATCAATGAAGCGCCCATGTATTATATATGATGGAAAGGGGAACGGAAGATGAGCGAACGCCAGTGGAAATTTGATACGTTGCAAGTCCATGCAGGTCAAGAGCCGGATCCGACGACCGGCTCCAGAGCAGTACCTATCTATCAGACTACGTCCTATGTTTTTAACAATGCGGAACATGCAGCCAATCTTTTTGCATTGAAGGAACCCGGAAATATTTATACCCGGATTATGAATCCCACTACCGATGTATTTGAAAAACGGATGGCTGCATTGGAGGGCGGGATCGGTGCGTTAGCCGTTGCTTCAGGTTCAGCTGCTATTACTTACGCGATTATCAATATTGCCGGAACCGGTGACGAAATTGTGTCAGCCAGTACCCTTTATGGCGGGACTTATAATTTATTTGCAGCAACTTTACCAAGGTTGGGAATTAAGACTGTATTCGTCAACCCGGATGATCCTGAAAACTTTCGAAAAGCTATCACCGATAAAACCAAAGCCCTTTATATCGAGACCATTGGTAATCCTGGGACTAATTTAGTGGATATCGAGGCGGTAGCGGCGATTGCTCATGAAAACGGGATTCCTCTGATCGTAGATAATACGTTTGGAACGCCCTATTTGATTCGTCCTATCGAATTTGGCGCGGACATTGTGGTTCACTCTGCTACGAAGTTTATTGGAGGCCATGGTACATCCATCGGCGGGGTAATCATCGATTCTGGCAAATTTGACTGGGCTGGTAGCGGAAGGTTCCCGGGGTTGACTGAACCGGATCCTAGCTACCATGGAATTCGGTATGTGGCTGATATCGGGCCGGCGGCTTATATCACGAAAACCAGGGTCCAGCTTCTTCGGGATACCGGAGCAGCTTTAAGCCCGTTTAATGCATTTCTGTTTTTGCAAGGTTTGGAGACCTTGTCTCTCCGGGTGGAACGGCACGTATCCAATGCCAAACGGATTGCTGAATTTTTGAATTCTCACCCCTTGGTATCTTGGGTGAATTACCCGAGTTTGCCTGGGAATAAATATTATGCCTTAGCTCAAAAATACCTGCCCAAAGGCGCCGGTTCCATCTTTACCTTCGGGATCAAAGGCGGCGTGGAAGCCGGGAGAAAGTTCATCGACAGCCTGGAAATCTTCTCGCTTCTGGCCAACGTAGCCGACGCCAAGTCGTTAGTCATACATCCAGCCAGCACCACCCATGCTCAGTTGTCGGAGGAGGACCAAATTGCAGCCGGGGTATCCCCGGATATGGTCCGGCTTTCTATCGGCATTGAGGATGTGGAGGATCTTATTGCTGATCTGGACCAGGCTCTTCATAAGGCGGTTCAAGGGTAATTTTCATATCACGGGTATCTTATCTAAGTAAACTGCATCAACCAACTCCGGAGGGATTCCGGAGTTTTTTTTATGAGATGAAGCTTTTGCCATCCTGGTGAGTTTAATGCTCCAGGGAAAGAACATAGCTTCATTTTACAGCTGTCCTGAGCGTCTTTTTTAGCGCTTTCATCATTGCGTCAGTGAGTAAAATGATCACGAATGTAAACCATAAAATTAATAAGTGGTTGACAATTAAGCGACCGGCTTTTACAATAACTTACAGGGATGCCAATGGAACAAATTTAACATGGATAGTGATGAAAGGAGATATTTGATGAATCATACGATTCAACTGAGGATGATGGTCTTTTCTTCC
Organism: Bacillota bacterium; assembly: GCA_029776205.1. Classification (GTDB taxonomy): domain Bacteria; phylum Bacillota; class UBA4882; order UBA8346; family UBA8346; genus JAKOSX01. The sequence goes on along the minus strand of JAKOTQ010000015.1, from coordinate 39,550 downwards.
TTGATGACTGCATTGATTGCTATCGGGGGATATTTAAGTTTTCCTATTCCGCTTATTCCGGTACCTATCGTCTTGGCTGATTTTTTTGTCATGTTGGCAGGCCTGCTATTGGGGGCTGCCTGGGGAAGTGCCAGTGTCGGGCTATTTTTGTTCTTGGGAGCTCTCGGGATGCCGGTTTTTGCAGGCGGGGCATCGGGAGTGGCGGTTTTTATTGGCCCCACCGGCGGTTTTTTAGTTGGGTATTTATTTTGCGCCCTGGTTATCGGCTTAGTGTCCGGAAAAGGGGAGGCTTCACTGTCTAAAGATTTGGCTGCTTTGTTGTTAGGAGATTTTGTTTTGTTCGGACTGGGGATTACCTGGTTGAAAATCGTATTGAGGGTAACCTGGAATAAAGCTTTAGCATTCGGTCTGTTGCCTTTTATACCCGGTACAGCAATTAAAATCATGGCAGCTGTGATGCTGGTAAGAACATTACGCCCTTTTTTAAAGCAAGTTATACCACAACAAAGCAAATTATCGCTATAAAGAATTTCTAATTCAAATTGTAAGAAGACGGGGATAAAGATGGCTATTCTTGAAATACAGCATTTATCGCATGTTTTTCCAAATGGTACTATCGCCCTTGATGATGTGAACCTATCCGTTGAATCCGGTGAATTTATCGTCATTGCTGGAGCCAACGGATCCGGGAAAACAGTTTTGCTAAGGCATATGAACGGCCTCCTTAGCCCAACCTCTGGGAAGGTCCTTTTAGAAGGAGTGCCAATCACGAAAGATCTTAACCATGCGAGAAGAAAAATCGGTTTAATCTTTCAAAATTCTGACAATCAAATCGTAGGGCAAATTGTATCCGAAGATGTGGCGTTCGGGCCGGAAAATCTCAATTTACCCCGGGAGCAAGTAGATAAGCTGGTGCAGGAAACCCTTGAAGCGGTCGGGTTAAGTGAGCTTGCCAGTGAGCAAACTTATACCCTCTCCGGAGGCCAAAAGAAACGGCTGGCCGTAGCTGGAGTACTGGCTATGAGGCCTCAAATTATCGCGTTTGATGAACCGTTTGTAGCTCTTGATTATGAAGGAGTAGTTCAGGTACTAAGTCAGATCGTTGCATTACATAAAAAAGGGCATACGATTATTTTAGTGACTCATGATTTGGATAAAGTACTAGCCCATGCCAACCGGTTGATTATTATGGAAAAAGGCAGGATCGTTAAGGATGGAGATCCAGGCTGGTTAATTGATGAAGTTGAAAAGTATGGTATCAAAAAACCTTATGGCGGAAGAAGAGTTGGGACGATGACATGGCTGAAATAACTTTATTTCATTATATTCCCAAAAAAACCATCATCCATCAGATGGACGGACGGTTGAAGCTGGTATGTATGATTTTGTTTACCATGGCGGCGGGGTTTGCACGTAACCTATATGACCTGGCCATTTTAACCTCTGTACTATTCATGATTTACATGGCAGCAGGATTATCCGTCAAACGCTTTATGATAGAGTTAAAGTACTTTTTTATTCTGGCAGGAATCATTATCGGCGCGCATTCCTTTACGGTACCGGGAACGGCCATACCGGGGTTTCCGATACAGAGAATAACTTGGGAAGGATTGAATTCCGGTCTGTTATTGAGTTGGCGGCTGATTGTCATGATCTTCATCGGGGCGATTATGACAGGGACAACCTCCCTTTTGCAATTTAAAAACGCGGTGGAGTGGTTTCTTCGTCCATTGCCATTTATCCCTGAGGCAAGGGTTGCTACGATGTTCAGTTTGACTTTTGTCTTGATTCCCTTGATTTTGGACCAGATTTCCGAGATGATGGATGCCCAAAAATCTCGCTGTATTGATGGGAGAAAAGATCCGGTAACCCGAATATTATTTTTAGTAAGACCATTATTATTCCATGCGTTTATGCGGGCGGAAGAGATCGTTCAAGCAATGGAATCTCGGTGCTATTCTGAAATACGTACGAAACCAAAGTTTAAGTCCACGCTCAATGACTGGTTGGTATTGGCATTTTCGATCTTTATCTGCTTTATCATTTGGGTTGACTGATGTTTAAAGATCATTGCCAGCAACTTTTTAAAATGTTGCTGGGGAAAGGTTGAGTGGGGAAATGGATGAGCCGATTAAGATCCGGGCGCATCACCTTTTATGTCTTCAAGGTTATCAAGGTTATGGATATAGTGAGAGTTTTGTCGTCAACCTTGAACGGATACGCGATCTTATGATAACCTCTCCGGATTTGGAAGTACAAGTCGTTGCGGAAGAAGATATTGTTTGTAGCTGTTGCCCTTTTCGATGTGAAGCCGGCTGCCAAAAGGATCAGGATTCTAGCCATAGGATCCGGTCCATGGATTTGAAAATCCTTGAAAAATTGCACTTAATATCAGGTATGAAATGTCGAGCCCAAAATCTGTTGAAGCTGGTTGAGGCCACGTTTAAAACATATTCTGATATTCAAGACATTTGCGGGCACTGCCAATGGGAAGAAAAATGCCTGTGGTATCAGAAATTTTTAATTAAAAACTGATAAAGGAGAACTTTCTGGCCGTAACGTTGATACCACTACCGAAAGTATTCCGGTACTCCTTCATGCGAAGTTATGAAAATTCTCCCGGCGGGAAAATATAAGGGTAAAAAGCAAGGGAGACATACCAGATGAACAAGGAAGGCAAAGACCGGAATGACAGTTGGTTCCGTCACCTACTTAGGAGAAACTTGGGTCTCATTGCCGTTATGCTTTTAATTATAGTTGTCGGTGTGATCCAGGTGATCGGAGGGCTTTTTGGAGGTATCCCGAAAAACAGTCTTCTAAAAGCCGGAGTTGTGGATGAAGGGAATACAGTGGTCCAGATCGCTGAAAAAGTAGGCCCATCGATCGTTGGTATCCGGACTACGGTTCAATCGGAGGCCTCATTGGACCAGTTTTTTGATACCGGGGAACAGAGTGTTACTGCGGAGGGCTCTGGAATCATTATCAGGAAAAATGGTTATATTTTGACCAACTATCATGTGGTTCAATATGCCGATCCCCGAAACAGTCAAGGCCAAAAAGTAACTTTGGAGGTTTTTTTGCCGGATGATCGGAAGGCCAAGGCCAAATTTATCGGAGGAGACTTGGTTAACGATTTAGCTGTGATCAAAATCGATCTGAAAAACTTGCCTGTTGCGACTCTGGGGGATTCATCAAAATTAAAAGTGGGAGCTTTGGCGGTGGCGATAGGCAATCCCTTAGGGCTTGAATTTGCCGGTTCGGTGACGACCGGAGTTATTAGTGCTCTCAACCGCAAAATTGAAGTGGAGGATCGAACCTTAAACCTAATTCAGACAGATGCTGCCATCAATCCCGGGAACAGTGGAGGAGCTTTGGTGGATGCTGATGGCAAAGTGATTGGGATCAATACAGTCAAAGTTTCCATCTCCGGTGTCGAAGGGCTGGGGTTCGCCATTCCCATTAATGATGCTAAGCCCATTATCACTCAACTGATCAAATACGGGTATGTGAAGGGACGGCCGTTAATCGGCATTATTGGCCAGGAGATCCCGGAAAATTTGGCTAAAGCATATAATTTTCCGCGAGGGATTTTTGTGACGGAGGTTGTGGACCAAAGCGGGGCAGCGAAAGCCGGGATTAAGCCTAAAGATATTTTGATCAGTTTGGGCGGAAAATCCACATCTACCATGAAGGAATTGAATGCCATTAAGCAAAAGTATAAAGCTGGTGACACGGTGAGCGCGGTCATCGTACGGAATGGTAAGAAGCACCAGATTAAACTGACATTTACCGAAGCCAAATAAAGAAAATGTAAACCCCTGAAGGGGGTTTATTTTTTGTCTTCATAAATTCTTCATCAAAAAACTTTATAATGATTTTATCAAAAGCTATAATCGCGTTCTCTTGGAGGTAAGCCGATGAACGGTGATTTTGATAAAAAAGTCTTTACAGTCAAGGGCATGTCCTGTTCAAGCTGTGTTTTGAAGCTTGAAAACGGATTGAAAAAACAGACCGGAATTAAGTCAGTCCAGGTCTCTTTGAGGAAAGCTCAGGCAGTGGTTGAATACGATCCTGCGATCATTACTATTGAAGACATTGTCCGAGTTATTGAAGACCTTGGCTATGAATCCTGTCTTTATTCCGGAAATAGGCAGAATGAAAGCGAATCTCGGAAATTCTCCGTTGAACAGTTGCTGGGATTGGGGATTATCATCTTTCTCCTTTATCATCTGATCAATTCGACGGTAGGGTTTAATTTTATTCCGGTAGTGGATCAAAAAGCCGGTTACGGCATGTTGTTTTTGGCGGGACTTCTTACGTCGGTGCACTGTATTGCCATGTGCGGCGGCATTAATATTTCCCAATGTATTCAGGGAGGAGAAAGATTTCTTCAAATGCAGCCGGCTTTTTCCAAATTCCGCCCAAGTTTGCTTTATAATGCCGGCCGGGTCATCTCGTATACCCTGATTGGAGGGGCAGCCGGTGCCTTGGGTTCAGTGGTAAGTTTCTCCGGTTCAGCTAAAGGTATGGTCGCAGTCTTAGCTGGATTCCTGATGATGATTATCGGGATTAATATGTTGGGTATTTTTCCATGGCTGAAGCGGTTTAACGTTCCGATGCCAAGATTATTCGGAAATAAATTATTCAGTAACGGAGGCCGATATGGTCCATTTGTTGTGGGCTTGTTGAATGGCTTGATGCCTTGCGGCCCATTGCAAACGATGCAGTTGTATGCTTTGGGCACGGGGAGTTTCCGGGCCGGGGCTCTCTCCATGTTTCTGTTCAGTCTGGGGACAGTCCCTTTAATGTTCGGTTTTGGCGCCATCAGTTCATTACTCAGTCAAAAACTGACACGACCAATGTTGAGAGCCGGTGCGGTATTGGTGATCGTTCTTGGCTTGGTCATGGTATCCCGTGGGTTATCCCTTTCGGGTGTATCGGTGGCTCCGCCGGGTCCTGTCGGTTCAAAAGCGGCGGTGGCTGTATTACAGGGCGGGGTCCAGGAAGTGACGACGACCCTTACGTCCGGCCGATATACGCCGATCATTGTCCAAAAGGGGATCCCCGTGCGATGGACCATTAAAGCTACAGCAGAAGACTTAAACGGTTGTAATAATCCGATAATCATACCCAAGTACGGGATGGAAAAAAGGTTGGTTCCAGGGGACAATTTTATTGAGTTTACTCCGCAGGAGGAAGGCAATCTAACCTATACTTGTTGGATGGGAATGATTCGGAGTACAATCAAGGTGGTATCAGACCTAACCAAAGTTTCTGATCAGGATCTATCATCCGTTGATCCGGGAAACAGTAACGGAGTCAGAGGCAGCTGTTGTTCGACAGGATTTTGAACAGGTGATAAAGGCTGAAAAGTTGAATTACCCCAAAAATTGGTGTTATAGGGAATAACTTAAGTTTATCAAAGAAATATTGAATCTATGTTCGATGGAAAGGAGTGTTGATGATGAATCGTAAAGAAATTATCCGAATTGAAGGAATGTCCTGCGCTGCGTGCGCTTCGAAGATAGAGAAGAAACTAAATCAATTGCCTGGCGTCCAGCAGGCTGCAGTTAACTTGGCTACGGAAAAAGCGACGGTCGAGTTCGATGATGCGCAACTCGGGCGGACAGATATTGAAAATCTGATTCGGAACTTAGGGTATGGTGTTGTTCAGGAAACCTCTGGGGCGAGCCGTGTTCAGCTGAAAATCACCGGGATGAGCTGCGCTGCGTGCTCGGCCAAGATTGAGAGGAAATTGAATAAGCTGACAGGCATTATTCAGGCCTCGGTGAACCTGAGTACCGAGAAAGCCACGGTAGACTATGATCCGGCCGTCATGAAAGTATCGGAAATCATTCAATCCATTGAAAAACTGGGTTATAAAGCATCCCGGGTGGAAGAGATTCCTCCGGATCGGGAGAAAGAGATTCGGGAAAAAGAGATCCGAAATCTCCGCCGGGAACTTATTTTTGGGGCTGTTCTGAGTTCGCCCCTCATTTTAGCGATGGTACTGGCCTTGGTGGGTATCGATGTCCCTTTTTTGCACAATTGGGTCTTTCAATTGATCCTAGCGACACCGGTCCAATTTATCATCGGGTTTCGTTTTTATCGCAATGCCTTCTTCGCTTTGAGGGCTAAAAGTCCCAATATGGATGTACTGATCGCCATGGGGACTTCGGCGGCTTATTTTTATAGTGTCTATAACTCCTTCTTCCAGGAATTGATGCCGGGAATGATGATGAAGGACTTATACTTTGAGGCCTCGACGGTGATTATTACGTTGATCCTGTTGGGTAAGTATCTGGAGGCGGTGGCGAAAGGAAAAACGTCGGAGGCTATCAAAAAATTAATGGGACTGCAGTCGAAGACTGCCCGGGTTATCCGAAATGGGCAAGAGATGGATGTGGTCATTGAAGAGGTGGAAGTCGGCGACGTCATTGTGGTCCGGCCCGGTGAAAAGATTCCGGTGGACGGGATAGTGATCGAAGGAAGTTCTGCTGTTGATGAGTCCATGTTAACCGGGGAAAGCCTGCCGGTGGAGAAGAGCGTCGGTGATCCGGTGATCGGAGCCACCATCAACAAATATGGCACATTTAATTACAAGGCAACCAAAGTCGGCAAAGATACGGTCCTTTCCCAGATCATCAAAATGGTGGAGGATGCTCAAGGGTCTAAAGCGCCGATTCAAAAGATTGCCGATCGGGTTTCCGGCGTGTTTGTCCCGGTTGTCTTGGGGATTGCGGTATTAACCTTTATTATCTGGATCGTGGGTGGCCATAATCTATCGAAGGGGCTCATCAGCGCAGTGGCAGTTCTGGTCATTGCCTGCCCTTGTTCGCTGGGATTGGCGACGCCGACAGCCATCATGGTAGGTACCGGAAAAGGGGCTGAAAAAGGCATTTTGTTCAAAGGCGGGGAACATCTGGAGACTGCTTATCGGATTAATGCAGTGGTGCTTGATAAGACCGGTACCATCACCAAAGGCCAGCCGGAAGTGACGGATGTAATACCGGTCGGAGAATGGTCTTCAGAACAGCTGTTGAGGTTAGCGGCAGCAGCGGAGAAAAAGTCGGAGCATCCTTTGGGAGTTGCCATTTATGAAAATGCGAAAGAAAATTTGGGGATTATCCCCGATCCCGAAGAATTCCAGGCCATTCCTGGGCATGGTGTTTCTGCGGTGGTTGACGGGAAAAAAGTACTGGTTGGAACGCGGAAGCTGATGATGGAAGCAGGAATTGACATCAATGAGGTCGAGGCGATTGCAGCAGCTTTGGAAGATCAGGGGAAGACGGCCATGTTATTGGCTTATGATCATCATTTGGCCGGAGTGGTTGCTGTGGCTGACGTGGTGAAGGAAAATTCCAAAGCGGCTATTGAGGAGCTCCAGCAAATGGGGATTGAGGTCTATATGATGACCGGTGATAACCGGCGGACGGCCGAGGCCATTGCCAAACAAGTGGGCATCCGTCATGTGCTGGCTGAGGTGTTGCCGGAACATAAGGCGGAAGAAGTGGAAAGGCTGCGCAAAGAAGGAAAAGTTGTGGCGATGGTCGGTGACGGTATTAACGATGCCCCGGCACTTGTCAGAGCGGATGTGGGAATGGCGATTGGTACCGGAACGGATGTCGCCATGGAAGCGGCGGATGTCACATTGATGCGGGGCGATCTCCGGGCGATTCCAACGGCAATCCGGTTGTCGCGGAAGACCATGACTAAGATAAAGCAAAATCTGTTTTGGGCCTTTATTTATAACATTATCGGGATTCCCTTTGCCGCTGCCGGAGCTCTCAATCCCATCCTTGCCGGTGCTGCCATGGCATTGAGCTCCGTATCGGTGGTTACCAATTCGTTGAGCTTGAGAAGATTTACATGATCAATGCAATGGCCCATTTTGCAGAAAACAGAGGGATCGACGTGAAATCGAAAATTCTCATTGTGGATGATGAACCTAAAATTGTAGAGGTCGTCCGCTCATATCTTGAAGCGGAAGGCTATGAAGTTATAGAGGCCTTTAACGGGAAGGAGGCTTTGGCTCTTTTCGGACGGGAATATCCGGAATTGGTCATCTTAGATTTGATGTTGCCGGATATCTCCGGTGAGGAAATATGCCAACAGCTTCGGAGAATCTCCCGGGTTCCTATCGTCATGTTGACAGCCAAAGCGGAGGAGGAATATGTGGTCGCCGGTTTTGACTTGGGAGCCGATGACTATGTAACTAAGCCCTTTAGTCCAAGACAATTGATGGCACGGGTTGAAGCGTTGCTCAGGCGGACAACGGCGGAAGCTATTCCTTTAAGTAAGTTGCTCTCTTATAATCAAGGGGATCTGGTGATTGACAGTGACCGGCATGAGGTTCGAAAAGATGGCCAATTAGTTGCTTTAACGCCGATTGAATATAAATTGCTATTGACTTTTGCCAAATATCCGAAAAAAGTATTTACCCGAGATGAATTGGTCACGATGGTTTTGGGAGCCGACTATGAGGGGTTTGATCGAACCATCGATGCCCATGTGAAGAATCTTAGGCAAAAGATTGAGTCTGATACCAAAGATCCCAAGTATATCCTGACAGTTCACGGTATCGGTTATCGGTTTGGCGGTGAATAATTATGATAAGTCTACGGGCACGGTTATCAGTATCCTATATGTGGATTATTCTGATTAGTATTACAGCCGTTGGGATACTCGCCAATCTCTGTTTGGAGCGCCAGTTTCGTAGTTACATTTTAAAAAATATTGAAAACCGCAACCGGCAACTGGTTGCCTTGATTTCCAAACAATACAGCCAAAACCGTTGGAGTGAGACTAAGGTCTCTGACATTGGGATTAATGCGATGGAAGAAGGGTTGTTTATCCGGGTGATGGACGCAGACGGGCGGATGGTCTGGGATGCATTCACTCATAATAACGGGTTCTGCCGGGAGATGATCGCCCATATGGCCAATAATATGGCCAGCCGCTATCCAAACTGGCAGGGAAGTTATATGGAGTCCGACTATGTGGTAAAAAGGGGCGAAACTATTGTCGGAAAGGTGCTCATCGGTTATTATGGTCCCTTTTACTATAAGGATACTGATTTGGCCTTTATTAATACGCTCAACCGGATTTTGGCCGGGGTATTATTGATCGCTTTGGTGATTGCGTTGGTCACCGGTACGGTGACCTCCCGGCGGATCAGCAATCCCATTACACGGGTTATTGAAACGGCTCGGGAGATTGCTGCTGGCAATCTGAAGGCCCGTAGTCAGGAACGGACTGATATTAAAGAGATTAATCAGCTGGTCAGATCGATTAATGAATTGGCGGAGGCATTGGAGAACCAAGAAAAAATCAGAAAACGGCTGACAGCGGATGTGGCTCATGAATTGCGGACACCTCTTTCGACGCTCCAAAGTCATCTGGAGGCGATGATCGACGGGATTTGGGAGATTGACGAGGGCCGCTTGAAAGGATGTCATGCAGAAATTCTCCGGTTGATCCGGATGGTAAAGGATCTAGAACGTCTGACCAAATATGACAGTGACTGGGTCGCGCTTTCCAAGAGTGAATTTGACCTAAGTCAATTGGCTGAGCAGATTGTGGCCAATCTGAGGCCGGAATTTGAGAATAAATCCGTAGCTTTGGTGTATTCGGGAGAACCGGCGGTGCTTAGTGCCGATCAGGATAAAATAAGCCAGGTAATTATCAATCTATTGGTCAATAGCTTGAAATTTACGCCGGAGGGCGGTTCGGTGGGAGTCGACGTCAAAGCATCGGATGGAAGGGTGGAACTGCAGGTTCGTGATAACGGAATGGGGATCAACCCGGAAGATTTGCCCTATATTTTTGAAAGGTTTTATCGCGGGGATAAATCGCGTAACCGGATGAGTGGAGGTTCGGGGATTGGCCTGACGATTACCAAAGCTATCGTGGATGCCCATGGCGGCCGGATAGACGTCCAAAGTCAATTGGGCCAGGGGAGTTGTTTTACGGTAGTTTTACCGAAGGGTATCGTATAATTTGATTTTCAAAATAATAGCTATTCAAGAAAGCCTTAACTGGGGTACTAATTATACCCCAGTTCTTTTTTTAAAGGACGGGGGATGCTAGATTTACATGAACAGAAAGGAGGAGAAAAGTGCCTAAAATTTATTGCAATATTCATAATTGCCATTACTGGTCTGAGGGAAATCAATGTGACGCATCGGAGATTATGGTCACCGCAGATGCCTTTGCCAGCCAAGCACCGGACCATATGGATGCTTCCGATCATATCGAGTTCCCTCAAATGCAAGCCAACCAATGTATGGAAACCTGCTGTAAAACTTTTGTGCCGGCCAATTCAGATCAAATTAGGGTCGATGGTGTTACGAGAAATTCTTAATGAAAATAAGGAGGACGTATGTTTTTACATGACAAGAAGCCTTTGCATACGGTGAAGGTCGATGGGCCAAATCCTAAGTTTGCAGCGATGCTTCAGGAACAATTGGGAGGTGCCAACGGAGAGCTTAAAGCGGCGATGCAATATATGTCCCAAAGTTTTCGGATCAAAGACCCGGAGATTAAAGATATGATGCTGGATATTGCCGCCGAGGAGTTATCCCATATGGAAATGGTCTCCATGCTTATCACCCAACTCAATGGGGGTGAGTTACAGGCCAACCAGGCGACTGTCGGAGAAGTTCAAACTCATGTACTAACCGGTTTGGCGCCGGGTTTAATCAATGCTTCAGGGCATCCGTGGACTGCTGACTATGTCAATGTCACGGGGGATCTGGTGGCTGATTTGTTGTCGGATATTGCTGCGGAGATGCGGGCCAAAGTGGTTTACGAGTATCTTTATCGACAAATCGATGACAAAGGAGTCCGGGAGACCATCGACTTTTTGCTCAACCGGGAAGAAGCTCACAATCAGCTTTTCCGAAAAGCCTTGGGTAAAATTGCCCAAACCGGGTCGAGCCGGGATTTTGGAGTTACCGAAGATTCTAAATTGTACTTCAATTTATCGACCCCAGGTGGACAAGCTTTTGATTTGTCTCACATTCATCCGCCTCATTAACCTTTACTATCTGGGAAAAAAGAGAAGAGAGGGGTTATCCTCTCTTTTTTAAATGAACAGGCTTTCTGGAATTTGCGGCAATATACCCTTCTTATGCTGGTATCTGATTGATTAGCGAATAAAGTTGGTTGCAATCCTTTCTTCTCTTTCAGGAAGAGGAAGTTTTGAGTCGGCAATCGTCTTTAACATCCAAGACATATTATTTCCTAATGTCCGCATCGTTTGGAGTCCTTCTGAATCTTGTTTTACTTCCTCTGGTGTCATTCCGTGAACTGAATTCCAATATTGCGAAGTGATGACGGGCATTTGGTTTATGGTAAAGTATTTGTTCAGTCTGTCAAAGGCGGCGCTTGCTCCACCCCTTCTGCAACTGACAATAGCAGCAGCGGGCTTGTTGGTCAAGTGGATGCTTGCTGAGAAGAACAGGCGATCAAGGATGGCGCAGAGAGCGCCGTTGGGGCCAGCATAATAGACCGGTGAGCCAATGACGATACCGTCGGCTGTTTTGATGTGTTCCAAAAGATCATTATAGAGTTTATCATTGAAGACACATCTTCCTAATTCAAAACACTTGTGACAAGCGATACAACCCTGGACGGCCTGTTTTCCGATATGATATATTTCCGTCTCAATACCGTTTTTCTCGATTTGGCTTGCAACTTCTTGTAATGCGGTGTAAGTGCATCCTTCCGGGTTCGGACTGCCATTAATCAATAATACTTTCATGATATCCTCCTTTTATCGTAATTCATTTACATATCTATATTTATTAGATAATTATACCAAAGATTGATGGAAATTGGATGAATGGGCGATTCCGATAGAGAGGGCTGTCCGTCTTTTCTTTGGATGGATTTTGGAATATCGTGCTGCGACAATGCTACCTTCGCCTTATCGCCATCTTTACTGCCCTTCATATACTGAGGATGGGGATGTGTTGATGCATGAAAGTTATCTGCATGATTACATCCTGGTTAGAAAATAGGGCAGGAGGTGGTTATTTGATGAAATCATGGATTCAAAAGTTATCTCCGGAATTATTAGATTCCGAGTTTGTCGATCATCCGGAACAGCACGTCAGGTTTATCGTAGAAATGGTTGCACCGGAAATCCGGAGGGTTGGCCCTTATGTCAAAGCCAATTCCGGAGTGATTCGACGTCAATTTAGCCGGTTTCCTTGGACGATCATAGAGATGCCTTATGGTGCCCTTCAACCGCTGGCCATGGCACCTTATGTCCGGAGAATCTGGCAGGATACAAAAGTGAAAGCCTTATTGGATATTGCCGTTCCTACAACCGGAAGTAGCGTTGGACAGGGGTTGGGATATACCGGTAAAGACATAACGGTTGCGATAATTGATACAGGTATCGCTCCCCATCCTGATTTAACATCCCCTCAAAACCGGATTATCGGGTGGAACGATCTGGTGAATGGGCGAACCTCGCCGTATGATGACAATGGCCACGGGACCCATGTAGCCGGGATTGTGGCAGGAAATGGTTGGGCCTCTCGAGGTAAATATACCGGTATGGCACCTGAAGCTAATCTGGTCGGAATCAAAGCATTAGATAAAGAAGGTACGGGCAATATTTCCGACATTTTGGTAGCCATCGAATGGTGTCTTGAGCATCAATCGATGTACAACATTCGTGTGATCAATTTATCCTTGGGGGCGCCGGCTTATCAATCAGCAGCGAATGACCCATTGTGTGCTGCTGTACGAAGCGCTTGGGATAACGGGATAGTCGTTTGTGTGGCCGCCGGAAACGACGGGCCGGGAGCCCGGACCATTAATACGCCCGGTATTGAGGCGAAAGCGATCACTGTCGGTAATCTGGATGATCGGGGTACAGTCGATCCGTCCGATGATATTGTCAATGAATCCTCCAGCGTCGGTCCGACCATCGATAACCAGGTTAAACCTGATTTGTTGGCGCCGGGAACCAATATCATATCGCTGAAACCTAGTGGTGGATATCAGACGATGACCGGAACGTCCATGGCTACTCCGATGGTTGCCGGAGCGGTAGCCCAAATTCTGCAGCAAAAACCGGGATTAAAACCGGAACAGGTGAAACGGATTTTGAAACAAAATGCCCGGGATATGGGATTGCGTTCCTATATTGAAGGGGCGGGTGCTTTAAGCGTAGAGAAAGTCTTTGAGGAAGAGGCTGCTGAGAGTCGTGGAATTATCGGATGGATCGTCAAAATCCTGAGCCGGATTCCTTTGTTCCAGCCGTTTTTAACGAGACAGCCTGCTATTTGACACGGGATTGATAGAAGGCACAGGCTGATGTAACGTTAAAGTACCGAAGATACGGCATAATATTATTTTATCCAATATGGAAATAACATTTGCCTTAACAAATTCAGAAAAAATCTTCATATACTGCAATAGAAGCCTGTAAATAGGGCGATAAAAAGGAGGGTTACATTATGGCTGATGCAGTTAAAGGGTTATTTGACGGCTTTGGTAACAATGGTTGGTTAATGTTCTTAATCTTCGTCCTTTTAGTCATTGGTTGCGGCGGTTGTTGGTTCTAACGTCTGATATTTGAATTCATGAATGCCGGGGTTTCCCGGCATTTTGTGATGCCGGATGTAACAGGATAAAGGGTATATACTATTTTATCCGATATGAAAATAACAAACGCCCATGACACTTTTGATAATCCCATAATATAAATATTACTATAAAAAGCCTTTATGAAGGCGAAAAAAGGAGTGAAACATATGGCAGATAGTAAAGGATTTTTTGGTGGTTTTGGAAATAATGGTTGGTTAATGTTCCTTATCTTTGTGCTACTCGTGATCGGTTGCGGTGGGGGCTGCTTCTAAATAGAGCCCACTGAATATTTAAGATATAAGCGACGGCTGCCCGTTTAAGGGCAGCTTGCTATTGTTATCAAATTGATATCTTTAGCATAACATTTTCAAACTATAGCGCGGTTCATGCTTTGTTCGATCTCCATAGAATAAATTATCACGAACAGGGAGGTGAATTGGATGGCCGATAACCGTTACGAAGGACTGTTTGGTAGCGGTAGCTGGTGGTGGATTTGGATCATCATCTTTCTCTTTATCATCTTTGGCGGCGGATTGTTCTAACGTTACAATTTGATCCAAATAGCCATTCATCATGATGCGGAAAGCCCGGAAACGGGCTTTTCTGTTTAGAGGTTTGAAGCCCAGTCCGATACCTGATGAAATGCTTTTAGTTACGAAACAATTGGGAAATTTGTAACTATAATATATCACGAATACTTTTTTAGAACGTCGTTTTCGTGTTGGGAAAAGGAGGTGGAACGAATGGATTGGGCCAAAAAGATTGCTGCATCGTTGAAAGCAGAGTATTTATCGACTGAGGAAGGGACGCGCCGGGTGATTGTAGAGGTGGGCCGGGATGATTTTGAACCGGTGATTGCCTTAGTTAAAGCCCGTAACGGGAAGGTGTGCCATCGTTTAAACAGTGTTCATGCCCTGGTAGTGGAAGTGGATCCCCGGGTTATCGAAGAATTGGCGCAAATGAAACAAGTTCGGATGATTAATGCCGATCTCAAAGTGGCTCATTGTAAAGAAGAGTGAGAGTGGGGGAATTTGGATGGCTGATGGATTATGGCCGAATCTTAAACTTTCTCCGGTTTTAAGAAATTTGGACTATCATTCCGAAGAATGGTGCCACTTGATTGTGGAGGTTTCGGGAAACGTATGGGATAAGGTTGCCGGATTTGTTGAGTCCGAACAGGGGACAGTATCCCGGGAAATAAAGCTGATACCTGCCATGGAAATAAAGCTGCCAGCAGCAGCGGTTTCCGAATTGGCCCGGCTTCCTTTGGTGCGGCGGGTTTGGAGTAATACAGTGGTTAAACCGCTTGCTTCCAGCCCGAACCGTCTGGTGACTCCCTGGTTACCGCGGGAGAGGGGGACCGGGAAAGGAGTGATTGTCGCTTTACTGGATACCGGGATTCGTCTGGGTCCCGGCTTGGGATATTCGGATAAATCATTCATCGGTTGGGCGGATATAGTGAACAGCCGAAAAACACTTTATGATGATCACGGGCATGGGACTCGTTTGGCGCGGATCATTGCTGAACATGCACCGGATGCCCGGTTGATCGGGGTAAAAGTGTTAAACCGGAAGGCCTTGGGAACATTAGCTGATGTGCTGCTGGGCGTCGAGTGGTGTCTCGACAATTCGCCGGAGCCTATACGGGTGATGGTCGTTCCTTTAAAGACATTAGCCCAAGGAAATGAAGAGCGGGATCCATTATGTCGGGCGTTGACTCTGGCTAAAAAAGAAGGGGTTTTAGTCTGTACCGGGTTGGAATCCAGCGATGAAGAGGGAGGCCCGATGGCGCAATCGCCCGGGATGAATCGGCGTTTGTTAGTTGCTGTGAACAGTGAATGGCCGGATAATCGGAGTGACGGGCGGCTTGTTGTTCCGAATCCGGATCATCCCCTGTATTTTGGAAGGACAGTCGATATTGGAGAGGCAGTGGGATATATAAGCGGAATAGCTGCCTGCGTTTTGGAAAAGTATCCTTCTGTGCCGCTTGACTGGGTGAAAAAGGCAGTTGCCAAAGAGATCCAACTCCAAAAATCCGTGGAGGCCAGTGGGAAAAAAGTTTCGGAGCCTGATGTGAGCGAGTGGGTTCTTAAAGGAATGCAGGCTCTGATCGATCAGGTTATCACTTATTTGAGTCATGTTGATGTCGAAAAATTGGTGAAACGGCTTGAATTTTATCAAAATCCCCAGATTAATGAGCAGCTTAAACTGGTAATTGCTTTGATGAAAGTATTAAAGATCAACGAAGCCTGGGAAAGGATGTTACGAAACAGTATGATTCCGGAGCTAATTAAGACCGGCTTGAAGTTGCTTCAAGAATCTATTGAAAAAGCTAGAATGGAATTGGAGAAAGAAATGCCCTCCCCGTTAAATAACGATTTGAATCTTGCAGGATTAATGGAAACCATAATCTCTGGCATCCGGGCGGATGGTGGCAGTTCAAATTCGGATTTACAAGAAATCATCATGAAACTGATTCGATCTTTAGCTTCCCCTAAGTTGGCTTCGGAATAATGGCCGGAAAAACTTATGCTTTTAGGTGTGATGCCGAATACCCGGAAATCTAATAAACTAAACCGAGGGATTTCGAGGATGGTTTCATAAACGAATCCCAAGGGGTGAGTTGATGTTATCCAATCGATGGATTTATAAACTTTCGCCGATATTGCGAAGACAACGGGAAATCGGGGCCCAATCCCCAAATAAGGTGAGTCTGATCGTCGAGTTAATGAGTCGGCGCCAAGATGCGATCATGGCCTTGATCGAGTCCAATCATGGTAAAATCTGTGGCGAACTCGGAATGCTTTGGGCCTTAGTGGTGGAATGCCCGGTAGAAGCTCTCGAGGAATTGGCGAGATCGCAACGGGTGCGAAAGATTTGGAGCAATGCGCCAGTCCGGGCTACACTGGATGTAGCAACCGTTGTGACCGGTTCTACGGCAATTCAAAGAGAAGGGTTGACTGGAAAAGGGGTGGTTGTTGCCGTTTTGGATACCGGTATATATCCCCACGATGATTTGACGCTTCCGACGAACCGGATTTTGGCCTGGCACGATATAGTTCATAAAAAGAGCGAACCATATGATGATAATGGACATGGCACTCATGTAGCAGGGATTATCGCCGGAAACGGCACTAGGTCTGACGGGATGTATAGTGGTATGGCACCGGAAGCCCGTCTGGTGGGAGTGAAAGTTCTGGATCGGGATGGCGGCGGCAATATTTCCGATGTCATTGCCGGTATCGAATGGTGTATCAATCACCGTTCTGCATTGCCGATTAAGGTGATCAATTTGTCGTTGGGAGCCGAAGCCCAAGAGTCTTACCGGACCGATCCGTTATGCCGGGCGACGACAGCGGCTTGGGAAGCTGGGATCGTAGTCTGTGCCGCTGCAGGAAATGACGGCCCGGCCCGGGGTACGATTAATTCACCCGGCATTAACCCGCGGATCATAACGGTGGGAAATTTCAATGATCAAGAAACATTGAGTTTTGACGATGACCAGCTCAATGATTCATCAAGCCGCGGACCGACCATTGATAATTTGGAAAAACCGGATTTGGTGGCTCCGGGAACCCAAATCATGTCACTGGATACGAAAGATGGGTATATCGCTTTAACCGGGACGTCGATGGCGACTCCAATGGTCAGCGGCGGTATCGCGCAGGTCCTTCAAAAATGGCCTGAACTGACACCGAACCGCCTAAAACGGTTACTTAAGCTTTCAGCGCGGGATATGGGATTGGGAGCTCTGCTGCAGGGTGCAGGCCTTCTTGCGGTCGACCGGTTGTGTGAGAGATTGGAACGGCAGAAAGAGCAAAATAAAAACTTGCTTCGTTCGCTCAACAATCCATTTATCCGCTCCCTGTTTGATGCGGCCAGTAAAAAGCATCCGTTCTTTCCAAAGCAGGGTGAAATATTTAAAGCCCTGCTCTCGTTGGTAGAACGGTAACAGGGCAAGTTGATCGTTTATGATTGGTTTTGCAATCGGAAGCGTCCTCTGATTTTTTCGATATTCATCCGGACTTTGCGGGCGTTATCTGGATATTCTTCCATGTTATAGATTTGGGCAGCTTCTTCAAAGGCTTTGAGAGCCAGTTTCAAATTATGGTCCCGGTGTTGAGTTTCTGCCAACAGACTATAGGCAGAACCCAGGTTATTTTGCACCATAGCGTATTCAGAAGGATGCTCCTGAAGTGTATAAATCCTGAGTGCTTCCTTTAAGGACTGAATGGCGTTGAGAAGATGGATCTCTTTACTTTTATGGGACGCTTCAGCCAGGTTTTGGTAGGCTACTCCGAGCGCATTGAGCGTATCAGCATAACGTTCCGGAGAGTTCTTGGGAGAATATATACTCAATGCCGTATTAAATGCATTAATGGCTTCATCTAACAGATGAGCGGCATTTCCAAAGTCAGCCAATTCCAGCAGGGTGTTTCCGATGAGGCTCTGAAGCCGGGCATAATCAAGAGGGTACGTTTTGGGATCAAGATCCTGGATAGCTTTTTCAAAATGATTTTTGGCCCGGCTTAAGTTATATTCTTTTTCAGTGATTTCAGCAAGATCAAGGAAGGTTTCACCCAGGTCCATCAGGAGCAGCCCGTGTTCCGAAGAGGAGGTTTCGTCCGGATAAAGCTTGAGCGCCTTTTGAAAGGTTTGGACAGCCAAGTCAAGGTTCGCTAGTCTTGCTTTATAACGGCTCAACGATTTCAGGACGAGACCTTGATCACGGTAAAGCGAGATCAAGGTTTCCGGTTTCTGGTTTTCTCCTAATCGTAACGAATGTTGATAACAGGCGAGAGCTCTTTCCAAATTGGTTTGGGCATCGTCGAAAGCCGCCAATTGATGGTAAGCCCTTCCCAAGTTATTGAGGGTTTCTTGAAGCCTGTCGGTGTTCGATGCAGCTTCAAATAAGGCTTTCGCAATCTCCAAAGCCTGAACCGCCTTTTTAAAGAGATCAGCTTGGTTAGTATGGATTCCCAAGTTCAGACGGCATTTTCCCAGTTGATATTGGATGTCGGCATGTTCATCAGGAGTGGATATGGCCGGAAAATGATCCAAACCGATTTCATAAACGGAAATGGCTTCGGTCAAGTTTTCTTGAAGGGAATGTAGATCGGCCAATTTCTGGTAAATATCACCCAATAACGGATAAAGTTCAGGGTGTTTTTGAGCAAAATTGCTTTGCAGGAGCGGCTTAAGGCAAACCAGGGCTTGGGACAGATGTTCCTGAGATTGCTTCAAATCAGCCAATCGGTAAAGAATTTGCCCTCGCAGCCATTGCGTGTCAAGATAAATCTCATGATGCACTCTGCCAAAGTAGACTTTGGTTGTTTCAATCAAGGCAGTTAAAGCCAGAGATAAATTGTGTTCTGTATTTGTGAAGTTAGCCAGCTCGCTAAAACAGAGGCCTTTGTGAAAATAGATAGACGCGTAATTGTGTGGGTAACGTTTTAAAGTAAAGACGGTAAGTGCAGCGTCACCTGAATCCAGAGAACGTTGAAAATATTTTGGTTTGGCCGTTGCTTTAGCGGCTAGTTCATAAAGATTTTGAAGCCGCTGATAGACTCGGGCGTATTCCAATGGGTGCAATTCAGATTTATAGACCCGCAGGGTTCGTTTGAAAGCACGGAATGCTTTGGTAAGGTACCTGTCACCGGCTTTTGCTTTGAATAGGGCCAGGTAAGTGTCGCCTAAACTTAATTGGACGGCAGCATAAGAAGAAGGATAGGTTTGGAATGTAAAAAAGCCAGCCGCTTTGGTTGCTGCTTCAACTGAAGCGTTTAGATTCGCTTGAGTATTTTCATAGTTGGAAAGGTCCCGATAAGATTGGCTTAATGCCAATTGGGTCAAGGCCCATTCATAAGGTTGCCTTTTTTCGGAAAAATGTTGTAAGGCCTCAGTTAATGCAGTAACTGATTGGGTTAAGCAATTCAGTGCTTCTTCCCTGCGTATTTGGGAGAGCTGGTAACTGCTGATACCTGTTTGGTAGTGAAGCTGCGCCCAAAGGACCGGGGCTGCTTTAGCAGATATCAGGGAAATAGCTTCTTTCGAAACGGTAATCGCTTTGCTCAGTAAATTTTCTTTGGATTCAAAGTCTGCCAATGCTAGATAACAACGGCTTAATTCATAGAGAACCTTGGCTGCCAGTAAAGGCTTTTTATTTGAAGCCAGTTTATATGCTTTTTCCAGGTGAGGAACGGCAGCACGAAGTGAATCGGGCTCCCGTTGAAGTATCCCGATTTCTTTTAAACAAATACCTTGGCATAAGTATATTTCCGCTGCATTTTTTAAGTGGCGTCCAGGAGTTGAAGCAAGAGCATTGAGCTGGGTTAGGGCTTCGGAATAGCGCCCTTGAGCCATTAACTGTTTCGCTTGTATCAATGAGTGGGTTTGGGCGCTTTGGCTGGCCCGGTGTTTCTTCCACTGTAAGATGATATATATGAGAAATGCAGCAAAAATTACAATTACACCGTCAATAAGGGCTGTACTCCAGTGTGTAGTCATCGTTGTCCATTCCTCCTTCTTTTATATATCGGTTAGAGTATTTATTTGGTACACCCCCAATTTGTTAATTAAAGATAAAATGAAAACCCGCCGTAGCGGGTTTTCGTCTTCAGAAAAGTATTGTATTGTCATTTGATTTAATAACTGAAAAACACATGGTTGCCAATGACTGTGGTTACCGGATGGGAGCGTACCCATTTGTTGGTGGTCTTAGCCGGGTTGTAAAATCCATTGGCTCCGTTGCTGGGATCCCAACCGTTGATAGCTTGTTGCACCGCTTTAATGGCACTGGCTGTCGCCGGTAAATTAATTCGGCCGTCAAGGACCGGGCTGTACTGGTAGCTTCCGGATTCGACTTGATAGACAATGCCAGCAATGGAATTCGGATAACGGGAATCTCTCAGCCGGTTCAAAATGGTGGCTGCCACGGCAACTTGCCCTTCAAAAGGTTCGCCGGCGGATTCGGCGGATACCAGTCTGGCTAAAAGGTCGATGTCGCTACTGCTCAAATTGTATTTACTGGTTGATGTACCGGAAGAAGAACTGGTTCCGCCTTTCGGAATGGTTAACCGTTGCCCCGGATAAATCTGGGCTGAACTGCTCAGGTTGTTGGCTTTCAAAAGATCATCCAAGGAGATGCCATATTGCTTGGAAATGAGGTAAAGGGTGTCCCCGGTTTTAACCAGATGGCTGCTGCTTCCGGTGGACGTTGAACTTTCTTTAGCGGGAATGGTCAGTACTTGTCCAACCATAATGTTGTTGCTGCTCAGCTTATTGGCCTGTTTTAAGGCTTCAACGGTGACACCGTATTTTTGGGCAATCAGGTAAAGGCTTTCGCCAGAGGTTACTTTATGACTTGATAAGCTGGCTGATGATGCCGTGTTTCCCGAAGGAATGGTTAAAACCTTTCCGACAATGAGATAATCACTTGACAGGTTGTTGGCGCTTTTTAAGCTGTTTACGGTGATGCCGTAACGTTGGGCGATCAAGTACAATGAGTCTCCTGCTTTAACCGTATACCGCGTTCCAGATGAGGTTGTACTGGAACCCTGCGAGGTGATGTTTAAAGCTTGTCCGGGGTATATGGTTGTTGATGATAAACCATTGGACTGCTGCAGGGTGGAGATGCTGGTTCCGAATCGCGCTGCAATGTTGTAGAGAGAATCACCCGGTTGTACATAATAGGTCTGGCCCCAAATTGTGCTTCCTGTGAATGTTGTGCCTAAAACCAATCCTGAGATAATAATTTTTTTCCAAGTTACTTTCTGCACATTCTCAGCTCCTTTTTGTCCGTGATGTTGGAAATCTAAATTTTAACCGCTGTCAGGCGGTATTCTGAAGGGGCAAAAGGTTGCTGCGAATTTTGCTTCAATGAAGGCTGCAATGATTAAAGACTAGAATGTTAATCCAAAATACCAGAAACCGGGTTTATTCATAATTGCTGTAAAACCTGTCAGTCTCCTTCTGTTTTTAGCAAATTCTTTTTGAATTGGGAAATTCCTTGCGGAAAATAGTGGCAGGATAAAAAAGAAAAGGCAGGATTTTAAATGTAGAACAGGAGGGGGGTGTTCGTTTAAAGGTTTGCTTTGGATGCGGGGATTCCTGTTGAATAGGGAGGGAAAGTTTTTACCAGTTCGACAGCATATGACAAATAAAGCGAGAGGTCATGGCCCATTCCAGTCAGGGAATAGAGGTATATCGAAGGTAGACTGGGACTGAAGGAAATTAATTTTTGCAAACAATGTCTGGATTGGCGGATGGATTGGGCTAATAGGAGGATGAGGTTGGTTTTCCAGGCTTCGTTGGCCCAAGGATGGAGTGGACGGGTGCATAAATGCATCCGGAGTTGCGAGTGAATGGCATGGAGTTGGCGAAGATCTTCCGCAAAGAGATGACCATAAGGAACCCCGTTTCCAATCCAGGAAGGAATGATCTCTATCCAATGGATGAGCGTGTCGATTAAATGCATAATAAGACTGTCGATGGATATTTGGGGTGGATATTGCATCGGGCTCCTCCTCGAGAGAGGGATAGATAATACATAGCATATTCCACAGCTCCCTCTTTGGGACCAGGGAATAGGCAAGAAAGAAAGAGCCGGATGCAATGAATAGCCGGTTAACGGAGAACGGCTAAAAAATCTTTTAACCAATAGGCACTTTGCTTCCAATAACGCTGTTGAGTGGCATAGTCGATATAAATAATGCCAAACCGTTTCTCATAACCGCATGCCCATTCAAAATTATCTAGGAGCGACCAGATGAAATATCCGCGCAGATCGACTCCGGCGGCTAATGCTTCGGCAGCAGCTTGGAAATGCTTTTTGAGATAGTCAATACGGGGAGTATCCTGAACGGTTCCATTCTGAAGCACATCGGGGAAAGCTGCACCGTTTTCCGTAATATAAATCGGGATACTGGTATATTCCCGCTTGATTCGAGTGAGGACATGGTACAAGCCATCAGGGAATATCTCCCATCCCATAGCGGTTATGGGGGGAGGAGGACTGCTGGCGGATGCCTGTAGAACCGGAATCGTCGGATCTGCATGGATAATCTCCCGATAATAATAATTGATACCTAGAAAATCCAAAGGTTGGCTAATGAGGGCCAGATCGCCTGCTTTCATGGATGGAGTGAAGCGGTGGTTTTCGTATAATTCCCATATATCAGCAGGATAGCTTTGTTTGAAAAGGGGATCCAGATACCAGCGGTTCCATAGACCGTCCATTCTTTGAGCCGCTTGGCGATGTTCAGCTGTATCTCCAGCTGCCTCAAAATGGTTGATATTTAAGGTAATACCGATGGAACCGGGGAAACCTCCTTCCCGGAACGCTTGTACCGCTAAACCGTGGGCCACTAATAAATGATGCGCGGTTTGGGTGGCCGTTTTCCAGTCGGTCAGGCCAGGGGCATGGGTGCCATATAAATGGCCGAGATAGGTATGGACGGAAGGCTCATTTAAGGTAATCCAATAGTGGACCCGATCGCCGAGGTGCTGAAAGATGATGGCGCAATAGTCCCGGAAATATTCGGTCAGGTCCCGGTTGGCCCAACCGCCTAATTTCTGGAGGCCTTCGGGAAGATCCCAATGAAATAAGGTATACATTGGTTGAATCCCCGCGTCTAACAGGGTATCGGTGAGCCGATTGTAGAAGTCGATCCCTTTCCGGTTAAGCTGTCCCTTGCCGTCGGGCAGAATGCGGGACCAGGTGATGGAGGCCCGGTAGGCGTTAAGACCTATTTCTTTCATAATGTGAATATCAGTTTCAAACCGGTGATAATGGTCGCATGCTACATCTCCCGTATCGCCGTTGGCGATTTTACCCGGTGTATGGCTGAAAGTATCCCAAATGGAAAGGCCGCGGCCGTCTTCGTGGACAGCCCCTTCAATCTGGTATGAAGCAGTGGCGGTTCCCCATAGAAAGTCAGGTGGAAATAATGATTTCATCGATGACACCCCAATCTTAAATCGTAATTTTCAGAGGCGTGCGAAATTGGCAATGATTTACTATAATTATACTTCAAATCCAGGGAAAATCAAAAGATTTGATATTAGGGTTTCCATTTGAAAATGCGCTGCATCCAGTCGAAAATTTTGAATTGTGGGCGGCATTGATCACAGATAGAGGCCGGCTGCTCGCCCAGGAGAAATTCTTTCTCTTCCAGTTCTGTGCAATACGGACCCGGCAACAGACCGGAACGGGCACAAATCTTTCGTTGGACAAACCGATGGAGGGTGCAATATTGGGCAGGTTCAGTCCCGGCAAGGAAATATTCGGAGCGCCCCGGACAAAAGGGTGTGGCTTTTTCGCCACTTTCTTTGCAAATCATTGCTTTTACAACTTCTTTGGGCATGGGGAAATCAGGAGCTGTTTCCGGAGAAACCACTTGATTCATAAAGTCTGCCCAAATTGGGGCTGCGATTCTGTTGCCGGCTCCCGGAAGGGATCGTTCATTGTGATCGCATCCTACAAAAACCGAAGTCAGGAGCTCGGGTGTATAGCCAACAAACCAGGCGTCCCGGTTAGCTTCGGTGGTTCCAGTCTTTCCGGCGGCCGGGAATTGGACGCGATGGCCGATATTAGCCGCTGTTCCGCCTGCTTGGAAGACGCCGGTTAAAGCTTGGGTCACCAGGTAAGCCACTCCGGGATTGAGAACTTTTTGAGGCTGAATTTGACGCTTGTAGAGAACATTGCCGTTTCGGTCCAGGATCCGCCGGATGGTGGTGGGCTTGATGCTGATGCCGTTGTTGGCCAGCGGGATATAAGCAGTTGATAACTCCAAAGGAGTCACTTCGCCGGAACCTAAAGCTAAAGAGAGGGTAGCGGGCAGCTTGGAGATAATCCCCATCCGGGCTGCATAGGATAATACCGAATCGATACCGATGGTATCCAAAAGTTTAACAGCTACCACATTGCTGGATGAAGCCAGTGCATCCCGGAGGGAGAGCAGTCCAGTGGCGTTCAGATTGGCTCCATCGGTGGGTTGGTAGGTACCCGCGTCCAGCTGATATATTTTGGGCGAGCGATCAATTAAGCTGGCCAGCGTGTATCCCTTGCTCAGGGCGGCTGCATACAGAATGGGTTTAAAGGCCGAGCCCGGTTGACGTTTGGCCTGAATGGCCCGGTTAAACTGGGAACGCCCATAGTCGGTTCCCCCAATCAGAGCCCGGATTTCGCCGGTTTTGGGGTCCATAGCGATGAGGGCTCCTTGCGGTTGAACGAGGCCGTTTTTATCGACGAGCAACTTTGGCAGGCCTCGGTTAAGTGCTGTAGTTGCTGCTTTCATCAGATTCAGGTCCAGAGTGGATTCAATGACCAAACCGCCAGTATAAACGATCCCGGGATCTTTTGGGAAGATAGCTGTCAATTCATCCTGGAGTAAATCTAAGAAATAAGGAGCCTGCCGGCTTCGGGTTTTAAGCCCGGGAAGGGTTAATGGCTGCCGGCTATAACGCTGATATTCGGCTTCCGTAATGTATTTGCAGGCCAGCATACGTTGTAATGTTTGACGTAACCGTTTTCGGGCAGCTTCAGGATGAGTATAGGGTGAGTAATATGCCGGCCCTTTAGGTAAACCGGCGAGTAAGGCCATTTCTGCCTGGTTGAGTTCGCCTAAATCTTTTCCAAAGTATGTTTCAGCAGCCACCCGCACACCATAGGCGCCGTGGCCGAAGTAAATCTGATTGAGATACAATTCGAAAATTTCGGCTTTGCTGAGGTGTAGTTCCAGTTTGATCGTTAAAAAGAGCTCTTTGATTTTACGGATAAAGGAACGTTCGTGCGTCAGATAGGCATTTTTTACTAATTGCTGGGTGATGGTACTGGCACCCTGGGCCAGGCTGCGATGGGTAATATCATACCAAGCGGCTTTCAGGATTCGGCCTGGATTGATGCCATGATGTTCAAAGAAACGGTGGTCTTCTACTGCTAAAAAAGCTTTTTGTAAAAAGTCTGGAACGGCTTTCAGCGGAACATGGCGACGGTTCTGATGATAAAACGTAGTGACTAAATTGTGATGGATGTCATACACTTCGGAAGCCAAGGGCATTTGGGGCTGGGGCATCGGGATATACAAAACAACCAGACAGGCTCCCATACCTGCCAATGTCAGAAAAAAGGCTATATTTGTCCAGCTCCAATGATAATTTCTAAGACTTTGACATATATGTCGAAACCAGTTCATCTTAAAAAGTCCTTTCCAAATGGAACGTTTTGGAGGGGTACTCTAAATAATATGTCCCAACCGCTTCTTTTTATGAAAATTGCAGGGTATGGCCGGTTGTTGTGGAAATGATTCGTAATAAGACATAGATGATGGGTGCGGGGAAGGAAGGGTAGTCGATGAATCAATCGTTGTTGCTTAATTTTGGAACGGGTGTTTTAGTTGGAGCTGCTATAACCGGACTTATTGCTGCCGGCCTGCTCGGCCGGATGCGGCGGGTAACTGCGGATTTATTGGATAAGGCTCAAATGGAGCGGGGTAAAGAGTTTGAACAGGCCTTGGGGAGAATGAAAGAGTCCTTTACGGCTATATCCTATGAAGCGTTGCATAATAATTTGCAACATTTTATGAATATTGCCGGAGAAACCTTAAAAAATCAAACGGTACTCAATGAACAAACGCTAGAGTCTAAAAAGCAATTGATCGATCAGACTCTGGCCCAAATCGGTAAAGAAATAGCCAAGGTTAATGAGGTGATTACTCAGTATGAGAGAGACCGGCAGATGAAATTCGGCGAACTGAGCCAACAGTTACAAATGACCGCAGAACAGACAGCCAAGTTACGGGATACTGCCGAACATTTACGGGCGGTTTTGACCAATACCCGGATTCGGGGACAATGGGGAGAACGTATGGCCGAAGATGTGCTGCGAATGGTCGGTTTTGTTGAAGGTGTCAATTATGCCAAACAGGAAGGGCTGAGCAGCGGCAACCGTCCGGACTACACTTTCTATCTGCCAAAGTCCAGAAAAGTTCATATGGATGTGAAATTTCCCTTGGATAACTATTTGCAATATCTTCAAGCAGATCATCCGGAAATGAAGGAAAACTATAAACAACAGTTTTTGAAAGATGTCAGGACCCGGATAAAGGAGGTGACCACACGGGATTATATCAATCCGGAAGATAATACCCTGGACTATGTATTGGTTTTTATACCGAATGAGCAAATATATCATTTTATCCATGAGTCCGACGGGACATTGATGGATGTGGCCCTTCAGAATCGGGTAGTACTTTGCTCACCGTTAACGTTATATGCATTTTTATCTGTTATCCGCCAAGCAGTGGATAATTTCCATCTGGAACAGGCAACATCCCGGATTCTTTCGTTGATGGGAAGTTTTTATAAGCAATGGGACGCGTTTTGTAGTGTGATGGATCGGATGGGGAAGAAACTGGCCGATGCTCAGAAAGAATATGCCGCTCTGGTTTCGACCCGCCGCCATACGTTGGAACGGCCGTTGCAAATGATCGATGCTCTTCGCCGTGATCACAATTTGGCTGTCGAACCTCTCCCTGCCGATAATCTTCAAGTAGAATCTGATACGCTGGACAGGGAAAATTAGAATATCGGGAACCGGGTTATGGGTCTTAAGTCCTGGACTCTAGACAAATGGATCTAAATTATCGGTTTTAGAATAGGTATTTGGTTTTAGGCGATAGATAATAGATTTGTCGAACAGATCCGTCTTCTGGCCTATAACTAAAACCAATGATCCGGGACCGCGGCCCTATACCCGGGGTGTCGTACCCTGTTGTGCGGCTGGTATAACTTGAATGAAGCCCAAAGCTAATTCCCATTTCCTAATATCTAGTTCCGATGGTTGTTAACCCATTCCAGTACCCATGTCCATGCACTGTAGATTGCTAATTATCGCCTACATCCTAACTTCTAACTCCTGTCTCCTCTGTTTCTTCCAATTCATGACCTCAAGCCAGTATCTGGTATTCCGGCTCCTATCCTGATTCTTTTCTCCTGTTTTCTTTATTATAAAACTGCATTTTCGATAAAAGAAACTTAAGTTAAAGGTTAGATTTGCCGATGTATTAAAGGAGTTATGTTGCGTTTTGGGTGTTCTCGGCATGAGTGGGATTACTCAAAACGTTTGATTCTGCTTGAGGAAAAATATACAGGAGTGTGGGTTTGATGTTGAAATTTCCGAAGGTAAATTTCGCACAGTTGGTTAAGAAGTTCAGAGGAATCCAGCTTAAAAATCTAAAGCTCCAGCCTAAATTGACCTTGACCATGCTGTTAGTTGGGTTAGTACCAATGTTTGTAACAGGTATCATGGCCTATTTTTATGCCAGCAATTTGCTCCGTAATGAAGTTGAAGGTACAATGAAACTTTATAGCGAGTAGAAACGGCGGATCGTGGTCGACTGGTTCCAAAATAAACAGTTGAATGTGCAAAACCTGGCAAATGCTGAACAGATCCGCAAAGCCTTTGCCGTTCAAAAAGACAGCAACCGGTGGGAGTCATATAAGTTAGGGACTCTGGATCCGTTTTTACGGGTGGTACAGGCGAAAAATAAATTTGCTTTTATGTTTTTGGCGAACGCGGACCGGGAAATTATCTTCAGTACGGAGGAGTCATACACCGGGCAGCAAATGCCTGAAGAAGATTACTTGATAGCGTTATCCGGGAAAACTGGCTTTTCTAATATTCGACAATCGGAAAACGGAGATTTGGTGGTGCTTATTGGCACTATCATTCGAAATGCGGACGGAATGAAAATCGATGGTGTCCTTGGGTGTTTTCTGAGTCTTTCGGATATCAGTGAAATGCTGGGAGAAGGTTTAGAACTTATCGGTGAGACAGCGGATGCCTATTTTATCAATGCAAATCAGTTGCTATTAACGGAGCCGATGAATCCGGCCGAACGGGAAGTATATAAGACCAAACTGGAGACGCCTATTGCTGAACAGGTAGCTCAAGCTATCAACAATATGGATCGGGAAGCAAAATGGGCCAACTATTATGATCCTTACCGCAAGGAGAGGGTAGTTGCCAATGGATCTCTGATTGGGCTGGGAACGGATTATCTGGGTTTGGTTGTCGAAATCGGAGCAAAGGAAGCTTATGCTTCAGTGAATATCCTTCGGAATATCATCTTAGGCCTATTAATTATCGTTTGTATTGTTGTTCCGTTTATGGGATGGGTCCTGGCACGGAGCATTACCCGGCCCATTCAGAAAGTTGCTGCAAGATTAAAGGCGGTAGCTGGTGGTGATTTGACCGTACAGATTAAACAGGATCGAAACGACGAGATTGGCGAGATGGCTGCAGAACTCAACAAGATGGTCACGACGCTGGCCGGGATGGTTAACGGGATTCAACGGAGCGCCCGTTTCTTGCAAGATGCCACTCAACAACTTTCCATGGGTTATCAGGACTTGTCCCAGCGGACTCAGGAGCAAGCTTCGACACTGGAGGAGATCGCGGCGACTATCCAGGAAGTTACGGCTTCAGTCACTCAAACTTCTTCCAGTGCCGAACAAGCTGATCATATCTCCAGGCTGACTTTGAGCGCAGTTGAAGAAGGCGAGAAGTCCATTGTGGAAACGAAAGAAGCTATGGATCGAATCTACACCAGCAGCAAACAGATTGCTGAGATTATTAAAGTTGTGAATGATATCGCTTTCCAAACCAATTTGCTTGCTTTAAATGCTGCGATTGAAGCAGCCCGTGCCGGTGAACAGGGGCGGGGCTTTGCGGTAGTTGCCGCTGAAGTGCGCAATCTGGCCGGCCGCAGTGCTGCAGCTGCCAAAGAAATTGAAATGTTGATTAAAGAAAGCGTTGAACGGGTTGAACGGGGCAATTTCATGGTACAACACTCCTCGGAGATGTTGGGCCAAATCGTAGAAAACACCCGGCAGACCGTAGATGTTATCGCTGAAGTGGCTTCAGCTATGCGGGAACAGATGACAGCCAGCCATCAGATCCAAGCGTCGATAGAACAACTGAATCAAGTGACCCAGCAAAACGCCGCTATGAGCGAAGAAGTATCTGCGTCCAGTCAAACCTTGAATCAAGAGTCGGTGAATTTGAATCAGATGGTGAACCAGTTTAAGCTGCATCATACTGACGGGAAATCCGATGCAGTCGTCAGTCCGGCTGAGACTCCTGCTTCCTCAGAAGAGAAACAGCGAGATGAAGATTTTGTCGGAGATAACTGGGATAATTTATAGGTTCCATAGTGTACTAGCCGTTTACCGATAAGGCCTGAAATTAAGGCGTGAGGGACAGGTGTTCGTCGTGAGTGGAAATAATATTGACCAAACCTTAAGCCGATTGTTCGTTGCTGAAACCAGGGAACAGTTGGAGAAGTTTACGCAAATCCTGGTTGATGTGGACAATGAACCGAATCGGATCGAAACCGAGGTTCACGAATTGTTTCGGATCGCTCATAACATCAAAGGTTCTTCCGGGATGATGGGCCTGAGCAATGTTAAAGAGGTCATGCACCGGGTTGAGAATCACTTTGATGAAATCCGCCAGGGAAAAGCGGGCTTGTCTTCGGAGATGATCGACGTATTGCTTCGTCTTTCCGATGATTTATTGAGCTATATTGAGGCTGAGTCCTGGCAAAACCCTTGGAACAGCCAACAATGGCTGGAATTGCTGGGTTTCGAATCGCAGGGAAAAGCCGGATTGGCAAATGCCCAGCTCAAACAGGCGTTGGAATTTAACGAGGAACAAGCTAAAACCCTGGAATCCTGGCAGTCGGCAGGCAAAAAGCTTTACCGGGTGGATCTTAAATTCAGACAGGATGCGGTGATGAAAACTGTATCCGTATTTACCTGGAAGAAGCATGCTGAACAATGGTGTTCAACATTTGCGGTAATTCCGGCCATGGACGATCCGGCCTTGGAACAAGCTGATGGAGTTGTGCTGATTCTCCAAAGCGAAACGGGCCTTGATGAACAGACTCTTGGAAAGATCAGCGGTTATCCGGTGTTTGATCTGGAAAAAGTTCAGATTGAGTCCTGGGAGTATCGTCCGAAACCAGCCAAACCGGTTCCGCCGTCAGGTGAACGGGCGCCCGCTGCTGCTGATCAAACCATTCGGGTGGATTCGGTCAAAATTGACAGGCTCATTAATTATATTGGCGAGTTGTTGACCGTCAAGGCCGGGTTTAATGATCTGATCGAACGTCAGGAACAGTCGAAGGCGGTTTGGAATCAGCTCACCAAATTGGTTCAGCAGTTCGAGCAAATTACCAGCGATTTTCAGTTGGCGTTAATGGAATTGCGGATGGTTCCGCTGAATCAAATTTTTGCCCGGTTTCCCCGGATCATTCGGGATATATCAAAACGGTTGAACAAACCGGTAGAAATTGAATTTTTCGGTGAGGATACCGAGATCGATAAGCAAATTTCGGAAAAATTGGTGGATCCGCTGACCCATTTGATCCGGAATGCGATGGATCATGGAATCGAATCTCCCGAAAAACGACAGGTTTCCGGTAAACCGTCTACCGGTAAAATTCGCTTGGGAGCTTCCCAAGAAGGCGATTATATCGTCATTAGCATCAGTGATGACGGTAATGGTATTGATTTAGATAAGGTCCGGCAGAAGGCCGTGAAAAATAAACTGATTGACCCTTCGGCCCAATTATCCAAAGAGGAAATCATCCGGCTGATTTTTGCTCCTGGATTTTCTACAGCTGAGAAAGTGAGCGATATCTCCGGCCGCGGTGTAGGTCTGGATGTGGTGGAGACCAGTATCAGAAGTTTAAAAGGGGAGATCGAGGTCGACAGTGAACTGGGGAAGGGAACCACTTTCCGTTTGAAAGTACCGTTGACCTTAGCGATTATTCAGGCGTTTTTAGTGAAAAGTTGCGGCCAGACCATGGCGATTCCCTCGGTAAATGTTTTGGAAAGTTACGCCATTAGAACCGAAGATATTCAAAATGTAGGCGGCAATGATGTTTTTTCGTTACGTCAAGAGTTTGTCCCTTTGTTCTATCTTAACAGGCTTTTTGGCATGGAGGACGATTGTTCCCAGGTTTCCGGGCCATTGTCGTTGGTGATTCTTAACAGAGGCCGCAATAAACTGGGGTTGGTCGTCGATGAGCTGGTAGGTCAGGCCGAGATTATGATTAAGCAGATTAATAAGGCATTACCGGATAATCCGTTAGTGTCAGGTGCTACCTTACTTGGAAACGGGGAAGTGGCTTTAATATTAGATGCTAAACAGCTGATCGCCGAAGTATTGCCGGGTAAAGTAGGGTAAAATCCATTGTCTATAATCCGGATCGGGCAAATGACGTAATGGTTAACCGGAAATGGGGGGTTTGAGTGATGGCTGCAGTTGATAATATTATGGCGATTCTCAATTTGCAATTTACCAGCCTCGAAGGTGGAACTCAGCAGGTTATTTTCAATGCCGGCGATGACTATTTCGGCATTGATATCCTAAATATTAAGGAAATTATTCGATATATCCCGCCGACCAAGGTTCCAAAAGCACCGGTTTTTGTTGAAGGGGTCATCAATTTCCGGGGCGAGATCATTCCGGTATTAAATCTGGACCGGGTTTTCGGTTCAGCTAGTAATAATAAGGAATATACAGTGATCGTTGTTGTTGAGACTTCTCAGAAGATGTATGGGTTGCTGGTTGAAAATGTGCTGGATATTGTGAGTTTCGGTACAGCAGAAATCCAACCGGTTCCCGAATTTAGCAATAATGAAAAAACCCAATATCTTAAATCCATGGCTAAACATGATGATCAAATTGTTCTTATGTTGGATTTGGATAAATTAGTGGATTTTGAGGCGGTGGAGCAATCCATGGCTCGACTGAAAGCAAGTCAATCTTATGAAAGTTCAGGGAAACGTAGCAGGAGTAGTAAAAATGCTACTGGAGAATGAAGCAAGACTATCTGAGATGGAATTGCTGAGGCTGTGCGAGATCGTGAACAGCCGTTTGGGTTTTTCTTATGGCCCCGAAAAGAAGATGTTGATCGTCACCCGTCTTGAGAGACGACTGCGACAATTAAATATAGGGAATATTAGTCAATATATCCAGCGGTTACAGGATGATCCGTTGGAAGTTAATGAATTTATCGAGTTGCTGACGACCAATGTGACCAGTTTTTTCAGGGAAAAACACCAGCTGGAAATCGTTAATCGAACTATATTGCCGGTTTTAAAAGCCAAAGACAGAAAAGTTTTTTGCTGGTCGGCAGGCTGTTCCTCGGGAGAGGAAGCTTATACGTTGAGTATGATGTTTTCCGACGCTTTTAGTGGCGACGGGAGATTTTCGATTCTGGCTTCTGATATCAATGTTCAAAAGTTGAAAGAAGCGATGAAAGGAGTTTATTCCTCCGAAGCAGTTAAAGATATTCCCGATAATTATTTTAGGCGCTATTTTATGCCATTGCCGGGAGAACAGGAAAGTTATCAGGTTCGAAATGAATTGCGGCGAACCATTACTTTTCGGAAGATTAATCTTAACGAAGAATTTGATATTCCGGCAAATATACGCTTTGATATCATTTTTTGCCGTAATGTTTTGATCTATTTTTCAAAAGCGTCAAGGGAGCAATTGATTGATCGATTTCATGCTATTTTGAATGATGGCGGATATTTGGTATTAGGTACCTGTGAAACCATGGACGTACACCGTGATCCACGTTGGAAGCCCTTAAAAAACAGCATATTCTTGAAGAGGGTGTAGCATGTGAAATACCGGGTATTAATTGTCGACGGTTCAGCGTTCATGCGGCAGTTTTTACGGGATATTTTAGAGGCCTCGTCCGATTTTGCGGTGATTGGAGCCATCGGTGATCCGGAACGTGCAATGCGGATGATAACTGAGGAATCCATTTCAGTGGTGGCTTTGGATTTGGATTTCCGGTGTTCGGATGGGAGTTTATTTTATACGAAGTTGCGTTCAACTGAGGGTTTGGCGGTGATCGGCTTCAGTAACCGGGAGATGTCCCGCGAAGCCCAGGCTCAATTGGCCTCTTTTGGTATTGTTGATATCATTGTTAAACCGTCGGTTGGTTATAAAGAGACCTTGGTGACTCGGGCAGAGGAGATTCGCCGTCGGTTTATGGCGGCTATCCAATCCAGGAAAGATACGAAGACAACATCTAGGGAAAGGCCTCAGAAAGACTTGTCATCTCCCGGTGCTGAACGATTGATCGTCATTGGGGCGTCAACCGGGGGGACGATTGCATTGGACAGTATTTTTCAACGTTTAAAACCTAACCTTCCCGGGATTATCGTTGTCCAACACATGCCGGCGCCGTATACGGCGGATTTTGCTAAAACTTTGGAGCGGGCTGGTAAATTGAGGGTCCGTGAAGCAGCTGACGGGGATCGGATTGTGGCGGGAACGGCATTGGTAGTGCCCGGAGGTAAAAGTTTGGCTATTGTCCGCGACCGAGACGGTCGTTTGGCAGTCCGGGTCGGTCCGCGGGACCCTCAATCAGTATATAATCCATCGATTGATTACACTTTCCTGTCTGCGGCAGAAGTGGTTGGTCCTGAAGCGATGGGGGTTATCTTAACCGGAATGGGCAATGATGGTGCCAAGGGATTACGGGCCTTATATGACCGAGGGGCTTATACCATTGCCCAAGATGAATCCAGCTCAGTGGTTTACGGGATGCCTTGTAAAGCTGTTGAGCTTGGAGGAGTATGTAAAGTCATGGGCTTGACGGCGATTGCCGATGAAATTAACCGTTGGGGTACTATTGAAAATTGCAATTTAACAATATAAGGGGAGATGACAATTATGAAATGCTTAATTGTGGATGATGCAGCCTTTGTTAGGATGTCCTTGAAACAGATCTTCCAGAGCAATGGACTCTTTGACGAAGTGGTAGAGGCTTCGAACGGGTTGGAAGCGATTGAAGCCTATAAACGGGAACAGCCGGATATCGTCACCATGGATGTGACTATGCCGGAAATGGATGGTTTGACTGCAATTAAACATATTATAGAGATCGATCCCAAAGCCAAAATCTTGGTGTGCAGTGCCATGGGACAGAAGGATATCGTCCTGGAAGCGATTCAGGCCGGGGCGAAAAATTTCATCGTAAAGCCTTATGAAGGTAGCAAAGTGGTGGAAGTCGTCAAAGCAGTGCTAGGAAAATAACCTCTTGAACCAAATTGGCTTTTAGCAGAATGAAGGAAATTTAGGTTAAGCCGAGAATAAATTAGGGTATCCTATCAGGTATCGCACTAATTTTATTTGAGGTGATCTCTTTGCCGTCTTCGGCTCCTATTGGTGTCTTTGATTCCGGTGTGGGCGGATTGTCGATCCTAATTGAGATCCGGAAAACGCTGCCGAATGAGGACTTGTTTTATATAGCGGATACAGCCCATTGTCCCTATGGGGTTAAACCGGTGGAAGAGATTCGAAAACGGGTGTTGGATGTTTCCGAATACTTAATGGGTCTCGGCGCCAAGGCCATTGTGGTTGCTTGTAATTCCGCCTGTGTTGCCGGACTGGATCATATTCGTGAAGTTCATCCGGAGATCCCGATCGTCGGTGTAGAACCGGCAGTTAAACCGGCTCACGACAAGACCCGCAGCGGGAAGATCGGGGTTCTAGCTACTGATATGACCCTGAGTGGAGAGCGGTTTTCGCTGCTGGTTGAGAAATATGGGACTGGGATCGAAGTCTATACGCAGCCTGCTCCGGGATTGGTGGAGTTGGTGGAAGCCGGTAAATTGGATGGAGCCGAAACGGAGCAGATATTAAAAGAATATTTAGTCCCTATGCTTGAAAAGGGTGTGGATACGCTGGTGTTAGGATGTACCCATTATCCCTTTTTAAAGCCTGTGATTGCCCGGTTGGCTGGTCCTGATGTAGCGATATTGGATACTGGTGCGGCAGTAGCTAGGCAAACGGCGAAGGTGCTTTCACAGAAGCAGTTGCTTAACGAAGCACCGGGGCCGGGACGGACATTCTTTTATACAACTGAAAATCCTCAGGAGGTTTCAAAAGTCATCGGTCTGCTTTGGAATGATCCTGTGGATACGGTGCTGAAGGCGGAGGTATAAGAGAGGAACAGGTAATGTAAAGGGAATACTATCAAGATGATAGTGGACAGTTCTATTTCTGGTGCAAGTACAGAGCACATAGAAAAATATCCGAGCCTCTTCGGCTTCTGCTTTGTTCCTTTATGCAGAGACGAGGAGGCTCGGTTTTATCATTAACGTATAAGGCGAGTTAGTGTTGGAGCACAGCACAGTTCACAGTGCCCAGAAATGTTGGGATCCAGGGTAGGATGTTCTAGGCTCCGGTTCTGGGGTATGGAGGGAACGCTTAGCGTTCCTATCTAGTATCTAGTACCCAGTACCAATTACTAGCTACTGACTCCTATCTCCTGACTCCTGACTTCCTAATCTCAAGAAGCCAGTATCCGGCACCTGGTATCTCTTCTCTCATTTCGCCAGCCCAAACTCTTTCGCAAGTTCGGTGAAGGCCGGGAGGGAGTTTTGGATGGTACTGTCGGAAACGCTGTAAGAGATCCGGAAATATCCGGGGGCTCCGAAGCCGCTGCCCGGAACCAGGAGCAGATTATACTTGGTGGCAGCCTGGATAAAAGCGATATCGTCCGGGATGGGGCTTTCCGGGAAGAGATAGAAGGCCCCTTGAGGCTTCACCATCTTGAATCCGATTTGGGTTAAGTGATTATACAAGATATCCCGGCGTCTTTGGTAAATGTCCAGCCCTACCACCTGGCCTTGCAGGTCGGCGACTAAGCGTTGCATCAGGGCAGGAGCATTGACAAAACCTAAGACGCGGTTGGCATAGACCAAGGCATTAAATAACAGGTCTGCTTCAGGAATGGCGGGATTGATCGCAATATAACCGATACGTTCGCCTGGGATGGCCAAATCTTTACTGTGGGATGTGGCTAAAATGCCATGTTTGAAAATGCGGAGCACCGGTGGTACGGTAGCGCCGTCATAGACCAGGCCGGCATAGGGCTCGTCGGAGATCACATAGATTTCCCGGCCGAGCTCAGCTTCTTTTTGAGCCAATAGATCAGCTAATCCTTGAAGGGTTTCTTCAGTATAGATCACCCCGGTGGGATTGTTCGGCGAATTGATGAGGATGGCTTTGGTTCGGGAATTGATCGCCGCGGCGATGGCCTCCAGATCCAGTTGGAAAGTAGGCAGAGATTTGACAACTACCAGTTTGCCTAGGAAATTATCGACATAAGTGCCATATTCCACAAAATAGGGGGCGGATACGATCACTTCGTCGTCGGGGTCAAGGATCGCTTTGAAAATGACATTCAATCCACCGCCAGCTCCAACGGTCATCACCACGTGGTTTTCCGTAAGAGTCGTGCCGGATTTGGCGTTGAGATAATCGGCGATGGCTTTCCGGCTTTCGGGGTATCCGGCATTGCTCATGTAGCGATGCATGCCGGGGATGGGGTGGTTGGCCAGTTCGGCCAGTTTTTCTTTGAAAGCAGCCGGCGGTTCAAGATCCGGGTTGCCGAGGGAAAAATCGTATACTTTATCGGCGCCGTAAATCTTACGCAGCCGTTCCCCTTCTTCGAACATTTTTCGAATAAAGGATGAACCGCCGAGGGCTTGGCGGATTTTCGTAGAGACTGGCATAATTGATTCCTCCTATCAGGCATGTAAACAGCTTGAAACGTTTGATGCAGGGCACGCCCGTAACGTCTTTAACTTAGTTGTAATTATAATGAACTTTGGGAGATAATTCAACCGAAGCTCAATCTTCTGCGGGGGTTTTCCAAAAAATATCTTCGAAAAACCTCTTTACAGTAGGGGAAAGAT
This sequence comes from Bacillota bacterium, assembly GCA_029776205.1. Classification (GTDB taxonomy): domain Bacteria; phylum Bacillota; class UBA4882; order UBA8346; family UBA8346; genus JAKOSX01. The sequence goes on along the minus strand of JAKOTQ010000015.1, from coordinate 2,149 downwards.
AGATTATAATTTATGTTACTGACGTGCCGAAGTGGTGGAACTGGCAGACGCGCTGTGTTCAGGGCGCAGTGTCCTTGCGGGCGTGCGGGTTCAAATCCCGCCTTCGGCACCATAAATAAAGATAATTTAACCTCCGTTGAAAGACGGAGGTTTTTTGTTTTTCGGAAATTTCAATTCACATTTTAAATACATGGTAAACGATTGTGATTGGCCAAAAAATAAAACCGCTGGCTGATTGCTGAGAATGTGACCTTAACGAAGCCGAAATATAGTCAAGAAAACCGCCATCATTTTAATTTAACCGGCTTGCTCGGTTTAACGTCATCCTCGGCTTCCATCTCGCGGAGAGAGTGGACCGCGTTTTGCTGAGGCACTTCATCGGAAAAGTCCCCGAGTTTTTTCCCCCACCAATAGGTCATGGCCCCCATCAATATGCCGAAAATAGTCGTCGTGATAAAGTTGCAGATGACGGTTTCGATGGCCGGTTTTCCGATAAGCGGCAGCCGATAAAATGTTCCTGTAAAGTAAGCTCCCAGATAGACTGTATAGGCGAAAAAGATTCCTTTTAACCACAGGTTCTTTTTATTTTTGGTCCGATAGGCATAGTAAATAAAGGTAATTCCCAAGGCTCCTTCGATGCCAAGTTCGACGAATTGGGCAATAAGCAGTTCAAAAATGGACCGAGGAGCCCTTCCGTATAGGAAAACCGCCATTAAATGGCCATACGTTGCTTTAGTAAAATGCAGGACGTAATAACTGAAAAAACTGAGGGCGTCCTTGATGGCGCTGGTGGTTACCCCGACAATTAATCCTCTGGTGAAGCGATCCAAAGTCTTCATCCTTTCCCATAGGTTAACCTAAGTTCGTTCAGATTGGTTCCGTGTATCGTTTTAGTCCCCACCGTTCGGTGAATAGGCCCAGCAATATGCCGAAGACGGAGGTGGTGACCAGGTTGGAAAGGGAGGTACTGATATCCGGCGTTGCGATGACCGGCAGGCGATAAAGAGTCGCCATTACATAGGAGAGAAAATAGAAAGTGTTTGCTAATAGTAAGCCTTTGAACCATAAATTATGTTTATTTCCGGAGCGGAGAATACAATACGTGAATACGATCCCAAGGATGCCGGTTAAACCGATTTCTACGCCTTGAGCATAAATAAATTCCAAAGAATTTCGAACCGGCCTTCCCAAGAGGTATACCCCCATCCAGTGGCCATATGAGACTTTTGTCCATCCCAGGGCATAGCTGATATAACTGAAGAGATCCTTTATTCCGCCGGCGGTGATTCCGATGACGAATCCCCGTTCAAACTGATCCATAGGGTGTTTCGCTCCGTTTGATTTCCTCAAAGTTCTTTTAATGAATATAGTTTCGGCCTGAAACCGTAGCTCTATGCATTTTTGAAAAATTGCAGAATTTGATAGGAAAATAACAATGTAAACCGAATGTTAAAAAGATAGGTCCTTTCATGAGTGAAGCGCTATCAAAATTTCGGGAGGGAGTCGGGATGGGAAAAGTATTGATCATTGATGATGAACCCGATATCACAACAGTGCTTCAAGCCGCATTGGAAATGGAAGGGCATCAGGTTCAGACGGCCAATAGCGGAATGTACGGGTTAGTATTATTGGAGGAAGGGTTTCAACCCGATGTGGTGCTCCTTGATCTCAATATGCCCGGGATGGGCGGGACGGTTTTCTTGGAAGAAGCGGATTCCCGTGGATACGGTCGGTTTCCCGTCATTTGGCTGACCGGAGCGGTTTCCGGGTCGTCCGATATGATTTGTGACGGCCGGTATCAACGTGTGATCGCCAAACCCTTTGACCTTATAGCCCTGCTGGAGACGGTGGATCAGATGCTGGAGACGGCGACGTCGCAATCATTACCGTGAAAACCGAGCCTTCTCCCGGCCGGCTAGCCACATGTATTTCTTCTCCGTGGGCTTCCACGATTGGGTTATGAAGGAAAATTTGCTCCGATTTCCGAGGCTGGAAGCCTTCTTTTTTTATATTTGATTGACTTTTGCTCGGGAGTCTGTTATGATCCAGACATAGGACGTAGTACGTCCTACCTCTAACGAACAAGGTGAAGAGATTGAATTTGAATGAACGGTTATCATTGAGCGACACCGTCTTGGAAGCGATAAAA
>JAKOTQ010000084.1 GCA_029776205.1 Bacillota bacterium | reverse complement strand
CAGACAGTTTTTAAAATATTTAAAAATATGTTTAAATCTTATGTGTGGTAAGTATGCCCTTTTTTAGCTATCAAATGTAAATATCAGGAAAAAGAATGGCTAAAATTATTTTTTTATTGTTTTTATCTCGAAATAAGTAAGTTTGCTAAAGAGAATTTTTGCAAAGGAATTGTAAAAAAGGTACAAAGCAAAAAACTCATTAAAAATTCATTCATATAAAGGAGATTGATACTCATGAAGAAAACGATGTTGGTTGGTTTATTGGTCGTTAGTTTGGTTGCCTTTAGCGGATGCCGCACTAAAAAGGCGAGTTCTGATCTTCAGAGTATGGAACAGATTCATAAAGCGACAGGGGTTCCGGTTAAAACGGAAACGATTCGGGTTCAAGAATTCAATAAAGTTTTAAAATATTCTGCGACACTACAAGCAAAGTCTGAAGCGGTTCGTTATAGCCGTGTTTCCGATGTAGTTCAGGATGTTTTATTTAAAGTGGGGGATTATGTCCATGAAAACCAGACTGTGGTCGTATTTCCCAAGAATGTTCAGACCACACAATACTATCAATTGAAAGCCGCTTATGATCTAGCTCAACAAACCTACCATCGCATGCAGGAATTGTATAAAGAAGGCGTCATTTCAAAACAAGAGCTGGATAATGCTCAAGCCAATTATGAAGTGGCCCGGGCCAATTTGAATACCGCCGATGATTTGCTGCGGGTCAAAGCGCCGCTTAGCGGGTATATTACCAGTTTGAACGTGAAACCTACGGATAATGTAAGCGTCGGTGATCCGTTATTTACCGTATCCAATCTTGAGCGGATTGAGGCACAGATGTGGGCTTCCTCGCAGGAAGTTGAACAAATCAAAATCGGCCAGAAAGTGACGGCTGTTTGGGATGGAAAAGAGATCGACGGTTCAATCACTCAGATCAGCAAGATTATGGATCCAAAGAAAAAAGCATTTGAAGTCAAAGCTTTGTTTAATAATAAAGATCACGTGTTAACCAGCGGAATTACAACGGATGTCAGCATCGAAGTTTATCATAATCCTAAGGCTATCGTCGTTGACCGTAAAAATCTCATCACGGAAAACGGAAAACATTATGTATATATCGTGAATAAGGATTTAGCTTTGAAGAAAGAAGTCGAGATTGGAAGCGAACAGGGGAACGTTGTTGAAATTAAGTCCGGTTTAACTCCTGGTGAAGCACTAATCACCGAAGGAAGCAAAACAGTGACCGACCGGGCTAAAATTAAGCGCGTGAATTCTTAAGCCTATAAACGAATACGGGAGGATCAATCATGTTTTTATCCGATCTTTCAATTAAACGGCCCGTTTTGATGAGTATGATATTAGTAACCTTTTTACTCTTCGGTTTTATCGGGTATAACAATTTGCCATTGACCTTAATGCCGGATTTTAATTTGCCGGTAATCACTGTCCAGACTGTTTACGCCGGTTCCGGACCGTTAGAAATCGAAAGCCAAATTACAAAAAAAATCGAAGATGAAGTTGCATCATTGGCTTTAATCGATAAAATGGTCTCTTACTCAATGGACAGCGTCTCCATCGTTCAAATCCAGTTTGAGATGGCTAAAGATGAAAATGTTGCATTGCAGGAAGTCAAAGATAAAGTCGACCAGATCATCAACGAATTGCCTAGCGGTGCCCAGCGGCCAGTCGTTCAAAAGCTGGATCTAACTGCTACCCCGGTGATGGACATTATTATGGAAGGTAATTTACCGGCGACAGATCTTTATGATTTGGCAGACGGCAGAGTTAAGGAACGTATCTCCCAGATCGATGGCGTCGGAAAAGTCAATATTATTGGCGGCGAAGAACGGGAGATCCGAATTGAACTGGATAAACGTGTAGTCTATGAAAACTCGTTATCTCTTTCCCAATTGGCCGGGATTATCGCCAGTTCAACCTTGGATATGCCGGGAGGTAATTTTAAAGAAGGCGGCCAAGAATATTCAGTGAGACTCAGCGGACAGTTTGAAAGCATTGATGCAATTAAGAATTTTAATGTTCCTACTTCCGCAGGGATTAAAAAGATGTGGCAAATTGCTGACGTGAAGGATTCCATTAAAGAAGTGCGTCAGCGGGTGTCCTTTTTCAACAATCAGACGAAATTGCGCAATGATAACTCCATTTTGTTACAAGTTGTCAAAAATCCTATGGGCAACACGGTGAAAGTCGTTGATGCCGTGACCAAGGTCTTGCCGCAGATTGAAGATGAATTGGGGAATGGCGTTAAATTAACGGTAGTCAGCGAAAAAGGAACTTACGTTAAAGACAGTGTAAATGATGCTTTTGGCAATATCTATCAGGGTGTTATTCTGACAGCTTTGATTCTGTTACTCTTCTTACACGACATTCGTTCAACGTTGATCATTGCAATATCGATGCCGCTTTCGATTATTCCTACGTTTATGGTTATGAATCTTTTGGGAATATCGATGAACATCTTATCGCTGATGGGGTTGTCGACGGCCAGCGGTATTTTGGTAGCCAATGCTGTCGTGGTTTTGGAAAATATCTTTTACCGCAAGGGGCTGGGTGAAGAACGCAAATTAGCAGCTTCCAAAGGTACTTCTGAAGTGGCTGTTGCCGTTTTGGCCTCAACCTTAACTAATATCGTTGTCTTTTTACCGGTAGGAACTTTACCGGGAATCGTCGGAATCATCTTTAGAGATTTCGCCCTGACGATCACTATTGCCACCGTTTTCTCGCTTTTGGTTTCATTTACAGCAACTCCAATGCTGGCTTCGCTAATTCTGCCGGATAAAATCGGAGAGAAAAATCGTTTCGGTCTTGCATTTGATCGGTGGTTTAAAACGCTGGAAGATGGGTATCGCCATTTGCTCCAATATATCCTGGGAACCAAGAAACGGAGTTTCATGGTTGTCGGTATAACAGGGCTCTTGTTTATTGGCGCTCTACTCCTTTTCAGCCAGGTATCATTTGACTTTATGCCGGCCCAGGATACCGGAAATCTCCAGATTATGACCGAATTGCCTCTGGGATACGATTTGAGTGAAACTGCCGATTTATTACGAAGAATTGAAGATCGAGTCAAACATCATGAAGAAGTAAAGAGTCTGTTAACTAACCTTGGTAAAATTTCTGACCTTGACCAAGGGGTTAATATGGCGATATTAAACGTTAAGCTGGTCAATAAAAAAGAACGGAAAATATCCGATAAAGAATTAGCTGCCATCATCACCAAGGAATTGGCGGATATCCCCAATGCCAAGATTCGGGTATCTGCGGTATCCGGCTTTAGTACGGGTACTGCCACGGTGGACTTCTATCTTGAAGGCCAGAACCTGGCAACCCTTGAGAAATATGCAGCTCAACTAGAACCGAAACTCCGAGCCATACCGGGATTGATGAACATCAATACCAGTACTCGGCCGGGAAAACCGGAGATCACTCTTATTCCTGATCGGGTCCGAATGTCCGAACATGGCATTACCATGCAGGAGTTGGCGATGCTACTCCGGGCTTCCGTGGAAGGGTTGGAGGTTGCCGAATATAAGGAAAATGGCAATGAATACGATATCCGGGTAGTGTTGAATAAAGAATCTCTTCCCAGCTATGAGGATTTTAAAAATTTACCGGTTCCTACGAAGAACGGAACTTTCCCCATCTCTCATTTTGGTGAGTTGAAATTTACCAGCAGTTATAATAAGGTTTTGCATTCGGATAAATATACAGCTATCGAATTTACGGCCGATACCATGCCCGGGGTTGCATTGGGCGACGTTACCGAAGCCATCAAAGAAGCGGTGAAGGAATTGAATTTGCCCCATGGTTACCAGTTGAAGTGGGGCGGCTTTGGCGAGTTGATGTATGAGATGTTGGGTAGTATGGCCTTCGCTTTTGTGTTGGCGGTTCTCTTAACCTTTATGCTTTTGGCAGGCACCGTTGAAAACTTCGGTCAACCCGTACTCATTTTGATGACCGTACCGCTGTGTTTGATCGGTGTGGTGATTGCTATGGTCATTACTGGTTCTTCGATGTCGATTTTGGCCATGTTATCCATCATCATGCTGGTGGGTATGGTCGTTAACAACGCGATCTTAATTTTGGATTACGCTAACCAGTTAAGGGCACAGGGCATGAGCGTGAAAGAAGCGTTGTTGGAAGCTTGCCCTCAAAAGTTGAAGGCGATCATTATGTCTAATCTGGCTGCGGTGCTTGGTATGTTACCGATGGCTCTGGGAATTGGCGCATCCGGAGCTGAGATCCGGCAGCCCATGGGTATCGTGAGTATCGGGGGGATTTTGTCCTCAACATTGTTGACACTAGTTTTCATTCCGGCTCTGGAATATGCGCTCCAAAGAAAACGGACCCGCAAGAAACGTACTGAGACAGTTGTCGTTGGAGGGTGAGCGAATGAGTAAAAAGGTGATATGTTGTGTAGCTTTACTGCTTGTGTTTGTGTCATTGCCGGCTTTCGCTGTTGAACAGCAGCAAAATATGGCAAAGCCAGAGGTCCTGACATTACAGCAATGCTTGGATCTAGCGATGCAAAATAATAAGCAGATTCAAGAAGCCAAAAAACAAGTGGAAATTGCTGAAAATGCATTGAAAGAAGCTAAAGCAGGTTTCTGGCCGACTGTACAGTATCAGGCGGCACGGGACCAATCGGATCTTCCGCAGTATCAGTTACCAAGCGGGTATTCCAAAACGGATTTTAAATTCGGAATTAACGCCACTTTACCCCTTTATACCGGCGGAATTCTCGAAAACAATGTAAAATTGGCCGAATTGCAACTGGATGCGGCCAAGGAAGAATTGCGGAAAGCTGTGCAGTCTTTGACGTTCAATGTTAAACAGGCTTACTACAATCTTTGGTTGGCCGATCAAGTTCTTAGAGTTCAACAAAGCTCCTATGATAATATGGACCGCCATTATCAACAGATGCAAATTCGCTACCGAAATGAGACGGTTTCTAAGCTAGACTTGTTACGGGCAGAAGTGCAACGGGATACAATTAAACCTAAGGTCATCAGCGCCAAAAATCAGGTAGCCTTGGCTAAATTGCAATTGGCTACGTTGATCGATTATCCAAAAGATCAAGAATTTACTATTGATTTTAATCCGGACAGTCTGCCTATACCGGAGTCGGTCGCTTTCACTCTTTCTCAAGTTTTGGAGGAAGCCTATCAAAACCGGCCCGAAATGCGCCAGCTCAAAATGCAGTCCGAAAGCTACCGGATATTGAAAATCATGGAAGAATCGGCCCTCAAGCCAAATGTAGCCTTAAGTGCTGGATATGCCGGTGTTAACAAAGATATTGATGTGAAAGATTGGTCCTGCGCCTGGAACCTTACGTTTTCTGTCGGGGGAAAAATCTATGACCGCAAAATTCAGGCCAAAATCGATCAGGCCAAGGGGAAAGAAGATTTAGCCAAAGTACGGGAAAACGGGTTGCGGGATCAAATCCGGTTAGAGGCTGAACAGTCTCTGCAAAACCTGGAAGTCAGCCTTGAAAATATCAGAGTGAACCAGTCGACTATCGGTTTGGCCAAGGAATCCTTACGAATGACTCAGATCCGTGCGGATAACGGGATGGCTACGACTATGGATCTGATGGATGCCCAATTGGCTTTGGATCAGACATTAATCGGGTATTATCAAGGAATTGTCTCTTACAGTATTGCTGAAGCGAAACTCCAATCGGTGATGGGGATAGACTGAAGCGACAACAATATCATTCATCAAGGTACTCCTCAGATGTAAACCATAGTTTTGTAAAAAAACTTTAATCTTTTGAAAGGATCTGGATGATCGGGGAAGAATATATGGGAATATTTCTCTGGGAGGAAATGATGAATGCCATGAATCATGTACCGAAACGCCATGAGATACCTGAAAAGTATCGATGGGATCTTACGCATATTTATGCTAATGATGATCTTTGGGAGGCCGATTTTCAAAAACTCAAGGAAATTATCGAGGAATTGAAGGGGGAAGCCGATGGTTTCCCCCGTTCGGCTGAGCATTTGTATCATGTGTTAAGTGCCAAAGATTATATGGGACGTCTGCTAGATAAACTTTTTGTCTATGCCCGGATGCATAAGGATGAAGATAATACCAATCCAAAGTATCAAGCATTAACCAATCGAATTCAGAGTTTAGCAACAGAAGCCGGCGGTGCGTTGGCCTATGTGGTTCCGGCCTTGGTCGCGCTGCCACAGGAAACCATCGCCGGTTTTTTACAGCAATTTCCCCAGCTTCGAATATACCAACATTTCTTTGACGAGCTAGAGCGGCAGAAAGATCATATTTTGTCGTCCACCGAAGAAAAACTCTTGGCTGAAAGCGGTGAAATTGCCGATGCAGCCGGGGACATCTTCGGCATGTTTGACAATGCTGATCTGAAATTTCCGAAAATTATCGACGAAAACGGCGAGGAAGTCGAGTTAACCAAAGGACGGTATTCTCGATTTTTGGAAAGCAAAGACCGACGTGTCCGTAAAGATGCCTTTATGGGGCTTCATCAGACCTATTATAAATTCAGAAATACCTTAGCTGCCATGTTAAATGGTTCGGTGAAGGCTGATGTATTTTATGCCCGGGCCCGTCGATTTGAGTCAGCACTACAAGCCTCTTTAGACAATGACAATATTCCGGTAGAGGTTTATGACCGTCTTATCGAAGTGGTTCATAGCTTTATTCCGGCATTGAATCGGTATTTAAGGCTTCGTAAGCAGATGTTAAGCCTTGATGAACTGCATATGTATGATTTGTATACTCCGCTAATTCCGGAATATCAACGAAATATCGAATATGAAGAAGCCAAACAGTTGGTCATTGAAGGATTGGCTCCCTTGGGAGAGGAGTATGTGAATATCGTTAAAGAGGGCTTTGACAGCGGTTGGATTGATGTTTATGAAAACGAAGGAAAGACCGGCGGCGCCTATGCATGGGGCGCTTATGACACTCACCCTTATATTCTTCTAAACTACCACGGAAAGATCCATGATGTATTTACCATCGCTCACGAGATGGGTCATGCGATGCATAGTTATTACTCTCACCAAACCCAGCCTTATGTATATTCCGCATATAAGATTTTTGTTGCTGAAGTTGCTTCCACAGTAAATGAATGTTTATTGATGGAGCATATGTTGGCTAAGTCAACGGATAAAAACGAGAAACTTTATTTAATCAATCAACGCCTAGAGCAATTCCGGACGACGGTTTTCCGTCAAACTATGTTTGCCGAGTTTGAAAAGATCGTTCATAGTGAAGTGGAAAACGGTGGGGCTTTAACTGCGGATTGGTTCTCGGAAAAATATTTTGATCTAAATAAAACGTATTATGGTGCCGAAATAAATATTGATGGCGAAATTGCCATGGAGTGGAGCCGTATTCCGCATTTTTACACCCCATTTTACGTTTACAAATATGCCACCGGTTATTCTGCTGCTACCGCCTTATCCCAAATGATTTTAAAGGAAGGCCAGCCGGCACGGGAGCGATATTTGGAATTTTTGAAGAGCGGCGATTCTGACTATCCTTTGGAGTTGCTGCGTCGAGCCGGAGTTGATATGGAATCGCCCGAACCGGTCCGTATGGCCTTACAGGTGTTTGAAAAGCTTATTGAGGAGATGGCAGAGCTAGCTGGAGTACAAGTGTAAACGAAGTGGAGTGACGTCTGTGTTAAAGCATTTGCGACAGTATTTTTTTACCGGCTTGTTTGTGCTGTTGCCCATCGCAGTGACATTGAAACTGATTTTCTGGGGGTTTGAGAAGACCGATGCGATTTTGGGGAATTTTATCAACCGATATCTCTTAAATCACTTCGATAACTTTTCACGGGATATCCCGGGTTTGGGGATTATCGCGCTTCTCCTCCTTATTACCTTAACCGGGATCTTTGCCAGAAACTATCTAGGTCGGAAGTTAATCCGGTTTGGCGAAAGCGTTTTAGGACGAATCCCCGTATTAAACAGTGTTTACAGTACCGTCAAACAGGTGACTCACGGCCTGGCAGTTACTCAAAAGGAAAACCGGGCTTTCCGTCAGGTTGTTTTGGTGGAGTATCCTCGTCAAGGACTGTATAGCCCGGGTTTTTTAGTTGGAGAGACCGCTGAAGAATTTAAAGAAAAGACCGGTAAAGAGTTGGTTAGTGTATTTGTTCCGACGGTTCCTAATCCGACGACAGGATTCCTCATTTATTTACCTGCTGAAGAGATTCATATATTGGATATGAGCGTTGAAGAAGGGCTGAAACTGATTCTCTCCTTCGGAATGATTAAGCCGTCAGGCAAGGAAACGGCTTCCGATAGAGGTTGTGAAGAGGAGAAAAGGGAGAGTGTAACCCAAGCCGGTTGATTTGGAAAGACTGATTTGTCGGCAAAATTTAAGGCAGGTAGGTATATCATCCTCTCGAATTCTTCAGATGGATGAGTAAATCGCATAAGGAGGAGGAGAGTAAAACCAATGGCTCAGGCAATGTGGAATGAAATTCAAAAAGCCGAGACTGAAGCAAGCTCCCTGATTGAGGAAGCTAAGCAGCGGAAAGCGGAGATCCTGAAAAAAGCTCGGGAAAAAGCCGCTGAAATCGTTAAAAATTCCGAATCGGAAGCTGTAGCAGCTGGTGAAGCCTTATTGCAGAAGATTATAGCCAAAAACGAAAAGGCTTCCGAAACTCATCACAAGCAACTGGAGGATGAGATTCGGAACCTTGAGAATATGGCTAACCAAAGAATGGCCGAAGCGGTGAAGATCATCATAGAAAAGGTCGTGAGTTAACCATGGGCATTTCCCGGATGAAAAAAATTCAAATCGGGGCTCTTCAAGAGGACTTGCCGCAACTCTCCAAAATTCTGCAGAATTTGGGGGTTATTGAGGTAACCGGATTTGCCGAATCCGGGCCCGAACAAGGCGCCGCTTTCCAGACTTCAGCTGATTTTTCCAGACAAATCGCTGAGATGGATCGTCGGCTGGCCGAAATCGCTAGAGCGCTTAGTTTTTTCGATCAGATCGCTCCGGTGAAACCCAATATTATCGAACAATTTGCCGGCATCAAAACCTATATAACTTCTGCGGAACGTGAGCAGTTTTTAGCTAAGGAGTCTCGGTTGACTGAACTTATGGCGGAATTGCAACGATGTGAAACGGAGTTAAGTCAGATTCAGGCCGAACGGTCCAAAGTAACTGCTCTTTATGAAACCTTCAGTGTATGGGAGAATTTAGACCTCAGTTGGGAAGCTCTTCAGGGAAACTCCAACATTCAAATGATCTTAGCCTCAGTTTCCATGCTTTCGGCAGAATCTGAGGCGGTTTTCAAAGGTTTGGGAATCCCATATTATCTGGAGATTGTCAGCGAAAATCAAAACGGAACCCAGTTGTTACTTAGCTTTGAAAGGGAGCATTATCCCGAAATCCAGCAAATTTTGGGTAAAATCAATGCCAATGTAGTTCACTTGCCGGATTATGGTTCTTCGGTGCGGGCAAAACTGGGTGAACTTCAGAAAGAACTTGCCCGCCTTGATGCGTCTGAAAACGGCGTACGTGAGAAAGTGTATGCTTTAAAAGGCGAACGGTCCTTGTTGCGAGTCTTCTATGACTATTATTTGAGTGAAAAAACCCGTTTAGAGTCATTGGAACAGTTTGCCTATTCCCATCGGTGTTTTATGATGACTGGGTGGATTCAGGAGGAACAGCTTTCGCAAATCGAAACTGCCCTTAAACGAAACAATATTCGATATGTCATGGAAGAAATTCAACCGGAACCCGATGAAGAGATACCGACAATATTAAAGAATAGTAAATGGGCAACTCCTTTTGAATATTTGATACACAGTTATAGTTTGCCTCAATATAAGGAGATTGATCCAACCCCGATTATTGCCCCGTTTTTCTTTATCTTCTTCGGTATTGCAATGGGCGATGCCGGGTATGGTTTGATCCTGGCTCTTATCTGTGCGGCGTTGTTAGTCAAATTGAAGATGGGACCAATGGGACGCCGCATTTCCTGGATGTTCCTGATTAGCGGATTTGGGGCTGTAATTTTCGGATTGATTACTGGGAGCGTCTTATCTTTAGAAAATATCAATTTTGGATTGTTTAATCCCCTTGAAAATCCCATTCTTCTGTTGATTATCGCCCTTGGTCTCGGTGTTGTCCAACTATTCTTGGGGTTGTTTATCAGCGCTTATGCTACCATAAGGGAAGGCCGGTGGATGGACGCCTTGTGCAATCAAGGGACGTTGATCTTCTTCTTAGCGATGGCCATATTGGTGATGATCAAGGATGCTATCGGCCTGTCGCTTTACAGCAATACACTGATGTATCTCTTTTTAATTGCCGCAGCTATCATGGTGCTGGCCAATGTCCGCGGTAAAAAGGGGATTCTCGGTTTCATCGGCGGTATTTTAGGCGGATTTTACAACATTTATGGCACCATAGGATTTTTCAGCGATATTTTATCCTATTCCCGTTTAATGGCTCTGGGTTTATCCGGAGGAGTTATGGGCGGAATCATGAATCAACTGGCCTGGATGTTGGTGGAAGGGATTCCGATAGTGGGCTGGCTTTTGGGTGCAACGGTGTTTCTCTTTGGACATTGTCTTAATTTGGCCTTGAGCTTATTAGGGGCCTATGTTCATTCTAGTCGGCTTCAGTATTTGGAGTTTTTCGGTAAGTTTTTTGAAGGTGGCGGGAAACCGTTTACACCTTTAGAAAATAAACAAAAATACACATTCGTAATCAACGAAAGGGAGGCTTAATCAGAAATGGAACAATGGGGAATTAATTTGGCCTATGCCGGAATTGCAGTGACGGTTTTGTTTGCGGGGTATGGCTCAGCGTTAGGGGTAGGTTTGTCAGGACAGGCAGCAGCGGGAGTTGTTACTGAAGATCCTGGTAAATTTGGTAAATCAGTAATTTTAGCTGCGTTACCCGGTACCCAGGGGATTTACGGATTTGTTATTGGTATGTTGATGTATATGAAGATCGCCGGAGTGGATCAGTTAACTGTGGCTCAGGGTTTACAGTATTTGATTGCCGGACTTCCGGTGGGTATTGTCGGTTGGTTGTCTGGTATCTGGCAAGGTCGTGTGGTCGTTGCCGGTATGGGTATTTTGGCAAAACGCCCTGAAGAATCTACCAAAGGTATTATTTATGCCGGTATGGTTGAAACCTATGCAATTTTGGCTTTTGTTATTTCGTTCTTCTTAGTCAATAACATTAGATAAAGGAGTTCCTGTAATGAGTGACTTACGGGCCTTAACCGAAAGTATTCTTACCCGGGCGCGGACGGAAGCAGAGGCCATTATCGAAGAGGCCAATAAGGAATCTGCCCGCATCATCGCAGAGGCAGAAGAGAAAGCTAAAAGCCGCCGGGAAGCGATAACCGAAGAATATCGCTTAAAGGCTGAAGATATGGAACGCCGGCATCAGATTGGGATGGAATTGGAAGCCAAAAAAAGACTTCTCGATACCAAGCACCGGCTGATTCGGGAAACCTTTCATCAAGCCTTAAAAAGTTTAAAGGATTTACCTGCTGAAAAACGGATTCGATTTTTAGCGGAAAAGTTGGCTGAAGCCGGTCTTCATGGCGGCGGTGAAGTGAGAGGCAGTGGTTCTTCTGCCGAATGGGCATCCATCGTGAAAGCAGCCAATGAAATTATCGCCCGAACCGGAAGCGATTATCAACTGGTCCTTTCCAATGAAGCTCCATCCTTTGAAGGCGGTTTTGAATTGTTAGGTCCTGGATATATGATAAATGGTTCTTTTGAAGCTTTAATCGAAGCGACTGAGGAAAGCCTGATTCCGGAGATTGCCGGTTATCTCTTTGACGACAGGAAAGGGTGAGGGCATGCGTGAGCGAAACTATACTTATGCGGTAGCGCGGATCCGGTCACTGGAGACAAAGTTGCTCGACAATGCCCAGATGGAACGGTTGGCCAATGCGACAACCCTCTCTGAAGCCCTGGCTTATTTGGGGGAGACGGAATATGGTGCAGTATTGGCCAATCTTAAAAACCCGCATCAGTTTGAAGATGCATTAAACCAAGAATTGAACCGGGTAATCCGACTGGTCATGAGCCTATCTGAAGATGCACCGGAATTGAGAGCCTTTATTTACCGCTATGATATTGAGAATATTAAAAAAATCCTGAAAAGTGAGTCTAGCACTGCTGATAGACTCTCCAATTTGGGACAATGGTCACCTAGTTGGCTCGTTGAAACCATGGCGGCCGAACGATATGCGGAGTTTCCTTCGGAACTAGCTGAAGCGATCATCGTAGCCCGTCGCCTATATAAAGAAAATGGCGATGTTCAGGAAATTGACCGAATTCTGGATCAAGCCTACTTTGAAATTGGCTATCATCTCCTGAAAAATGGGATTTCCGAATTGTTCTTCAAATGGTGGATCGCCATGATCGATCTGACCAACTTGCGGACTTTCGTCCGGATGCGTTTAATAGGGTTGGCATTTGCCGAATATCAACGGTTTTTCATCAATTACGGGAAATTAACGTTAGACCAATTTCAGGAGCTTTGGGATCAGCCGGATGAAAAAGTTCTGTCCTGGCTTGGGACTACGCCTTATGATAACTTGGCTTCTAACGGGGCGGAAGTTTTGTCTTCTCTGACTGTATTGGAAAGGGAGTATGATAATTACTTAACCCGGATGATTGCCGATGCAAAGTACATCTCTTTGGGAGTTGAACCGTTGGCCGGTTATCTCATCGCTAAAGAGATCGAATGTAAAACGTTACGTATTATCTTGGTGGGAAAAGTCAATAACGTATCAATCATAAAGTTAAAGGAGCGTTTACGACGTGCCTACGCATAAAATTGCCGCAGTCGGTGAAGAAGATATCGTATTGGGATTTAAGGCCTTGGGAATTGAAACGTTTCCGGTAACGGACGGAGAAACTACTGTCAAACTGTTGGAAGAGTTGATCAATTCTCAAGAATACGGGATTATCTTCGTTTCCGAATCGATGGCAGAAAAAGTAGAAGGATTAATGGCTGAATACGGTGCGCTTCCTTTGCCGAGTGTGGTATATATACCCGGCAGTCAGGGAGGTCAGGGTTTTGCCATGGCAAGAATTCGGCGGATTATTGAACGGGCTGTCGGTGCGGACATCCTGTCCAAATAACCGCGTCTTACACCACAAAATGATAAATGTACGGATGACAGGTTTTTAAGTAAGTTTATGCTTCACCTTGATAGAAAAGAGGGTTAAGAAGATGGCTGAAGGCAGAATCATTAAAGTATCCGGGCCGCTGGTCGTTGCCGAAGGTATGTCTGACGCGAAGATGTACGAAGTGGTACGGGTTAGCGACAAACGGTTAATCGGCGAGATTATTGAACTTCGTGGCGACAAAGCGTCAATCCAGGTTTATGAAGAAACCAGCGGATTGGGCCCGGGAGAACCGGTGTATTTAACCGGATCGCCCCTCAGTGTGGAACTGGGGCCAGGATTAATTGAAGCAATTTATGACGGTATTCAACGACCTTTAGATGTGCTGGTAAAGAAGGTAGGAGACCGGATTACCCGCGGAGTGGATGTTGTTGCTTTGGATCGGGAACGAAAGTGGGATTTTGTTCCGACGGTACAGGCAGGAACGATGGTACAAGCTGGAGATGTGATCGGAACGGTACAGGAGACCATCGTTGTGACGCACAAGATCATGATTCCTCCGGGAATTTCCGGGAAACTCATTGAGATTAAAGAAGGTTCCTTCACAGTTGAAGAAACCATCGCCAGGGTTGAGACTGAAGCAGGCATCAAGGATATTACTATGATGCAAAAATGGCCGGTTCGTCAAGGGCGTCCTTATAGAGAAAAACAAGCGCCGTTCGAACTGATGTCAACCGGTCAACGGGTTATTGATACTTTCTTCCCGTTGGCGAAAGGCGGTACAGCTTGTGTACCGGGACCTTTTGGAAGCGGAAAGACGGTAGTCCAGCATCAGCTGGCAAAATGGGCCGATGCCGATATTATCGTGTATATCGGTTGCGGTGAACGCGGTAATGAAATGACCGATGTTTTGATGGAATTTCCGGAATTACATGACCCGCGGACAGGGGAGGCCTTGATGAAACGGACGGTATTGGTGGCCAATACCTCCGACATGCCAGTAGCAGCCCGTGAAGCGTCAATTTATACCGGAATTACCATTGCTGAATACTACCGGGATATGGGGTACTCCGTTGCGATTATGGCGGATTCCACCTCCCGTTGGGCAGAAGCGCTCCGGGAAATTTCCGGACGGTTGGAAGAAATGCCAGGTGAAGAGGGTTACCCGGCGTACTTGGGTTCACGGTTGGCAGATTTCTATGAACGGGCTGGCCGGGTGATTTGCCTTGGTAGTGACAACCGGGTGGGTATGTTAACGGCGGTTGGTGCCGTGTCTCCGCCAGGTGGTGACTTGTCCGAACCGGTCACTCAGGCGACCTTGCGGATCGTCAAAGTGTTCTGGGGTTTGGATTCATCTTTGGCCTATCGGCGACATTTCCCGGCGATTAACTGGTTGAATAGTTATTCATTATATACCGATCGTTTAGCGGAGTATTTTTCCCAAACGGTCAGTCCGGAGTTTAATCAAGCCCGAAGTGAAGCCATGCGGATTCTTCAGGAAGAAGCTGAACTTGAAGAGATCGTTCGGTTGGTCGGTGTTGACTCCTTATCTCCGAAAGATCAGCTGACGTTGGAAACCGCCCGGTCTATTCGGGAAGACTATTTACATCAAAATGCTTTCCATGAAGTCGATACCTATACCTCATTGAAAAAACAGCATTTGATGCTCCAAGCGATCTTGACCTTTGATAAAGTGGCCAGAATCCAAATGGATGAAGGCGTACCCCTTAAAAAGATCTTGAGCGACCCGATTCGGGAACAAATTGCGCGGATCAAATATCTTAGCGAAGATGAAAAGGGTAAAATTGAAGAATTAATCGGGACATTGAAAGCTAAGGTCTCCGGTGGGGAGGTGTAATCATGTTTAAAGAGTATCAGACGGCAAGAGAGCTTGTTGGTCCGTTGATGTTGGTCGATCAGGTAACGGATGTCAAATATTATGAGCTGGTTGAAATACGGTTAAGCAACGGGGAAGTCCGCCGGGGCCGTGTTTTGGAGGCTAATGGGGATCAAGCGTTAGTTCAGTTGTTTGAAGGGTCTTCCGGGATCAACCTCAAAGAAAGTAAAATCCGTTTTCTCGGAAAAAGTATTGAAGTCGGCGTCTCTCCCGATATTTTAGGCCGGGTTTTTGACGGAATGGGACGTCCCCGGGACAATGGCGCTCCGATTATTCCTGAAAAAAGCCTGGATATTAACGGGGCACCGATTAACCCCTATGCCCGGGATTATCCATCGGAATTTATCCAAACAGGAATATCAGCTATTGACGGTCTGAATACACTGGTTCGTGGTCAGAAACTTCCCATTTTCTCTGCTTCCGGTTTGCCTCATTCTCAATTAGCAGCGCAAATTGCTCGGCAGGCTAAAGTTTTAGGAAGCTCCCAGAAGTTTGCGGTTGTTTTTGGCGCCATGGGTATTACCTTTGAGGAAGCCGATTACTTCATTTCGGATTTCCAAAAAACCGGTGCCATCGAGCGGGCGGTTCTCTTTATGAACTTAGCCAATGACCCGGCGATTGAACGGATTTCAACACCGCGTATGGCCTTGACAGTCGCCGAATATTTAGCTTATGACCTGGATATGCACGTTTTGGTCATTTTGACAGATATGACCAACTACGCTGAGGCATTACGCGAAATATCCGCTGCACGTAAAGAAGTTCCCGGACGTCGGGGTTATCCGGGTTATTTGTATACGGACTTGGCCACTATTTATGAACGGGCAGGCCGGATTAAGGGACGGAAAGGGTCCATTACCCAGATTCCGATTTTGACGATGCCGGAAGATGATAAAACTCATCCCATCCCCGATTTGACCGGATATATTACGGAGGGGCAGATCATCTTAAGCCGCGAACTCTATCGGAAAGGGGTTATGCCGCCGATTGACGTATTGCCCTCCCTTTCCCGGTTGAAAGACAAAGGGATCGGAAAAGGCAAAACCCGGGAAGATCATGCGGATACCATGAACCAGTTGTTTGCTGCCTATGCCCGCGGAAAAGAAGCCAAGGATTTAGCGGTTATTTTGGGTGAAGCGGCTTTGTCGGATATTGACAAGAAATTCGCTCATTTTGCTGATGAGTTTGAACGCCGTTATGTCAGCCAGGGTGAAAATGAAGATCGTTCCATTACTGAGACATTGGAAATCGGTTGGGAACTTTTATCTCTGATTCCCCGGAGTGAACTTAAGCGTATTCGGGATGAGTATATTGAAAAATATCTTCCGAAACAGAAAGAAGCCTGACATCTGTAAACCAGTGATGTGCTGAAGTGGTTAATCGAAGATACGGTAACCAGTTAACCGGAGAATGGAATTGGGGAGGAAGATCTTCAATTAACCAGTTAACTGGTTCACTCAGTATCTGCTGGAGGTTATAGTATGGAACTACGGGTCAACCCTACCCGAATGGAGCTACTTCGCTTAAAAAAGCGTTTAAAAGTAGCCGTTCGTGGTCATAAACTGCTAAAAGATAAGTTCGATGAACTGATGAAGAACTTCATGCAGCTGGTGAATGAAAGCCGCCGTCTTCGTCAGGAAGTGGAATCGGCTTTGGCTGATTCGATGCAAGGGTTTATGATGGCTCGGGCCGTCATGTCCCGTGAAGCGTTGGAAGGGGCGATTGCTTTTCCAAAGGTTAAGGCGGAGATTACAGCGTCGGTTAAGAATGTGATGAGCATTCAAGTCCCGGCTTTTCAATTGGTCGAACCTGAATATAAAGGGGGCATTTACCCTTATGGTTTCGCCCAGACCTCCGGTGAGCTTGATCAGGCCATCCGTAAGTTGTCGGATAGTTTAAAAAGTCTGATCGAATTAGCCGAAGTTGAAAAAACTGTAGAGCTGTTAGCGGCCGAAATCGAGCGGACCCGCCGTCGGGTGAATGCTTTGGAATATGTGATGATTCCTCAGCTTCAGGAGAAAATTAAGTTTATTGTGATGAAATTGGATGAGAATGAACGGGGGAATCTCACCCGCTTGATGAAGATTAAAGATATTGTCCGTTCAACGGAAAATTCTTGAACGATGAGGAACTCATAAAATCTGTCGAAACTGTAGATGCTACTTTTAGAAATTTAACATTATGGCAATTGTCAATCCCGAGCAGATCTGTTAAGATTGAAAAAAGGAAAATAAAAAATTCTAAGCAGACTCGATTCTGAGTAGATCTGTTAAAATTAAAAAGTAATGAAAGAAGGAGACAGATTTTGAAAGAAAAAGTTTCTGAAGCATTAGAAAGAATTCGTCCGTCCCTTCAAATGGATGGCGGAGATGTTGAATTAGTTGATGTGGTCGACGGCGTAGTTCAAGTTCGTCTGAAGGGTGCCTGCTCTGGTTGCCCAATGTCAACCATGACGGTAAAGAACGGGATTGAACGCTACCTGAAGCAATTGATTCCCGAAGTAAAAAGCGTTGAGCAAGTATAATAACGTACTAATTCTTAAACCCCTTATGGGGTTTATTTTTTACTCAGTTCTTTCTTATGCGATAGATGTAGTATATAATCCAATAAGATTAAGACTCACTATAAGAAATCTTATATTATATTCTTATATATCATTATTTATGACGAATTTTGAAAATATTATTGACAAAAAGAATGCGCCATGTTAATATATTTAAGCTGTCACGAACCGCAGTACAAAAAACCAAGCGAAGCAGCAACGAGATAAAGAAAACAAAAAATACCAGCTTGACATGAAAAACGGTTTGTGATAAGATATAAAAGTCGCCTCTGAACGGCGACACCGAGAAATGAACCTTGAAAACTGAACAGTAATGAAGATTGGTAAGTCTTCAAGAAAAAACACGAAACCTGTCAATGGTATCTGGTTGAGAAACCAGATGCGGTTGAAGAAGTAAAAGAGCTAAGTCAAAGGCTCTGTAAAATGAAATGAATCGTTAGTAGGCTGCACAGGCATGCCTGTGCAGTACTGGCGAGGAATAAAAGATTTTATGGAGAGTTTGATCCTGGCTCAGGACGAACGCTGGCGGCGTGCTTAATACATGCAAGTTGAGCGGAGCCATTGATGAAGCTTGCGATTCAATGGTCGAGCGGCGGACGGGTGAGTAACGCGTGGGCAACCTGCCCTCTAGTCTGGGATAACAGTTCGAAAGGACTGCTAACACCGGATATACTTACTGAGGGGCATCTCTTAGTAAGGAAAGTTTACGCTAGAGGATGGGCCCGCGTCCCATTAGCTAGTTGGTGAGGTAACGGCTCACCAAGGCGACGATGGGTAGCCGACCTGAGAGGGTGACCGGCCACACTGGGACTGAGACACGGCCCAGACTCCTACGGGAGGCAGCAGTAGGGAATTTTCCGCAATGGGCGAAAGCCTGACGGAGCAACGCCGCGTGAGGGAAGAAGGTCTTCGGATCGTAAACCTTTGTCTTTGGGGACGATAATGACGGTACCCAAGGAGGAAGCCACGGCTAACTACGTGCCAGCAGCCGCGGTAATACGTAGGTGGCGAGCGTTGTCCGGAATTACTGGGCGTAAAGGGCGTGTAGGCGGCTATTTAAGTCAGATGTGAAATCCCAGGGCTTAACCCTGGAACTGCA
Source organism: Bacillota bacterium (assembly GCA_029776205.1). Classification (GTDB taxonomy): domain Bacteria; phylum Bacillota; class UBA4882; order UBA8346; family UBA8346; genus JAKOSX01. The sequence goes on along the minus strand of JAKOTQ010000084.1, from coordinate 195 downwards.
TTTGAGACTGGATGGCTTGAGGATCGGAGAGGGCAGTGGAATTCCCAGTGTAGCGGTGAAATGCGTAGATATTGGGAGGAACACCAGTGGCGAAGGCGACTGCCTGGACGACACCTGACGCTGAGGCGCGAAAGCTAGGGGAGCAAACGGGATTAGATACCCCGGTAGTCCTAGCCGTAAACGATGGGTACTAGG
>JAKOTQ010000081.1 GCA_029776205.1 Bacillota bacterium | reverse complement strand
TCCGTTCCTTTGGCCCAGCAAATCAACTCTTCTTCCAAACGTATCGCCAATTTGCCACAACTGGTCCGCGAATTAAACGACGCCGGCATTTATACCATTGCCCGCATCGTCGTATTTAAAGACCCATTATTGGCAACCAAACGTACGGATCTTGCCGTTAAAAGCCGAAACGGCGGTTTGTGGCGAGATCGCAAAGGAATGATCTGGGTCGATCCCCACAGCGAGGAAGTATGGAAATATAATGTGGACGTCGCCAAAGAAGTTGCTGAGATGGGATTCTCCGAAATCCAATTTGACTATGTCCGTTTTTTAAGCGACGGTAAGATTAGCGAAGCAGTCTATCCTTATTCCAAAGGGGAGGCGAAAGAAGATGTGATTCGCAACTTCTTGAAGTATGCCAAAACCGAATTGAATAAAATGAACATTCCGGTGTCCGCTGATATCTTCGGTTTGGTGTTATCCGTTGCTGATGACTTGAATATTGGCCAAAAATACGAAAAAGTCGTCGAAGCCGTCGATTATGTTTGTCCCATGGTCTACCCTTCCCACTATCCGAAAGGCACCTTTGGCATTGCCGAACCGGATTTACACCCTTATGAAACCATCGATCAAGCCGTCAAAGCCGCATTGAAAAAAGTGCCTTCTTCCAATACCAAAATGCGGCCGTGGATTCAAGACTTTTCATTGGGCAACCCTTACGGCAAAGAACAACTGGAAGCCCAAATCAAAGCTTTGGAAGACAACGGCATCTACGAATGGCTTTTGTGGAACCCTAAAAATCGTTATGAAGCATCCCGATACAATTTCTAGAACAGTATGAAATTTTAAAAGAGGTTAGATTATGGCCATGAACGAGACCATTCTTTATGAAAACCGCCAAGAGGCCGGATGATTTTGGCCTCTCACCTTACTCCCCATATTACCGGTGACAGCGTCATCCTCAGCCTTCCTCGGGGCGGCACCATCGTCGCCGGAGAAATAGCCCAACTTTTTGATTTGCCCCATGGCTTGATCATTGTCCGTAAAATCGGAGCCCCGTTCGATCCGGAGATCGCCATCGGGGCCGTTACACCGGACGGCCAATTTATAGCCAATGACAAATATATTGAAGCTTTGGCCATCCCTCAAGATTACATCGAAAAGCAGATCGCCCTCGAATATCGGGAAATCCGGTGTCGATTATCTCTCTTTCAGCAAAACGACACTCTCCCTGAACTTCGGGACAAATCCCTGATAGTCATTGATGACGGGATTGCTACAGGTTACACGATGGAAGCAGCCTTACGTTGGTTAAAAACCTTCAACCCCCACCAAATTTGCCTGGCCGTCCCGGTCGGTTCCCGGGAAGCATTAAACCGGCTAAGTTTCTGGGCTGACCATATCATCTGCCCTTATATTCCAGATTACTTTACAGCAGTGGGCCACTATTACCATGACTTTGAACCGGTATCCGACGCTGCCGTTCAGGCTATTTTATCTTCGGTACATTCGACAAAAAGCCGGTAACCAAAAGGTTACCGGCTTTTTCGTGCCATATTCCACTCTGTTCACAGACCCGGTTAAAAAACTCCTAAGTACTGATCAAGCTCCCATTGATGAATCTGATTTTTATAGACTTCCCATTCAATCTGTTTGGCTTCCAGGAAATGATAAAAAATATGCTGTCCCAATGTGTTTAAACACAACTCGCTTTTTTCAAATTCGCTCAACGCTTCACTGAGCGAACCGGGCAAATTCGTAATATTATCCAAAGCCCGTTCTGCCGGAGTCATAAGATAGACATTTTTGTCAACGGGATCCGTCGGCATGATTTTATGGATAATTCCGTCCAATCCAGCCCGAATTATCAGGCTAAATGCCAAATACGGATTACAACAGGAATCCGGATTTCGGATTTCTATCCGGGTCCCGTTGCCCCTCCCGGCCGGAACCCGAATCAAAGCAGTCCGGTTGGAAACTGACCATGTCTGAAAAACAGGGGCTTCATAGCCGGGAACCAGACGCTTGTAGGAATTGACCAAAGGATTGGTTATCGCCGTTATCCCTTTGATATGTTTTAGCACACCGCCGATAAAATAACGGGCTTCCTCGCTTAATTGGTGCGGACGGTCAGGATCATAAAAAGCGTTTTCTCCGTTCTTAAATAAGGAAAGATGGACATGCATCCCTGAACCGTTGATACCGAAAATCGGCTTCGGCATAAAAGTGGCATGTAAGTTATTACGTTGGGCGATAATCCGGGTCACAAACTTCAATGTGGTCACCCGGTCGGCAGTCGTCAGCGGATCGGAATATTTAAACTTAATCTCATGTTGCCCGGGAGATACCTCATGATGTGACGCTTCAATTTCAAAGCCCATCTCTTCCAGTGTCAAAATGATCTCACGCCGGGTATTTTCCCCCAAATCATTGGGGGACAAATCAAAGTAACCGCCTTTATCGTGACTGATGGTGGTCGGATTTCCTTTCTCATCCAATTTAAATAAGAAGAACTCACATTCCGGACCAATATTGATGGAATAGCCCATATCGGCGGCTTCCCGAATCGCTTTCTTCAAAACATAACGGGGATCTCCTTCAAAAGGCTGCCCTTCCGGCGTATAGATATCACAAATCAACCGGGCGACGCCGCCTTCCCGGGGGCGCCAAGGGAATATCGTGAACGAATCCAGGTCCGGTTTTAAGATCATATCCGATTCCTCGACCCGGGTAAACCCTTCAATCGAAGAACCATCAAAAACAATTTCTTCATTGAGGGCCCGTTCCAACTGGCTGACCGGAATGGCCAAATTCTTTACCACGCCCAGAATATCGGTAAACTGCAAGCGGATAAAACGAATATCCAACTCCTTACATTTGCTTAAAATTTCCTGTTTCGTCATAACTATCCCCTTATTTATGTTTATGCTTTAGCAAATCGTTCAAAGCTTCCTGGTTATTAACAGGATAAAGAGACGTCAATTTGGGAACCCCGGGCCGTTGCGGATTAAACAGAGGAGCAGTCGGAGACGCAGCCGTGGTTGTGGCGGTTTCCACCGGCTTAGGCCCGTTCATAATCGCTTTAATACCGTCCAAATTTAAACCTTTATCGAGCAAGGATTTTATCAGTAACAGATTTTCCACATCAGCCGGAGTATACAGCCGTTGGTTCCCTTTTGACCGTGCCGGTTTAATCAGTCCGTGCGTCTCATAATATCGAATTTGACGGGCAGAAAGATTAGTCATATTCATCACAACACTGATGGGATAAATCGAATCATTTCTTGGATTCATCGTTTTCACCTTATTCATTTATTTCCACTCAGACAACATGGAATTAAGGAATTACTTTTCTGGTAAAAGTCCAAGCTGTCTGCCCTTGATTAATTCTGTAAATCTATCTATACTATAGAATAAGTTAATCCTGTATACTTTAGTATACGGTAATGTCAGGAAAATGTCAATTTTGCCCTCTCACTAAAACACTGGAGTAACATCATGGGTTCTCATCATTCAGCCAACCGGACCAAAGCTGAAAAGCTGTTAGCTTCCCTATTGACCAAACATAAAATTTCTTTCCGCCAAAATGTTTTTATCGAAGGTTATGAATTCGACTTTGTATTACCAGTATACCGTATAGTCATCGAAGTTGATGGATTATTTCACTTAAGTACGTCACAGCAAAAAGTGGATACTCGCAAAGAAAACATCCTTGCCCAAAAAGGTTACACGCTTATCCGCTTTCATAATCACCAAATTTATCAAAACCCCGAAAAGACGATTCAAACCATAAAAAGCTATATTCAACAACTTTCTTCCTTAACTAACTCTCCAACAACTATTAATGATGCTTGGAAAGAATCTCTCCGCCATCTGAAATTACCACAGGAAAATCCCAAGAAACGAACCTTCCTTTCTCCTGAAGAATTCTTTTCAAGCTTAGACAAGGATTGAATTTCGCCTTGACTCACAACAAACTTGCCCTGATAGCATTATTAAATGTGGTGTATCCTGCTTTAACTCTATTTGCTTAGGGATACATCTATCCCAAGCTACTCTCGTAACTGCCGGTTTCAAAAAATCCTGCTGAATTTGACGTACAAGTTGACTTTTCATAAATGATTGATAATCCAGAACTTTCTTTACATAATTAAGAGTTTCCCTTATCTTCGGAATCCGTTTTAACCGGGCTACCCGCGTTGGACCGGCATTATAGGCCGCTAAAACCAACTCTTCATCAAAAAACCGCCCGAATAACATCTGTAAATACTTTGTACCTGCATAGATATTTTGACGGATATCATAAGGATTCATAATCCCCATCATCCGTGATACTGTATCTGTAATCTGCATAAGGCCTCTTGCTTTACAGCGTGATACAACTTGCGGCCGAAAAGAAGATTCGGCGGCTATCACTCCAGTAATTAAAAATGGATGTAAGCCAAACCGCTCACTCTGTATCATAATCTCTCGGCAAATCATCATCCGATCTTCATAAGATATTCGCGGATTCATTGATGAAATCATATTCATAATGACATCTTTTTGATAATGGCTGACAGAAACTTCACCGATAGCACCTAATGGAATATTAACATGGATAGTATTATCCTCAATCTCATAAGCTACGATTGTACCCAAAATCATTAAAACAACAATTATCACAAATAATCTAATTAACTGTTCTTCATTGTAAATCAATTTTATCCCTCCTGAAACCTAGTATCCAGAAGGTGTAACATCCTTGGATACTCTTCGTTTTCAGTATTGGATAAAATGTTATCTTTTATACATTTTTTCATAAAATGTTTCACGTGAAACCTGTTTCTTTATATAATCCGTTATTCTTGAAATCTGTATGATATTTTTTTATACTTTTTTATATAATAACTTCATATGTATTATCGATTAACGCTATTTGAAAGGAGCCAACCCGATGCGCCCAACCGGGAAATGCTATCGCTGGACCCTTATATTTCTTCTTTTTCTGTTTGGTTTTGTTTCAATTATTTATTCCGAATCTGTCACCGATATTTCTTTCATAGCCGCTTCTGCCGTAAACCTTCGCTCAGAACCATCAACATCATCACCAATCATCACTGTATTAAAAAGAGGTCAGCCTTGTGAAATTATAAACCAACAAGATGAATGGGTTTATATTAAACTTCCCAATGAACTTACCGGATGGGTATCAGTACAATACATTTCTTTTTCTCCATTATCACCATCGGAACATTTGATGAGCCCTTTACATGAAGAACTTATCCGTTTTGCTCATTCTCTGTTAAATACCAAATACCGTTATGGCGGAAATTCTCCTAGCGGTTTTGATTGTTCCGGCTTTACTCGTTACGTCTATGCCCAATTTGGTTATGAGCTTCCCCACAAGGCATCAGAACAAATGAAATATGGCCAGCCTATAGAAAAAGACTCCCTACAAAAAGGAGACTTAGTTTTCTTTAAAACATTAGGTTCTAAAATCATCAATCACGTCGGTATCTACACAGAAAATGGTAACTTCATTCATGCTTCCTCAGGTGCCGGTCGAGTTACCATCAGCCCATTAACATCAGGATATTATCTTCCCCGATATCAAGGCGCTCGTCGGATTCTCTCCACAATAAACGAATAAATCAAAATAAAAAACTCCTTTCACAGGAGTTTTTTGATTCACTATTCATTGTTCCACCGATTCTACTAATAACTTGCCGCGCTCTTTCAGATCTCCTCGCGGTAACGGTTCGCATTGTCCTTGAATATATGCGCCATCTTCTACAATAAGAAACACCATTTTCGCATCAGCTGTAACTTTCGCTGTCGGTGTTAATTCCAATTTTCCCCTGGCCTCAATAACTCCTTTAACCTCTCCGGCAATCGTAATATTTTTAGCGACTACTTTCCCAACAACGACTCCGCTTTCGCCAACAATCAGATCGCCGCCAATATTCATTTCTCCTTCAAAATACCCGTCAACTCGAACCGCTCCGCTTGAAGCCTCTAAATTTCCTTTGAAACTAAAGTCTTTCCCAATTAATGTATCGACCCGCCGCGTATTTGCAGTATCTTTCCCTTTGGACAACATCCTCGACTCCTCCCTCAATTTTTCAAATATAAAATTGGGTTGACCGTCTTTCCACCAACATGGACTTCAAAATGTAAATGAGGTCCTGTGCTTGTACCGCTATTCCCAGAATAAGATATTAATTGTCCTTTTTCTACTTTTTGCCCTTTTCTTACTAAGATTTTATAATTATGTGCATATAACGTTTGATAACCATAACCATGATCTATAATGACCGTGTATCCATATCCTCCTTTGTATCCGGCAAAAGATACAACACCATCTGCTGCACTGGCCACTTTCGTTCCATAACCAACTTTAATATCTATTCCGGAATGATATCGATATTGACGATATACCGGATGATATCGGCTTCCAAACCATGATGTAATCTTTCGTGAATCCACAGGCCACCGGGAAGGAGTATGATCCAGTTTTACTTCATATGCCAATAACTGTTTATGTAAGTTGTCTTGCTCTTGTTGTTCCTCTCTTATAAATCGTTCCAACTGTTCAAGATTTACATTGAGTTCTTCCAATGTTGTCAACTTCTCATTTGGCGAAATCAACGTATACTGTGGGATCCTGACTGAAGTGGACCGGCTCACGGAAGAATTTAACCGTCCACCTTTTTGCTGAATGTTTTTCCACGTACTCATAAGCTTAGCACGCTCGGCTTTTAACCGGTTTAGTTCTTCAACAATTTGAAGACTCGTTTCCAAAGTCGGTTGGATCTCTTTTTGTTCCCGTTTCAAACGGGCAATCTGCATATCCTTATCCCATATTTCTTTCCGGATTTGATAGATTTGACCAACCTGTGTGGTAAAACCGATACAAACAAATATATTAAAAACGATAACCAAAGCGATTAATACCAAAATCGGAAATGGTACAACGATACTTTTAACCGAACCATAGGAATTAGGAACAACTAAAAACGTAAAACCTTTACCAAACTTCTTTTTTATTTTTTTCAATAAACCGGCCAAAAACGTCACCCCCAACCGGTAAAAAAACGGGATTTCATTTCCCGTGGTTCGTTAATAGTTTTGTAATATTTCGCCGACTTTTATAAATATCCTGCTTAAAAAGAGGATTTTTTATACATTTTCTACTACACTATCCAATAATATACATTTTACCTTATTTTATCGGATGTCCCATAGCCATTTCGATAGCATTTTGCTCTTCCTTCGAGAGAGCATATTTGGATTTGCCGGCCTCAACCGGTTTGCAATAAACCCGTGATTCATCTCGGCCAAATAAACTGCTCAATACAAACCCGTCACCATGAGCATCAAGCAAAGCTAAAGCAAAACTTTGATCGCCGCCGGTATTTTGAAATGCCTGAAACCGTATCAACCCACAATGTTGAAAATGTTTTTCCTGGTCAACAAGACTTTTCACAAAATGTTCTTCCATCTGGTTCATGTTTTGATCTAGGACTTGAAATTTATTAAACATGTCGAGAAGAAGTTCCTCAAGCTGTTTATCATTTCCCGATTTACTTAGAAACCGATATCGTTTAAGTTTTCGATGAATTGCTATAACATAAGCCACTCCTATACCAAACAAAAGGACATTAAGTAAGCCCAGCAGCAATACTGCTTCTGTAAGCCAGGGTAAATTTTTTATTGTATCCATCAAAGATAAACCTCCAAGCATCATTCAAAAAAATATCAAGAAAATCATTTAATTACATTATTCCATACCGTCCGAGTCTTTCCTCTCATTTTGTCCGGTTTTTTTGGCTAATATATGTGCCAAGTCATAAATCTCCCGCAAAGGTCGTTGTAATTGAATAGCCGCTTTCCGACAATCCTCATATTCAGGTGCATATTTCACATATCCACTATCACAGTACGCCGTTTTGACCCGCACCGGACATCCTTGGATATATGTGATTATCTCACCTCGCTTGAGGATGCTGCGTTCTACCGGATAACGGCGTATCCCTAAAGTGGTCGTTTCTTCCAATAAAATACCTTCAATTGCTGCAACATTCTGCATTTCTACCAAAACACTTATTAATATACCTGGCCGGTTCTTTTTCATATAAATCGGTGTATAATAAAAATCTTTAGCCCCGGCTTCCAGCAATCGTTCCCCAATATATCCGTAAATTTCAGGATTCATATCATCAATATGGGTTTCGACCATCATCATTTGCTCTTTCCCGGTTTCACTCTCCGTGGAACCTACAATAACTCGAAATACATTTGGAATGGCCCGGTCGGTTGTTCCTGCACCAAATCCGTTATTTTCAACTGTCATCAAAGGTAAAGAACACAGAGAAGTGTTATTCACAAATGTTTTTATTATAGCAGCACCGGTTGGCGTAGTCCATTCACCTTCAAGTTCACCGCCAAAAGTTTGGAAGCCCTTTAATAATTCCACAACCGCCGGCGCAGGTAAAGGAATCTTTCCATGAGCACATTGAATAGTACCATATCCCAGTCGGATAGGCGAAACGGCAACCATATCAGGGTTAAGCCATTCCATAGCAATAGCCGCACTGACTATATCGATGATCGCATCAATAGCTCCAACTTCATGAAAATGGATGTCTTCAACAGAAACTCCATGAACTTTGGCTTCGGCCTCAGCCAAATGCTGAAAACAGGCTTCGGCTGATCGTTTTACCGTTTCCGACAATTGGGACCCCTGAATCATATTTAAAATTTCCGACAGATGGCGGTGATGATGTTCATGAGGTGCATGTACATCAAAGTAAACAGCAGACAATCCTTTCCGATTGGTTCGAACAATATCAATTGGAGGAAGAGAAATGGGTAGTTTTTTGAGCTCAGCCATAAGCACTTCTTGTGGTAATCCTAAATCGAGCATCGCGCCAACAAACATATTTCCACTGATACCGGCATTACAATCAAAATAGACTACTTTTGTCATCGCGTTTCTCCTAACATATTAATTCGGTGAGCTAATACCCCTGCTCCAAAACCATTATCGATGTTAACGACGCTGACCCCACTGGCACACGAATTCAACATACTCAACAAAGCAGCTAAACCATGGAAACTAGCACCATAACCTATACTGGTTGGTACAGCAATGACCGGTTGTGAAACCAAACCACCTATCACACTAGCCAGAGCACCTTCCATCCCGGCAACAACCACTAATACACGGCAACTTTGAATTTCTTTCCGCCGATCAAACAACCGGTGAATCCCAGCGACCCCCACATCGTAAATCCGTTCCACATCACTTCCCATGATTTGGGCAGTAAGAGCTGCTTCCTCAGCCACGGGAATATCAGCCGTACCGGCTGAAACCACTCCTACTTTTCCTTGAGTCTTCTGTTTATCCCGCCAGACATAGACTATACGAGCCTGTGTATTATATTCAACCTCAGGAACAGCTTCCTTAACAGCTTGAAAGATTTCTTGTGATGCCCGGGTAGCCATCACGTTTTTCGATTTGGATGCCAACACCTTAAAAATTTCAACAATTTGATCGATAGTTTTTCCCGGACAAAAAATCGTCTCAGTGCCACCATTTCGGATATTTCGATGAAAATCCACTTTGGCAAATCCTAAATCTTTATAAGGCAACTCAATAAGTTCTTGTAGAGCTTGTTCCGGGGTTAATGTCCCTTTGGCTACTTCTTCTAAACATTGTAAAATATCTGTTCTATCCATGTGCTACTCCATTTTGTTTCACGTGAAACACATATTAAATGGCCTTTAAAAGGCCACAATTTAGACATATTATATCAAAAAATCTTAAATAAGTTCTTTCATAACAAAGTTAATCGCGTAAAAATTTTTCACATATTCGTTCGAATTCGTCCGGAGAATAATATTCAATCTCGATACGTCCACCCATCCCATGAGGTTTAATCGTCACTTTGGTTCCTAGTACTTGTTGAAGTTCATCTTCCATCTCCATTACATTAGGATCTTTCGTGAGTACTGCTACAGTTTTTACTTTTTTTGTTTCACGTGAAACAACCGGTTCTTCGTTAAGTTTTCGAATAAGTTCTTCAGTTTCTCTAACAGATAACCCTTCAGCTTGAATTTGATGCCATACTTCTTTTTGATCATCCTGGGTTTTAAGACCCAACAAGGCACGGGCATGCCCCATCGTTAATGTCCCATTCGATAAATCATGTTGTATCTCTTGAGGTAAATTGAGCAACCGTAAAATGTTTGCTATTGCCGGCCTACTCTTACCGACTTTTTTAGCGATGTCGTCTTGTGTAAAATTAAACTCATTCATCAACCGACGGTAGGCTTCTGCTTCCTCGATCGGGTTCAGATTTTCCCGTTGGATATTTTCAACTAAGGCGATTTCCATCATGGATTGATCAGTTAAGTCTTTTATGACCACCGGAACCTCGTCTAGTCCGGCGAGCTTTGCTGCCCGTAACCGTCTTTCTCCGGCAATAAGTTGATACTGCCCATTGATCTCCCGAACCAACAACGGTTGGATAATTCCGTGGACTTTGATGGATTCCGCCAATTCGGACAGTTTTTCATCAGAAAATTCTTTGCGGGGTTGATAAGGGTTAGGAACGATCAAGTTTATATTGATATGACTTTGTGCTTTTAGGTTTTCTTCTTCAAGTTCCGGAAGTAATGCTCCCAGACCTTTCCCTAAGCCTCGATTTTTACTCATTGAGCATTCACTTCCTTTGCAAGTTCAATATAAGCTTCCGCACCTTTAGACTTTTCATCATAAATCGTGATCGGAAGACCAAAACTGGGAGCTTCGCTTAGCCGAATATTTCGTGGAATAATTGTATTATAAACTTTCCCTTGGAAATAACGGCGTACTTCCTCAGTCACCTGATTTGAAAGATTGGTACGGTTATCATACATCGTTAAGACAACCCCTTCAATTTTCAAAGAAGGATTGGAATACTTTTGAACCAACTGAATGGTCTTCATCAGCTGGCTTAAACCTTCCAATGCATAATATTCACATTGAATAGGTACAATAATCGAATCAGCTGCAGCTAATGCGTTAATTGTCAGATTTCCAAGGGAAGGAGGACAATCAATGAGTATATAATCAAATTGATCTTTAATCGGTTCGATCGCTCGTTTTAACCGTTGATCCCTAGCCATCATTCCTACCAGTTCTGCTTCTGCACCTGCTAAACGAATGGTTGCTGGTACAACTTTCAATGTTTCTATCTGAGTGCGTTCGAATTGAGGGGCTATAATCACCTCTTCAATGGGAATTTCATTGATTAGAACATCGTATATGCAATGTTTTATCTCAGATTTTTTTAAACCGATACCACTAGTGGTATTCCCCTGCGGATCATGATCGATAATCAAAACCCGTTTCCCCATTTGAGCCAAACAGGCACCGAGATTTACCGACGTCGTGGTTTTCCCAACTCCACCTTTTTGATTGGCGATAGCGATGACTTTTCCCATTTTTGGATGCTCCCCCTTCCGATCACTTACTCCCGATTGTTCCGGTTTTTTATCGGAGTTTATGACAATAGCTGCTTCTGTGCTTAATAAATCAAAGGCTCTTTTTGATAAAACCTCCAAAATATTTCGTGAAGAGCGTTTCAATTTTATCACCCGTTCTTTCTCTTCACTTATGTTCGATTCACAAGAATGGAAATCCTTCTAGTTTTTTGGTGATCATACTATACGAGAGGCTTTTTTTGAGGTACTCCCGGCTTGCGTGGATATTCTCTCGGTGTAACCGCATTTTTTCGGATAACAATCAAATGCCGTTCACCATATTGATATGGTAGTTGATAATCATATATTGCGACAGGAACTGCTCTCATTTTGGTCAATGCGCCTGCGGCTCCATCCAGTTCGGTTGCAGCTTCCTTTCCTTTATAAAAAATGGCATACCCATCCATTTTTAAAAATGGAATAGTTAATTCGGTCAAAATATTGGCCGCTGCTACGGCTCTGGCAGTTACCACGTCATATCTTTCCCGATGCTCAGTATCATGGGCTAAAATTTCAGCCCGATTCCATATCGGATGAAAATTATCTATCTTTAATTCGTCTTTAATTGTCTCTTGAAAACTCACCTTTTTTTGAGTCGCTTCCAACGAATAAATCTGCTTCCCGGGAAATGCAATCGCCAATGGTATTGACGGTATGCCGCCACCGCTTCCGATATCCAATATTCGTTCTGCCCTTTGAAATGGTTCGATGGTAGAAATCAATAATGCATCATAAAGATGCTTATAAAGAGCCTCTTTCACATCGGTGATTGCTGTTAAATTGATATATTGGTTGACCTCCAGCAAACGTTCAATAAATCGTACCAGCTTTTCGATGATATCCTCTGATAGTGCAATTCCCGCTTGAAGCAGGTCTGATTGTAACTGTTCATTCACGGTTTTCGGCATGTCCTACCCTCATTATATTCTCAAGATAAAATAATAATGCTGTCAAATCAGCTGGATTGATTCCACTGATCCGGGAAGCTTGTCCAATAGTTTCCGGTCGGAACTTTTCCAGCTTTTCTCGGGCTTCTAAAGCCAGATTAGGAACCACCCGATAATCCAAATGACTTGGTATTCGTTTTCGTTCCAGATGAATCATGCGTTCCGCCTGATCCCATTCTTTTTTGAGATATCCTTCATATTTTAAACGGGTAGCCACCTCGGAAACCCACACTGGATTATCCTGAACTTCCGGTATAATTTCGCAGAGTTTATCCAAATCGATCCCTGGACGTTTCAAAATTTCAGCAATACTGAACCGATTGGCAGGCGGGGTAATCCCCGCTTTTTCAAATTTTTCACGTATTTCTTTGGTTGGCGTTAAAAACGTTTCCCGAAACCGCTTCTCTATATCCCGGATTTGATCATATTTCTTCCTGAAATGACAAGCTTCTTCCTGAGAAATCAATCCATAGCGTATTCCGTATTCCGTTAAACGTTCGTCCGCATTATCCGAACGTAATGTCAATCGATATTCAGCCCGAGAAGTAAGTACCCGGTAAGGTTCGTAATTCTCTTTGGTCACTAAGTCATCAATTAATACTCCGATATAAGCTTCTGATCGTTTTAATACTAAGGGTTCCATATGTTTGATGGATGCTGCCGCATTAATTCCGGCGATAATTCCTTGAGCTGCTGCTTCTTCATATCCGGAACTACCATTGATTTGCCCGGCAGTAAACAAACCTCTTATCTTCTTCAATTCCAATGTTGGCCGAAGTTGATCTCCAGGAATATAATCATACTCAATGGCATAAGCCGGACGAACAATTTCTGCATGTTCCAAACCTGGGATCGTCCGAATGAATTTTTCCTGGACATATTCCGGAAGACTGGTGGAAATACCGGCCAAATACATTTCATCGGTATCCGCCCCTTCAGGCTCAATAAATACTTGATGTCGCTCTTTATGAGGAAATTGAACTAATTTGCTCTCGATGGAAGGACAATACCTAGGCCCCATTCCGGTAATGGCGCCGGTATAAAGAGCTGCTTCATGCAAGTGTTCTTTAATAATTTGATGGGTTTCAGGTTGAGTGTATGTTAACCAACAGGGATGAACAGGGCGTATCGTCCAAGGTTCCCAAAAGGAAAAACCGTGTTCACGGTACCCTCCTGGCTGAATGATGGTTTTGCTGAAATCGATAGACCTGGCCCGTACCCGTGCCGGTGTTCCAGTTTTAAAACGGCTCAGTCGAATCCCCAATTCCTCTAAGGATTCTGATAATAAATTTGCCGGTTGTTGTCCCATCGGTCCAGATGAATAATGGAGTGAACCGATAAAAATTTGTCCCCGTAAAAAGGTCCCGGTAGCTAAAATTACAGCTTTAGCGTAATAGGTGAGGCCTGTTCGCGTCATAACGCCACAGATAGATTGGTTTTCATCAACCAACAATTTAACGATTTCTGCCTGGCGGATCTGTAGATTGGGCTCTTTCTCCAACTCTTTTTGCATGGTTCGTTGATACAGATTTTTATCGGCCTGTGCCCGCAACGCCCATACAGCCGGACCCTTTTGAGTATTCAACAACCGCATTTGCAGATAGGTCCGATCAATGACCCGGCCCATTGCACCGCCCAATGCATCCAACTCTCGAACCAAATGGCCTTTTGCTGGCCCCCCGATGGAGGGATTACATGGCATAAAGGCAATATTATTGAAATTTAAAGTAAATAAGACTGTCCGGCATCCCATTTTCGCTGCAGCCAAAGCAGCCTCACAACCGGCATGACCGGCTCCGATTACTACAACATCAGCCTGGTAATCCATAATAACTTCAAGCCGCTCCTTGAGAATTATTAAAATAAATATATAGTAAAGCCCGATCCCCTTCAGACAGTCCTGGTATCCTTAGCGCTTGCCCCAGGGAAAGGGGTTTAATGTGATTGAGTAATGCCAGCCCTTCCTGGCTTAACTTGGAAATCCGGTTATATTCAAAATGCAAAGGGATTTCGATCTGTTCCAACCGGCTCACTTCTTCGTAATCGCTACGTTGTCGATTAAGATATCCCTCCAATTTGAGCTCATTCCAAACATATTGACGAACGGGAAGCGGATATTTAGCAATTTCCGGATAATACGTCAATAAAGATTCCTCTGTAATCTCCGGACGTATAATCAATTCATTCAAGCGATAGCCGCGGTTTGGTGGCGGTAACTTAAGTTCTGTCCATAACGAAGCATCCATTCGTACTTTCGTCGTTTGATAAAATTGTTCCAATTCATTGGCGGCATTCAATAAACCCTGTCGAAAACGCCAATCGCTTTCGGAAACCGTACCGCATTGATACCCTATTTCTCCTAACCGATGTAAGGCATTATCCAACCGGTAAAAAATTCGATATTCTGCCAGAGACGTCATCATTCGATATGGTTCATCCGTTCCCTTTGTTGCCAGATCGTCAATTAGCACTCCAATATATGAACTAGAGCGATTAATGACCAAAGGTTTTTGACCTAAAACTTTACGTGCTGCATTGATCCCGGCAACCAAACCTTGGACTGCCGCTTCCTCATAACCGGAAGTTCCGTTTAGTTGCCCGGCTGTAAATAGATTCGCCACACGTTTTGATTCAAGGGTTGGGTAAAACTGAAAAGGTACTAAACAGTCATATTCTACGGCATAACCGGGACGGATAATCTCCGCATGCTCCAAACCGGGGATAGTTGCTAAAATTTGCTCCTGTACCGACTCTGGCATAGCCGTCGTCAGTCCCAGCAAATACATTTCTTCCGTACTTCTCCCTTCCGGCTCAATAAAGATGAGATGATCGGTTTTATCCGGAAATTTTAGAACTTTCCGGTCAATGGAAGGACAAAACCGAGGCCCTTTCCCAGATACTGCCCCGTTACGAATCGGAGATAAATGTAAGTTGCTTTGGATTACTTCCACCGTTTTTCGAGTGGTCGTCGTCACCCAACATGGCATTTGCTCCCGGATTTCCTTCAATCCGTTCCATGAAAACCCCCACTCCAAACGTTGTAGGGGCTGTGGAGACAATCGGGTAAAATCAATCGAACGACAGCTGATCCGCGGAGGCGTCGCCGTTTGAAACCGCCTTAGCTCTAATCCGATCCGCTTTAAGCTTTCACTTAATTCAATAGCTGCCGGTTCTCCTTGACGGCCGCCAGAATATTTCACATCACCCATGACGATCTGGCCACCTAAAAATGTGCCGGTTGCCAAAATGATCGTTTTCCCAAAATATTTTCGTCCGGATTTCAAACCGACACCAATAGCCCGTCCTTGTTCCACTAAGATTTCGGTAACCAATCCTTGTTTCAGCTGTAAATTGGGCTGCCGTTCAATGGCTAACGTCATTTCCGCTTGATATAACCGTTTATCTGCCTGAGCCCGAAGGGCGGCAACGGCCGGACCTCGTGTCTCATTTAACGTCCGAATATTTAAATAGGAACGATCGATAATTTGTCCCATTGCCCCGCCCAAAGCATCCAATTCTCTGATCAAATGACTTTTGGCTGCTGGGCCTCCGATCGCAGGATTACATGACATAGCCCCGATCGTATCTGGAGACATGGTGATTAACAAGGTTTGAACGCCAATACGGGCTGCTGCAAGAGCTGCTTCACAACCGGCATGCCCGCCACCAACAACGATCACCTCATATTGCTGCATTTTTCTTCCACCTTATTCAAGTATAAGCTTACTATTTATTTACCAATACAGAAACTTGCAAATATGCCGTGTAAAACTTCTTCATTTACATTTTTTCCGGTGATTTCACCGATAGCCGACAAAGCACTTCGTAAATCAACCGCTAACAAATCTTCACTCTGATGTTGTTCCAAGCCAAAATTAAAACTTTGCAAAGCTTCAATGGCTGTTTCCAAAGCATTTCGATGGCGTAGCCGCGATAACATGGGACGATCATCAACTTGTAAATTGCCGACTCCGATTTCTTCGACTAACCTCTGTTCCAACCGTTCTATTCCTTCTCCGGTCAAAGAAGATACTAACACCGGATCCCCAAGATGATAGCCAGATAATTCATCTAACGAAAGTCTGTGCTGTAAATCCGCTTTATTTAATACTACCAACACCTTTTTCCCTTCCAACCGTTGGAGGACAAACCGATCTTCATCATTTAAAGGCTGACTGATGTCAAATACAGCTAAAATAAATTGGGATTGCTCCAACGATTGTTCAGCCCTCTGTATCCCTATTTGTTCAATGGGATTATCGGTCTCACGTAAGCCGGCTGTATCATTCAGAACGATAGGAATACCTCGAAGTTGAAGTTGAACATCGACGATATCACGGGTTGTTCCCGGAATATCAGTAACAATGGCTTTTTCTTCCTGACTCAGAGCATTTAATAGACTGGATTTTCCGACATTAGGTCGGCCAACGATAGTGATTTGAATTCCTTCCCGAATTTTCCGGCCTTCATCGACTGTAGCTAACATTTGCTGGAGTTTTTCAATGATCTGACTGATTTCCGTTTGAATTCTAGCTTTCTCCAGGTCTGGAATTCCTTCTTCGGGGAAATCCAATAAAGCTTCCATATTGACTAATATTTGATAGAGATTGGATTCTATCTGTTGAAGATAACGGGTAGCTCTCCCATTAAGCTGTGAAAGAGCCAACTGATGGGCTTTATCGGTTTTTGCCCGGATCAAATCGATGACCGATTCAGCCTGAACCAAATCAATTCGTCCATTGATAAAAGCTCGCATTGTAAATTCTCCTGGTTCAGCTAACCTAGCCCCGCTTCGTAATACTTGCTGAAGAATTTTCGAAAGTACCAATGTTCCTCCATGGGCTTGAATCTCAATCACATCTTCCGCAGTAAAACTGCGAGGTTTAGGCGCATAAAAAAAGAGAACTTCATCCAGGGTTACCTCTTGTTCTGGATCAACCACATAACCATAGTATACTCTACGTGGTTCTATAGTTGAAAATAAGCCTGATTTTGGAGTACGCAAAATATGTCGACCAATTGATAATGCTTTTGGGCCACTGATCCGGATGATGCCGATTCCACCTTCTCCAATGGGTGTAGCAATTGCAGCGATCGTATCGGTAAAATTCATGGAAGCCTTCAAATCCTTTCATTAGTTTAACACAATTATAAAACGCTTGAAATCCATAGGATATAGTTAAAATTGCTTATTTAATTATGTGTAAAACTGTAGTGAAAAACCATTCAATCTTTAATTCTTCTGTACTTAGCTTGTATCGATCTTTTTTCTGTAAAAAAGTTTTAAAAAAAACCCGGATGCCCGGGTTTTAGGAGTCATTTTCTTGAGGTGAAATGATAACATGCCGATAAGGTTCGACTCCTTCACTATAAGTGAATACTTCTTTATAGCCTTGAAGTGTCGAATGAATAATCCGTCGTTCATGGGGAGACATCGGTTCGAGGACTTCTCTCCGGTGTTCACGTTTAACCTTATCTGCAACTTTCAACGCCAAACGCCGTAAAGTTTCTTCACGACGGCGCCGATAACCTTCAACATCGATGATGATTCGTTCTTTTTCAGTTCTGTCTTTATTTACTGCCAAATTAACCAGATACTGCAATGCATCTAATGTTTGTCCATGTTTTCCGATAAGAATCCCTAAATCTTTACCATTGATATTCAAAGTAATATTATCTTTTCTTTTAAAGATTTCCACTTGAGCCGGAATGCCCATGTTTACCAACATTTCTCGTAAAAACAAACCTGCAGCTTGTCCCACATCTTCTTTCATAGTAACTTTTACACGATAAGCTTTTGTTGTTAATAATCCAAGCAATCCTTTTGTAACTTCTTCAAAAACTTCGACATTTACTTTGTCCTCTGTAACTCCCAGCTCTTTAAGAGCTTCTGCTAAAGCCTCCTCTTTAGTTTTAGCAACTTTTTCAACGGATTTCATTATTGGTTTGCCTCCCTCAAAAAAAGACCTCATGATTCGCTGGATTTTTCTTGAATATTCTTTTTAATGATAAAATATTCATTGATAATATATTGCTGAATAATTCCTATTATGTTACTGGTAATCCAGTATATCCCGATTCCTGCATTAATTTGATAGGTAAAGTACGCTAACATGACCGGCATAATATATAAAAAGGTCTTTTGCTGAGGATCATTACCGGTTGCCGGCATGGTTAAAACTTGTTGGAGAAAAGTTGTTGCACCGGAAATTACAGCCAACAGTAAATTATGATTCTCATGTAATACTATACCCAAAAATGTTGCATCTTGCAGGTATTCTTTGACAAAGGTCGGGTTGGAAAGTAATTCACAAAAAATAATTAAAATTGGAAGTTGAATTAACAACGGTAGGCAACCGCCCAACGGATTGATTTTTTCTTTTTGATAAATTTCCATCATCCGTCGTTGATATTCTTCAGGCCTGTCTTTGTACTTTTCCTGAATTTCTTTCAACTTCGGCTGAACTTCCTTCATCTTATTCATAGTCTTAAATTGATTAATGGTCGTTGGAAAAAGAACCAACTTTATTAAGACCGTGAAGATAATAATCGACCAGCCCCAACTATGAGTAAATGAGTAAAAAAATTCTAGAATTGATTTGAAAATTTCCAATGAACAAACATCCTTTCGTCCGTATTATTCCTCCGGAACAGGATCATAACCGCCATCACTAAAAGGATGACAACGAAGAATCCGTTTTATAGAATACTTTATCCCTTTTTTCATGCCAAAGCGTTGTATCGCAGTATAAGCATAGTGGGAACATGTCGGGTAAAACCGGCAGGCTCTTGGCAACATCGGCGAGATCAATCGTTGATATATTTTTATAAAAAGAAGGATTACGCCTTTCATTGGGAATCCTCCGTTTTTCCCTTTGTAGATTGACTTTCATTTCGCAATTTAGCTAAAATCATCTGCAACTGTACAGTTATTTCCATTAAACTTGCATCGATTAATCGTTGCCGCCCAACCAACACGAGATCGCCTTCAGGTATTTGGTCGGGTTCAAGCCGTTGAATCGCCTCTCTCAATATTCGTTTGAGACGATTTCGAGTAACGGCTTTTCCCAATTTCTTACCGACACAAATACCAAAGCGGGTCTTTTCTTGAGGTTTAGGAAGAAAATAGACCACCAAATATCTACTGAGAATTGAGTGGCCTTTTTCAAAAACGGTTTGAAAATCACTATTTTTTTTAATAAATTCAAACTTACTCACGACAATATCACTTAAGCCGATAAAACTTTACGGCCTTTAGCCCGTCTCCGACTAATTACTTTCCGTCCGTTTTTCGTTGCCATCCGTACTAAGAAACCATGATCCTTTTTATATTTCCGCTTGTTAGGCTGGTATGTTCTTTTCATCAGCTATCACCTCACATAATCATAAAGATACGAATTAATTATAATGGGCGAATTTTTTGGTGTCAATAGCCATCTCACGGTAACAAAATGTATAGACTCCTATAAACTTCAAGATATACTTCATAAACATATCTCTTCCTGCCTTATTAACATCTTCTTTTTAGCTGGAAATAAATTTTCTCTGGGAATTAAAATTGCCAAAGAAAACAGTTTTTGTTATTATATTAGTGTTCAAATAATCCACAGGTTGTTAATTAATTTGTGGATAAAGAGTATAATTGTGAATAAATTGATTTTTTGACCTCGGTGTCAATATTTTTTTTCTCTTTTATTTCAATGAAAACAAGCTTGGACCATTTTATCTCGAGTTATTCAGAAAATTGTTCACAGCTTGTGGATAAATGACTAATAAAGGGGTTCTATCGTTTATGGACAATCTGGATGCTATCTGGCAAAAAACTTTGGAATCAATCTCTTCTTTCCTGAGTAAACCTAGTTTTGAAACGTGGTTAAAACCTACCCATCCTATTGCTTATGAGGGGAATGTATTAACGATTGAGGTTCCCAATGATTTTGCAAGAGATTGGCTTGAAACCCGCTATTCGCCTTTATTATCCACAACCATTAAAGAATTGTTGAATGAAGATGTGGAGTTGCGTTTTGTTACGCCGGATCGGGATGACGCGCCTAAAATGCAAATTAATGCACCTCCTCTTCCTCAGCCAACTCAGCTTAACCCTAAATACACCTTTGAAAGCTTTGTAGTTGGTGAAAGCAATCGCTTTGCCCATGCTGCTTCTCTTGCAGTAGCCGAGGCTTGTGGAAAAGCTTATAACCCTCTTTTTATTTATGGAGGGGTCGGTTTGGGAAAAACCCATTTAATGCAAGCCATCGGACATTTTGTTTTAAATGCCCATCCGGACTACCGGGTTGTATATGTATCCTCTGAAAAATTCACGAATGAATTGATTAATGCGATTCGTTTTAACCGAACACCCCAATTTCGCGATACATATCGAAATGTCGATGTGCTATTAATTGACGATATTCAATTCTTTGCTGGAAAAGAAAGTACTCAGGAAGAGTTTTTCCATACGTTCAATACTCTATACGAGTCACAGAAGCAAATCGTTATTTCCAGTGATCGTCCTCCGAAAGAAATCCCAACCCTTGAAGATCGCTTACGATCGCGGTTTGAATGGGGACTTATTACCGATATTCAAGCTCCGGATCTGGAAACACGGATTGCCATTCTTCGCAAAAAAGCAGCAGCCGAAGGATGGCATCTTCCAAATGATGTGATTGTCCATATTGCGAATCAGATTAATTCAAACATCCGTGAATTGGAAGGAGCTTTAATTCGAATTATCGCTTATAGTTCATTCCATAACCGTCAAATTACTCTAGAATTGGCAAATGAAGTTCTTAAAGATGTAATCTCGTCTTCAAAAAGCAGTCGTATCTCAATTCCTTTGATCCAACAGGCTGTGGCTGAATTTTTCAATATTGAAGTCGCTGACCTAAAAGCCCAACGGCGGACCAAAAGCGTTACTTTTCCACGACAAATTGCCATGTATTTAGTCCGTGAACTTACCGATTATTCCCTACCTAAAATTGGAGAAGAATTTGGTGGCCGGGATCATACGACAGTCATTCACTCCTATGAAAAGATTCAGGAACTTATAAAAACCGATCCCGAAGTCGATCGAATCATTAAAAATTTAATCCACAAACTTGGTCATTAACGTGTTAAATGATCAATGTATATTCTGTGGATAAATTTTATCCCCAAATAATTTTATTCAGTGGATCCTGTGAAATTGGGGAATAGCCTTAATTTATCCACAATTTCATCAAAAGCGCAAACTTTTGTCATTTCTGAATTTTTAGTCAGTTATCCACATATTCACCCTGACTATTAATACTATATTATTTATATTTAATGGGAAGAAGAATATACCCGTATATTTAGAATCTGTGCAAATCTTTCGTTTCAAATTTTCCGAGGGAGGTTTATTTCATGAAAATAGTATGCGAACAAAGTGAATTATCCAGTTTTCTTCAAATTGCAGCCAGAGCTTTATCAACAAAATCGACGCTGCCTATTTTAACGGGTATTTTAATTGAAACGCAGGATAACCAATTACGGTGCGTCACTACTGATTTGGAAATCTCTATTGAAGTGATGGTTCCAGGAATTCAAGTATTTGAACCCGGTTCTTTAGTTTTACCTGGTAAAACTTTTGTTGAAATTATTCGGCATTTACCCTCTGGGCCGATTGAAATTAAAAAGGAAAATACCAATAATATGGTGACTATTTCCGGGAAACACTCTTCCTTTCAATTGCCTTTACTCTCTCGGGAAGAATTTCCGGTATTACCGGAGAAAGGTTCAGGTCAATTTATCGAAATTAATGGTATTCATCTAAAAGAAGCCATCAAGCAGACGATCTATGCTACATTGGCTGATGACCCCCGTCCTTTTTTATCCAGTATTCTTTGGGAAATGGATGAAGGACGTTTGCGTTTAGTAGCGACAGATGTCAACCGGTTGGCCGTCAAAGACATCGTGGTACATAGTTCAGTTCAGGGAAGTGCATTAGTTCCGGTAAGAGCATTACGAGAAATCGCGAATATTTTTGGGAATAATGAAGAGGAAAAGTTAAAGGTTCAAGTGACTGATCGTTTAATCTTTGTTGAAGGTTCCGGTATTTCTTTCTCTTCTAGATTGGTTGAAGCACAGTTTCCTCGGTATGAGCAAGTTATCCCCAAAGAATTTAATGGTTCGGTTTTGGTAAATCGGGCTGATTTTATCGCTGCCTTGGAACGAAGTTTATTAGTGAGTTATTCTGTTCGCCTGAAAATTGCCGGCGACCAAATTGAGATATCAGCGAAAAAACCGGATAAAGGTCATGCTTTCGAAGAAATTCCTGCAAAAATCCTAGGTGTGGATTTGGAAATAGGATTTAATGCCCGGTTTTTATTGGATTTTCTTAAATCTGTGGATGTGGAAAATATTCTTTTTAACTATATTCAGGAGCAAAAACCGGCTTTACTTCAATGTGAAGGAAGAACCGATTATCAATATATCGTTATGCCATTGAAACTTTCCGCATGATTGTGGAAAATTGGTGAAAAAAGTGGATAACTGAAAAAAGAAAGTTAAATTAAATTTTCCAATTACATCCATTAATTTAAATATAGCTAACTAAGTCCGATCACGTAGTGAATGAATATTTATGGCAGGAAAGGACATGGTTGATGAAGAAGTAGAATTACGGAAAGAACGGAATTTTTATCCGTTAGGCTGAATTCGCCCTTTTGATGAGCCGGTGTATAATGTTCGTGAAGGAAATTCTTACGAATGAATTTAAGCTGTTTAGAACTAAAACATTTTCGGAATTATAATAATTTAATAATAAATTTTTCCCCCGGAATGAACATTTTTTTCGGTCAAAACGCCCAAGGAAAAACCAATTTACTCGAAGCAGTATCATTATTGTGTTTAGGGCGTTCTTTTCGCACTCGAAAGGATTCAGAGTTAATTCAATGGGGTTCTGAAGCGGCATTTGTCAGAGGTACCTTTGTTGATAACGGATTGGAAGATGTAATCGAGATCGGGATTGGAGAGGGCCAAAAAAAGTTTAAACAAAATGGCCATGAAGTTAAAGGAACTGCTTTATTCAGTCAGGTTCCGGTGGTCAGTTTTGCTCCCGATGATTTACAGCTAATCAAAGGAGGGCCCCAATTAAGGCGTGATTTTTTAGATTTATATTTGGCGCAGCTTGATCCCGCCTATCGCGTAACATATTATAAATTTTACAAAATTTTACAACAACGAAATCGGTTTTTAAAAGAAGTTCGTTTAGTGAACCGGGAATTGGAAGTATGGAATGAGCAATTTATTGATGCCGGTTTAAAGGTTATTTGCTCTCGGATTCAATTAATCGAAAAAATTAAACCCTATATAAAAGCTGCTCATGAACAGATTAGTCTTAATCGGGAAGCATTAAATCTCGACTATTTAAGTTTCGGTTCACATATCATCCGTGAACCGGATGATAAGAAATTGCGGGAGTTATTCCAAAATGAGTTGGCTAGAGTCAGCCGGGAAGAGTTTGAGAGAAAGCTGACCTTGGTTGGTCCGCAACGGGATGATTTAAGGATTACTATTGGTGACCAAATAGATATTCGTAATTACGGATCTCAAGGGCAGCAACGAACGGCGGCATTAGCTCTTAAATTGGGAATGATCGATATTTTGAAAGATGTGCGGGAAATGCCGCCTCTTTTATTACTGGATGATGTTATGTCTGAGTTTGACAATGATCGGAAACAGGCTTTATTAAGCTTATTATTATCTTCTTCTCAAACGTTTTTAACATCGACGGGTCGTAGTGATTTTCCGATCGAGGCTTCAGTGAACACAGTTTTTTATCAGGTGATCAAGGGAGCTGTCATCCATGAAAGTTAGTTCATGTGCAGGGATTATTGAACAGTATTTTCGCAAAAGCGGCGGATGGAAACGACTTCAAGGGGAGTTGTCAATTTACTATTGGCCGCGTATTGTGGGATCGGAGATCGCTTCCAAAACCGAAGCGGTATTTTTCCGGAACGGATATTTGTATGTTCAAACAGATAATCCTTCCTTAGCCCATCAATTATCGCTGTTATGCCCGGATATTTTAAAAAAATACCAAACCGTATTAGGTCGGGATGTTTTAAAAGGAATTAAAGTTAAAATAGGGACTATTAATACCAAATCTGCTTCTCAGGATAATGGGGATCATGCAGTTGATCTATGTTTGGATGAGCGTGAACAACAGAAAATAAACGAGTGTTTGGAAAATATTAAAGATCCTGAATTAGCTCAAGTGTTTGGACAAACCATGAGGCGAGTACTTGCTTATCAACAACGATTACTTAAGGAAGGCGGCCATCGCTGCCAGTCTTGCCAAGCTGTGATCGAACCGTCTTTTGTTTACTGTCCAATTTGCGAACGGAAGATAAATGAAGAAACTCAGGCGCTTTTGGGATATATAAAGAAAAACCAAAAAACATTAACCCTTGATGAAATTCAAATGTTTGACGAAGCCAATCATCCGTTTATTACGGAAGTTGCTAAAACAGATAAAACAGGGGGAATTTAATTGTTTCTTCATTTAGGTGCGGATAAAATGATTAAATTACGAGATTTAATCGTGATTATCAATAATGAAAATCCGCAGAAAAACAATAATATTGGCGAGTTTTTTGAAAAGGCCCAGCATTTGTTGGAAGTTGAAAAAATAGAAAAAGACAATCATAAATCCATCGTCATCACCGATGATAAAATTTATTTTTCTCCAATTTCGTCGCAAACATTAAAGAAAAGAGCAAATTTCGTGGCTGACTTAGGAGATTAAGAAAATCTTATTGAGTATTTAACGGATGGATTATGTTGTGGGAAGGGGCTCTAAAAACTTATGAATCAAGAAATGACCAATCAAACTCAATATCAAGCCGAATATGATGCTGCTCAAATACAGGTCCTTGAAGGATTGGAAGCCGTAAGACGCCGTCCGGGGATGTATATCGGCAGTACTTGCGTTAAAGGTTTGCATCATCTGGTTTATGAGATTGTGGATAATAGTATCGATGAAGCTTTAGCAGGATATTGCGATTTAATTACGGTGACATTGAATGAAGATAATTCCGTGACCGTTTCCGATAACGGTCGGGGTATTCCTGTAGATATTCATCCTAAGGAAAAGCGATCTGCGCTGGAAGTTGTTATGACTGTGCTTCATGCTGGCGGAAAATTTGGCGGAAACGGATATAAAGTATCCGGCGGATTGCATGGTGTAGGTGCTTCTGTTGTTAATGCATTATCCGAGGAAACTGAAGTCTGGGTCCACACCCGCGGTCAAATTTATTATCAATGTTATCACCGGGGAAAACCGCTAGAGCCTGTTAAAATTGTTGGAGAAACTGATCGTACCGGAACGACGACCCGCTTTAAACCGGATGCTGAAATTTTTGAGACCACTGAATTTAGTTTTGACCTTTTAACCCATCGTTTGCGGGAGATGGCCTTTTTAAACCGGGGCGTAAAAATTGTCCTTAAAGATGAGCGCAACAATAGAGAATCCGTTTTTCATTATACGGGCGGAATAATTTCCTTTGTGGAACATTTGAATAAAAACAAAGACATGATCCACAAAGACGTGATATATATTCATAAAAAGATTGAGGATAATGAGATCGAAGTCGCTTTGCAATATAATGACAGCTATAATGAGATCGTTTTCTCTTTTGCCAATAATATTAATACCCATGAAGGCGGAACCCATTTATCCGGTTTCCGGTCCGCATTGACACGGACATTGAATGATTATGCTAAAAAGTATAATTTGATTAAAGATAACGAAACCAGTCTCTCGGGGGATGATGTCCGGGAAGGATTAACGGCGATTATCAGTGTAAAACTTCGTTCGCCGCAGTTTGAAGGACAAACAAAAACTAAACTAGGAAACAGTGAAATTCGGGGATTGGTTGAGTCTGTGGTCAGTGAAGGTTTATCCGATTATTTGGAATTAAACCCAACGGCTGCCAAACGAATTATCGAAAAAAGCATATTAGCTTCCCGAGCTCGGGAAGCAGCACGAAAAGCCCGTGAACTTACGCGGAGAAAAAGTGCGTTAGAAGTCAGTTCATTACCAGGAAAACTGGCGGATTGTACGTACAAAGAAGCTGAACTCTGTGAGTTATATATCGTTGAGGGTGATTCGGCCGGCGGATCTGCGAAACAAGGAAGAGATCGCAGGTTCCAAGCGATTCTTCCATTGCGCGGTAAAATTTTAAATGTGGAAAAGGCCCGTTTGGATCGGGTATTGAGTAATGAAGAAATTCGAGCCATGATTACGGCAATAGGTACTGGATTTGGTGATGATTTTGACATTTCAAAACTTCGTTACCATAAGATTATCACTATGACCGATGCGGATGTGGATGGTTCACATATCCGGACGTTGTTGTTGACCTTTTTCTACCGGTTTATGACGCCGCTTATTGAAAATGGTCATGTGTATATCGCCCAGCCTCCTTTGTACTATGTTAAGCAAAATAAAAACGAGTATTATGCCTATTCCGATCAAGAGTTAGACCAGTTGTTACAGAAAATCGGCAGACAAGGGATTACGGTTCAGCGTTATAAAGGTTTGGGTGAAATGAATGCTGAACAATTATGGGAAACCACGATGAATCCTGAAGGAAGAACCATTTTAAAAGTGACGATGGAAGATGCTATAGAAGCCGATCAAATTTTCTCCATGTTGATGGGGGATAAAGTCGAACCGCGAAAAGAATATATTTTAACGCATGCAACCGAAGTCAGGAATTTGGACATTTAGTGATTTAGGTGATAATTCTTTGATTTTAGGAGATATGCACGTTCATTCCAGGTTTTCAGCGGATTCACAAGCAGAACTCAGTGATATTTGCCGGGCTGCGATTGAATGTGGCTTAAAATATATCGCCATCACCGAACATTATGATTTAAATCCGAATGACATCAGTTATCAATATTTCGATTATTCAGCCTATTCTAGAGCTATTGATGATTTACGGGCCGAATTTGGCAGTGATTTGACTATCCTTAAAGGCATTGAATTTGGTGAGCCCCATCTATATCCAGACGAATTAGAAAAGGTGCGGCAATTGGATTTTGATGTGATTTTGGGATCAGTGCATTTTATTGGCCCGGATTTTGTCGGTGAACGATATTTGAGGGAACGCTGGACACCGGAAGAAATCTTTACGAAATATTTTGATGAAGTATTACAGACTGTGGAATCAGATGGGTTCGATGTTTTAGCCCATTTGGACTTTCCAAAGCGCTATTTGAAGCAGACCACTCTTTATCATGATACCGTGGATCATATCATCAAGCGTTTAGTTGATCGAGGTATTGGACTGGAGATTAATACATCGCCGCTCCGGAAAGGAATGTCTGATACATCGCCGGATTTTGAAGTGGTTCAACGTTATATTCAGGCAGGAGGCCGTCGAATAACGGTTGGTTCCGATGCCCATCATCCTTCCGAAATTGGAACAGGATTTGAAGAACTGTCTCAATTTTTATCTTCTTTACCTGAGCATTCTGTCGGAATTTATCAAAAACATCAATTTATACCGATAGCGTTCTAATGGTAATTATTTAAGTTAGCAATAGGAGGGCCAATTGGCTTTCGAGATTGATGAACAGTTTATGCGTGAAGCTTTGCGAGAAGCTGAAAAAGCGGCTGAAGTACAGGAAGTGCCGGTTGGTGCAGTTGTAGTGGCAAATGGCGAAATTATAGCCCGGGCTCATAATTTACGGGAGACAACAGGAGATCCGACAGCTCATGCTGAAATTTTAGCTTTACGTGAAGCGGCACGAATTAATAAACACTGGCGATTGACTGGAATGTCGCTTTATGTTACACTAGAACCCTGCAGTATGTGTGCAGGAGCTTTAGTGTTAGCCCGAATTGATCGGTTGATCTTTGGAGCTTCTGACCCCAAAGCAGGAGCTGTTGGAAGTTTGATGAATCTGGTACAGGATCCCCGTTTAAATCATCGGGTAGAAGTTACCGCTGGAATTTTAGGGGATGAATGTGGTAAAATATTAAAGGACTTTTTCAAAAAGCGAAGAGCAGGTATGAAGTACGAGCCGTAAGGCACGGGTAAATTGTGAATCTCATGCTTTTTGCCTGTTTTAACTTACGAATCCACCCGGAGAGATGGCTGAGTGGTTGAAGGCGCCCGCCTCGAAAGCGGGTAGGGATTAACGTCCCTCGCGAGTTCGAATCTCGCTCTCTCCGCCATTTATTTCTAGTAAAAAACTTTTGATTTACTAACAAAAGTTTGATATAATCTTATATCGACAGCCGAAAATTATGGAGAGATGGCCGAGTGGTCGAAGGCGCACGCCTGGAGCGCGTGTAGGTGTAAAAGCCTCTAGGGTTCGAATCCCTATCTCTCCGCCATTAAGCGATTTAAACCAACCGAAAGGTTGGTTTTTTTATAGTCTAAATGAATTTGGAATTTAACAGAAATTTGATACAATATTGATCAATAAACGAATGTTTGAGGGATAACCATGCCAAAGGAACGAAGGATTGTAGATATTCATGTTCATTTGTTCAATGGTATTCATGGACAAAAGGGGGACGGGGAAACGTCCTCTGCCGGTTTTGGAAGAGTAAAGACAAAAACGGGTATGATTCAGTTCATGCCGCCTTTTTCCAAGGAAACCGCATTTCCAGTCGAGCTGATATTGGAATGGATGGACTGTGCCGGAGTCAGCCAGGCAGTATTGGTCCAAAATCCGCTGATCGGAACGGTGAATCAAGAAATTGCCGAGGCGATCGAGAGATATCCCCATCGTTTTATCGGATCTATTCAGGTTGATCCGATGGATCCTGGGGCTGTCGAAACGATCAAAAAATATGCGGTTAATCCAAAACATAACATTTTAAAGTTCGAGATTAGCGATGGTTGGGGTTGGAGCGGAATTCATTCAGGGTTAAAACTGGATGGAGATTATTTAAAACCGATTTGGGAATTGGCCTCGGAGATGAAATTACCGGTCATATTAGATGCGGGGCGTCCTAATAATGCCGGTTATCAATTGGATGCTATTGATCGGATAACTACGGAATATTCTGATGTGTTGTGGATCCTGGAGCATTTGGGCGGGATGAACCAGGAGAATCTTCATCTAAAAGATAAATGGCAACGGATGATTGAATTTGGGAAAAAAACCAATGTCTACCTGGGAATGGCAGCAATAGGAGCCGGCCTTCGGGAGGATTATCCTTGTTATCAGGCATTAGGCTTACTTAACGAAAGCGTGAAGAAGGTCGGAGCCGATAAAATTTTATGGGGCAGTGACATCCCCGGTACATTAAAGAATTATACCTATCAGCAGATGATAGAGATGGTTTCTGTTCATGCTACTTTTTTAAGTGAGAAGGAGAAAGATTTGATTTTAGGCGAAAATGCTCTGCGTATTTTGAAAGGGCTAACAAGTTAGAGTTCTTTAAACTATGAAAATATGAAAAATAAGCCCCGGCAGCGGATTGAGGTGCCGGGGTTTATCATATTTCCGAAGTTTTGTAATAATTATTGTTTTTCAAAAGCGCCCAGATCCGGAGCAGAACCAAGGAAAGGAGCTCCGGTATAAACTCCTTTGTCAATAAGATCACTGTCTGCAACCAATCGGGCAAATCCTTCCGGTAATTCTCCGTTGCTGCCACGGGGAGCTTTGGCCAGAGTTTCATCAAGACCGGTAAAATCATCCTTATTTGCGGCTATACCTGGTAGATTCCAGGAATTATGAATACTGACAGTATCATTGGATAATGCATGGATAGTGTCACAATCAAAAGCCACACAATTGACTAACGTATGATGGCTTCCGTCATTTGGGGCAGCTTTAAAATAAAACCCTGTCGAACTTCCCCAAGCAACGCAGTTGATCATCGTTACTCCGCTTTTATGGTTATTCCGATCAAAAGCTCTAACAGCGGAATTTCCATATTTGATGTTAAAGGCGATACAGTTCCGGAGAACATGAGCGCCGTAACTTTCAAACTCATTAGCCTTACTGCTGCTACCGCCACCAACCTTGAATCCTTGACCGTTTCCTGCCCATGTACCGGTAAAAGTGTCGGCATAGGGAGAATGGGGATCACCATTATGCCAAGTCCAGCAATTTTCGACGGTGATAGGGAATCGAGTCATATAAAAATCCCAGCCATCATCGGAGTTTTCCCATGCGCGACAGCCATAAAAAATATTCCCTTTGCCTGGACTAAGCTTACAAGCAAAGCCGTCGGCATTACCACCGGGGCCAGTAGATCCATTGGGATCCATGTTTAAATAAGAGTCACAGTTAATGATCCAGTTATAAGCCGCTCGAGAACCATCTAGGTTGATATTGGTTCCTTTGCTTAATCCGATATGGAGTCCGGTGTCCCGGTTGTGATGAAAACTGCATTGTTCAATGATATTATAATTTCCTCCGCCCGGGGCGTTAACATCCCCAATCCGGATACCATTGGAAGCAGCATGAATGATTTCCAAACCTTTTATCACCCAATAACTTCCTGTAATATGGATGCCGTGTTTTCCGCGGTAGTTGAAATCAAGGATCGGCTGTTCACCGGGATAAGCTAGAATATAGTAGCGTGAAGAGGGGGTGCCGTTCGCCCGGAGATAAATGGTGGATGGTTCATTGGTATATATTCCACCTCGGAGATAGACGGCATCACCGGCGGCCATGATGGATACCGCTTTGGACAGCGTGGCAAAGGGGGCATCAAAGGATCCGTTATTAAGATCACTGCCATTTGGTGAAACATAGTAGGTTTTTCCACTGGGGGAGGGGATCGACGGTAATGTTACCGGAGGCGGGTAAGGCGAATCAGGGGAAGGATTTTTTGAATTTCCAGCGGATCCCCCGCTGCAGCCAACAGTAACGATAATTACAACCATCAAAAAAACAGAGATAAATGAGATTTATACCATAATTTCATCGGCGAATTCTCCCTTGTCATAATTTTTATTCCATTTTAAATTTAAAGATTATATTAAGCATTGTCTATAATACTTTAAAGTGATAAAGTGTTTTTGTGCAATTTTTATGGTTTTTGTATTGATTATTGTTTAATTGCTTTATTCACAGGTTTCCCGGCTAAAAGGGAAAAGAACATTTGACACAACGGATTTAATCAAGAGGTGATTGCATGCTTGCATTGGAACATATTGATCTGACACTTCAAGATGGCAGTGATGAAGTCCGAATTTTAAACGGAATTTCTCTAAAGTTTGAACCTGGAAAACTGTATGTGATCACCGGGCCGAATGGCGGAGGAAAAACTTCGATTGCCAAAGTTATTTCCGGTATTTATCAACCGGCTCGGGGACGGATTATGTTAGATGGGAAGGAGATTACCGGTTGGTCCATTACTGAACGGGCAAAACAGGGGATTCGTTATGCGTTTCAAAATCCACCTCGCTTTAAAGGAATCGATATTGGATGGTATTTACGTTTGGCCTATCCGGAGATCACTGAAAATCATATACGGTCGGTTATGGCAAAAATTGGGCTTTGTCCTGAAAACTATTTAAATCGGGTGGTTGACAGTACTTTATCCGGAGGAGAAATGAAGCGGTTAGAGATCGCTTCTGTATTATTGGGGCCAACTCGGGTTGCTGTATTGGACGAGCCGGAAGCCGGTGTTGATTTATGGAGTTTTGAGCAATTACGTGATTTTATTGTCCATTCTCATCAACGTTCGGAAGGACGAATTACGATTATCATTTCCCATCATGAGCGCTTTTTGGAGGTTGCCGACGAGATTGTCGTGGTTGCGGGAGGCGTTGTTCAGGAAAGGGGAACGATGGAGAAAATTCGGCCGTTGATTGAAGAGGGCATTAATTGCCGGTGGCGCAATATTTGTCTGGGGGAGGAAGCATAATGCTTAATCAGATCGATAAAAACCTCTTAAAAGAAATTGCCGGTTTGCATGATCTTCCTCAGGGTGCCTTTAATATCCGTAAAAACGGAGTGGGCTTGGCCAGGCAGTCCGTAGAGGGTATCACGATTACTCCGAAAACTGATCGTCCGGGAATAGATATTGTTGTCGACCCGGGCGTTACTGGTCAATCCGTTCATATTCCGGTAATTTTAACGGATACCGGTGTGCACGATGTGGTATATAATACCTTTGAAATTGGCGCTGGAGCTGATGTACTGATAGTGGCCGGATGCGGCATACATAATGAAGGTTCAGAGAAGAGTCAACATGATGGAATTCATGAATTTTTCATCCGAAAGGGTGCCCGTATTCGTTATGTTGAAAAACATTATGGCGAAGGAGGGGGGACCGGGGAACGGGTTTTGAACCCGGTAACCATTTTACATCTGGAAGAAGGCGCAACAGCTGAGTTGGAAATGGTCCAAATCCGGGGAGTCAGCAATACCGAGCGAAAGACGGAAGTTCATCAAGGTCCACATAGTCGTTTGATCGTCAATGAGAGGCTGTTAACCCATGAACAGCAATATGCCTATTCAGATATTGTCGTTCACTTGGAAGGGGAGCAAAGCAGTGCTGAAGTACAGTCCCGTTCCGTGGGGCAGGATCGGTCGGTTCAAATTTTTAAAGTAGGATTGATTGGATATGGTCCTTGTAAAGGACATGTGGCTTGTGACTCTATTATTATGGGAGCAGCGGATATCCGGTCCCAGCCGGAACTTTGGGCCAAGAGTGGGGATGCAGAATTAACCCATGAAGCATCCATCGGTAAATTGGCTGGAGATCAGATTATTAAGTTAATGACCTTTGGGTTGACGGAAGAAGAAGCTATCCGAACGTTATTGGAAGGCTATTTAAAATAATATTTTTGCCTGTTAAATTTCACCCCCCTATGGGGGTTTTTTGTATTGATTCATATTATCTGTAAGTGTCGGAACGAAAAATTGGGTATGATAATATCATCGCAAATAAGGAGATAAAGTGGATTAAACAATCATGAAAGTTGCAGTCATCGCTGATACCCATAGGAAACATTCGCTGGAACTTACGTGTTTAATCGAGTTACTTCTTAAAGAAGCGGATACGGTTATCCATGCCGGAGATTTTACAACAGGAATTGGTTTGGAGTCGTTTATCCTCTCGGGGAAATTGATCGGTGTTTCCGGAAATGGGGATCAGAATTCGGTTTCGGAATTGCTTCCCGAAAAGCGCCTGGTTACACTGGAAAATTATCGAATTGGTATATGTCATGGACATGGAACAATAGGAAAAACGGTAGAGAGGGCTTATGCTGTCTTTCAGGATGAGATGGTGGATATCATCATCTTTGGCCATAGCCATCAGCCGTTAATCCAAACTAAAAATCGGATTTTAATGATAAACCCCGGATCTATCTGTTCTAAACGGAAAGAACGATGGTATACTTATATCATGCTTAAACTCGGGTATCAACACATCACGACGGAAATAAAATTTATGGAAAACTCATTGATACAGTGAGATAGGGACTGGGGTGCTGGGCTATAGGTCGTAGGTACTGAGTTTTAAGTTCTGCCGATAACCTCGTCTAAGCCCTCTCCTAAAGGAGAGGGAAGACTGAGCCTGAAACTCTAGTTAACAGTCTTTCTATTCTAGATCCAGCATATTGTTCTTCTGTCTTTCTGACTCAAGATTCTGTTCTAAAATTCGAATCAATACGCTTATTTACAGTCCACTGTGAACTTGGACTGTGAACCATAAAGTTCAACCAGGCATCCCGTATCCAACACCTTTTGTCTTAATTACCTTAAATTAACGGTTGACCCTTGCTGTGAATATGATAAAATAAATATACTCTGATTTTGTTAAGTTTATGGTCGTGCTAGATGGGGAGGTAGCGGTGCCCTGTACCTGCAACCCGCTATAGCAGGATTGAATTCCGAGTGGAGGCCGGTATTCGTGAGTCCGGCCGGATTAAGTGGCGTTGAGGATTGGGTCTCACGCAACAAAAGCCTATGAACCCCGTCAGGTCCGGGAGGAAGCAGCGGTAAGTAGGAAGTTTTGTGTGCCGCGAGGTTGCCTGGTCGGAGCCGGCTGATTCGGTACGTTCGGGGATGCTTGGTCGAAATGAGGTGCACGGCCATATTTAATTTCATCATTTGATTAGTTTTTGACGATCAGCCGTATTGGAAACAGCGGCTGATTTTTTTATTATTCCGTGAATAAAGAATGAACAACAAGTGATTGGATGGTTTCATAAGGCCAATGCAGGATTTACCGTAAAATTGGCAAATATATTAAAGGATTGCATGGATTGTCATTTTAATACATAGGACGGGAACGAATGATTATTACTGCACCTGCAAAAATCAATCTGGTATTGGATGTTATCGGAGATAGGCCGGATGGTTATCATGAAGTGGATATGGTGATGCAGTCTATTCGCCTTTCGGACCGGATTGAACTGAAGACTAATGAAACCATTCAACTGACTTGTACCAATCCCCAGGTTCCGTTGGACCGCAAAAACCTAGCCTGGCGGGCTGCCGAACTTCTTCAAAATGTTGTCAGGGAGCGTCGTGGAGAGGTACCCGGAGTAACTATACATATTGAGAAGAAGATTCCTGTTGCAGCTGGTTTGGCCGGAGGGAGTACGGATGCGGCCGGTGTACTCATCGGGTTAAATCAGTTATGGGATTTGGGCTTGTCGACAGAGGAATTGATGCGACTCGGCTTAACGCTTGGCGCTGATGTCCCTTTCTGCATTATGCAACATACTGCCCGGGCCGAGGGGATTGGAGAAAAGCTTACGAGTATTTCATCCAAACTTCATTGTTCGGTATTATTGATCACTCCGGATATACAGGTATCAACAGCGCTGGTTTATCAAAGTTTGGACACTGAAGGGATCAGACGACATCCTGATGTTAACGGGGTAATCGCTGCTTTGGAAACTGGGGATTTGGAGCGTCTCTGTGTTTCCTGGGGAAATGTTTTAGAAGAAGTCGTTTTGGAAAAGTTTCCGGAGGTCGCCAGGTTAAAACGTATATTACGGGATTTTGGGCTACATACAGTCCTGATGTCTGGCAGCGGGCCTTCGGTTTTTGCGCTGAATGTCGATGAAAAACTGGCAGATACCATCCGAGAGTCCTTACCATCGACCTGGTTTTGCACTTTAACGGAGTTTCTATAGTGAATGGAGTGAGTTAAAATGGAACGTCGACCATTAGTCCCGATCAAACTTGATAATTATAAACCTCTCCGGGAATTGGTATTTGAATCGTTGCGGGAAGCTATCATCAGCGGGCAGCTTCGGCCGGGAGAACGGATGATGGAAATCCAGCTTGCGGAAGAGATGGGTGTGAGCCGGACTCCGGTTCGTGAAGCCATTCGTAAATTGGAGCTGGAAGGTTTAGTGGAAATGATTCCGAGAAAAGGGGCTTATGTAGCTGGATTGTCTCTGCGGGATATTGCCGATGTCTTTGAAATCCGCCGGGCTTTGGAAGGATTGGCGGCTGAATTGGCAGCGGATCGGATCACCGATGAAGAGTTGGAAAGGCTCGAACGGTATTTAGTGATCATCTCGGAGCAGATCGAAGCCGGAAATTTGGAAGAAGTGGTGCAGACCGATACGGATTTTCATACACTTCTTTATCAAGCCAGCCGTAATAATCGTCTCTCGCAGATTATCAATAATCTGCGGGAACAGATTCAACGATTCCGTACCACATCATTGTCTTATCCTGGCCGGATGAAAGCGGCTTTGGAAGAGCATCGAAAAATTGTGGAGGCCATCTCCAGCCGGGATGAGGAACAGGCCCGCCGCATTGCGCAGGAGCATATTGAAAATGCGGAAAACAGTTTGATGAGTGTGATTCAACAGGATAAAGAAAATGGGGGAATTTAAGTGGATGCCATCGTATTGGCCGGGGCTTTAAATGACGGTCCTCTGAGAGCGGTCAGTTCGGCAGCATATGAAGCTGAAATCGAAATTGCGGGTAAACCGATGGTAGCTTATGTTCTTGAAGCCTTAAATCAGATGGATGAAGTAGAGCGGATTGCAGTAGTAGGTTATGCCACAGATACGATGCTTCCGTATATGACCGGCAAGGTGTGTCGGGTGGATCCCGGTGATTCAATGATCGACAGTCTTATCAAAGGTTTGGAATTGTTGCAACCTAAAAATCCGGTTCTGGCAGTAACCTCCGATATTCCCCTGATTACTCCGGAGGCTATTCGTGACTTTTTAGTCCGGTGTCAGGATAACCCTGGCGATGTTTGTTATTCGTTTGTGTCAAAGGATCACAACGAAGCCCGTTACCCTGGCGTACAACGAACTTATGTAAAATTACGGGACGGTGTTTTTACCGGAGGGAATATTGTCTTACTGTCTCCGGAGATTGTGCGGGAACGCATCGATATACTAAAGCAGGCGGCAGCGTTACGAAAAAAACCGGTACAACTTTGTTCGTTGTTAGGATGGAAATATTTGATAAAGTTTATTTTTGGCCTACTCACCATTAAAGAGGTTGAAGAGCGGGTTTCCCGAGCCCTTGGTTTAAAAGCCGTGGGAATCATTTCGCCCTATCCGGAGGTAGGGATCGATGTAGATAAACCCAGCGATTTAGAGTTAGCGACGAAGGCTTTGGCCCAAATTTGATGGGCAATAGCTGGTCGGATTACCTTAAAGTAAAAAATTAGGAAAAATTTTATATTAACAGAAGGATTTAGCAAATTAATATGGAATTGTATATATGTTCTTAATAGAGATATCCCAAAAACAATAACAGAAGAATGGAAAGGTGAGTGGGTTATGAACATCACTGATGTACGCCTGAGAAAAGTGAATACGGATGGGAAGATGAAGGCCATTGCATCCATTACCATTGATGATGCATTTGTGGTCAGAGACATTCGGGTCATTGAGGGACAAAACGGGTTATTTGTAGCGATGCCGAGTCGAAAAACTCCAGACGGTGAGTTTAGGGATATCGCTCATCCGATTACCCCTGAAGCCCGTGAATTGATTCAGTCCGCTATTCTCAGAGAATATGAGACGACTGCTTAAATTGAAAATGTGTTTACGTATTCGACATATGGTGCCAACTTTGCCAAAGTTGGCAATTTTTATTTACATTTCTTATAATAACCGCTTATTAACCTGTTGACATTTTGAAGATTCACTGGTATACTAATTTTTGCATTCGTTGGGGCGTCGCCAAGTCGGTAAGGCACGGGACTTTGACTCCCGCATTCGTTGGTTCGAGTCCAGCCGCCCCAGCCATTTTTAGTAACGGAAGAACTCTTTTAAAGGGTTCTTTTTTTTATTTCTTTCATTCGGCAGGAACTGATGGCTGGTTAACGAATTTGATTGGGGATAAATTATCGATGACACAATTAAAACGAACGAAGTAAAATATAATATCTGAATTTAGGGGGAACAGGAATGGCTCGTTGTGCTTCGATTATTCTGGCAGCCGGACAAGGAACCCGTATGAAGTCGAAAAAACCTAAAGTTCTTCAGGAGTTGTTGGGCAAACCGATGGTGGAATATGTGGTGGAGGCGGCTGAAGCGGCTGGTTCGGATCCAATATTGGTTGTGGTCGGTTTTGGCGGTGATCAGGTTGTTGAGACACTGGGTGACCGGGTAGAATATGTTTGGCAACGGGAGCAGTTGGGGACTGGCCATGCGGTGATGATGGCCAAAGAGTATTTGGCTGGGTTTGATGGTGATGTATTGATTTTATACGGAGATACGCCGTTATTAAGTGTGGAAACATTAACCGCCTTGATTGAGGCGCGGCGTGAAAACGGGGCTGCAGCAGCAGTGCTTGTCGCACGGCTCGATGAACCGGGGGGTTATGGCCGAATTATCCGGGATACCCTGGGCAATGTCTGTGGGATCGTGGAAGCCAAAGATGCCACACCGGACCAAAAATTGATATGCGAAGTGAATACCGGGATTTATGTATTTGAAGCGGAGCCGTTACTTAAAGCGCTGGATCGGATTACTCCTGTGAATGCCCAGGGAGAATATTATTTGACGGATGTCATCAAAATTTTAGTCGAAGACGGATTGAAGGTAACCGGGGTGGTCACTGACGGAACCGAAGAAATTATGGGCCCCAATGATCGGGTGCAGCTGGCTCAAACAGAAGCATATTTAAGGCAACAAATTAACCGGAAGTGGATGCTTGAAGGTGTGACTATTATTGATCCGGAATCTACATATATCGGTTCCCAGGTTACCATCGGCCGGGATACAACGATTTATCCGGGGACTTTTCTAAACGGGAAAACGGTGATTGGGGAAGATTGTGTGATCGGGCCTTATACCCGTATTGTGGATTCAACTATTGGGAATGGGACTGAAATTCAATTCAGTCAAATTATGGGGGCAACCATAGGATCTGATAATCACATTGGCCCGTATGCTTATATTCGTCCTGGGACGGTCAGTGAGGCTTCAGTGAAATTTGGGGACTTTGTCGAAGTGAAAAACTGCCGCATTGCTACCGGAAGCAAAGTGCCGCATTTAACATATTTAGGCGATGCTGAGGTTGGAGCTAATGTAAACATTGGAGCCGGAACGATCACTTGTAATTATGACGGTGTGAACAAACACCGGACCATCATCAAAGACAATGCGTTTATAGGCAGTAATGCCAATTTAGTGGCCCCGGTAACAGTGGGAGCCGGAGCGACTGTTGCTGCCGGTTCGACGATTACCAAAGAGGTTCCGGATGGAGCGTTGGCGGTAGCCCGCAGTCGGCAGGAGGTAAAGACGAATTGGTGTTCTCCGAAAGAACGCCTGAAAAAAACCGACAATTAAGCGATTGATCATAAACGTTAATATCGTTGGGGTGAATAGATTGTATTGCATTGTTGGATTAGGGAATCCCGGAGTCCAATATAGCCAAACCCGGCATAATGCCGGGTTTTTAACCGTTGACCGGTTATTGGAAAAGATGGGGGTTACATCTTTAAAAAATGATTTTCGGAGCTTGTATGCTAAAACCCAATGGAATGGTAATCCTTTGGTTCTGGTCAAACCGCAAACCTATATGAATTTAAGCGGAGAAGCGGTCCGACCCTTGCTGGATTATTTTAAAATACCCTTGGAACGGGTGATCGTGGTTTATGATGAGATGGATTTGCCGTTAGGCGCCTTACGGTTTCGGCTGGAAGGCAGTGCCGGAGGGCATCGGGGCTTGGCTTCGATCATCCAACATCTAGGCACCGATCGGGTCGCCCGCTTACGGATCGGGATTGGTAGACCACCTGAAGGGATGGAAGTAAGCGATTATGTGTTGAGCGGGTTTTCTGGAGTGGATAAGAAGGTTTTCGAAGAGAGCATTTTAAAAGCGGCCGAAGCATGTATTGCGTTTGTTGACAAAGGTGCCGATTATACTATGAATCACTATAACATTTCACCAAAAAAGTCGGGGCTGTCCAGAGAATAATTTAAAGAATCCTGGCTATCCTATGGGTGATGAAATGGGTATTGGCTGCGGTAGCAGGACCGGTAATCGCATATATTTGGAATCGGATTTTACGAAGAACCGGCTTGAAGGAGCGGGTTCGTACCGGTTTTTTAACCCCTTTAGGGGAAGAGTGTATTAAATATTGTATCGCTTGGTTGTTACATTTGGATCCTTTTGGGGTGAGTGCTCTTTTTGGTCTGGGAGAGGGTTTGTACGAAGCTTTATTCATTAATACCCGGCCTGGTATTGTGATATTTTTTGCAGGTATTGCGATACATACGGGATTCGGTGCGGGATATCTGATTACCGGGCGTAACGGGCTTGGATTAAGTGTTGCAGTGATGTTTCATTTAATCTGGAACAATGTGATTGTCAGCGGTATATCAGAATACAATAAATCATAGAGAATTTAATAGAGATTTTTTTCGCCAGGTCGATCCATGCGGGTGTCACAGGGTTCATCCGTTTGGACGGCTTATTGGCGTTTACAGCCGGAGGAATCATGAAAAAGGTCTTGGAGAAAATTATTATTCATCCTGATTTTAAGATGATGAGTACTCGTTTTGCCGGTGGAAAACAAGATTTGGTGACCGGAGTTAACGGGAGTCAAAAAAGCATGATTATCGCCGGGTTGATGATAGAGCACCCGGGGTCAATCATCGTGATCAGTTTCAATGATACGCAGGCTTTTCGGTTGGCGACGGACCTGGAAAGTTTATTAGGGCCGGAACAGGTGGCTTATTTTCCGGCCAACGAGTTGTTTCCTCATGAAGAAGCCTTTGAACCGGAGATTACAGCTCAGCGCGTTGAAACATTAGGACGAATGTTATATTCGAACACGTTGGTGGTTGTTACATCGTGGGAAGCAATGCAACGTCGTCTGGTTCCACCGGAAACCTTGCAGGATTTTACCGTGACTTTAAAATTGGGCGAAGAATATCCTTTGGAGAACTTACTGGAACAGTTTGTTCTCATGGGCTATGAACGGGTGGATTTAGTTCAGGCCATGGGACAATT
Source organism: Bacillota bacterium (assembly GCA_029776205.1). Classification (GTDB taxonomy): domain Bacteria; phylum Bacillota; class UBA4882; order UBA8346; family UBA8346; genus JAKOSX01. The sequence continues at coordinate 47,445 of JAKOTQ010000081.1, read as the reverse complement.
TAGTCGTAGAGGCGATATTGTCGATATTTTTCCATTGGATCGGGAGCATCCGGTGCGGATAGAGTTTTTCGGAGATGAAGTGGACTCGATTCGCACCTTTAGTGTTGAAACTCAGGTTTCATCGGAAAATCTGAAAGATGTTCGAATTTTACCCGCCAGGGAAGGATTATGGCGTCGTGAAGATTTTTTGCAACAAAAAGAGACTATTGCAAGTGCTTTGGCGAGCCAAGTTAAACGACTGGAGGATCTGGGCCGGGTGATGGAGGCAGAATCATTACAGAACCGAATCAATGAGGCTTTGGATCGGCTTAGTGAAGGTCATCAGCTGCCGGGGGCGGATCAGTTTTTACCCTGGGTTGCTCCGCGGCTGGTATCATTGCTTGATTACCAACCGAAAGCCCGGATTATCCTCGATGAGCCGGTGCGGGGGAGAGATGTATACCGTTCATTGGAAGAAGAACGAGCTGGCATTTTAGGAAATTTTCTTGAAAAAGGGGTCATTCTTCCCAAGGAAGAAGAGGCATTTTTTGCCTTTGATACTTTGGAACGGGAGATCTTAAAACGAAAACCTTGGGCCATGTCGCTCCTTGCCAATAATCCGAAAGGCTATGTTGTTGAGGAAGTCATAACTTTACCTTTCAGGACGCCACCTTCGTTTCACAGCAAGACGGAACAATTGGCCAATGAGATTTCCCGCCGTTTGAAATCCAACCATACGTTTATTCTGACTGTTACAACATTGGATAAAGCCCGCCGGCTCAAAGAGGTTCTGCGGGAACAGGGGATAACCTCATCGTTAATAACCCCGGAAAATGAAGGCGATCTTTTACCCCGGACGGTCCGGATTCAAGTGGCTGACTTGGAGACTGGCTTTGAATGGCCTGATCAAAAGTTAGTGCTTTTAAGTGAGGTTGAACTTTACGGGCGGCAGAAAAAACGGTACCCCTCCCGTTTCCGCCAGGAAGGGGCTAAGATTCATTCCTTTACCGATTTGAAAATCGGGGATTATGTGGTCCACGTTAACCATGGTATCGGACGGTTTGCCGGACTGGAAACGCTGGAGATCGCCGGAGGCCATCGAGATTACCTGAAGATCGAATATGCCGGGGAAGACCGGTTGTTTGTACCGACGGATCAGGTTAACTTATTGCAGAAATATATCGGTGTGGAAGACCATGCGCCGAAATTGAATAAATTGGGCGGTTCCGACTGGCAAAAGGTGAAAAATCGGGTGAAAGAATCCATCCGTGATATGGCGGAAGGCCTTTTGGAATTATATGCCCAACGGGAGATTACGCCGGGTTATGCCTTCAGCCCCGATACCGTTTGGCAGCATGAGTTTGAAGAAGCTTTTTATTACGAGGAGACTCCGGATCAGCTGCGGGCGATTGCCGAGATTAAAAAAGACATGGAAAGCAGCAAACCCATGGATCGCCTGCTCTGCGGCGATGTCGGTTATGGAAAGACGGAAGTAGCCATGCGGGCTGCCTTCAAAGCGGTGATGGACGGAAAACAGGTAGCTGTGTTAGTTCCGACCACTATTTTAGCACAGCAGCATTTTTTGACATTTACAGAACGTTTTGCCGGTTTCCCAGTTACCATCAAAGTGCTCAGCCGTTTTCAGTCGCCGAAAGAACAGGCTGCGGTAGTCGCTGGCGTTTTAGACGGAAAAGTGGATATTTTAATCGGTACCCATCGGATGCTATCTTCTGATGTCCATTTTAAGAATCTGGGATTGTTAATTATCGATGAAGAGCAGCGTTTTGGCGTGACCCATAAGGAAAAAATCAAGGAAATCCGGAAAAATATTGATGTGTTGACGTTGACAGCGACGCCCATTCCCCGGACGCTGCATATGTCGCTGGCTGGTGTACGGGATATGAGTATTATCGAAACGGCTCCCCAAGGTCGGTTCCCCATTCGTACCCATGTTCTGGAATATAATGACGAGGTGATCAGAGAAGCCATTCAGCGGGAGTTAGATCGAAATGGACAGGTATATTTCGTATATAATCGGGTGGAAAGCATTGAGCGAATGGCCTCCCACTTGCAAAGTTTGATTCCTAAAGCCCGTATTATGATCGGTCACGGGCAGATGGATGAGGAGCAATTAGAACGGGTGATGCTGGACTTTTATGATGGAGAAGCGGATATATTACTGTGTACGACGATTATCGAGACAGGGTTGGATATACCCAATGTCAATACGTTGATCGTTTATGATGCCGACCGGTTTGGCCTGGCGCAACTTTATCAATTACGCGGAAGGGTTGGCCGAAGTCATCGAATCGCTCATGCGTATTTCTGCTATCGTAAAGACAAGGTTCTCAGCGAAAATGCCGAAAAGCGTTTGGCTGCGATTCGAGAGTTTACCGAATTGGGTTCCGGTTTTAAAATTGCCATGCGGGATCTGGAGATTCGGGGAGCCGGTAATTTGCTAGGCCCGGAACAGCACGGGCAAATCGGGGCCGTCGGTTTTGAAATGTATTGCCGTTTACTGGAGGAAGCGATCCGGGAGAAGAAGGGAGAAGTGGTTCCGGAATTACCGGAACCAGTCGTGGAAATTCCGGTAGATGCGTATATTCCTTCCGGCTACATCAGCGATCATAAACAAAAAGTAGAAATTTATAAAAAGATGGCTGTCATTCAATCCAATGAAGCGGCAGAAGCCATTATGGATGAATTAACGGATCGGTTCGGGGATCCGCCCCAATCGGTACTCAATCTGATTTATCTGGCTAAAATCAAATTAATGGCGAAAATCGCCGGGATTGCGAGCATTACGAAAGAACGGCAAGAATATATTGGTAAACTGCACCAGGGTTTAGTGGTGGATTATGAGAAAGTATTGCAGGTCTTGCAGAAGTATCGGAGCGGTTTCCGTTACCAGCCGGGCCGGCCTCCGGTTTTCAAATGGAGATCTTCCGGAAAAGACGGAGAGCTGCTACAGATGATTTTGGATACATTGGTTATCATTTCCGCAACTGGGACAGGAGAAATCTAAAGTTCAACTTCCTATTTTGGTATTTATTTTGGAAAAAGGGGCAAGATAGGAAGGACCACTGATGGTAATAGTTCAACAGCTAAACCGGGTAAACGAATAAAAACGGAGAGGTAACTATATACTATCATTAAAGGTAGAATGGGTTTTACTCCAACTCACCTGGGTCGTACGGGTGGCAGGGTCTCTGGCACCTCAATGGAAGCGAAAAAAGTTAAGTTTTAGAAAAAAGGAGGGGAACAGGGGATGAAAGCGACTGGAATTGTTCGGCGGATCGATGATCTTGGCCGAGTGGTCATCCCCAAAGAGATTCGTAGAACACTGCGAATCCGAGAAGGCGACCCGTTAGAGATCTTTGTGGACCGTGAAGGAGAAGTAATTTTAAAGAAATATTCTCCCATCGGTGAATTGGGTGATTTCGCTAAAGAGTACGCCGATTCTCTCTACGAGTCGACCGGACATATCGCTTTAATTACGGATAGGGATATGGTGATTGCAGTTGCAGGAGCCCCGAAAAAGGAGTTCCTGGATAAACCTATCTCCAAGGCAGTTGAAAAAGCGATTGAAGATCGAAAAGTAGTGTTAATCCCCAAACCTGGCGATCATAAATATTGCGAGGCATGCCCTGTTGTCGAAGAGGAAGGTCAATGTAAATTTACAGCGCAAGTCATCGCACCGATTATCGCAGAAGGGGACCCCATTGGTGCAGTAATTCTTTGTTCTAAGGAACCCAATGTGGTCATGGGTGATTTGGAAGTGAAAGTGACGGAGACGGCGGCCGGTTTTTTAGCGAAACAGATGGAGCAGTGATTTCGCAAGCCGGTTTAGTTGGTCGAGCGGAACCTTATTCAATCAAAAGGAAGAAAAAAGTGGAGGGGTAACCACCACTTTTTTTGTGGAAGAGGATGGTTAATCCTCTTTTTTATTGTTCATCATCGTGGTCAATAAGGTGGACAAAAGGGCCGGGTTTAATCCGCCGCCATTTCCGTTTTTGCTGTCTTGAGAAGCTGCAAGCATACTGAGGAGGCTTGGAGCTATCTCCATCAAAGAATTACGTTGTCCGGAAGACATCTGCTGTAATAAATCGCTGATATTGCCTAAGGGATTTGGGGATGGTGTTTCCGGGAGGTCGTTGCCATAGTTGATGAAAAAAGATAATAAACGCTGAGCTTTGGGGCTAAGTAATGGATTGATGACGGAAAGCAGCGTCAGATCATTTTTTTCAAAAAAAGGATTATTGGAAATATCATTGAAATCTTCGGAAGATTCGGTATTTTTGAAACCTTTAAAATCTTTATCTTTATCTTTTTTGGAATCATGCGAATGTCCCATTTCTTTACCTCCTTTAGACAGGTTAGTATATCATATTACAGTCTGGGGATAGACGAACCGCCTTCCGCTGAATTTATTCAGTGACCGATTGATGGCAGAAAATTGGAGAAAGACAGGAAAAACGCTGTCAAAGACGAAATAGTGAAAAAATATTTAAGGATATGAAAGGAACAGCCATGGATTCTACAATGGGTGAATGTGAAGCATTAATCCGGCAGTTGAAGGAGGTATATAGTCTAAAACGGATTTCTTTAAGTGTTGAAGGGCATTTCTTTGAAATTTATAAGGTTGAGGATATCGATCCGTTGCTCGATCAGATTTCGGATCCGGAGGAGATTCCCTTTTGGGCTGAGTTATGGCCGGCATCCATCGGGCTGGTCCGGTTTATTCTGGGACATGCTGATGATTTTCGTGAGACGCGTTGTCTTGAGTTGGGAGCAGGTGTAGGACTGGCGGGTATCGCTGCGAAAAAGGCCGGGGCGCTGGTTTTGCAATCGGATTATATGCGTCCGGCATTGGAGTTTTGCCGTTTAAATTGCAACGTGAATGCAGTGAATGCCTCGGAGTTTCTGCTGGCCGATTGGCGCTCATTTCCGGAGAGTGTTGGAGTGTTTGACCGGATTATCGGTAGCGATATTTTGTACGAAAAAACCTTGCATTCTGCATTGGCTGCCATTTTTAGAAAACATTTGAAACCTGGCGGGAAAATTATATTGGCGGATCCCGGCCGGGACTATGCCCGAAAATTTGTGGATGAGTGTAAATCCTTCGATTGGCGTGTTAGTGAAACGCTGATTCCGGTGGAATATGAATCTAAAAGTTACCAAATCCGGATATATCAGCTTACGAAGGCCGGGGAACCTTAAAAAAGGATTAACGTTAATTTAAATATCCATGAAAGGTTAAGTTGGCCGCTTTATGGCGGATATCCGTCGGCTGACGGCTTTAAATTAGGGAGGTTTTTGCCGGTGAACGAGTTTCGTTTTGACAGCCATACCCCTCGGGAGAGAATTCCATATATTTTCACCGCGCTTATTTCCGGGACCATTGCTGCTTTTTTAGTCATTTTGGCCATTAAATATACAGGTTTGGGCCAATTGCTGGTAAATTCATCGGAACCGTTTATTCAAATCCAAACTCAGTCCCAGGCTCAGACACAGGCTTCAACGATGAATGATTATGAGAAGAACATTATTGATGTCGTGAACCGGATTGGGCCGTCTGTGGTGATGATAACCACCAATACGCTGGTCGAGGATTTTGATTTTTTCAGCGGTCCTGAGATTCGGAATATTCAAGGGCTGGGTTCTGGGGTGGTCTTTCGGAAAGACGGTTATATTTTGACCAACAATCATGTGGTCAATGGTGATTCCGGGATCGTTGACAAGATTGTGGTGATGTTATCGGATGGTAAATCTTATCCGGCGAAAATTGTTGGGGTGGATCCCCAGACAGATTTGGCGGTTTTAAAGATCAACCACAATAATCTGACAGTTCCGGAATGGGGCGATTCCGAAAAAGTCCAAGTGGGACAGACTGCTATTGCTATTGGTAATCCTTTACAGGAAAGTCTGAATAATACCGTGACGGTTGGCGTGGTTAGCGCCAAAGGCCGAGTAATCGATGTCAGTGATGAAATCAGGCTGCGAAATATGATTCAGACCGATGCCCCGATTAATCCGGGAAACTCCGGGGGGCCGTTGTTAAACTCGGCAGGCCAGGTTATCGGAATCAACACATTAATCGCAGCCAAATCTCAAGGGATTGGTTTTTCGATTCCTAGCAATATGGCACGAAGTGTTGCTGCCCAGTTGATTGAACGGGGTTATGTTTCCCGGCCGGGCCTTGGGATCGCTTATGTTCATTTTACGGAGGATAACTGCCGGATCCTCGAAACCCGGATAGGGCAGGAATTGCCGGTGAAATCGGGCATTTTTATCGCCAAAGTGCTTCGGGGGAGTGAGGCAGATAAGGCCGGACTTAGACCTGGAGATATTCTGGTGTCCATCGATGGAACCAAGATTACAGATACTGATTTGGTTCGGGAGATAACTGCAACTCATAAGGTAGGTACTCCGTTGAAAATTGAGTATTACCGTAACGATAAAAAGTACCGGACCACCGTCAAGATCGGGGAGATGAGGCAGTGACTTTCTGGAGGAGACAGGAGCTGAAATAGTTGACAGTTGACAGTTTTCTAACAGTTATGACAGTGGATAGTTTACAGTTGAGCGTAGAGACAAAAGGTTAAAGTACGAACTTTATATGAGCTGTGAACTAAAACCCAACCGTTTATTGTTAACTGTGAACTGTAAACTGTCAACTATAATCACATCTCATGCCTAAGAAACTTTTTTAATGGAGGAATTATGTCCCAGATTCGAATCTTAACTGTTGGGAAACTGAAAGAGAAATACTGGGTTGAGGCGCAGGCGGAGTATTTGAAGCGGCTTCGGCCTTATTTGAAGTTGGAATTGAAGGAAGTGGCCGACTTTCCCTGCCCGGAAAATGCGGGGCCGGCTTTGGAAGAACAGGTGCGACGGCAGGAATGTGCAGCTTTGGAGAATCTGATCATTCCCAAAAGTTTTCTGGTGACCCTGGATTTAAGAGGCAGACAACTGACTTCGCCGGAACTGGCGGAGTTTTTTAGTGAGCGGCTGATGTATGGTGAGGATGTGACCATGGTGATCGGAGGCTCGTTGGGGCTGACGGAAGAGTTGGTGAAACGGGCCAATCTGAACCTGAGCTTTTCAAAGATGACTTTTCCGCACCAGCTGTTCCGGGTGATGTTATTGGAGCAGATCTATCGAGCCTGCCGGATTATGCGGGGAGAGCCCTATCATAAGTAAATGAGACTATAACAACAAAGTGTAAACCATGTCTCCAGACAAGTGTAAAGGCTCTCTCCTGTCTATACATCCTAAATAAGAAGGATGACGTAGCTCGAAAATGGTTTGTTGTGAGATGATGGAGGTTCTGTCAGATTGAATGGCAGGGCGGTTTCATTGTGTAGTTTTTAGAATTCTAAGAGTGAATTTAAAACTGAAGCCGCCACTCGAGACTAAGGGTCTTCGGTTCGTTCCCTTTTGAATCATTTTGCCAATAATAATAGCCATAACTCAATAAAAATGTAGAACGGTTACCGGACTTAAAGTACAGTGTTGTCTCTATGCCTGTTTTATGCGTGGTTTGTAGGCTTTTGCCATCCTTATCAATTTGGTGATATAAAGCCAACTTACTGCGGCTCAACTCAGGACTCCAGCTAAAATCAGCAGTAATCCGAAAGTCCGCCAGACTGTCAGTTACTCCAGCCTTATCTTTATCCTCTTTCCAACGGATGGATGGGGTCAGGTTAAGTTTATCCATCGGATAAGTACAGGAAAGTAAATATTCTGTGGTCAAAGATTTACCAGTATCAGCTTTTTGACGACTGCTCGCCATGGAAGAGTTGAACGTCATCTTATGGTATTTTTGTTGATATCCGAGGAAGACTGAGCGGGTCCGGTTACGGCTCATCCGAACGGAACCGTCATGTTGATACTGGTAATCATCCTGGTAATTCAGATTAACAATGCTCATATGGGAAAGTTGAATTTGATAATCCACATAGTAATTTTCCCGGTAATCAGTTAACTCATTGGTCCGATCTAAATTATCTTCGGTAAAGGATCCTTGAAACCGGAGTTGCTGGTTTTCGGCGGGCTTGGTATTGGCCCGTAGATTATAACGGCGGCTTCCGTTATTTTTTTTGCCTCCGAAAAAAGACGCCGGGGCTCCATCTTCCGGATAGTCAGGTTCAAATAAGTAATAGTCCAAACCGAAATAGGCAGACCCCAAAGGTTGGTCCAGGTGTAACGCCCAGGCATTACCGGTAGTGTCATCCCGTTCACCGTGGATCATTTCCATTCTGACCATGAGTTGCTTGATGGTCAGGCTTCCATTGAGTCCTAAGTGACGGGAGCCTGACGTTGTTCCTGAACTCACCAAAAAACTTTTCAGGTGAATTCCGGCGGGTGACTGCCAAGCGGCGGTCACCCCTTCATATTGATCAATCGTAATGCGCATTCCGTATGAACTGCCCACTTCCCCGGAAAATGCCGCCCATTGATAGTTACCAGACTTATTGCTGAATTGATGGTTGACGATTATACCATCAATCGTCGAATCCATTTGCAGTAACTCCGACTGGACCGGGACGGAGGTTTTGCCCCATAAAACCTCCAGGTTTCGATGGCTGATGCCCAAGGTATAGCCATTATTATATAGATTAAACCCTTCATAATCATATATAGGATTTCCGTGTAGCGGGCCATTGTCAATCTGCCCTTGCTGATTAAAACGGATCCTAGTATGACCCAGCCATGCGAGGAGATTAAGGTCAACGTTATTGGTAACCTGTTGGATGGGGTATTCTTCAATTTGTAGGATATTGGTCCCGCTCAGCCGGATGCCCTTGTCCAGTCCGACATTTACCCGAAAGCTCCACCGGGCTTCAGCTAAATTGTTGGCATTGTCCTGAATTCGGATGTACAGTTTATGGGTACCTCTGGCCAAAGCATATTGTGGCTGATAACGCACAAGCACAGGTTGGACTGTTGCCTGGCCGGTTACGTCCAATGCTTATAAAAAAGCTTTCAGATTTTACCGAAAAAGGCCGATAATATTGATAAAATTTATACGAGGTAAAAGAATGGCTCCTAAAACGATCTACAACACGACGGTTGTCTGTCCTGCCTGCGAACGGGAGTTTACTGCCACCAAGGTTCGTCTCAATGCCTACCGGGTTTTAAGTCAGGATTCGGACTTTGCTGCTATTTACGAAGGCGTCAACCCTATCCTGTATCAAGTTTTTGTCTGTGAACATTGCGGCTATGCTGCGTTTCAAGACCGTTTTGACCAGCTAAATCCGAAGGAAAGAAAGATCATTAATACCCAGGTCGGAGCGTACTGGAAACACAAAAGTTATTCCGGCGAACGGACCTTGGACTCGGCGCTGGAAGCATATAAACTCGCTTTATATTGTCTGCAATTACGTAAGGCAAAAAGTAGCGAGATCGCTAAAACCTGCTTGCGAATAGCCTGGATTTATCGGTGGAAAGGCGACCAGCGGGAGAAAGACTTTTTAAAGTTTGCTTTGGAATTATACACTGAGGCCTATCAGAGCGAAGATCTTCCCTTCGACAAAATGGATGCTCCCCATTGTATCTATTTAATTGCGGAACTTAACCGGAAAACCGGTAATCTTGAGGAAGCCACCAAATGGTTCGGACGGTTGTTTAGTAGTCCCGAAGCCCGCCAGGATAAATTTCTCTGGGATTTGGCCCACGAACAATATCAATTGGTCAAAGATTCAAAAGAGGGTAACGCATCTCCAAGAGATGAAAGTTAGCTTGGCAAGGCGCTCTAGCAGCATTACTGCTAGAGCGCTTTTTTGTTTGGTATATGGTCGTTGGCTATTTACTTTTAAAGTTGAGCAGTATCGCATAATTCAAAACCATGGCTAAGGAGAGAAGTTTTAAATTTTTGATTGGCTTTGCCTGCCGACAGAAGGCGCTGTTTGTCCTTTTGTACCTTCCAATCAGGAGCGTGGCCGGATGTCCTTGAATCCCCGGTTAGGATTCTCCCAAACCCCATTATCCCACGGACATCCAGCTGCAGGTTCCTTCCCGCTGGAATTGTCATCCGTGGTGGCTTTGTTTGTTAATGCTTTAATGCCGACGTCAAGGATACGTCCTTGTATCTATCTCGCATTCCGGCTTCCATTTCGGAGATTAAATTGGGTTTTTCCATATGCTGTTTGTGGGGCGGGATAATTATTGTTGAATTAATTAATTGAAACTTAAGAGAAGGAAGCTATATGTTAAGATGTAAAAGATAAACGATTGTCAAAAATATAATTACGTATGGAGCAAAAACAATGGTATAAGAATTTTGAGATGTTTGCAGGTGGTTTTTTATTTATATGGTGATTTCGTTCATAAAAGAATGATAAAATTTAAATATAAAGTCATCTATATAGATGCGAGCTATATATACCTGATAATTTACGCTTAACTTGGAATTCAATAATATCCTCTTTGCTTGAGGATGTCTTATGAAAAAAAAGCAAATAAAAAAGCAAAAGTTAGTTAAAGTTAAAATTGATGATTATTATAATAATGGACTTTTTGAACTTGTACGGTATGGAAAATTTGTGTCTATACGTAACCTGTGCACGCCTGAGCAGCAAGAGCAAATTCAAGCTTTCTATCGAGATGAGTATCCCAAGGCAAAGGAACGAATCAATGAAAAGGTAAAAAAGATAAAAGAAAAAATTTCTGCTTGCGATCCGTTAATGCTGCTTAAATTCGCTAGAGATATGGCAATGCTGTCTCATTTGAATAAGTTTTCTGAGATTGATTATACAAGTAAAGAGAATATAATAATCAGAGCTCAGGAGTATATTCAAAGTATTTTAGTTTCAACAGAAAATCATTTTAATGGTACTGAAACTATTGAGGATCAAGAAAAACGATGGTATTTAGTTCTTACGGATATAGAAGATTTGTATAAGGAGTTTGAGTTTTTTTATCATTATTGGGCGGCATATAAAAAAGATACTGGTGATATACCTGATGAGCTAATGGATTACATTGTAGAATCTCAAATGCTTTATATCGTTAGGGGTAATCGCTATCAGATATTTCAACTTGAGCCGCTTAAAAAGCTATTGCCACCTCATAACGATATTCTTATAGAACTGTTCGGCGTTACAGCTGAGCAAATAATTGAGGGACTTGAAAAGCTTGAATATTCTATGTCACAAGGTTTAGCTGACGCTCTGATGGAAATGAAAAGGAGCTATGATGAAGTTATTAAAGTAGTTGATCATGGGGAAGCCCCTGAGATAGTAATTAATGATAAGCAAGGTGTTGTAAGTTCAATACTGGAAAAGGTATTCGGTGTTGCTTTAAACGATATTTTTAATGTAACTGGGTGGGATGTGAAATTTATAGATGCTTTATCTTTAGGTATCGGTGAATATACTTCTTTTTTTGATGGTTCGGAGTTTTCGGGTTGGCCAATTGTGGAGCTACCAACAAAAAAGAAACCATTTATAAAAATAGGTGGAATTTCCTATGGATTTGATTATTATTCATTATTTGATAATATTTATCGAGCCATACAGAAGGAAATTTTTCGATTAAGGCCGGAGTATGTGGATACTTGGAATAAACGACAAAACTTAGCAAGTGAGAATATGGTAAAAACCCTATTTATGAAACTATTACCTGGAGCTAAAGCCTTTACAGGGAATTACTATCCTGTAAATAACTCTTTAAAACAGATGAATGAAAATGATTTACTTATAATATATGAAAATTATTTATTTATAATCGAGATAAAAGCAGGTTCTTTTCCCCAGACACCTCCGATTAAAGACTTCGATGCTCATGTAAGAGCATTTAGAAAGCTTGTCCAAGAAGCAGATTCCCAATGTAGCCGAACATTAAGATATTTAAATGAACATCAACCTGCTTTATTCTACGATTTTAATAAGCAAAAGAAATTTGAAATCGATAATATTTCTAAATTTACAGAGGTTTTCTTGCTTTCTGTAACTGTAGATAATTTTAATGCTTTTGCGGCAAAAGCTGAAAAATTAAACTTTATTACTCTTTCAAGTGAGACAATAGTCATTTCATATGATGACTTATTAGTATATGAAAAATATTTTGAGTCGCCTATTTATTTTCTGCATTTCTTAAGACAAAGAAAAAGTGCGATAAAAATTTCTCAAATTACAATGAATGATGAGCTTGATCATTTGGGTATGTATATTTATTACAATAATTATTCAATTGCTTGTTCTGAATTTCCAGAAGAAGATAAATTGATATGGTATGGCTTTAGACAGGATTTGGATGATTATTTTTGTAAATTGTATCTTCCAAATATAAATATTACAAAACCACAGCAGGACATTCCACTTGAAATTAAAGAAATTGTTCAATTGTTAGAGCAAGGAACGGATGAAAATAGGATAGAGGTGGCGCACTTTTTCTTGGATATGTCTCCGGAAGCTAAAAAAAGATTTTGTGAAACAATCCAAAATGTGCAAAAACGAGAGAAAGAAATTGGCAGAATGATTGTAATTAATTCGTTTGATGAATCAAAATATTGTGTGTTTGTTACGGTTCCTGGAATTAAGGTAATGAGCAGATCTGAACGTCAAGATTATGTTTTTTCTGCTATTCTTAGAGATGTATCAAAATCAATAATGTGGATCGATCTTGATTATGACAATGATGGCAAATTATTTGGGATAAAGGGAAAGAATTGTAGCTTTAGCGATATCTCTATCAAAGAAATTGATCGTTTAAAAGAAATAAGCGACAGGAATGCAAAAAGAATGATAGAAAACTATCGACAACAAAATCACAAGAAGATTGGTAGAAATGAACTTTGTCCTTGTGGTAGTGGCAAAAAATTTAAGAAGTGTTGTATACATTTATATCAGTAGTTAGTATTGGCTAATAGTAAATATGAGTCTTAATTTTGTTGAGTTTTTTCAAAAAATACTATAAACACTTTATTTAAATGTTAAAAGTACTAGAACTGGTTTGTCGGTGAAATGACGGCCCGGGTTTTTACCCACAATGTTTCTTGCTTCAGAATCTGAAGATGAAAGGTTATTTCATTAAGGTATGAAATTAATCGAGGAGTCATGATTTTGGTGTATTCCCTATTTGTTACCTGCCAATGGACGGTCATCCCGGGAGACAGGCCTTTAACGGGTGAAGAGATGGTAAAGGGATCAGTAATTGATTCACAAAATAGAACATTGTCCCCACCAACCAGAAATATTGACTGGCAGGCATATCCGGTAAGGAAAATCCGGTCTTTTAAGACCCTGATACAGACATCTTTAACTTCGGTGCAACATCGCTCCACTTTGATAACCTTTTTTGCCGGTACATGGGTTTTTTTAAGAAGACAGCTGACGTCCTGTTCCTGAATGACAACATCGGTAAGAATCGGAACGGAAAAGGCATCAGATATCCCCAAATAGTTTCCCTTATTGGTGGCAATGGTGGTAAACATTCTCCCTAAACCCCTGCCTTCGCTTGGATTCAGTTTTTACATGGATGTGAGAACGGTTTATGGATCAGTGATGTAGGAAAGTATAATATAATCGAAACTCATTTTCAAAACGGAAGGACCTTTTCCGGAATCCATGATTCCAGTTTTATTTTTTCCGGAGGATCCAGGACGCTTTGTAGATGGGAGCTGTCATCAAGCTCTTTATAGCGTAAATATTTTTTTTGAATATCCTCTGTCCGAACCCAGCCGTAATGTTTAACCCGGATGTCCGATTGGTAGACCAACATGGGTCCTCTTGCTTCTAAAGGAATTCTGCCGCAGTGAAGCTTCTGCCTGGGCCAGGAATAGGCCTGATTGGGGTTATACCGGAACAGCATGCGAACTTTTTTTACCCAGGGATCCCAATATCCGTCCACCCGGTAATGTTCCCGATCGCCCCAAAAATCAAACAGCCGGAATTCGACAGCGTCAAATTCATCCTGGTTAATCAATCCGGCCACTTCATGAGTCATCCGTTTTTCGAAAATTTCATCGGCATCAATGGCCAGGATCCATTCCGGATCATGGCTGACGGTGTAATCCCATAATTTCATCCTGGCAAGGCTCTCGTCCTGTGCCATCAGGGATTCGGTTTCCCGGTAAAGCCGGACCTTGGGAAAGGAGAGACAGATATCGGGGGTGCCGTCGGTTGAACCGTCGTCCAGGATGATGATTTCATCAACAAAGGTTGACAGCTCGGATAATACGTCATGAAGATAACGATCGGCTTCGTTACGGACGAGCATCATGGCAGTTAATTTCGGTATGGTGCTTGACATCGAGATCCCTCACTCTCGGAATGTTTTTTCAATGAGGCGCTGCCAGCGTTGCCGCCAGGCCGGCAAGGTGAAATACCGGGCAACGGCCCGGGCATGGTTTCCCAGGTCACGGCGTTCCTCCGGCGAGTTAATCAGATGCTGAATCCCTTCAATCAATGTTTTCTCGGTTGGATTGATAATGAGGCCGTTATGATCATGGATGACGATATCGGCGAGGCCGCTGTTTTGGCCGACAATGACAGTTTTACCGAAGGACATGGCCGCCAGGCAGATCATATCCGTTTCCTGAAAGCTTTTACCCGGAAATAAGACGATATCAGCCTGTTCAAGGGTTTTCCGGGTCACCGGTTCGGCCAGTAAACAACTGCGGGGATGCTTTTCGAACCATTCTGTCAGATATTTCACTGTAGCTTCCGGGCCGGTGTTCACCCAATAAAAGTGGATACGGTCATCCCTTTCCAACAAGGTTTCCATGGCCCGGATGGTTTCGCTGATCCCGGCTTCAGGGGTGAGAGGGCCCGGGAATAGGATCCTGATTGGGCCTGGGCCGGATTCCGGCATATTCGATTTTTCCGTGTTCGGGGATTCTTCCTTAGCCCAGGCAGGGATGAAGTTGGGAATATACTCAAAAGTGTGAAAAAGTCCGGGCCAGGTGGCGGTAGCCCAATGGATAAGGCCGCTCTCTATAGCTACTACTTTTTGAGGCGCACGCAATGCCATCCAGAGACGGCGTTTCCATTCTTCCCGTTCCGCTTCGGTGGGCAGCTTGGATTCAAATAAGGGTTCATCCCAGGTCATACCGTGGGCGATAGCGATGGATGATTCGCGGGCCTGCGGGTAGGCCAGGACGAAGTCGAAATAGATAGCCCAGTCGAACTCGTGGGTTTTTTCGTAGAAATCATCGGAAGTCACCGGCCAGGTGAAAAGCTGGGCTTCGTCCTGCAGGACGCCATACAGTGGAACGTCCGGAATCAAGAGGCTCTGCCAGCCCTTTCCCGGCTGAAACCAGGCCACTTCATAATCAAGCTCCCGGAGTAATCCGGATAGTTCGATGGCATACTGCCGCCGATAGTCAGAGATAAACTTTCCGGTGGCCGGATCGATTAACTTTAATGTGGCGATGGCAACAGATCCTTTACTCATTCCATGTCACCTTCAGCATTTAATGAAAAACGGTTTCGATCACTTTACGCCAGCGATTCTTCCATTTTTCCAAAGAGAACGCCTCAGAGGTGGCCCTGGCGTTTGTGCCCAGCCGTTGTCGTAGTTCCGGGTCTTCGATCAGGGGGGCTAAAGCCTCGGTTAAGGTCCGGGTATTTAGCGGCCGGAGCAATAAGCCATTGTACTCGGGGATAATCAGATCGGTCAGGCCTCCGGTACAACCGGCAGCCACCGCACAGCCGGAAGCCATCGCTTCCAGACAGGAGAGGGAGGTGCCTTCGGATGCCTTAGTCGGAATGATGGCGATGTCCATCTGGCGGTAAACCTCCGGCATTTGGTGAGGCGGCCGCCAGTAATAATAGACCTGCTCATATTGACTGGCCCAGCGCAGCAGATCTCCTTCGTGATGATCGTTATGGCCGCGGCCGACGATATGAAACTCCGCCTGGGGAAACCGGGCTGTCAATTTTTCGATGGCAGCGATGGTTTCGTAGATCCCCCGGACAGAGGTCAGCCGGCGGGGATAGAGGATCCGGACGGTTTCCCGGGGCGGCTTTTCTTTTAAGGGATAAAAGCTTTTCAAGTCGACGAAATTGGGTATGTAGATCAATTTTTCACTTAATCCGGGCCAGGTGGCATTGATATATCGGATAGTCGCTGTGTCACAGGAGACGACAGCTTCAGGCCGGTTTAATGCGCTCCACCACCGGTAACGCCATTCCCTGCGATGTCGTTCAGTAGGGACGATCCTTTCCCAGGTGGGATAATCCCAATAGATGC
Organism: Bacillota bacterium; assembly: GCA_029776205.1. GTDB lineage: Bacteria > Bacillota > UBA4882 > UBA8346 > UBA8346 > JAKOSX01. The sequence continues at coordinate 31,269 of JAKOTQ010000081.1, read as the reverse complement.
CATGGGAGATGGAGATGCTTTTCTTAAAGGCCTGAGGATAGGCCAATAATGTACTGAAATAAACCGCATAATCAATGCGGTTGGCTTGTTCATGGAAAGCATGGTTAAGGGCAGGGCAGGTTTGGTATTCTGCCTCACCCACCGGGATACTGTAAAGAGGAACTCCCGGAAGGATCTCCTGCTCCCAACCGGAGCCGATTTGCCACCATTCTACGCTGTATCCCATTTCCAGGAGAAGTTTGGTAAATTCAATGCCGTAGCGTTCCGCGCCGCCGTAGATCATTCGCTTGCCGTCGTTGTGGATGTGGTAGGAGGTAAGAATTCCAACTCTGCCTTTACTCATCGTTATCACCATATGCATATTATGCAAAAGAGCCGGTTCCGGGGAACCGACTCCTGTGCTTTTATAGATAACTACTCGACCGATACTGCGATAAAAACAAAATCCGTATTGATGGCTTTTCCGAGCAGGGTAGGCCCGCTTCGGGTGCCCGGCAATCCAACGGATATATTGATCTGGGTATCAGACGCTGGAGTCAGTCCGGTGATGACCCTTTGGTCGATGAGCCCGATAAAGCTGCCGATGTATTGTTGGGTTGGCGCAGGGTCTTCTGACAGGAATACGCTGACAGTCAGCGCATTGGCAAGGAGGGTGGCTTCCCTGTCGGTGGTTCCGGATGCCGGTCCCCAGTCTGCAGTTAAATACACATCGGCATTGACCTGGCCGGTATTGGCGACACCGATAGAACCTACGACGACATCACCGGCTTCTATCGTTTGGTTGATGATGGCGTTGGTCGGGTTGATCGAAATGGCAAGGTCATAGGTTTCTAAATCATTGTTTAGATTGGTTTGTGAAAAGGTGAATGGCAATTAAATCACCCCAATTCTGGTTTTTGGGATTTCAATATAGATGATATGAAAATATCTGCTGAAAGGTACGGAGAACATGATGGGCGTTTGGAATATGTTGTGATTATACATTAATCCATTGTAATGAATTTTATTGTGATCATTCGATTTTCCGGGGTCTGTAGAGGTGAGCAGCCGAAGGTTTCAATCCTCAAATTGGCCCGTTATTCAAAAGTTGTTTATATGGATGCAAATGCTTTGCCTGTCGACAGGAGGCGCTGTTCGCCCTCCTGCACCATCCGAATCAGAGGGTGGCCGGACGCCCCTGAACTTCCAAATTGATTATCCCTGACCAGATTTGCTGTTACCCAGGCGGCCCAATACCACTTTGTCAAGATCGAGGGGAATCCCGGACTGGCCTTTGATAAATTGTACCCGGGCTTTTGCCGTACCCGGAGGCGCCGGTTCAGTGATTCCGCTATAAGTCACCCACACATCATTTTCCCGTTCAACTGCGGGAGTTACCAGAATAAGCCCTTTCCCGATCTCCCGGTTTTGGCTGTCCAACCATACGATTTCGGCCAGCAGATCGGCTCTCTGATTGGAAATGGCATAATTGAATAAGAAACATTGGCCTACGGCGTTATCCAGAGCAATCTCCTGGAATATCACTCCGCCGTTGGCAGCTCCCCGGGCCACCATGGTTCCTTCATAAGCAAGGCCGGAAGTTTCTGCCGTCCAATTTATAGCGGTCCAATGGTCCAAACCCCTTTCGAAACTAGGGTTTTGTATCAAATTGGTTGTTTTGGCTGCCGCCAAAATGACCTGGTCAACAAAGACTGTCGGTTCGCGGGTGGTAAAAAGAATGCGTGCCGTCACCGCATTAAATGGGGCCGGTTGGGTAAGCGCCAGATAGGTAAAGTAATTTACCTGTTGGTCCAATGTATCATGGGGAATAAAGACATCCAATCCGGGGGGACCAATCGGGTTACCAGCCGCATTGAGCCAGAGAACTTGGACTGTCAATTCGCCATTGGAGGTCTGGAGGCTGCGGACTGCAAAAGAAACCAATAGGGGCGTATTAGCCGGTAAATGAGTGAGCGGTATATCCTGAAATAAAGTGCCGCCGCTTACCTCCCCTACGGCCTGGCTCAGCCCGGTGAAGGCTTCAGTAAAATTCGGTGTAAAACCGGTTGCAGTCCATCCGGTGAGTCCCAGTTCAAAACCGGGATTTTGGACTAAATTGCCGGAGTTAACCGGCGTGAGAATGACCTGGTCAATTTTAATAAAGTCTTCAGCCGCTACCGCACCTTGCCCCTTGCTAAATTGCAACCGGGCCCAGGCTGTTCCTGCCGGCGGTTGATCGGTTATATCAAAAAAACTTACCCTGGTAGGCAAACGAAGACTGGGCGGGATAAACTGCCGTAGGCCAATGCCGATTTGGTTGAAAGTGTTATCCAGCCATAATACTTCGACAATTAAATTGCCATCATTAAAAGACGTACCTTCGATATAAAAACTGAGGAACAACGGAGTTAGGCCCGTATCGATGAGCGAAACATCTTGAAACATACTGGCGACTCCGGCTCCCAACCTGGCAACTTGGGTGCCCTCAAAAGGACTATCGTCGGTTACTTCCACATTATCTGTGATCCAGTCCGCCAAACCCCTTTCAAAGCTGGGATTTTGGATCAGATTGTTACAATCGGGACTGATTTGCGGCGACTCAGGTAAAGGCTGGCATTGATTGTTTCCTGTACCTTTCCGGCCGGGGGGATTGGGATTGGAAGAAAAGGTTTTATCCATTATCATCACCCTCTACATAACGGGATAAATCATCCGGTCAATCCCGGATAACCAAATTTGGGCATCATGAGTTATTCATTCATTAAAATCGCCCGTGATAATCATTTTTTTGCGATAATTGGTTCGCTGTTTATAATATTAATCAAAATAAGCAGTGGTTCTCGGGAAACCCCGGTTTATGCCCGTATCATCAGATGAGACATTGGGGGATGTTCCTTTTTTGTTACTTTTTCCGATAAATAAATATAATCCGGGTAAAAACACAACTCCGCCCGTAAGCTACGGGCGGAGTTAAAGATCTAGTTTTGTTTACTAAAGGATCTGAGAGGACTTATAACCAGGTACGTCGCTATTCCTAAGGGGCGAATGGCAGAGTGATCGTAACCTCGTTATAATCATAAGAATTGTAAGCTTTGTTAATTGTTCTCGTTACGCTCCGACTGACATAGCCGGACGCGCTCGCTGTAAAACTCATTTCACCGGCGGGAACATTATCCATTTTAACAATGCCAATACTGTTGGCGATGTGTACAGAACCATCCGACAGAGTGACCGTTGCGCCGGCGATACCCGCTTCGCTGCTGTTTTTAACTGTGATCCTGACATTGCCTGTTTGACGGGTTAACGTAAACGTTTTCTCTATAACACCATCCTGATTGACTGTTACCACGCTTGTCCAACCGTTGTAAAATTCTTTGGTTACGTCAAAGGCGTAATTGCCAGCCGGCTGGTTTTTAAGTTCGAACCTGCCAGTGCCGTCAGTATAACCAAGGATTTCAGTAGGATCGCTGTAACTTTTGCTAATTACAGCGCCGCTCAGCGGATGGCCATCGCTGTCCAGAACGACAAAAACGATATCAGCCACTTTACGGGTGGTCGTCAGATCAAAGGTGTTGTTCTCCCTGGATACAACCAGTTCCTGACTGATCGTTCGATAATAGGTATGCGTTGCAGTCAGAGTATAGGTTCCGGCAGGCAAAGTAAAGGTTACACCGCCGTTCCAGGAGGTTTCTTTAGTATCGTTAATGCCATTGCCTGTAATGTTTACGCTCGCAAAACTCAGTTTAGTTCCGGTATCGCTTAGAATGTCAATCTGAACGGTGATCATTTCCCGGGCCAGGGCGATGGTTGCAGTTTCCGTTTGCTGGCGGACAACGGTCACTGTCTGGCTGCCGGTTTCATAGCCGTCCATCGTTGCGGCGAGGGTATAAGTGCCGGTCGGTATATTGGCAAAGGAGGCCTCACCGGAATCATTGGTGGTGGCGTTTCGATCCTCGCCGTTACCCGTCAGGCGGACCGTAGCGCCTTTTAGCGGGTTGGTTCCGTCAGTCACGGTAATGGTCGCATTTCCGGTCTGACGGGTCAAGCTTTCGGTAAAAAGTTCGGTTCCTCCGTTCACCCATACGGTGATTGTTTTGGTATGATATCCTTCTTTTGTGAATGTGAAAGTATAGAGGTTGTATGACGGAAGTTTAAAAGTTGCCATTCCCTGAGAGTTCGTTGTTTTTGTAATAACCTGGCCGTTGACTGTTACACTGACGGTTACGCCGCTAAGCCGATTTGTCCCGTCAGTAACCCTGATGGTCTCAGTGGTGATCTGGGTCAGAGCGATGGTTACAGTTTCCGTTTGATTGCTGACCACAGTCACCTCCTGGCTGACGGTTTCATAGCTGTCCTTAGAAGCTTCAACGGTATAGGTGCCTGTCGGTATATTGGTAAAGGAAACCTCGCCGGAATTATTGGTAACAGAAGATCGATTCACGCCGTTACCCGTCAGGCGGACTGCAACGTCTGAGAGCGGGTTGGTCCCGTTAGTAACCTTCAGGGTAATACTGCCGGTCTGCCGGGTTATGTCTACAGTTACAGACGCTGTTTGTCCGCTGACAACAGTTACGCTGGTTGTGTTGGCATGATAGCCGTCCCTGGAAGCTTCAACGGTATAGGTGCCTGTCGGTACATTGGTAAAGGTCGCTTCGCCGGAATCGTTGGTGGTGGCGGTTCGGTCTTCACCGTTACCTGTCAGGCGGACCGTAGCGCCTTGAAGGGGGTTGGTGCCGTTGGTTACGGTGATGATCACTTCGCTGTTCTGAGGTGTCAGGGCGATCCCGGCAGCGACCGTCTCTTTATCTATCACTTTAATATTGGTACTGTTTCCGTCATAATTGGCAGCGCTGGCGGTTAGGGTATAGGTTATACCGGCAGCCAGGCCGCTGAAAATGGCTGTGCCGCCGCTGTCCGTAGTTTTTTCTTCAATCACGGTGGAGCTGTTTTTCAACACGACGGTAGCGCCGTTGATGGCTGCTTTGCTGGTTGCATCGCAAATCACAGCCACAATATTGCCGCCGCTGGCCGGCAGAACCACGGTACCATGGCTGGTGGCGCCGTTTGTTACGTTGACGGCCAGGCTTTTCATCTTTCTGGCGTTGTCGGTAACCGTAAATCTGTAGTTTCCTGCCGGTAAATAAGTAAACCGGGCGATACCGTCTCCACCGGTAACTGCGGTCACTGTGAAAGCAGCAGTAGAGGCATTTTTGGCCATGGAGAACCAACTGCCCTGTGAACCGCCGACGGCTTCGGCAGTCACGGTAGCGCCGCTGATGCTGATTCCGGTGCTGTCAATGACATGGACATTGGCATTGCCGCCGGTGACAGTCAGGGAAATGGCGGTGTCAGCCGGCTGGTCTTTTTGCACGGTCACGGCCGGGCTGTTTCCGCTGGCGCTGAAATAGTCAGCTCTGACAATATATTCCCCGGCGGAGAGGCCTTTTAAGACCGCTTTGCCGTCAGCACCGGTGGTTGCTGCAATACCGGCTGGTTTGCCGTTTTGATAAGCCTGGACCAGGGCACCCTGGAGAGGAGAACCGCTGTCCGTAGTGACAGTGACATGGATCTCTCCGGTATAAGCCGCCAACTGATCCCAGGTTTCGGTCTTAATATCGTTTTCCCGTTCCACTTTCTGCAGAAGTTTGTAACTGATATCGCTGGATATTGCCTCAGTATTGCTTCCATACAGGGCCGGGCCGGCAGCATTATTCAGTTGGAACAGGATCTTCCCATAGAAGTCCCCGCTGGTCAGGTTGGAATTGCTGTAACCCATTTCCATGGAGAGTTTGGGAGTAATTTGCATTTTGGTACGGAGTTTGTATCCGTCTTCATCGGCGTTGTGCTTGTTATCATAATGAAACCCTGAGGCATAAAGGTTAAGCCAGGGAGCATTGACTAACGAAGTACCCAACTCAAAGTCAAAGCCGTTTACGGCCCGGATGTAGGAATACAGGATGCCGTCGGCCTGGGCGGTTGTACTGGTGAATCGATCGTTGGACAGGGGGAGGTAGAAGTTAAAGCGAAATTCCCCTCGGTTCTTGAAATATTCGGCGCCAATCCCCAGGCGGGAAAGGTCGTGTTTAAAACCATAGTCATAAAAGGCATTGATCCCTTTGATGGTGGATTTGTCTTCGGATAACCAGCGTAATCCAACGCCCAGGTTGAGGGTATTGTCAGAACTGCTGCGATGGGCATAGCGTCCCTGCCAGAAGCCGAGCCTGCCATCGACGGGTTCTTTCGAAAAAAGCTGGAAAGTTTCCAGAGAGTACAGGGGTTTAAGATCATCGGCAAAGCTTAAACTAATATCTGTGGATTTTAGCCAATCCGGACCCTGTTGTTTGCTGTTTTGGATGGAATGGGGGATGATTTGGTTGAGAAGCCGGGCTGTTTTCTCTTTCGTGGTCAAATCATCCGTGGTCTCATTTTGTCCATAAGCATTTCCGCCGGTGGCTGCATACGCAGGAACCAGTGCCAATGACTGGGTCATAAGCATGACGACTACCAGCAGAGAGGCAAAGAACTTATTGAGACGGTTAAAAGAAATAAACATGATGATGCCTCCTTGCGTTTTTAAAATTACTTTGTTTTCCAGGGGATTTAAAATGGATGTTCCTTTCGTTCATCTTTAAGAATAATTATAGTTAGTTTGGATATTTGTTTATGTTGGATGTGGAAAAATGCAGGTTTTTTGACGAAAATAACGAAGTAAGAAAAAAGAGGCCATGGGTAATCCATGGCCATAATTAAAAGGTGTTTTCATAAGTATTTATTGACTGCTGAGTAGATGATAGAATGTTTCTTTCGCTTTTTCCCTGTTTTTGCGGCTGATGGGGATGATGGTTTTGTCGGTTAAAATGAACTTGTCATTGGCATATTTCTCGATATACAGAAAATTTACCAGATAGCTTTTGTGTGAGCGGATAAAGGTTTTGATTTGCTGTTGTTCAAAATCATTCAGTTTATTGTAAACCGTTATTTTTTCATTGTTTTTAGCCAAGAAAATATTGACTTTATTATTTTCGCTCTCCAAATAAAGAATATCGTCGATAGGTATCCGCTGAGTTATACCCCGGTTGGTGATATAAATACTGTTTTTTCAATATCGGAGATCTCGGTGATTGCCTGGTTAAGTACTTTATTTAATTGGTCGGTTTTAATCGGTTTTATCAAATAACCGGTGGCTTTGACGTCGTATCCTTCAAAGACATAATCCGTTGAATTGGTTAAGAAGATAATTTTGACCAGTTTGTCTTGCTGCCGGATGAACCGCGCACATTCCATCCCGTTCATATCGCCCATAATGATATCCAAAAAGATGATATCGAAACGGAAGGATTTATTTTCAATCACGGAATTCAGTTTGTTCGGGCTGTCATATGCGAACAATCTTGCTTGAATGCCTTTGGTGTTCAAAAAGTTTTCAAGCGTATGATATAACGATTGGCGATCGTCTTCGTTATCGTCACAAATAGCTATAAGCAGCATCGGTTGCACCTCTGGTAGATTCTTTCATTCATCATTTCAACAGCAACAGAAGAAATCCTTTTATAAGAGTAAGGCAGTATATAGTAAGTCGTAGGAGAGATTGCGGTGGAGGGAAATGTTATATTGTCAATTTATCTGAGCAGAGCTGCATTTTTAATGGCAAATATTTTGCTTATGTATGTTTTCCTGACACCTAAGCGTTCTTGGAGGTTTCAAATTACGGTCTATATAGCAACTTTTATAATGGCCCAAATTTTCCGGGAAGTTCTAAGGCCACTGATAAGCAACCCGTTTTTGCTGGGTTACTGTATAGGCGTGTTCTATCTGATTCCAACAGTGCTCATTTTTAAAGAAACTATTTATACGAAGTTTTTTGTCTTTTTTATGAGCTATTCGTTGACCCAGTTTATTGCGTTGATTTTGATGTTTTTGGAGCAATTAATATTCCATCGTATTGTAGGCAGGGTAGTTTTAATCGGTATGTTGCTTGAATTAACTTCATTGCCGCTAATCAAAAAATACATATCGCCTCATGTTCGAGATATTTCGGATATCATTCAACATCGGATCTTCAGCGCAGTGTTTTTTCCGCTATTATCCTTTATGGAGCTGGCATTTTACGGGGTGCAAAGGACGGAATTGATAGCCAATATTATTCCGTCATCGTCAGTACCTTATTAATTTTGTTCACCTATTATCTGATGGCTGCTGCTATCCACCAGACGAAACGCACTCAGGAAGCTGAAAAGCAATTGGCTTTGCAGAGGGAGCATTACCGCAATCTAAACGACAGTATCAATACAGCGAAAATTATTCGCCATGATTTACATCATCATCTGGTGACATGCCTGGAGTTTTTGAAAAAAAGCAATCCTGATGCTGCAGAACATTATCTGAGTCAATTATGTAATACCTTTGAGGAAACGACCATTTCTAAGGTCTGTAGTAATCAATCGGCGGATGCGCTCATCTGTCATTATTTAAAACTAGCCAAGCAGCAGGAGATCGCGGTCAATACAGATTTGTACCTGCCTGAGGATTTGGAGATTGATGATCAGGACCTCTGTGTTATTCTTGGTAACTGCCTGGATAATGCGATAGAGGCCTGTATGAAACTTCCTGATAAACAGTTGCGAAAGATTAATCTCAAGGCAACTATATCCAAAGGGCACCTGATCATAAATATCGAGAATACCTTTAATGGGTTGGTACGACATGAAGGGGGCCGTTTGTATCCACTAAAAGTGGCGGTGATCACGGCATCGGACTGTCCAGCGTCAAAGCATTAACTGCCAAATATCATGGCCATTGTTCTGTTAGTTGTGATGAACAGCGGTTTAAAGTTGCTATTGCTTTGAGACTTCCGGAATCTGCATGAACGCTGAATTAGGCCAGTCGGTAAGTTAAACCAGTCTAAAAATTAAGGGAGTATTTAAGGGCGATAAAAATGTTTTATTGCTCTTTTTTATAGGATAAAAAAGAAGGATTATCCGTGAGGATAGGGATGAAATTTCAACATAGGATAAAATCAAAGGAAATCTTTAAAAAGGGTTTATTTAAATATCCAAGTATCATTCATCACTTCCTATTATTCAATAGCAAGATAATTCAATTTTAAACTGTAAACCCAAATCAATATCAAAATGGAGAATACTTTCTTAGAATCAAAAAGGGTGAAAATTATCACCCTTTTTTGATTATTGGGGTGAAAGTTTTCAGCCTTAATATTACATAAATCATAAATTATTATGTTCAATAGAAATATGTTGCGAAATGTAATATTTGCTGCAACATTTTAAGAAAAATTGAAGGAGGAAGTGAAATTCATGAAAAAACTGGCGATATCATTATTGGTTTTACTCACAGTGATTGCCGTATCAGGTTGTGGAGGCGGCGGAGGCAGTAAAAGTCCAGTTGCAGAAACTTGTACTTTAAAGGTAGAAGGGTTTATGGATATTGACCAAAACCCATTAGAGGGTGTAACTGTAAAAGTGATTGGAGAATCCAAGACTTATGAGGGGAAGAGTGATGCCTCAGGTAAAGTCACTATCAGCTCTATTCCTGTCGGTACCTATATGGTGAGATATTCGTTGGATGGTAAAGTTACACTTTATGACCGTTTGACATTAAAAGCCGGAAGTAATACTGTAAAAACTAAATATCTAGTAACATGGGCGGATTATAAATCGGGATATATGGCCTCATTTGTCGACGAAACTAAATTTAACATCAAGGGGACTGTTTATGATGTAGATGGTAAAACTCCTCTTGCCGGTGCAACAGTCAGCGTAAGTCCGGATCCGGATCAATTAGGCTATCTTGATGGGAGTACAAATCCTCCGACGATTAGTTACACTGCCACAAAAACGGATGAGAGCGGAACCTTTTTCGTAAGATTATCCACTGGAAAGTACACGTTTACAGTTTCTGACGGTACCCATACATTTGACCCGGTTGAAATAAATGTTACTGAACCTGGTATGATGTTGGGTCTATCAATTAATGCAAAATAAAGTATACTAAATTCTCCAGCTCCAGGTAAAAAGGCCACCATTGAATGGAGGCCTTTTTCGTGTCAATGAAAACCACCGGTCAAGCTCAAATGAGTTGGATGCGGACTGTGGCTTAACTGAAAAAATTGATGTATTAATCTCCTTTTAAATAATAATAACAATGCGGCTCCAATCCAACAGTTGCAGGCAGAAAACCGGAAACTGCAGGAGCAGCTCAATGAGTTGAGGCAGATAATTGTTCAGTGGTCAATAATAATAACCCGCAGGGAAGTCAATAATTTTGAATTTCAGCTGACAGGAGTTTTGTGATTTATATCTCTTGTCGGATTTATTTTCTTGGGATGGGTTTGCCTATCAATACTGTGTTATTGATGATTGATTGGATTTTTTACTGTTGCCTCCGACGTCGTTTTGGCTCTCTCAATGTTCAGTAATAGTACACAAAATACTAATAGGAATACAGTGAAAAATATTGACTTGATGCCGAACATGAAGGTTATTAGTCCGCCAATAAAGCCTCCCGAAATAAATGAAATTATGATTGTAAAATAACGTATGGAGCGGATTGCTGCTAGATGATCCTTTTGAAAAATACCTTGATATGCAGCCTGAGTCGCTGAACGGAGGTTGCCTGTGGACATGGTTGTACTATAGGGAGAATCGACCAGCTTCGAAAAGGAACATACTTGAATCGAAGCGACAAATGAGATGATAACCGTAACAATGATGTCCGGAGCCGTTTGAGGTATAAATCCTATAATAAAAAGGATGATACTTTCAAAGATTAATGCGAGTTGTTTCCAATCCAATATGAAAAATTTTCCCGAGAGATGTTTGAAAACTTCGGTAACAAATACTCCAATAACAAACGCTAATAACGGTGGAAGGTGAACCAGAGCCTGACCCCAATCGCCCTGTGCGGCATAGACGCCAAGGAGTACGATATTTCCGGTCTGAGCATTGGCAAAAACTCCATCTCTTGTTATGAAGGTATAAGCATCCAAAAATCCGCCGACAATTGCGAGAAGTACACCAAACGGTACCGAATCGTGGATTGAAGAATGTAAATAAATTTGTCCAAGATTTTTCTTTACTGAATCTAGTTTTCTTATTATACCGGGCATCATCGAAGCCTCCCAGATTTGATGTGTTTGCTGCGATCTAGCCTTTTTAGGGATCTACCCTTAAATAGTGCTTTCGTGGGGGTTCTCTTAATTTAATAGATGCTATTATACGCTATTCCGGAGCTGCGTACCATGGAAAAACTTTAGCATGCATATATTGTCATATCCATAAACTGCCTGTAAAAATATTTTTTCGGTTACTTGACAAGATTGTTAACGTGTTATAAAATCGAAACAGAAAACGTTATCTAAATATTGGTGGGAGTCATAACTCCAATTTTATTTTGTTCCCACAGAAAACGTTTTCTACAATGTGACTATTGGTTTTACGATGGAGTTGATAAACTCCAATTTTGATTTGACTAAACAGAAAACGTTTTCTATTAAAAACTTCTTTTACTAAAGGGGTTAATCATGGCGGAAGAAACAAAAATTAAAAAAGGCAAACGTCCAACGATTTTGGATATTGCCCGACTGGCAAAGGTTTCTCCGGCGACTGTTTCAAGGGTGCTCAATGATACGGGCTATCCGGTGAAGCAGGAATTGCGTGAACGGATTCGCGAGGCTGCGCGAGAGCTTAATTATAGGCCGAATATTTTCAGCCAAATGCTCAAAGGGGGAACCAATCGGGAAATCGGGATCATCGTTCCTGATTTGCTCAACCCGTTTTATGCCCAATTGGTTTCCGCTGTGGCCAAGCAGTGTGTTGCCCATGGATTTGCGCCAATTGTTTGTAGTTCGTTCGACAGTCCTAAGCTGGAAGAACGTCAGATTGATATTCTTCTCCGCCAACAGGTATCAGGGATCATTCTCTCGTCCATCAGCGATAATGAGGAGTCTATCAAGAAGTTAACCGAACCGGGAGCGCCGCCGCTGATCCTATTTGACCAAAGCCATGAAGGATTTAGAGGAAATATTGTATCATTTGACTTTTTCAAGGGCGGCTATATGGCGGCTAATTACTTAATCCAATGCGGACATCGAAACATCGCATTTGTCAGCCATACTCTCGATCGTAGCAGCCGTAAACAGATCTTTGACGGATTTTGCAAAGCTCTGGCTGATGCCGGAATTGAGTTGCGGGAAGAGATGGTTTTAATTCGACCCGCCGAGCAGGACGGGGATGGAGATGTTCATTTTAATAACGGGAGAGCGTTAGCCCAGGTGTTGCTGGAATGCGATAAGTTGCCTGATGCGATTATGGCGATTAATGATATTACAGCTATCGGCATCATGGATTCCCTGGCACAGCGAGGGGTAAAAATCCCGAGGGATCTTTCGATTGTTGGTTTTGATAATATTCCCATGGCTGCTATGGTCAGTCCGGGATTGACCACGATACATCAACCGGCCCTTGAAACCGGGCGTAAAGCAGTTGAACTGCTGTTTCAACATATTGACGATCCTGAATTGCCGTCGACGCAAATCACCATTCAGCCTGAATTGGTGGTGCGGCATTCAGTTAAAAAAGGAAAAAAGCAATAACAAAAGGGAGAGCAAACCATGATTTCACAGAGAACGTACGGAAACGTCAATTTGCAGATTTTTGAGACCCGGGAGGAAATGGGTCGGGTTGCTGCCAAAGAGGCGGCGCAGGTCTTACGAGAGTTACTGAAGGAGAAGGAATGGGTCAATTGTATCTTTGCTGCGGCTCCTTCACAGAATGAATTTCTGGCTGCCCTGATACGGGAGGATCTTCCGTGGAACCGGATCAATGCCTTCCATATGGATGAGTATATCGGGTTACCGCAGGGAAGTCCTCAGTCGTTTACCGGATTCCTCAACCGGGCTATTTTTGACCATGTTCCCTTTCGCTCGGTCAATCTCCTTAACGGGATGAACGATCCGGAGCAAGAGTGTGCCCGTTACACTAAATTATTGGAAACCAATCCTCCGGATGTTGTGTTCATGGGAATCGGTGAAAATGGACATATTGCATTTAATGATCCTCCGGTGGCGGATTTTAACGATCCTCACAAGGTAAAAGTGGTTCAGTTGGATCAAGCCTGCCGGATGCAACAGGTTCATGACGAATGTTTCGCAACTATTGATGAGGTGCCGAAGGAAGCGCTGACCCTGACAATTCCCACGCTGCTCAGTGCGAATTATTTGTTCTGTATCGTTCCGGGAGAACGGAAGGCGGTTGCCACGAACGCGGCACTCACCGGAGAGATTAGCGAAAAATGTCCTGCCAGCATTCTGCGGACTCACAAAGGATGCCGGATGTATATTGACAAAGCTTGTGCAAAAGATCTTGGTGTGTAATTCAAAATACCCGTTGGAAGAGAGGGAAAAAGGATGAAATGGAGAAGTTCGAATGTTTTTTATCTTATTGGCATCGGCTTTCCATTGGTAATCATTGCCGGGTTGAGCATTAAGATTGCCTGGCCCTCCATCTGGGGAATTGGAGCTATCTTGATCATCACTGCTTTATTGCTAAAGGCTCTTATTAGCAAGGTACGCTTTTTGCCTCGCGCCTTAGAGGAATACGGCGAATTAACGCCGGTTGAGCTGAAGCTGCCTGAAAATCCTGGCGTGGAGATTTATTCCAGCGATGTCTTGTACAAATATGATTTCTTACTGCGGATCGCTGAATTTCTTTCCCCTTTTTCCTTCGGGAACAGCAAGCCCAAGGTCGTAATTAACCCTCAGTTACTGCAAGAAAAGGGCAAGCGATTCATGGAGATTGCCGTAATGCGAGAGATCGAGCGCTATCGAAGAAATCATCAGGTGAGCACTGTCTTACATCTGTTTTTGCCGCTAGCGGTCGTGGCTATTCTGATTCTAAGCATCATTGCATTTAAGATCCCGGTATTAGAGCATCTAGGACCGTTTTGGCTCTATTTCGCAATGCCATTTATCTTTACGTTATTATTCGGACTGCATGTGTTTTTGTGGAACCGGAGCCTTTCGGCAAAGGATTTTCAGTTGGATTCGCATTTAGCATCTCTATTTGGTGTCAAAGATGTCAAGCAATATATCATGAGTGTAGCAGAGTTGGAAAGGAGGGGTGAAAAACAACATCACGCACCCGTGAATCAGCATTATGTAAGTCAGCGTCTGAAAAAGCTGGAACAACTCAAGCAAACACGATGAGAGGAGAGTGTATCGAATGAACGTAGGACAAATGCAAGGATTGGATTATGTTACCCTATCGATGTTCTTTTTGATTATCATCGGTATCGGTATTTGGTCCAAACGATCGATTAAAAGCTCAGAAGACTTTTATGTTGGAGGCGGTAAGATACCTTGGTGGCTTTCAGGCGTATCTCACCATGTATCCGGTTATTCGGGTGTTGTGTTCGTAGGTTACGCAGGTATCGCCTATGCACAAGGGACTTCCATCTATTTCTGGTGGGCCGTTAATATTGCACTGGCGACAGCCCTTGGCGCTGTGACCTTGGCTCCCCGGTGGCCGCGGCTCCGGCGGGCATTAGGTATCCAGTCGCCTACTGAATATCTGAAGATCCGTTATAATGTTGCTGCACAAATGATTGTTGCCATTTCGGGCGTTATCGTCAAACTGTTAGACGTCGGCGCCAAATGGGCTTCGCTTGGTATCTTGCTGCATGGATTTACCGGGCTACCAATTTGGCTTGGAATTATCGTCGGTAGCTGCGCAGCGATGCTTTATGTCTCTATCGGAGGTATCATCGCAGACCTGTTGACCGACACTGTACAGTTTGTTGTTAACCTCTTAGCAGGGTTGATCTTATTCTTCGCAACCGTAAGTCATTTAGGCGATATGGGTCTCTCGATAACGAGCGTCTTCTCCCAGTTGCCTGCATCTAATGTCGGCATATTTAATGCCGGACGCGGCCAAGGCTCTCTGTCCTGGACTTTATTGTACTTCTTCGTCATCTATTTCAGTTATAACGGTGGTACCTGGAACTTGGCAGCACGCTTCATCTCCACTGAAGATGATCAACAAGCGAAAAAAGCGGCATTCCTTTCTTCTTTCTTATACCTGGTTTGGCCGTTGATTCTCTTCTTCCCGATGTGGTGCGGCCCGATCATCTTCCCGGGTTGGACTCAAGCTCAAGCAGAAGCTTCTCTCTATGCAAGCCTGGCTGGAAAATTCCTGCCTGCCGGATTGGTTGGTTTGGTATTGGCGGCGATGTTCGCTCAAACCATGTCCATGTGTAACTCGGATATGAATACTATTTCCGCTGTTATTACCCGTGACATTTTACCGCTCTTTAAGCCGTCCTTACTTGAACTTGGCGAAAGCGAATCCCTGAAATTGGCACGTCAAACTACGATTGCCTTTACAGTTGGAACCGTTATCATCGGTTTGTTCCGCGATCAGTTTGGTGGCGTAACCGGTATCATCTTGTCCTGGTTCGCAGCGCTGCTCGGACCGACTGCAATTCCGCTGCTCTTCGGTTTACTGCCTGCCTTCAAGTACTGTGACAGCAAAGCAGCTATCGCTTCGATGATCGGCGGACTGGGCGTATTTGCCTTAACCAAGATGGGCTTGAAACTTGAAGCGGATATCGCGTTGATTGCTCCGCTCATGACCTCCTTTATCATTTTCAGCCTGATCGGGCTTTACAACAAGTATGTTGCCAAAATCAAGCTGTCGCCTGAGGTTGAAGATCTGATGAAGAAATTGGGGAATGCATGATGAACAAGAACAAGAATCAACTTCTAGCTCAATATATTGAACGGATACAGGACGATTTCGTCCCCTATTGGAATCGCTTCTATGATTATGAGAAGGGAGGAATCCTCAACTGTATCAACAATTACGGCGATCAAAAGCTCAGCGATAACAAGTTCACCTGGTCACAGGGACGTTATCTCTGGCTCCTCGGCCGTCTGTATGAGTTGAACAAGAAAGGGATCTTCCCCCATTTGGACAATGATGATCTTCTCCGTCAAATGCAGGGCACTTATGCCTTCCTGACTAAGCATTCGATCTATGATGATAATCGTTGCTGTTTTCTGCTGGATCGTGACGGTAACAAACTTAAAGATGCCAAAACCGGAAGGTATGATGCAAGTATCTTTGCAGATTGCTTCGCCTTGATCGGCATGGCCCAGTATACCAAAACCACCCTTCTCGGGGAGAACCTTCCGGCCGTCGAGGCCTTATATCAAAGCATCGTTGACCGGATAGAGCGGGACGATTACTTGACGGAACCGTATCCGATTCCTGAAGGCTATCGGGTCCATTCGATTCCGATGATCATGGTCAACACGGTTTATGAGTATATTAAAATGCGCGAGGCCTTTGGGCTCCCCTGTGAAGAGGAGATCCAATATGGGCTGAGCAAAGTACGCAGTATTCTCATGGATTTCTATCGTAACGGTTATATCCGTGAGCATGTCTCTACCGATGAAAACTATGAGAAGTGTCTCTTAGACCGGCACGTTAACCCCGGGCATACTTTGGAAGATATGTGGTTCTGCGCTGAGTTTCTCAAGGACTACGGCGATCTCTCCGCATACCTGCCGCGTATCCTGGAAATAGCGCGCAATGCTTTTGACATCGGTTGGGACCCGGAATACGGCGGGCTATTGCGCTTCGTCGATCGTGAAGGTGGCCAACCCAAGGGTGAAGCCGGAAATAGCGATTTCGAACGCTTAATTCAGGATACCTGGGATATGAAGCTCTGGTGGCCCCATTCCGAGACGCTCTATGTATTCCTTTATCTTTATGAGCTTTCCGGTGAACAAGATCTGCTGGATCGGTATGAAAAAGCTAGCGAATATACTTTCTCTACTTTCCCCAACAAGGAACTTGGAGAATGGATTCAGATCCGCAAACGGGATGGCGCCCCCGAGGAAAAAGTGGTGGCACTTCCGGTTAAGGATCCCTTCCATATCTTGCGAAACTTCATCAAAATCGTCGAACTGTTCCAATAAGACCGATTGCCGCCGCGTAACCCGCGGCGGCAATTTACCACCTGGCTATTTTGACAGGCATGGTTGGAAAAAGCCGTCTTACATCGGTTATCAGTTAAATTTGATGGCGTCATTGATTTCAGTAATAACATCGGAGGCGACATAATGCAACTTGGAACCGCAAAATTGACGATCACACCGCAAACTCCCGTCCGGCTGTGTGGTTATGCAACCCGGACCACCGTTTATGAGCAGGTGAAAGAGGATATCTTCCTTCGGGTTCAGCTTCACCGTCATGAAGAGGAGGCCCTGCTGTTTATATATGCCGATCTGTTGTGGTGGGGTTCGGACTTTGTGGCGCAAATCCGCCCTAAAATATCTGAAGCGTATCAGATCAATGAGGATCGGATCTTCTTCGTGGCTTCCCATAATCATTCCGGGCCGCCGACGAGTAACCGGTTTACTCCGTCATTGGAAACTTATGATCCGGTTTATGCCCAGTTCCTGCAGGAACGGGTGCTGGAAGGGGTAGGACTGGCCCTGAAGGATCTGGAGCCGGTAGAGGCCCATCGCTATGACGGCAGTGTAGCGTTGAATGTTTTCCGCCGGTTGATAGTTGACGGCGAAATTCAAATGCGCCCCAATTATCAGGTCAAAGCTGATCAGAGGCTGACCATTGTGGCTTTCCATCGTCCGGATGGAAGCTTAAAGGGAACCATGATTCATTATCCATGCCATGCGAACCTTTCCAATGAAAATGTAGTACAGCCCGATTATCCCGGAGTAGCGCTGAGAATGTTGGACGATACCTATCAGGGCAGTGTCTCGATTTTCTTACAGGGGTGTACGGCAGATCTCCGGCCCAATAGTGTTCTGGGCCAGCGTTTTGTGCCAGCCGGGTATGAGAGGGTCTTGCAGTTTGCCGGAGATTTTTTTGAGGCGTGTAAAGTCTTGCTTACCCAGGAGGGGGCGGTTATCCGACCCCATCTGCGAGTGAAGCGCCAACTGGTGGAACTGCCGTTAGAAGGGGTGCTATCCCAGGAAGAGCTGGAAGAGCGGGCCCGGACAGGACAAGGCGTGGAACAGGAATGGGCGCAGGCAGTAATTGCCAGCCAAAACCGTCCCAGCGAACAGTTGGAGCTTTCCATGATCGATTATGGCGACCGGCTTCGTTTTTACACTTTTAATGCGGAAGTTTCTCAATATTATGCAGCATTTGCCCGGGATCTTGATCCCGATGCCGTCTGTATCGCTTACACCAATGGTATGATCGGGTATATCAGCACTGCAGAACAGATTGAAGAGGGCGGTTATGAACCGAAAGGTTCGGCGCTTTACTTTGCTCTTGCCGGTACCTACAAGCCGGAGATCGAAAGGCTGATCCATGAAGCCATGCGAACTACTGTTACAGAATAAATCAAAGGAGGGTTTAACATGCAAGAAGGCAGTGTAATGGATCTTTATCAAAAAGAAGTTTTCGGCATTATTCAAGATATTCATGATCATGAAAAAGAGCGGATTTTGGCTGCGGCCCACGTTATGGCGGAGCAGATTAAAAAAGACCGCTTGATCTATATTTTCGGGCCTGGTGGCCATTCCAACCTGGCGGCTATGGAAATCTTCTTCCGTGCCGGTGGATTGATGCATGTCAGTGCCATGCTCAATCAGGATACCATGCTCAGCGCGGGTGCCCTTAAGTCAATGCAGACCGAACGGCTTCCCGGTTATGGGCGGATCGTGGTCAATGACTACCGGATTGGCGAAGGGGACCTGTTGATCGTAGTGAACGCTTACGGCATCAATTCTGCAACCATCGATGCCGCGTTGCAGGCCAAGGAGAACGGGGCGACCGTCATCGGCGTCAGTTCCCACGAACATGCCAATAATTGCCCCAAGGATCATCCTGCCCGTCATCCTTCCAAGAAAAACTTGCATGAGATCGTGGATTACACCATTGACTGCAAGGTGAAAGTGGGCGACGCCGTCATCCAACTGCCCGGTTTTGAGCAGAAGATCGGCGCTTTAAGCACCTTTGCCAATGCGTATGTCCTCAACTGTCTGGTGATTGAAACCATCAATATCTTAGTCAACGAGGGCGTGAAGCCTCCGGTCTGGATGAGCGGTAATGCTCCGGGCGGTGACGAATGGAACAACCGGTTTATGCAAAGATTCCGGGATAAGATTCGTTGCCTGTGATCCAACGGAAAGGAGGGATATTGAATGGCGACAACGTTGTTTCGCAATGCTCAAGTGATTACTGCCACAGGGGTGTATCCCGGCGAGGTGCTGGTCGAAGGGGATATCATCTCTAAGGTCAGTCTCGGTAAGCCGTTGGAGCTTACCGCTGACCATATCATCGATGTAGGAGATCGTTACCTGTCGCCGGGCTTTATTGATGTCCACACCCATGGTGCAGGAAATGCCGATTTTATGGACGGTACTCTCGATGCGATCTATCAAGCATGCCGTGCCCATATGGAACATGGTACCACCTCGATTGTACCGACTACCATTACCAGTACCAAGGAATCTTTGTTGTCGTTTGTGGATCTGTTCAATCAGGTGGATTTGAACCGGGAAGATATGCCTAATATTCTGGGGCTGCATTTGGAAGGGCCTTACTTTGCCTATGAGCAGCGGGGCGCGCAAGATCCCAAATATTTACGGAACCCGGACCCGGAGGAATATGAAGAAGTGCTGCGGCGTACAGACCGCATTATCCGCTGGTCATTCGCTATCGAACTCGATGGGGCCGACCAGTTTTTACGGACATTAAGGGAACATGGCATCGTCAGTTCGCTGGCTCATTCAGATGCTACTTGTGAACAGGTATTTCATGCCTATGAAAGCGGTGTGGCCGCTTTGACCCATTTCTATTCGGGTATGGCCAGCGTGCGCCGGATCAATGCTTACCGGGTTGCAGGGGCTGTCGAAGCCGGTTATCTCCTGGACGATCTGTTCGTGGAGGTTATTGCCGACGGCAAACATCTGCCTAAGGAACTGTTGCAGTTGATCTACAAGGTGAAAGGGGCGGACCGGATCTGTCTGGTGACCGACTCCATGCGCGGGGCTGGTATGCCTGATGGCCATTATGTCTTGGGCAATCTTCAAACTGGAATGGATACCATCGTGGAGGATGGCGTGGCTAAGCTGCTTGACCGTTCCGCCTTCGCCGGTAGTGTCTCCACCACTGACCGTTTGGTCCGGACGATCCTGCAAATGACGGATGCGCCCATGCATGAAGCGGTGAAGATGATGACGCTGACACCAGCCAAACTGCTCCGGATCGATGACTGCAAGGGGTCGATCAGCGAGGGTAAAGATGCTGATCTGCTGATATTTGATGAAAATATCAATGTCAGCCTGGTGATGGTGCGTGGCCGGATCATGAAAGAATAGTTCCTGTTAACAACAAAGAGATTTTCAAATATTCCTTCAGGCAAATGCTTTGAAGGAATATTTTTTTTAGTGTTTCCAGTGGTTGTTTGCTACTTCAAAAGATAAGGATGATTATAGTTATGAAATGTTCAAGAACAGAATGAAGGAAGGGAGCTTGATCAAGTAGAAGTACTGAGATATGTTGATATAGATATAGGAGCTAACCAATGAACAGTCAACCAGAGAACACCTTGATTCGAGACCTGACGACGGGAAGTGTTCCTAAGAAGTTAATCTTCTTTGCGATGCCTTTGTTCTTTTCCGGTCTATTACAGACTGTATATAATATGGTGGATATGGTAGTGGTGGGCCAATTCGTTGGAAGTGCAGGTTTGTCAGCTGTTTCCACCGGTAGCGATGTGCTCCATTTCCTGACTTTTATCGCCATGGGTTTCTCCAATGCGGGCCAAATTACGATTTCCCAGTTCATTGGCGCAGGTAAACGTGAAAATATTAAGCGAATCATCGGGACTATATTTACGTTTCTGTTGTCTTGTGCGTTGGTAATGACCTTTCTCTGCTTGCTGCTGCGTGAGCAGATTATTGATTGGGTAAACACGCCGGTGGAAGCGATACATTATGCCCGTGATTACATCGTCACATGCATCTTTGGGCTCATTTTCATCTATGGATATAATTTGGTCAGTGCTATTCTTCGGGGGATGGGCGATTCGAAGCATCCGTTCATCTTTATTGCCATTGCCGCTGTACTCAATCTTTTGCTTGACTTACTGTTTGTAGCTGCATTTCAATGGGGTCCTTTTGGCGCAGCTTTTGCTACTGTCATCTCGCAGGCAGTCAGCTTCATTTGGGCCCTTGTCTTTCTGTACAGGAGAAAGGAACAGTTCGGATTTGACTTTAAGCCCGGGAGTTTTCTGATTGACGGGGAAATATTTAAAATCCTTATCAAACTCGGCATTCCGATGGTGCTCCAGTCGGCAGCGATCTCCTTTTCCAAGCTGTTTGTCAGTTCATGGGTCAATTCCTATGGGCTCATCGCTTCGGCGGTATCGGGCATTGGAAATAAACTTCAGGCTATCACCAATGTCTTTGCTGCGGCCTTGTCAACGGCGGGCGGTTCCATGATCGCCCAATGCATTGGCGCAGAAAAATATAAACGTGTTCCGAAAGTGATTCTCACGTCGTTTCTGGTAGACGGGGTCGTGGCGCTGTCTCTGTCGTTGGCGACGGTATTCTTCCCCTATGCTGTTTTCGGGATGTTTACCAGGGATCCGGAGGTATTGTCCATGGCTCTGACCTATATCCCGGTGGCGATCTTATTATACTCCAGCTGTATGCTGCGGCCGCCGATGATGTCGCTGATCAACGGCTCCGGGAACTACCGGCTGAATCTGGCCATTGCTTTGCTTGACGGAGTGTTTGTCCGTATCGGGCTGGCGCTGTTTCTCGGCCTGGGTTTAAAAATGGGGGTCTATGGATTCTGGTATGGCGATGCTCTGGCCAGCTTTATGCCGTTTTTTATTGGCGGTTGTTATTACCTTACAGGACGATGGAAAACCAGAAAACACATCATCAAAGAATGATTTAGAGCATATTCATAAGAATCATCAGATTTGACGATAAATACAGTATCAGCTTTTGCATGAATATTCGAAATAATGGTAATTATTTCTACGGGGTCATCATTCCGCCACAGACAAGAAAACTCTCGGCGAGTTAAGATATTCCAATTAAATTATAAAGAGGTGGATTATTCATGGAAAAGTCGTTGGTATTAATCAAACCGGACGGTGTGGAACGGAAATTAATCGGCGAAATTATTGCAATGTACGAAAAGAAGGGGTTGAATATTACAGCTTTAAAAATGATTCAGCCTACCCGGGAGATCGCTGAGACCCATTATGCCGAACACCGTGACAAACCGTTCTTCAACGAGTTGGTTACTTACCTGACGCGGGGTAAGGTCTGTGCGATGATCATTGAAGGGGATAATGCAGTTAAGATAGTCCGGAAGATCAATGGCGCGACAGATCCTGCCGAAGCGGAGCTGGGAACCATTCGGGGAAAATATGCGCTGACCAAGGCGGAAAACATTGTTCATGCTTCTGATTCTGTGGAAAGTGCCGTTCGTGAGATCAAACTTTGGTTTCCCGAAGAAGCCCAATAGCGGGATAAAGGGGCCGAAGGCATGATTGTCGGCGGTATCGTTAAAGCTCTTCGGGTTTAATGCCTGGAGGGCTTTTTTATAAAGATAAAGGATCTTCCGGATCATTACAGCCGGTAGTGTGCAGGATTATCCCGTTTTCGTTTCTTTGATGAATTGGGCCAGTTCCTGGTTGAATTTATCCCGTTGGTCATAAAACAGTCCATGGCCGCTAAATTCGAAAGGTATCAATTTGGAGTTTTTAATGCCTTCGTTCTGGACAACCGACAATTGGTAAGGACAAACTTGATCGTGAATCCCGTGAAGAATTAAGGTGGGAACCTGGATTTGGCCGAGGTCGGAGAATAAACCTTCTTCATGGAGCCAAGTGTTGGCAATGGCTGCGGTGGAATGGCCAGCTGCCTGTAATCCCATCTGGAAGAACCAATCGGCGAAAGCTTCAGTTACATGCTGAAAGAAAAACCTATTTCCAAATTGCCGTAACATCTCCGGACGGTCATTATATGTATCTTCTATGGTTTGAAGCACGGACTCCCGTGGGACCCCGTAAGGGAAATATGGCCGCTGAATGAGGCTCGGAGCTGCTGCAGCAAATAAAGCGAGCCTGGCGACCCGGTAGCCTTGATGACGAGCCATGTAACGAATGGCGATAGCTCCTCCGGTGGAATGGCCGCCCAGGGTGATATCCTTTAGATCAAGGGCCTCGATTACGCATCGGATATCATCGGATAAGCGATCATAGTCATATCCGTGCCAGGGCCGGTCGGATTTGCCGAATCCCCGGGTATCCACACCAATACAGCGATATCTCATTTTAGGAAGGTGATCATATTGATATTCGAACATGGTATGGTCGCCTGGCCACCCATGAATAAAGAGGATCGTTTGATCGCTGCCTGGATTAATGTCTTCAACATAAACCTTGACTCCGGGTTCAACCTGAATATAGCATCCCAATGAAATTCCCTCCTTTGAAAAACGTTGATCGGAATATGAGTATTCCGGTGGAAATTCTGTTATGCTTCGAAAAGCATCGGAGGGGAGATGAGTAATTATCCCGGATGGAAGAGGTATCATTGTTCACTAAGTGGACACAAAAATCATTTACAATAAAGAGAGGTTTTCAAGGAAGTATTAGGCAGGTGATACGATGTTCGGAATCAAAATTCTAATTGCCGACGATGAAGCGCGGATGCGAAAACTGGTTTCGGATTTTTTGAAAAAGGACGGATTCAGCGTCATTGAAGCGGAGGACGGAAAAAGAGCTCTTGAAATTTTTAAAGAAGAAACTAACATCAGCTTGGTTATATTGGATGTTATGATGCCGGGTTATGATGGGTGGACCGTTTGCCGCGAAATTCGGGAAATATCACAGGTACCCATCATCATGCTCACTGCACGGGGAGAGGAAAGTGATGAAATTTTCGGATTTAAACTCGGAGCGGATGAATATATCACCAAGCCCTTCAGTCCGATGATATTGGTTGCCAGAGTACGGGCTTTATTGAGGCGTACGAATAATACAGCTAAAACGGTTAAATCCTTTGCTGGATTAGAAATTGATGAAAGCGGACGAGTAGTCCAAGTCGATGGTATCCGAATCGATTTGAGTCCGAAGGAATTCGAATTACTAGTGTATTTAGCGAATAATGAAGGCATTGCATTGTCAAGAGAACAAATTTTGAATGCTGTATGGGACTATGATTATTTTGGAGATATCCGAACTGTCGATACCCATATCAAAAAACTCCGTTTAAAGCTAGGAAAGAGAAGTTATTATGTTCAAACCGTCAGAAGTTTAGGGTATAAATTCGAGGTGGTCGAATGAAACTGGGCATCCGATGGAAGATTTTTTTCGCAATGACCGGTTTGATCGTTTTTTTCGTATTTTTATCGTGGTTTATCAATGACCGGCTTTTAGAGAAGTATTATTTATATAGTAAAAAAAATAGTCTGATTCAAACGTGTCATCTTATTAACGATCTGTATCGGCAGGATTCTGCGGATATTGGACTGCAACTGGAAAAACTGGAAAACATTAAAGGGGTCCGCGTTGTCGTAACTGACAACAATTTTGTGATTAAATATGCTTCTTTTTTCAGAGAGACTAATCCCAGCCAGATATCTCAAGGTAAAGTTCCAAACCGTCGAAAGGGGCCTTTATTTTTACTCAGATCCAGGTATGTAAAACCCATCAAGGCTGGTGAGGTAAAAGTAATTAAAGATCCCAGGTTAAATACTGAAATTATTTATTTAGCTTCGCGTTTGGATAATGGATATTATCTTCTGCTGACTGCCCACAAGGCGGCTCTTAAGGACAGTGTGGTTATAGCCAGTCGCTTTCTGGTGTTTACCGGTTTATTCACCCTCTTCGTCGGTGGTATGGCGGTATTTTTGTTATCGGGGAGATTAATTAAACCCATTTTGGAGATAAAAGATATTGCCCAAAGAATGGCTCATCTCGATTTCAGCCGGAAGTACTCAGGAAGGACTGGGGATGAATTGGATGAATTGGGAGAGAGTATTAACTCTCTTTCAGATCAGCTGGAAAGATCCATTTCAAATCTTCGCCAAGCCAATGAAAAATTACAGCAAGAGATCGATCTGCGAAAAGAGTTTATTTCCAATGTCTCTCATGAACTGAAAACACCGATTGCTTTAATTCAGGGATATGCCGAAGGATTAAAAGTCAATGTTATTGAAGATGATGAAAACAAAAACTTTTATTGTGATGTGATTACCGATGAAGCGGCAAAGATGAATCGTTTAGTCAAACAACTTCTGGAGTTGGCCCGGATCGAATCCGGAGCCATCTCTTTAGAGCGAGTTAATTTCGATGTTTCTGTATTACTCATGAAGGTTTTAAAAAAGCATGAGATTCTTTTCAAAGAAAAAGGGATCTGCCTGGAAACGGAGATTGAACCTAATTTATATGTCAATGCTGATATCGATTTTTGTGAGCAAATTATCAATAACTATCTGGCTAATGCCCTGAACCATTTAGACGGTTTCAATACGATCAGGATACGCGCCAGGCGGTTGGGTGAGAAAACGAGAGTTTTCGTATATAATACCGGCCGGCATATACCGGAAGAAGAACGGGATAAAATTTGGACCAGCTTTTATAAGATGGATAAAGCCAGAACCAGAGATTATGGTGGAACCGGTTTAGGGCTGTCCATCGTCCGGGCTATCCAGGAAGCCCATGGTAATCAATTTGGAGTGGATAATCATGAGGGCGGAGTTGAATTTTGGTTTGAACTGGACAGTGTTAATCATGTAGACATGGAATGAAGCGATGTGTCGACACCTCCATCAAATATTCTTTTCCTGTTCACCAAAGGGACACAAAACATTTTTATAATTTGTTTAAAGAACGATGGTGTAAATATGAGAACAGGAGGGAATTGGAATGAAGGTGAAGATGAAAAACCGCATGACAATTTTCATCGTGCTGTGTTTAATCTTTTTCTCTGCTTCAACAGCAGGATTATCCAATATACCAACAGAAACTACGCCGTATACAGATAATGCGGCAGTAGAAATATTAACTGAAGAATGTGATGATACGTGTTTTGTTGAAGACACAAATTCAATACCAGGTCAATATGCTGTTGTGGCTCCAATCGGCAAACAAACGGTTCAAATGATCACTCAGGCTCCCCGTTTGGATACATTAGAGGGAAAGACCATAGCCGTTGTGGGCGGAAGCTTTATGGCCTATGTAACCCATCCCGAAATCAAGCGGTTGATACTGGAAAACTATCCGACGGCAACGGTGATTTTGCTGGATGAGATCGGGTCTGCCGGCCCGTTTCCTGGCCCCGGAATTACTCGAAAATCGGTTGTTGATTTTCAAAAGAAACTTAAAGAAAAGGGAGTCGATGCTGTCATATCCGGGAATGGTGGTTGTGGTCTATGTACTCCTAAAGAAACGGGTTCGAGCATCGCTGCTGAGTACATAGGAATCCCGGCTGTAACTATCGCCGCTCCGGCCTTTGTGAAACAGGTGTATTCCACAGCTGTAAACAACGGAGTGCCGGCACCACGGGCCGCCACGTATCCCGGGGCATTTTCGTCGCATACGCGGGAGGAGTTAATCCGAAATACCCGGGAAGTCCTTTGGCCCCAAATTGTCGAAGCATTGACCAAACCTATAACTGCCGAGGAAATTGCAGAACGTTCAAAATCCATCGTGGGAGAGGCCAGAGACATCGTTTTCAAAGGGACGGTTGATGAGGTCAATAAATATTTTACGGAGATGCGCTGGTCGGACGGGCTGCCGATCATTCCTCCGACGGTTGAAAGAGTTGAGGAATTTCTTAAATATATCGAACTTCCCTGGGATCAGACTGTAGCTGTACTCCCAATTGCCTATCGGGAAACGTTGGTTTGGCATGTAGCTGTCAATGGAGTGATGGCCGGTTGCCCGCCGGAGTATATGCCGATCCTGATCGCATTTACTAAAGCTTTGGCGGATCCGAATTACCGGCGTACTTTGAGCAGTACCCATGCGTGGATTCCGTATGCCTGGGTCAATGGACCCGTTGCCAGACAACTGGGGATCGACTCCGGACAGGGCCTTATTTCGGAGGCAAAAAACGCCGTTTTGGGGCGATTTATCAATCTGGCTATGTTGAATCTGGGTGGTTATTATGTCAAGCAGGACCGGATGGGAACCTTCGGCTATTTGATGCCATGGGTTATGGCAGAGGATGAAGAGGCTTGTTTGAGAATAGGCTGGACTCCTTATCATGTGCAGAAGGGGTATCAGTTGAATGAGAATACATTGACTGCGGCTTCTGCTTTGTTGTGGGGGAACAATCTTACTCCGGCAACCCATCAACCCGAGAAGATTATGCAGATGATAGCCTGGGATGTGGTTGAAAAACAGCAATTCGCAACAGGTAGCGGCAGTCCTTTCGTTCATCGTACGGTGATGATCACCGAGTATGTGGCCCGTGATCTTGCCCGAGGTTACCGAAGTAAAGAAAAATTAGAGGATGCTTTGATAGCGACAGCCAGAAGGCCTGCATACCAACGGGCATATGCCAACTACTGGGCTAATCCAGGCAGCGCTTTTGATCCTGATAAATATCCATTTGAACGACATTTTAAAAAGATCGTGAAAGACGAGAAAGCCGAGTTGACGGAATTGCCGCCATGGTTTCCCAAAATTCCGGGAATGGAAAAAATCCATACTGTACCGGTAATGAAGAAAGGGATGACATCGATCTTGGTCTTGGGAGATCCGGATCGCAATAAAGTACAATGCATGCCTGGAGGTAGTTTTGCTACCATTAAAATCGAATTGCCGTCCAATTGGGATGAACTTATGGCAGAGCTTGGCTATCGGCCACTTAAAGAGTTCTATCTGAAATAGAAACTGTGTGGTTAGTACAAAGGCGTTCTTTGTGCATTTCCGGGGTTAATACGATCCGGTTCCAAAGGAGGCGTGATAATGGATTCCATCAATATAGCCATGGCGTTTGCCGGAGGAGTGCTTTCATTCCTTTCACCATGTATTCTTCCGCTGGCCCCCGGTTATTTGGGGATGATCTCCGGCGTTTCCGTGGGAAAAATCAATGATGCCGCCGATGGCCGGCAAAAAATTATCCTGTCTACTGTTTCTTTTATTCTGGGATTTAGTTTGGTTTTCGTGATGTTGGGGCTTGCCAGTTCGTTGATTGGCCAATTGTTAAGGGGATCGAGGATGTTATTCGCGCAGATCGGCGGAGTGATCGTGATTTTGCTTGGCCTTCATCAGACAGGGTTGTTGCCTATCGCCTGGTTATACCGGGAAAGGCGGGTAAATGCGACACCCGGCATCGGAATGGGAGGCGCTTTTCTGACCGGATTGGCTTTTGCCTTTGGATGGACGCCTTGTGTCGGGCCGATTTTAGGCGGCATCCTGGCCGTAGCCGGAAACCAGGATACGATGGGTGCGGGGTTGGTTTTATTAATGGCTTATTCCGTAGGACTTGGACTGCCTTTTTTGGTGCTCGCCATAGCTTTCGAAAAAATATCCGTTCAATTAAATAAGTTGAAACCATATATGAAATACTTGCAGTGGCTCTCAGGCGGCCTCTTGATTTTAATGGGACTGTTGCTGGTAACCAACAACTTAACAGTGTTGACCCAATGGTTTATGAGGATAACCGGCGGGTGGAGCCCGGAGATGTGGTTTGAAAAAAGATAATATAATTCCATGGATTGACCGTTATTCAAATGAATGTAAATGCAATGCATTCCGACAGGAGGTGCTGTTTGCTCTCCTGCACCTTCCGAATCAGGGGCGTGGGCAATCTTGTGTATCCATTCCGCACTGACCAATGGCTCCAGGGATGAGGTCTTGCGACGTATAATCTTCTACTATTTACCATATCATCCTCCCGATTACTGTTCCCGGCCTGCAACGGAATACCGTAACATTCGTTGATGATATATAAGAATATGTTATTGAAAGGAAGTCACGAATTTACGATGAACATGTGGGTCGTTTTCGGAACAGCGGTGTTGCTTGGTGCCTCGATCTTGGGGTTTAATACCCATGGGGCTAAAGATACACTGCCGGGTCAAATCAATACACCCCAGCAGGTGGAACAGACGGTTACCGAAGGTGAAAGGGTTGTTGATTCAGGCCAAAAGGTGTCTTCGGTTTTCTATGAGAACAGAGAGTATGGTTTTCGTGTTTCACTCCCTGGCAGTTGGAGAGGGTATACGGTGGTGACGGAGGAATGGGAAGCTTATCCCGTTGGCGATACTGTCGGTGACAGCCTGACAGGCCCGCTGCTTCGGATCCGCCATCCGGAGTGGACTGCTGAAGATCCCCGCCAGGATATCCCGATCATGATTTTTACGATAGCCCAGTGGGAGGCTCTTGAGGCGGATCAATATCATATCGGTGCGGCGCCCATCGGTCCGCGGGAGCTGGCCCGAAGCCAGGAGTATGTTTTAGCATTACCGGCCAGGTATAATTTTGCGTTTCTGACTGGATACGAAGAAGTTGAAACCATCGTCAATAACGGGTCCATCACCATGATCCAGTGAGACTATTCATAGAATAATCGAAGAAGCTCTGTCAGGGAAAATGACAGAGCTAATTTTTTTATGCAGGGTCATTCCGCCTTTCATATCCAGATGAAACCACAAACGGTAAAATAGGGCATGAGCGGTATAAATTGTCAAACAGTTAACAATGTTGTATAATCAACAAAGTATCATATGTGAATGGAAATCTTTAGCAAAGGTGTTTATTTTATGAGAAAGGAAGGTTTAGATTTGACCATGAATTCAGAGGCCGGAAAAATTGAAACGTATACTATGTTTGGCGGTAAGGTACTTATTCTTACACCGCACCAAATTATCGCCTGTGTTGAATCTAATGCAGCGGAACAATAGGTGGAGGCGATTAAAAACCGTCCATATGATGCCGGTACATATGGGGAAGTCCTCGTGATTGATATTTCATCCCTTACTGAAGTCGAAATCAAAGAACAAGGGCGGATGGTAGGTGTGACATATCAACTGGGAACGGAGCTGACCTATGAAGCGCTTATCATGAAAGACGTGGATACGAAGGATGCTTTTTGGGCCCGTCTTAAGAGTTATCTGCCACAAGACGACTATACGGCAACCACTGAAAATTATTCTCCTTTTAAAGCTATTCTTTTCCCTTTAGCTGTTTAGGGAATCCTATTGGCTGCAGGGGCGTTCACGTATTGGTTTGCCCATATACTTGAAACCCAGGGAGGACCTCAACGACGAATGAGAGTTAAAGTGTGGGTTGCAGCATATTACTACGTGGTGTCCTGGATCGGTACTAAAGGGGTATTGATCCTCTCCGTACTTGGGGCGTTGGCTTGCATTGCCTGGATGGCGAAACGGATGGTCAACCCTCCGGTAAAAATGATGATGACGAAAAAGAACTAGCCGTTTGAACTGAAGTTTTGATGAAAGTGGACTTAATCTTTTCATGGATTTAGTCCATTTTTTTGATGCTGAAGGTTCATGTGAATTGATTGAATCTATTCGTAACAGTTTATGACTATGTGGCGGGGGGATGTCTGTGAAAAGTTATCAAGAAACAAAGGACAGCCGAATATTTTTCATTGATTGGTTAAGGGTACTAGCTACCTTTGCAGTATTTTTCTTTCATGTCGGCCGTTTTTTTGACGAAGGCGGCTGGCATGTTAAGGCTGAAAAGTCTTATATCGGAATGATCTTAGTCACCGGTTTTACCTGCCAATGGTTGATGCCGTTATTTTTTGTTTTATCAGCGGCTGCCGTTTATTATTCATTACAGCATCGCAGCCCAAGCAAATTTTTATGGGAACGGTTGAAACGTATTTTTCTCCCTTTTGTCTTTGTGTGTTGGTACTGATACCGCCCCAGGTATATCTTGAGCGTTTAACGAGAATGCAATTTGCAGGGTCTTTCGTGCAATTTTTACCCTATTATTTTAAAGGTTTTTATGGATATGGGGGTAACTTTGCCTGGACGGGGTTCCATCCATGGTATCTGTTGATTTTGTTTTTGTACTCCATATGGATGTTGCCGCTTTTTTGGCGGGCAAGTAAAAAGGCAAGTGGAACATTAGGAGAGGTCTGGACCTGTCGGGAAATCAACACCAAAAACTCAGATATAAGACCATGATAAACCGAGAATTGAGTTGGTATATACCTGGGATTAAATATTCAAGGGTATCTCCCAGTTAACTCGATATCAATCCAGCATAGGCTGGATTTTTTTT
>JAKOTQ010000077.1 GCA_029776205.1 Bacillota bacterium | reverse complement strand
CATTGCCCCCATCATTGTACAATGGGTCCCAACACAGATTTGAACCGTTACTGGTTTCATAACTCCACCTCATTATTTTGTTCTAATTGGTAACCGATACTCTCATTGTACAGTTAAAAACCAATAACGTCAAATGACATCGGATTTACTTTTTCATTTTACGACGGATGACAGCTCCCACCGGAACTTCCGTCGCAACGGGCAAATAAACCCGATAACCATTATGCGCTGCTTTTAACGGTACACCTGCTTCATCGACCATGACCGCCGGATTGAGCGTTACTGTCTCCTGAGGCAACAACAATTCGATGGTATCATCTTCCCACAACCCATTGCGAACTCCAACCAAAATTCGAGATTTTTCAGCATCATACGCAAGAACCGTACCCACCAAATCATAAGTTTGCCAATAATTCACGTCCGGGTTGACCTCGTTAATTTTCTCCTGGGTAAAATAAAAGCCAGTAGTATAATCGCGATAACTAATTTTGCGTAGTTCATCCAACCACTCAGGTTCCACCCGGAAATGAGCCGAATCGGCGAGATACGCATCGATAGCCTGACGGTAAACCCGAGTTACAGCCGCTACATAATAGACGGATTTCATCCTTCCCTCAACCTTCAAACTGGAAACACCGGCGGCCAAAATCTCCGGTATATATTCGATCATACACAGATCCTTTGAGCTTAACAGGTATGAATAGCGGGCATCCTCTCCCAGTATTAAAGGTTGATCCGGACGGGAAGCCTCCACCAGATAGTAATCCCACCGACAGGGTTGAGTGCAATCCCCTTGATTGGCACTGCGCCGGTTCCAGTGGGCCGAGAGAAAACAACGGCCTGAATAGGCCATACACATAGCTCCATGAACAAACAGTTCCAACTCGGTTTCCGGTGCAGCCGCAGCGATCTCCGCAATCTCGGCCAGAGTCAACTCCCTGGCCAGCACTACCCGGGAAATCCCTTGCTCTGCCCAGAAACGTACTGCCGCAGCATTGGTCGTATTGGCCTGAGTGCTCAAATGCAACGGAAGCTTCGGAGCAAGCTGCCGCACTAAACGAATCATGCCGGGATCACTGACAATCAAAGCATCGATTCCCATCGATTCCAAATCTGGGACGATCGCTGCTGCCCTCTCCAAATCCTCGTTTCGGGCAAATAAATTCATCGCCCCGTAGACTTTAACCCCACGACGGTGAGCTTCTCGAATCCCTTTCTCCAAGTCATTCATGGGGAATTCCGCCGAAGCAGCCCGAAGGCTCAATCCCTCAATCCCGACATATACCGCATCTGCGCCATATAACAGAGCCGTACGTAACTTTTCCAAATTCCCGGCCGGTATTAACAGTTCAGGGCGTTTCATCGAATCCTCCAGCTTATACTTAAGGGTACACAGTGCACGATGAACGGTACACAGATTAGGCATGAGACGTGAGACATGAGACATGAGTAGAGTTTACAGTGTACAGTGGACAGTTCTTTTTTCGGGTAGTTCACAGTACACAGTTCGCAATGTACAAATTAGACATGAGGCATGAGTAAAGTTTCAGTTTTTCTTCTGACTCCTGTCTATTGTATTCTGTCTTCTAATTTTCTACTTTTCCCTTTACATTTTAAACTTTTTAACTGTCAACTGCCCCACTGTCAAGTCAACTATTTTGTTATGCTTCTTCGAGCGCCAATCCTTCCAAGTGCCGATCTTCGAGATGTTGGAGTTCTTTATATAAGCAAATCCCGGTCAAAATGGCAGAACCCAAGTCTGCCGCAGGGCCTGCATAGAAAACCCCGTCGATCCCCCAAAACCGGGGCAAGATGAGCAGCGCCGGAATCAATAACAGGAGCTGCCGGGATAAGCTCAAAAACATCGCCTGCCGCGGTTTACCGACGAATTGAAAATACGCAGCACTGACAATTTGAAAACCGATGACCGGCAACATGGTATTAAAAATCCGTAACGCCCGGGTCCCCAAAGCAAGCAATTTAGGATCCCGATTAAAGAACCCAATGAGCCAGGCTGGGAAAAGTTGAATCAAGATAAATCCAATTACAACCACAGCAGTTGCAGCCAATACTGCGCCCCAAAGGGCCCGTTTCACCCGATCAAATTTTTGCGCCCCATAATTATACCCGATAATCGGTTGAACTCCCTGGTTAATTCCGAAGATCGGCATCACAATCAGGGTCGCGATACTGCCGACGATCCCCATGACAGATACAGCCAAATCCCCGCCATAGTTCACTAACTGCCGGTTTAAGATGGAATTTAACAAACCGGAAGCCAATTGCATAGAAAAGGGAGCAAGCCCGATGGCTAACGCCGGCAAAATAACCGGCCAATTCATTCGAAAGTTTTTGACCCGCAGTTTGAGAACACTGCGGCCCCCGATAAAATGCCAGACTACCCATACTGCCGAAGCCGCCTGTGACAAAATGGTGGCCCAAGCCGCACCCTCGATCCCATTTTAAAGGTATAGATAAAAATTGGGTCAAGGATCGTATTTAATACAGCCCCAATCAACATGGTCATCATAGCAATCTTAGGATTGCCTTCAGACCGAATAAAGTTATTCATACCAAACCCGATTCCCTGAAAAACAGCTCCAAAATAAATAATTTTCATATAAGCCCGACCGAAAGGCAAGACCGCCTCACTGGCACCGAACAACCGCAACAACGGATCCATGAAAATTAACCCCAAAACGGTTAAAATCAGCGAGGACACAGCCAATAATACCATGGCATTCCCCATAATCAGCTCGGCTTCTTCTCGCTTGCCCTCTCCCAACCGAATGGAGATTAAAGCATTGGCCCCTTGCCCGATTAACATTCCAAAGGCCATCAAGACAATCATCATCGGAAATCCGATGGTAATCCCAGCGATAGCCATCGAACCGACGCCCTGGCCGACAAAGATTCGGTCCACCACATTGTATAAAGCATTCACCATCATTCCGACAATGGCTGGAATCGAAAATTTAATCAATAAATGTGTAATTCTGCCTTCTCCGAGTTCTCGCGATCGATCCATTATATACTCCTTAATCTGAATTGAATTCTAACTGTAGAATTCTACCGATTATGGCCATTAAAGTCAATCGGATTTCCATGAACAATGAGTAAACCTTTCAGCAATCACGTTGCATTCGGCAGGACACCGACAATCCTTTGAAACCGATGACGAGCCAAACACTACCTGCGTAAATCACATCAAGGCTTTGTAACTGATTTCCAAACTCTTTCGCCGATGCCTTGAACCCCCAAGCAATCTATGCTAGTATGAATAAAACCCTGAAACTACGGATTATAATCTACTCCTGATGAAAGGATTCCATGCATGATCCCAGACATGTTGTTACGCAAAGTGGGCTTGAAAATCGGCCATTATACCGATATTCAAAACCAGACCGGACTTACTGTATTTATCGCAGAGAAGGGCGCCGATATCGGTATTGACATTCGCGGTTCCAGCACCGGTACCCTAAACACTCCAGCATACGACCCTAAATCATCCGGAAAAATCGTCCACGCTGTCGTGTTAACCGGCGGCAGCATCTTTGGTTTAGAATCGGCTTTCGGCGTATTGGAATATTTGGAAGGACAAGGGATAGGCAATAACAAGTTGGGAAAAGCCATTCCCGGAATCACCGGTGCAGTTATCTATGATCTAGGGACCGGTAGCGATCGCCGACCGACAAAAGAGGCAGGCCGGGAAGCGGCATGCAACAGTTCCTATGACAATCTGCACCAAGGTAATATCGGGGTTGGCACCGGAGCAACCATCGGCAAATGGTTCGGCGGCCGAAAAATGAAAGGCGGCTTCGGTATCGCTGCCAAAACACTGGCAAAGGACATCGTTGTTGCCGCTTTCGTCGTCACTAACGCTCTGGGAAATATCATCGTTCCCCAAAAAGAGCTTCCGGCCTCATTATATGCTGATATGGACATGAATGATTTTAAACGTTTCTCCGGATTGATGGACCTAGCTTCGCAAAATACGACTCTTGCCGTTATCGCCACCAATGTACGGATGGACAAGATCCAATTGATGAAAGTCGCGGAACTAGCCCATGACGGCATGGCCCGGTCCATTTATCCGGTCCACACCAATTTGGACGGCGATGTGATCTTCGCTCTTTCCTCCTTGGAGGGCGAACGTCTTGAACCATCCCTTCCCGATACGGTCCTGGTGGACCTGGTAGGATTGGCAGCAGCCGATGCACTTTTAGAAGCCATCTCCAACAGCGTTAACGCTGCCAATACTCTTTTCCTTACCAGCCGATGAAATATTAGCCGATGAATTTAAAACCTTAGAGTTGCTTAATCTTATCCAGAAGAAAATCGCCTAAATCTGACTTACTCATTAACGGTACATCTTCGATTTTACCGTATCGGTCGATCAATTTGACGATATTGGTATCCACTCCGAATCCGGCGCCTTCCTGAGTCAAATCATTGGCGACAATAAGATCCAGATTTTTTTGAAGCAGTTTAGCCCGGGCATACTCTTCAAGATTTTGAGTTTCAGCAGCAAACCCGATTAATTTTTGCTGCATTTTACTCTTGCCTAATTCGGCTAAGATGTCGATATTTTTAACGAATTCAATGACAAAAGGTTCTGCGGTCTTTTTAATTTTTTGCCCGGAAAGGGTTTTCGGTTTATAATCGGCCACCGCCGCCGCCATGATCACGAAATCCTGCTCTTGATAATGATCGATAACAGCCCGATACATCTCATCAGCAGATTCAACGCGAATCAATTTCTCCAATCCGGCAGGCGGCTCCAGGGCAACCGGACCGGAAATCAGGGTAACGGCTGCACCACGCCGGACAGCGGCTCTGGCCAAGGCATACCCCATTTTCCCCGAAGAGTGATTCGAAAGATACCGCACTGGATCAATGGCTTCCCGGGTCGGACCAGCCGTAATTAAAACCCGGCGGCCCAAATAATCCTGAACCCGCTCGAAAGCGTTTTCCAATGTAGTTAGGATCACATCCACATCCGCCATTTTCCCTGGGCCGACATCACCGCAGGCTAACCGTCCGGTAACAGGTTCAATAAATTGAACACCCAGCTCGCGCAATTTTTGCATGTTGGCTTGGACCACCGGATGGGTATACATTTGCGTATTCATAGCCGGTGCCAGATAGATCGGAGCCCGGGTTGCCAATAATGTAGTCGAAAGAAAATCATCAGCGATACCAGCAGCCAATTTGCCGATAAGATTGGCAGTAGTCGGCGCCACTACAAATAGATCTGCCCATTTGGCCATGGCAATATGTTCGATTTCCCATTGGGCCGGGCGGTCAAACATTCCGGTCACCACCGGATTCCCGCTTAGGCTCTGCAAAGTCAACGGCGTTACAAATTCGGTGGCTGCCTGGGTCATGGCGACCTTAACATTGGCGCCCATTTGTTTGAGGCGGCTAACCAGATCGCAGGCTTTATATGCTGCGATTCCTCCGGTAATGCCGATTGCGATATTTTTACCTTGCATCATCGGTTCAATCCTTTACAAAATTCAAATTTACTGGTTTTATGTTAATGCAACCCAAACAATTCGTCAATCGGTGAAAGGTTTGTTAATTTTGAAGAAAGAGTTGACTTTTATATTGACACGCTACCAATATAAATAGTAGAATTCATATTAAATCCGATTATTCCAATATAATTAGTTGGTATTGTTTTTGTTTTATATCATATATCATACTTACGAAAGGAAGGTGACCGCCTGTGGGTACGGCTATTGTTAAATTTCACAATGTAACCAAAACATACCGTTCCAAGGATCAAACGGTTACCGCCCTCCGCAATATTAACCTTGAAATAAAACGGGGCGAAATCTTCGGAATTATCGGCCTCAGCGGAGCCGGCAAAAGTACATTACTACGCAGCATTAACCGTCTGGAAATCCCCCAGTCCGGAAGCATTATCGTTGGAGATACGGAGATGACCACTTTAACCGGTAAAAATCTCCGCCTGGCCCGCCGGAAAATCGGCATGATCTTTCAGCATTTCAATTTGCTTTCTTCCCGTACCGTTTACGGAAATATCGCTTTTCCGTTGGAAGTTGCCGGAACACCTCCGGCAGAGATCAAAAAACGGGTATTGGAATTAGCCGAGTTGGTCGGCCTTTCCGATAAATTAAACAATTATCCGGCACAGCTCTCCGGCGGCCAAAAACAACGAGTCGGCATTGCCCGGGCTTTAGCCAATCATCCCGAAATTTTACTGTGCGACGAAGCCACCTCAGCCCTGGACCCCCAGACCACCCATTCGATTCTTCAACTATTGCGGGATGTCAATCGACGGCTGGGTTTGACCATTATTTTGATCACCCACGAAATTCAGGTTATTAAAGAAATCTGCGATTCAGTGGCTGTCATTAAAAACGGCCAGATCATCGAATGTGGGCCCGTCGTTCAATTGTTTGCCAATCCCCGGACGGAAATCGCCCGGGAGTTCATCCGGACGGCTACTCATGATAAAATCCCGGAAAATCTACAAACATTAATTCATTCCAATCCCGGCGAAGGAAACCTGGTACGCATCTTCTTTCAGGGCGAAGCCGCTAAAGAACCGGTGATTACTTCGTTGATCCGCCGTTTTAATTTGGATGTCAATATTTTATATGCTAAACTCGACTTTATACAGGATACGCCCTTTGGATCACTCATCGTCGACCTCAACGGAACAGACGACAATGTCCAGACGGCCATGGCCTACCTACAGGAACTAGGATGTCGAATCGAGGTGTTAAACGGTGTGGAATCCACAACTCTTCAATCTGCTGATTAACGGTTTATGGGAGACCCTTTACATGGTGGGTGTTTCTTTGGTCATTGCCACTCTGCTCGGTTTGCCGCTAGGCGTATTGCTGGTGATTACCGGCCCTGGCCACATCAAGCCTCACCCGGCCATTCATTCGACCCTTTCCATCATCGTTAATATCGGGCGTTCCTTACCCTTTATCATCTTGTTGGTGGCGATCGTCCCTTTCACTCGACTGGTGGTAGGGACTTCCATCGGAACGTTGGGAGCAATCGTACCACTTACCGTCAGTGCAATTCCGTTTTTTGCCCGACTGGTTGAAACAACCCTGCTCGAGGTAGACAGCGGTATTATCGAAGCCGCCCAGGCTATCGGCGCCACCACTTGGCAAATTATTGGCAAAGTACTGATTCCGGAAGCTAAGTCCGGCCTAGTTTTGGGCATCACTAACTGTGCTGTCAGCCTCATCAGTTATTCAGCCATGGCCGGTGCCGTTGGTGGCGGTGGTTTGGGAGATTTGGCCATTCGTTACGGCTATCAGCGTTTCCAACCCGATGTCATGTTAGCCACCGTTATTGTTCTGGTCATCCTGGTCCAAGGCATTCAATCACTGGGCGACTGGATGGCCCGAAAACTCAATCATAAGTAACAAAGGCTTCCTCAAGAAGTTTTAAACCGTGTCCCACTCAAATTCCACGGTTTATACAATTCATAAATAAAATATAAAATTAAAGGAGGATGTATCATGAAGAAAAATCTCTCATTGATTCTTCTCACTGCATTACTTATCTCCCTGCTCATCAGCAGCCTAACCGTAAGCGCTGCCAACACAGTATTGACGGTCGGCGCATCGCCAACGCCCCATGTGGGTATCTTGGAATCCGTTAAACCCCTGCTAGCTAAAGAAGGCATCACCTTGAAAATCATCGAATTTCAGGATTATGTCCAACCCAACTTGGCTCTGGCCGAAGGCGAATTAGATGCCAATTTCTTTCAACACATCCCATATCTGGAGCAATTCTGCAAAGACCGGAAACTGGATTTGGTCTCTATCGCGAAAGTCCATATTGAACCCATGGGCGTCTATTCCAAAAAGATCAAATCTTTAAAAGATTTAAAAAACAAAGCTACTGTCGCAATTCCCAACGACCCCACCAACGGAGGGCGGGCTCTGCTTCTCCTTCAACAAGCGAACTTGATCGAATTACGGAAAGGCGTAGGCCTGACTGCTACCGAACTGGATATTGCCAAAAACCCGAAAGGCCTTAAAATTAAAGCCCTTGAAGCCGCTCAGCTTCCGCGGGTTCTGGCCGATGTCGATCTGGCGGTGATCAATACCAATTATGCCTTAACCATCAATCTGATCCCTGTGAGAGACGCATTATTTATCGAAGGCAAAGAATCGCCTTACGCCAATGTTCTGGCCGTCCGCGCCAAGGATAAAAACAACCCAGCTCTGCTTAAGCTGGCCAAAGCACTTAACAGCGATACCGTCAAAGCCTATCTCACCAAAACCTACCAAGGCAGTATCGTACCAGCTTTCTGAGATAACCTACCTTCAACCAAATATCAAAATCCCCGCCATATAAAGCGGGGATTTTTTCTTGTTTCCTGTTTTTATGGCTTACCATCTTTTAAAAGCTTTTTCCACCGCACTAAGGGTCCGTTCGATATCCGCCATAGAATGAGCTGCCGAAATAAAGATCGTTTCAAAGGAAGACGGCGGGAACAAAATCCCTTCCTGATACAGCAACCTGAAAAACCGCTGATACATTTCTTGATTGACTCGGGGAATCTGTTCAAAACGATTGATCTCATGATCCGCAAAAAACACTCCGGTCAGAGAGCCGACACCCGTGACTTGTAAAGCAATTCCCCGATTTGACACAATCTGACGCAATCCATCACGAAACGCCTCTCCCAACCCAGATAATTTCCGATAGACCTCTCCGTCTTGCAACTGTTTAAGGATGGCTATTCCAGCGGTAACCGCTACCGGATTGCCCGAAAGGGTTCCAGCCTGATACACCGGCCCCAGGGGTGAGACATATTGCATAATCTCCCGTCGGCCGCCGTAAGCAGCCACCGGAAAACCGCCGCCGATAATCTTTCCTAAGCAAGTCAGATCAGGTATCACGCCATAGTATTCCTGAGCTCCACCATAGGCCAATCGAAATCCGGTAATTACCTCATCAAAGATAAGCAAAGCCCCGTAAACCCGTGTCAAATGCCGTAACCCTTCTAAAAATCCTTCCTGCGGGAGCACCAAACCCATGTTGGCAGCTACCGGTTCAACGATAACCGCGGCAATATCCTCACCATATGCTGCAAAAATCTCTGCCACAGCATTCAAATCATTATATGGACAGACCAACGTATCCTGGGCAGTTGTTTCCGTAACACCGGCACTTTGCGGAACACCGAAAGTCAATGCGCCAGACCCCGCCGCCACCAGCAGCTCATTGCTATGGCCATGATAGCATCCTGAAAATTTCAAAATTTTCGACCGCCCGGTAAACCCTCGGGCCAGTCGGAGAGCACTCATGGTCGCTTCCGTCCCGGAATTAACCAAACGGACCATTTCCAGCGAAGGTACGGCCGCCACCAACATTTCCGCAAAATCAACCTCCAGCTGCGTCGCCAATCCATAGCTTACGCCGGATTGGAGTTGTAATGCCACTGCCTCCACCACCGGTCGGTACCCGTGACCGAAGATCAACGCTCCCCAAGAAGTAATATAATCGATATAGCATTTTCTTTCAGTATCATAAATATAAGCGCCTTCCGCCTTTTCGATGAAAACCGGATCCATTCCCACGTTGGCGAAAGAGCGCACTGGACTGTTGACACCACCTGGGATTACCGCTTGAGCCCGTTCCCAATAGCTTAATGCCATATTATCCCTCCTGCAACCAGCGATATAAGTCCATGGCATGATAGGTAATGATCAAATCCGCACCAGCCCGTTTAAAGCCGGTTATAATTTCAGATACGATTTTTGACTCGTCGATCCAGCCGTTGACAGCTGCCGCCTTTACCATGGCATATTCGCCGCTGACATTATAAACCACCAACGGCAGATCAAAACGTTCCCGGGCATCGCGAAGAATGTCCAAATAGGGTAATCCCGGTTTAACCATCAGCATATCCGCTCCCTCCCGGGCGTCCTCAGCCAGTTCCCGTAAAGCTTCACGCCGGTTGGCTGGCGGCATCTGATAGCTTTTCCGATCTCCAAATTGCGGCGCCGAATCGGCCGCCTCCCGAAATGGGCCATAAAAGGCGGAAGCGAATTTAGCAGCATACGATAGGATCATACGGTCATTGAAACCATTTTTATCCAATGCATCCCGGATAGCTGCAACCCGGCCATCCATCATATCCGACGGCGCAATAATATCGGCCCCGGCTTTGGCTTGTGCTACCGCAATCCGTTGCAATATCTCCAAGGTCCGATCGTTATCCACCCGACCGTCCTGGTCAACGATGCCGCAATGGCCGTGGGAAGTATACTCACACAGGCATACATCAGTGATCACGATCAAATCGGGATATTCCGATTTAATCCGTTGACAGGCCCGCTGGATGATACCATCTTCAGCCCAAGCACCCGTCCCCTGTATATCTTTATGCTTAGGAATGCCAAACAATAAAATCCCAGCCACTTCTCGATACAGGGGGTTGCCCAATTCTTCAAGCAACCGGTCGATGGAATAACGGTATATTCCCGGCATAGATGGGACAGCTTCCCGGATATCGCTCCCTTCAACCACAAAATGAGGTACGATCAGATCTTTAAAGTTCCATTCATTTTCAGCCAATATCTTCCGCAATGAAGGAGTTTGCCGCAACCGGCGCAGACGGGTGGTTGGAAACATGACATTCACTCCTTAACTTCTCAATTAATTGCGCTATCAATTGTTCCCTATTGGGTTCTGTCGGTGTAAACCAAACTGAATAACCGGATTGGCCTAGTTGCCCTTCCGTCTCCTGGCCGAGACACACATAACGGGCAGCCGGATC
Source organism: Bacillota bacterium (assembly GCA_029776205.1). Taxonomy (GTDB): domain Bacteria; phylum Bacillota; class UBA4882; order UBA8346; family UBA8346; genus JAKOSX01. The sequence continues at coordinate 34,923 of JAKOTQ010000077.1, read as the reverse complement.
CGGTTTGAGTCCATGGAGTTTAAGTAATGCAAAGTACTGAACCACCACTGACGGTGCAGTAAACACCACGACATCCAGGGTTTCGCCACAAAGCTTTCTGATCAAATCTTCCGGATACTCCAGACCTTCCAAGCAATAAAGGGCAAAGGGACGGTAATTAACCCCGAATCGATTCAATCCATCGGCTAAATAGGGCAACGTCTTCTCAGCCTGGCATAAAGCCACCCGATCGCCGGGACTGAGCAATGGTATTAACCGCTCCAATAAACTCCGACTGTTTCCCGAAGCGATCATATCCGGGTTTCGTCCCCGCTGTTTTAACGCCGCGGCCGTTTTGTCACCGACCACGGCGATCCGGGATGACGCCAGCCAACTCCAGTCCTTACCTTCGGCCAACATGGCCTCAAAAAATATCCTTACTGCGTTTTGGCTGGTAAATAGCAGCCAAGAATAGTCAACAACTTCCGCCAATATCTGGGCTAATTTAGACATAGTCATCGGACGGACCGCTAGTACCGGCAAGTAAATAACCTCTGCCCCGAGCATTTTCAGGTCTTCCAGACTGGCGAGATCGTCTCCCGATTGCACCCCGGCCCACAAAATGCGTTTTCCGTTTAGTGGCAGATTGGATTTCCAATACAAGATTTCGTTTAACGCTGCTGCTTCTCCGGCCACCAATAATGCCGGTGCCTGCAAACCGGCTGCCTTTGCTAATGTTGGGATGGTACCGAGAGTCCCTGAAACTACTTTCTGAAAAGGAGTCGTTCCCCTGGAAATAACCACCGCCGGGGTCTCCGGCGGATAACCTTCGGTAATAAGTGTGTCGCTTACCTCAGACAGTGAATTCAAAGACATCAATACCACTTGCGTCGGTCGGCCTTCCGTCTGGTAAAAGTCACCATAGTGCCCAGTTCGGATCGTGACGCTGTGAGCCACCTTACGGTGGGTGACCGGAATACCGGCAGCTGCTGGGACACTGAGGCTCGATGAAATCCCCGGAACCACAAAATAAGGGATTCCCGCCTGGGCCAAAGCTTCGGCTTCCTCTCCGCCCCGGCCGAATAAAAAGGGATCCCCTCCCTTAAGCCGAACTACAAAATAACCGGCTTTGGCTTTTGCAATCAACAACCGGTTAATCTCTGCCTGCTCCATAGAAGGCATACCGCAGCGTTTCCCCACCGGTATCCATTGACAGCCCGGACAGGTCTCCAACAGTAATTGGGCAGGGATCAGGTGATCATAAAGTACCACATCGGCCCGTTTCAAATATTCCAGCCCAATCCGGGTGATCAACCCCGCATCTCCCGGACCAGCCCCTAACAAGCATACGTAACCGGATAACATGGTTCATCCCTCTTCCCTTCCAATAACGCTTCGGCCAATCGGGCACCCAAAATTTCCGCTTCAGCGGGCATAGCTTTCAATGTCATCATCGAAAGGTATTCCCTTTCTCCGAACATTCCGGTTAACTCCAGTTCGCCTTCTTTTAGAACGCCGTACGCTCCATAAGGTAAGCGGCAATAGCCCCCCATTCCTTTTAAAAAGGCCCGTTCAGCCCGGACGACGGTCTCTGTCTCAACATCGGATATCTGCCGTAGTAGAGCAGCCAATTCCCCATCGTCTTCCCGGATCTCCACACCGATACAGCCCTGTCCCGGCGCAGGAACCATCTCCGATAACTCAAACACTTGGGTGATATAATGTTCCAATCCCAACCGGCGTAACCCGGCTAACGCCAGGATCGTCGCATCATATTGGCCATCCAGGACTTTCCGGATCCGGGTTTCCACATTGCCCCGAATCGGTTCAAACCGTAAATCCGGACGGATATTAGCCAATTGAACCTGCCGGCGGATACTGCTGGTTCCGATGACCGCACCGGGCGGCAAATCACTCAGGGAAAGTCCATCCCGAGCTACCAATGTTTCCCGGGGATCTTCCCGTTTCAGAAAGCTGGCTAAAACAAGGCCGTCAGCCAATTGCCCTGGCAGGTCCTTCACACTGTGAACGGCCAGATCGATCTCACCCCGTTGCAAAGCCTGTTCCAACTCACTGCAGAAAACCCCTTTACCCTGGTTTTCCAGGAGATTAAGGTCCGGTTGGCGATCCCCCAGCGTTTTAATACAATGGACGGTACATTCCAATTCGGGAAATACCCTCTTCAGACTCGCCCGCACATATTCCGTTTGCCACAACGCCAACTTACTCTCGCGAGTACCTATCTTCAATAATCGGTTCATCCTTCTCCCTCAGATCCTATCCGTTTCGTCACCCGGTCAATCCGGCGCGAACCGGTTCTTTCGACTTCCGGTATAATTTTAAGATTATCCGATTCAAAGAGGCTAAACACTGATTTCTGGCATCAATAACAGCCTGGGCTTTGTGCAATCGGTTTGCTGCAGAAAGACAAGCGAAATATTCCAAATCCAACAACTGACAACCCCCGTTCCTTCCGAGCAGCGGATCGATATTCCGTGGAAAGGAAAGATCGATAAGGCATTTTCCCTGCAGCAATTCCCGATGCTCTGCTTTCACCAGATAATGAGGGGCAGCTGTTGCCGTCACAATCACCTGATGTTCCCGGAGCAGACCAGGGAGATGATCATAGCCAAATACGATCCGAACCCCGGGAATCACCGGTTGGGGTTTGCCATGCTTTTTTCCGCCATTCCGAGCTAAGATGGTGGTCGATACTCCGTGATGACACAAAGCTTGCACCAAATTTCGGGCGATGACTCCATTACCCAATGTCAATACTCTCAATCCATCCAGATTCTTTTGACTCTCTTTTAACTCCCGAAGAATCAGAGTATACAAAGAAGAACTAAACCCGCCAATCTTCGTTTGATGCCGGATACGGCGGGCAGCGGCCACAATTTGCCCCAACACCTGTTGGTGTTCCCGGGTCATCCCGCCATGATTCACACTCCACTGAATCGCATCCTGCAATTGGCCTAAAATCTCCGTTTCACCAATTAACATCGACTTCAACCCGACCGCCAACTCTAAAAGGTGCAGCCAGGCTTCTGTGCCGGCATAATGGTAAAAATACCTCCGCTCGATAGACTCATCAAAAACTTTTTCCAGATGAGCAAAGGATTTCTCCGTCGTTTCGGAACCCATCATGTAACACTCCGTCCGGTTGCACGTTGATAGAATCATCATGGGCACAGGTATTACATGAAGGTTATAGACCTCAGCGATTTGTGATGAGGTTAAGTGAAACCGGGCCCGAATCTCCGGTGGAGCACTGTTAAAATCTATCCCTAACACATGTAAATCAACATTATCACTCACGTTCCAACCACACTCCAAAATCCGCTTCGCTCCAGTGAATCACTTGTTCAACGCTCACATTCAGAAGCTGATTTAAAATGGCACGGCGTCGCTTCGGACATGGCTCCGCTTTTTTAATCCGCTCCCGGTATCCTCTCAACTTTTCTAAATATTCGCGATAAACCGTCCCATAGTTACGAGCGAACTCCCGCTTGATCTTCCGGGCGGCCGCCGGATAGTACCCTTGGGTGGAAACAGCTACTGTAAGTGCACCGGAACGATAAACCGCCGGGAAGATGAAATTGGATAACTCCATATGGTCTACAGTGTTATAATAAAGGTTCAATCGCCGGGCCCACCAGGCAACCCGCCGATTGACCTGTGAATCATCGGTAGCGGCTATCACCATTTTCGTCCCAAGCAAATCCACGGGAGAAAACTTTCGCTGTCGCCATCGGATCCAACGGCGCTCAACCAGTTTACGCAATCCCGGTGCCAGTTCCTCGGCAACCACCGTCACGCTTATTCCAAAACGCAACACGGCCAGGACCTTTCGCAAAGCCACCTTTCCTCCGCCCACCACCAGGCAAGGGAGCCCAGTGGTCTTCAGCATCACCGGTAAAAACTCCGCCATTCTCTCCCCAGCTTTCTAAATGGAATAATCCCACACAATGTCTCGCTGATACAACACGGTTTCAATCTGTTTCAGGAGTATCTCTAAACTCTCCCCGGCCGTATCACTGGCCGAGACATATTCATCCAAATCAATTACTAAAATCTCATTAGGTTGGTTCAATGCCTTTAAAATGTCAATTTCATATGAATCCAGCCTCGGAATATCCGTGATAAAAATCAGTCCTGCATCAGTAAATATCCTAGCCAATTCTCCCAAACGCCGGATATCCTCTTCCCGCTCCTCTTCGCCGCGGCCTAACCCGGCATCGAACAGCCCGTGTAACAAATTGGCGATAGCCAGGTAGTAAACATTGTGGCCGTTACGGAATAACTTTTCTTCCAACCCTTTGGCCACATTGGCCTGAAGCCCATCGAAAGTACCGGTAATTACGATGAATTTGGGACGTTGCCCAAAACGGGAAGCTCGTTGTTCCGGGGAAATATTGCTTTTCTCCCAAGCCACTTCCCGCTCTGACACATGGGTTTTGATATAGTCTGTTTCAGCGATACTCCCGGTAATAATACCGCCGCCTGCAATCTCATAATGATCAATGATGACAAAGCGGCCTGTCGCTGCAATATCCCGGGACAAATCATAAGCGATGGGTTTCACAGTCTGCAAAATGCAATCCGCCACATCATGCCGTTCGATCCGATCTTTTTGGGTATCAACGGACAATTCAGCCGCATCCAATACCCGTTCGATCTGTTTCAAGTAAACCGTAGCCCGCTGCGTGGCCAACTTCAGCTTATATTTTTTCCCGGCTACCATCGGATGGCGGCCCAACCAGAACAGATGGGCTCGGAAGGTATTCCCGACCACCGGTAGCGGTTCTCCGGTACGACACATGATTTCACCCGGCTTAATATATATCTGAGGTGCCAACGTCACCCCAGTGGCATACCCGGCACCGACTTCACGCTTCACTGGCTCATTGAAGCCTTCAATACTCTGGATCACCGCCCGTTTCGATGACGGTAGAAAAATCACCTCATCACCGACTTTCACCTTCCCGGTTTCAACCGTCCCGGCCACAATCCGCCGGTCGTCATTGGCTTCGGTAAACTTGTATATGTCCTGAACCGGCAGGCGAAATGGCTGCTCCGTCAGGTTTTTTTCTTTTTTTAGGCTATCGATAAGCTCTAACACACAAGGCCCTTCATACCACTGCATCTCTTTTGAGCAGGAAGCTAAATTATGACCTTCCCGGGCTGAAATCGGAACAAAAGCGATGGGGTCCACCTTGATCTGTCTAAGAAAATCCCGGTATTCCTTTACCACATCTTCAAAGACCCGCTGCTCATAATTGACCAGGTCCATTTTGTTGACCAACACTACCACTTGATCGATGCCTAACAGCGAGAGCATAAATCCATGACGCCGCGAATTTTCCTGAATACCTTCTTTGGCATCGATCACCAAGAGGGCAGCTTCCGCCCGGGCTGCACCGGTGATCATATTTTTTAAAAACTCAATATGTCCCGGTGCATCAATGATGATATAATTCCGCTTTGCCGTCTTGAAAAAGCAACGGGCTGTATCAATGGTAATGCCCTGAGCCTGTTCATCCTTTAATGCATCTAGCAAAAAAGCATACTCAAAAGGTTTGGCATTCCGAGCACAATGTTGCCGCACCTGTTCCAATTTCCCCTCAGGCAAAGATCCGGTATCTGCCAATAAACGGCCGATAACTGTGCTTTTTCCATGATCCACATGGCCGACAATCACAATACTCATCTGTTCCCGTTCTTGCTTCATCACATATACCCATCCCGTCGTAAAGTCTCTAATGTTCCTCCATCTTCCCGATCCTGCTCCCTGCCGGAACGTTCCGCAATATTGGCAAATTTGCCGCTTTTCAGTTCTTCAATAATTTCAGCCACATTCCGGGCAGTAGATTCCACCGGTTTGGTACAAGGGTAACAGCCCAGGGAACGGTATCGCTTCCCGTCGCCCTGATCAAAGTACAGAGATGTTACCGGGATATTCTCCCTTTGAATGTATTCCCAGATATTCAACTCTGTCCAATCTAACAGCGGATGAATCCGAATATGGGTCCCGGGCGCAAAATCGGTTTTAAACTGATTCCATAATTCCGGCGGCTGATCGCCCACATCCCACTCATTTTCCTGATCGCGAGGAGAAAAGTATCGTTCTTTGGAGCGGCTGCCTTCCTCATCAGCCCTTACCCCCACAATGACTCCGGTATAGGCTTCCTGATACTGCTCGGGTTCATATTGCTCTGTTTGTTGATTATACCGTAACCGGGGCCATTCTCCTGATAAAGTGCGTTTTAGCGCTTCCGCCTTTAAACTTCGGCAACAGGCAATCCGGTCAACCCGGCCATCGGGAAAAGTCTCTTTCGCCTCAATAGCTTGTCGGTTTGACCCGACAATCATCTTTAGGTTCCATTCCCGGGCCAGCCGGTCCCGGTAAGCGATCATCTCCGGAATCTTATAAGACGTGTCAATGTGAACCAAGGGGAAAGGTACATGGCCAAAAAAAGCCTTGCGGGCCAGCCACAAAAGGACTGTGCTGTCCTTACCGATGGACCACAACATACACAAATGTTTAAATTCCCGATAGGCTTCACGCAGGATATAAATGCTTTGACTCTCCAGCTTCTCCAGTTGATTCATGAGCGTTCCTCCGTATCAATTTTCCATGGTGAAAATGTAAACCGCATTCTTTATGTTCCGGTTCCTCCCACCACCACCGGCCGGATCGAAGGTCCCCTCCCGGAGCAACTGGCCGGGTACAGGGAGCACAGCCAATACTGGGATAATTCTGATCATGTAACGGATTATAGGGAATTTGATGGTCACGGATATAATCCCAAACCTGTTGGGTGTTCCAATCGATCAACGGATTTAACTTAAGCAATCCGTTGGTCTCATCCCATTCGATCCGTTGCAGCCCGGAACGGGTCGGCGCCTGTTCCCTGCGCAGTCCGGTGATCCAGACATCCAAGGTGCCAAGCACCCTCTTTAACGGTTGCACTTTCCGGACATTGCAGCAATAAAGACGGTTCGCCACACTTTCATAAAAAAAGTCCGGCCCCATTTCACTTTCCATCTTTTCAACAGCCGCCGTATCCGGAAAATAAACTTCAAAGTTACGCCCATAATGTTTTCGGGTTGCAGTTAAAGTTGCATAGGTTTCCTGGGGCAGCCGCCCGGTATCCAATACAAAAATACGGGCATCCGGCTTAACCTTTAGCACCAAATCGGTCAGGACCTGATCTTCTACACCAAGACTGGACGCCAGCGCAATCCGGTTCCCATATCCCTTTAAAAAATACTCTAACAGTTCTTCAATACTGCTTCCGGCAAACCGTTCCTGTAAGTCGGCAACGATCTCTTTCATCCGGCCTTCTCCTTTCCGCTAAAAGTTCAGGCCCCTTTTTCAACGATGACACTGTAAGTCTGACCAAGCGGTGTCACCTTAACGATCCGATGGCCCTCTTCCTTTAGGCTCCGGGGCACATTGAGCATGGCATCCCCTTCATCCAGGATCACTTCGAGCCATTCCCCGGAATTCAACGTTTCCAGAGCCAGTTTGGTTTTGACAAAATTCAACGGGCAAACCACCCCATGCAAATCAAGGCTTTTTTTGATCTCCTGACCCATCCAGCAAATCCTCCTTCACTTTGTCCTCGCCGAGACGTTCGATCATATGGCCGAAACGCTCCCGCTTCCTGCCATGCTGTTGGTAGTACCGAATGACCTTCTCAATGGTCTCGTATAATTCATCCTCGCTATCAATGAGCTTCTTCAATTTCGTCCCCAAACGGGGAACCTTACCCATAGTACCGCCGATCCACAGGATATATCCTTTCTTTGCAGGATACCATGCATCTGTCGGACAGTTGGAAGTGCAAATGCTGCAATAAATGCATTTGGATTCATCCAAGCGATACTCTCCGTCGACCTGAGCGATGGCTCCCACCGGGCAGCTTGAGACACAGAGATCGCAACCGGTACAGTTTTCTCTCTTCCAACCCGGTAAAATACCGCCCATCACGCCCAAATCATTTTCAGTGGCTTTCGCACAATTATGAGGGCAACCGGTCACCCCCATCTTAAACTTGTGAGGCGTATCCTGGCGAAAATAGGCCTGATCCAAATATCTAGCTATTTTTTTCGTATCGATAATTCCCCAACGGCAAGTGGATTCACCCGGGCAAGCCACTACGATTCGGACCCGCGGGCCGCAGGCTCCCATAGCAATGCCCGCCTCTTCCAGCTCCAACCGGGCTTTTTCCAATTGAGAAAAATGGACAAAATGGATCTCCATCCCTTGCCGTGTGGAAACATGGATCTGTCCTCTGCCGTACTTCTCGGATACTTCGGCGATCTTCCGCAATTGTTCGGCTGTAAAATCGCCCCCCACCGCATGGAGGCGTAACGCAAAGAAATCCTTCTGTTTTTGCTGGATCATTCCAACTTTCTTTAAAGCAACCAAATCCAAGTTTGATTGAGCCATATTTATGCATCCTCCGTAATTTCCAGCATGATTTCCACTGGCTGTCGGCCCTCCATCCGATATCCCCGGATCACCGGTTCCGCTTCCATGAGCGACACAATGATATAGACCATATCCGGATCATGGGCCAACCGTATATCTTCAGCCGACATCCGGGCCGGCGTGGCCGGATGGCTGTGAAAGACAGCATTTAGCCTGAGTCCGGCATCCCGAGCTTGTTTTAAAGCGTTAAACTGTTCTTCCGGCGCGAATGAAAAATGCTCCGGGCTATGATCTACGTTGGTCATCGGGATCAACAAGCGAGCTTCCCCGTCAATACCGGCCAAATAACCACAGGCTTCAATCGGGCTTTCGGCTTTCGCCAGACGAATCATGGCATCCCGTACACTTTGTTTGATTTTAAGCATGATACCGACTCCTTAAGTCGCAGACCGGCTGTTCATAATCGACTAATTTGGTAATGATCGGGCGCTCCCCACAGATAGGACATTCCGGGTTCTGCCGGATATTCACTTGACGGTATTCCATATCCAATGCATTAAAAATCAGCAGACGGTTTGTAAGCAACTTTCCTTTTCCAAGGATATAACGTAAGGCTTCTGCCGCTTGGATGGTCCCCAACATCCCGGCCACCGCCCCCAGGATCCCGGCTTCACTGCAGGTTGGCACCGCTCCTTTAGGCGGCGGCGAATTGAAAACACACCGATAACAGGCACTGCCCGGCAAATACGTCATGGTCTGCCCGTCAAACCGCAATATCCCACCATGGGAAAAGGGTTTGCTATGTAAGACACAAGCATCATTGATCAGGAACTTCGCCGGAAAATTATCCGTCCCGTCAATGATAAAATCATAATCCTTAATAATCGCGGCGATATTCTCCGCATGAACCCGCTCGGGGTATGTAACCACCTTAACATCCGGGTTGAGAGCTTCGATTTTTTCCCTGGCCGAGTCTACTTTCAATCGTTTCACATCCGCCGTGAAATGAATCACCTGACGCTGCAAATTGGAAAGATCAACGGTATCCCCGTCAACCAGGCCAATGGTTCCAACGCCGGCTGCAGCTAAATATAAAGCAGCCGGAGCCCCTAACCCTCCGGTTCCAATGATCAGCACTTTGGCTTGGAGGATTTTCTCCTGTCCCGCGCCACCCACGTCTTTCAAAATAATGTGCCGACTATACCGCTCAATCTGTTCTTCCGTAAGATTCATTTTCTCATCCCTCCGTCAGCGTTTTTCAAACGCCTTCGCCTGAAGCTCATGGATTTATCTTGATATAACGTCAGTTCGAACCTCCGCCCATGAAATACAGAAATTCGATACGGTCTCCATCCTTCACCCGAATCCTTTCATACTCATCCCGTCTCAAAAAACGGCCGTTATATTCCACAGAAACCATCTCCGGCATTTCCACCCTTTTGTGACTGAGCAATTCCGCGATGGAGGCCTCTTCCAATGAGACAGTTTCTTCTTGACCATTGATGAAAAGCTTCATGATTCTGTCTTTCACCCTTTCAAATCTGATAGTCTTCAACAAAAATCTTTAGATTGCGCAATTCAACAAAGACCCGTTCCCCGACTCTCACCTTGAGCTCATGAAAACGCTCTTTGGACAGCTCTGCGTCCAGATAACCCCCGTTGTCCCGGCGCCGCAACTCCAAGCGGACCGTAGGACCGATAACCCGAACATGCCGCACTTCAGCTTCAATGGCATTTTCTCCGTGAGATTCGCCATAAACCTCCAGCTCATGGGGTCTGGCATAAGCGATGGCCGTTTTATCATCGGGAATTGCCATTCCCGCCAGTTCCGGAAATGCCACCTCGCTGTTGCCAACCTTAATCCGGTTGCCATCCACCCGCCCCTGAAACAAATTAATATCGCCCAGAAATTGATAAACAAACAAGTTGGCCGGATGTTCATAAACTTCTTCGGGAGTACCGATCTGTTCGATCCTGCCGTTGTTCATAACGACGACCCGGTCAGCGACTTCCAGGGCTTCCTCCTGATCATGGGTTACAAAAATACTGGTAATATGGATTTCATCATGTAACTGCCGGATCCAACGCCGCAGTTCCTTGCGCACTTTGGCATCCAACGCTCCAAAGGGTTCATCCAAAAGTAATACTTTCGGTTCCACGGCAAGCGCCCTGGCCAATGCAATCCGCTGGCGCTGCCCACCAGAAAGCTGGGAAGGATACCGGTCTGCATACCACTCCATCTGAACCAGCTTCAACAGTTGATGGACTTTAGCACGAATTACCGACTCCGGCAAACGCTCCCGACGGGGTTTAACCCGGAGTCCAAATGCCACATTTTCAAATACTGTCATATTTCGAAAGAGGGCATAATGTTGAAATACGAAGCCGACTTGACGTTTACCAACGCTTTGGCTGGTCGCGTCTTCCCCATGAAACGTGATCCTTCCGCTGTCAGGCTGCTCCAATCCGGCGATGATCCGGAGTAACGTGGTCTTCCCGGACCCTGACGGCCCTAATAAGGCAACCAGTTCACCGCCGGGAATATCCAGGCTCAAATCTTTAAGCGCCTGAAAATCTCCATAATTTTTTGTGATATGCTCAACCTTAATACTCATGACTTATTCCTTCTTTAAACCGATTTATTTGAACGCTATTGGAATGATGTCGGCCGCTTTTCCACTCGACCACATGTTTCACAATTAACGTTATTAATGCCAGTAAAGCCAGTAATGAAGCCACCGCAAAGGCAGCGGTAAAATTATATTCGTTGTACAGGATCTCGACTTGCAGCGGAATCGTATTGGTTTGGCCGCGAATATGGCCGGAAACCACCGAGACAGCGCCAAATTCGCCCATAGCCCGGGCATTACACAAGATAACGCCATATAACAACCCCCACTTGATATTGGGTAAAGTTACTTTGAAAAACATTTGCCAACCATTGGCACCAAGTACGATCGCAGCTTCCTCTTCTTCATTTCCCAAACTTTGCATCACCGGTATCAGCTCCCGGGCCACAAAAGGGAACGTCACAAAGATGGTCGCCAAAATGATACCGGGCACTGCAAAGACGATTTTGATATTGTATTGGCTGAGCCAAGGTCCTAACAATCCCTGCAATCCGAAGAGTAATACAAAGATAAGTCCGGAAATAATCGGGGAGATGGCAAAGGGCAAATCAATCAAGGTTAATAAAAAGTTCTTACCCCAAAAATCAAACTTCGCAATGAGCCAAGCAGCCACCACACCGAAGATCAAATTGAGAGGGACGGATATTGCCGCTGTCAGCAATGTTAATTGAATCGCCTTAAAGGTATCCGGTTCCCGGATAGCTTCCCAATAGGCGTCCCATCCTTTGGCCAAGGCCTGCCCGAACACAATAAGCAACGGAGCAATTAAGAATACGATGACAAATCCAACCGCTACGCCGATGAGCATCCTCTGTAGCCAAATCGGCTCAGTAATGATACTTCCCTCGTTTTGACCTTTTCGGATCCCTCTAAAACGTTTCATCCTCTCACTCCCATCCTAATGCGACGCCATTCGTCGGCGATTCCAGTTTTGTAGCAAATTGATGATAAGCAACAGGATAAACGAGATGATCATCATCACCAGAGCGATAGCCGTAGCACCCGTATAATCAAACTGTTCCAATTTGGTCCGGATCAATAGCGGCGTAATCTCCGTCCGCATCGGCATGTTCCCCGAAATAAAAACGACCGAACCATATTCTCCCAAAGCTCTGGCAAAGGCCAAGGCGAAACCTGTGAGCCAGCTGGGCACCAGTGCCGGAAAAATGACCCGTGAAAAGGTCTGCCACCGGCTTGCACCCAAACTGGCCGCCGCTTCCTCATATTCCTTATCCAAATCCTGCAATACCGGCTGAATCGTCCGAACCACGAAGGGCAACCCGATAAAAGTTAACGCGACCACGACTCCCAGCGGCGTATATGCTACCTTGATCCCGATATTCTCTAGATACCGGCCAAACCAGCCATTGGTCGAATAAAGGGTCGTTAAGGCAATCCCAGCCACTGCCGTCGGCATGGCAAAGGGCAAATCCAGCAAAGCATCGATGATCCGTTGCCCGGGGAATCGATAACGTACTAACACCCAAGCTAGTAACAACCCGAAAATTCCGTTAATTGACGCCCCCAAAAAGGAAGCCAAAAAACTCAACCGATAGGATGCAAGTACCCGTGGGTCAGTGACTGTTCTCCAAAATGTTTCCCAACTCATCGTCAAGGTCTTCAGAAAAACCATGGCCAAGGGGATCAATAATACCAGGCTGATATAGGTAAGGGTATAACCGAGGGCCGGGCCGAAGCCCGGCAGGATACTTTGGGTTTTCCTCATGTCACGCGCTCGCTTTCAACAGAAAAATGGTATGTTGATTCACAAACATATACGTGAATTATTTCGCCTGATAAATCTTGTCAAAAATTCCTCCGTCGTTAAAGTGAATGGTTTGCGCTTTCTGCCAACCGCCAAATACTTCATCGATGGTGAAAAGTTTGACCTTGGGAAATTGGGTTTCATACTTCTCCGCAACGGATTTCAACCGGGGCCGATAATAGTTACGGGCTACGATTTCTTGACCTTCCCTGGAATAAAGATATTTGAGATACTCTTCAGCCAATTTACGTGTTCCTCGTTTATCGACCACCTTATCGACGATAGTTACGGGAGGCTCAGCCAAGATACTGATCGACGGAACAATAATTTCAAATTTATCCTTTCCCAACTCGTTGAGGGCAAGGAAAGCCTCATTTTCCCAAGCGAGCAACACATCGCCAATGCCGCGTTGGACGAAGGTATTGGTTGAACCCCGAGCGCCTGAATCCAGCACCGGCACATTCTTAAAGAGCTTGGTGACAAACTCCTGGGCCTTTTGTTGATTATTGCCGTTTTTCTTTAAAGCATATCCCCAAGCAGCCAGATAGTTCCAACGGGCACCACCGGAAGTTTTAGGGTTCGGAGTAATCACCGTAATGCCCGGTTTAACCAAGTCGTCCCAATCTTTGATGTTTTTCGGATTTCCTTTACGGACCAAGAAAACAATGGTTGAGGTATAAGGCGCACTGTTATCCGGCAACCGTTTTTGCCATTGGGCCGGGATTAATTTCGCCTTTTCGACAATGGCATCAATATCGTAGGCTAATGCCAAGGTCACTACATCCGCTTCCAATCCGTCAATGACTGCGCGGGCCTGACTTCCCGATCCGCCATGGGACTGCTGAATGGTCACAGTTTGGCCGGTTTTGGCTTTCCAGTACTTCACAAAAGCCGCGTTATAATCCTGATACAATTCACGGGTTGGATCATAGGAAACATTCAGTAACGTAATCGGCCGGTCAGCAGCAGACACCGAAACCAAACCCAACGTTAAAACCAAAATCAGGGCAAATAGTAAACCGATTTTCCTCTTCATCTTTCATTCCTCCTTAATAATTATTTAGTATTTCGATCAAATAAGTAGGAATTGTATGTAAGAAAATAGTGAATATCCTTGTTACCTATAGAGGTAATCGGAGACTCACTTTATTTTAAAATTATTATTATTCCTACTTGTTTACTTATATATGCAATATACACCAGGACAAACTTTTCTGTCAACCCATTTTTTAAAAATTTTGGTAAATTTCTTTGCTAGAAATTCCAACCTAATAACCTAGGGGTTTCCCAACGATAATCACTTTGATCCGTCCTTTAACGAATTGCCGTTTAATGATGACAACATCGTTGCAAATCCGATCATCGCTTTGACAATCCACACAATACCCCAATGAAACACAGGGCGTCTTCTTCTGCAACCGTTTCGCATCCAGCGGCGCGGCAGTCTTACGAACCCTCTCTTCCGCTTCTTCCAGATTCTTAACGATCTTGTTGATGCCTGCAACCACAATCACCTGATCAGGACCGTAAATCATCGCTGCCACCCGGCTGCCATTGCCGTCCACATTGTAAAGTTCACCTGTTTCTGTCAGTGCATTGGTACTGCACAAAAAGGTGTCAGCACTAAAGCTACGCCTGTAAATATCCTGTTTTTCGGCACGGGTAATTCCAGGCCGGTATTTATCGAGAAAATGGTAATTCCCGTTACGCAACATCTCAATGATTCCCGTTTCAGATAATGTCATGGAGTCCCCCACGGCTACGGTTGACCCTTCAGGTATCCATTCCTGGAGCTTCATGCGCAACTCGTTTTCATCAGCGACAAAAAGGCCATGGATATTATGTTTTTCAAGGTTACGGATCGTCCGTTCAATCCGTTCTTTCATTTGTGGGTTCATATCATAAACCATCAGAGTTTGCCTCCTTTAAACCCAATCTCATCCAAACGCCCTTTCATATCAACACGAAGATAATCCGTTGACTCCTCCACGATAGTCAGTAAAGAATTAAAATCACTTCAGCATCTCCAAACACCGCTCCAATCGATACCTTACCCGTTTCTCCCCTATGATCCGTATGATTTGGTATAATTCCGGAGTCGTTCGCCGGTTGGTCAACGCAACCCGGATGATCATCTCTTCCCTATAAAAATAAAGACCTTTCATCCCTAAGGACGAAAGGTTAACTTCCGCGGTACCACCTACATTGAGCATAGCTCCGCTTTTGGAATCAAACGATCCTGATTCCTCCTCAATAACGGGAAAGTTGGCTTACTTCGATTTCGGCCACTGCTCCAAGGCCTCTTCAACAAGTTCGAACCGCCCAATTTCCACCCTCATGGGCTCTCTATCGGCTGAGTCCTTGTTTACTCTTCCTCTTCATCGCATTTACAGTTATTTACTTTGTAGCCTATTATAGGTTCGGCCGAATTTTTTGTCAAGATTTGGGCTATAAATTATATGTACGTTTAAAATAACAGACGAGGTGAAAGCCATGGATTATCAGGCCTTATCCTTACCGGAAAAATGGATTTTGAAAGGGATTCCCTTTATATTTTGCATCGGTTCCCTGCTCCATTTTTGTTTCGATCTATCCAAAGGAAACCTGTTGATCGGCCTCATTGCCCCGGTCAACCAAAGCGTCTGGGAACATCTGAAAATGCTTCCGCTGCCAGTGATCGGCTGGTGGGCTCTGTACTATATTGTCAAAGGGATGGCCTATGGGCTGGACAAAGATATATGGTTCACCTGTACGTTGATAGCGCTCGTCACATCGCTAATCACCGTTCCCCTGCTTTATTATTTTTATACACAGGCTTTCGGGATTAAACTCATGTGGATTGATATCCTGATCTTCCTCTTCACCATTGCCGTAGGCCAATCCCTGGCCCTCTACTGTTACCGGGAAAGCGTAAATATCCCGGCAGTCTGGTCGATAGCCGCCTTTATCGGCCTCATTGTGATATTTATCATCTTCACCTTCGCCCCGCCTAAAATTCCTTTATTTTTAGACCATACTACCGGCCAATATGGTATTCCCCGCTCCAAAACTTCCATAAATATTTTCCCCGAAAATATCATATACTCCAAAAAATCTATACTTTCGAGGAGATTAAGACAATGAACATCTATGATTTCAAAGTCAAAACCATTGACGGCCAGGAAAGATCCCTGGAAGATTTTCGGGGCAAGGTACTGCTCATCGTCAACACCGCCAGTCAATGCGGATTTACGCCCCAATACGAAGGCTTACAGAAACTCTACCAAAAATATCATGATCGAGGCTTCAAAGTGCTCGGTTTCCCATCCAATCAATTTGAACAGGAACCGGCCAGCAACAGTGAAATTCAGCAATTTTGCTCCGTCAATTTCGGCGTATCCTTCCCAATGTTCGCAAAGGTCGACGTCCGGGGCGAAAAAGCCCATCCCCTGTTTAAGTATTTAAGTTCGGCAGTGCCCTTTAAAGGATTGGACATGAAACATCCCATCGGCCCAAAACTGGCTGAAATCCTCCAAAATGACCCCGAATACCTGGAAAATAAAGATATTAAATGGAACTTCACCAAATTCCTGATCGACCGGGAAGGAAACGTCGTCGACCGCTTTGAACCCACCACCGAGCCGGAAGCGATTGCCCCCGTTATCGAAAAATATTTATAACAAGGAAAGGCAGGCGCCCCACGCCTGCCTTAACTATCGATAAACCTTAACACGCAATAGCACAAAGCCCACAACCGTAAACTCAACTCCTTAAATGGAGCCGCTTGTCCTTGCTGAAAGCTGATAACGTGTTCAACCCAGCTTATGTTCAGCCAGAAAAGTCTCGATATTTTTCAGCACTTTCTCACTCAAACGGACAAAAGCCTGCTTGGTCCGGCCTGAGGATACATTCATGCAATTCACATGGGGATGGGCTAATAATTTCTCATCCCCGAGAGCACCGGCCGAGTCACAGAAAAATTCATTATCTCCATGATCGAGCCATCGAGCCAAAGCGGATACATCATGGGAAGGCCCAATCGACGTATTAAACATGATTTTATGATGGCCCAGCCATTCAAACTGCTCATCATAAAATAAGATCACATTTTTGTTGAGGCAGGTGCAAACCACATCCACCACAGGCAGCAACTCCCGCAACGGCAGGTATTTGATGTTCTTAGCCTCCTGGTCAGGTTTTCGGGTACGGCTGAAATAATATAAATCCGCTCCCAAGGCCTGCAAACCGGCAGCGATCATCTGGCCTGACGTACCCAAACCAACGATACCGACTTTTAGATCCGTCAGTTCCACCGGCTGATCCTGCCATTGTTTCCCGCCGAAACCATGTAAATACCGGACCAACTCACTGATGACATACTCAACTACGCCCTGATCGCCGTAATCCCGGATACCATAGACCGTAATCCCTTTAGCCCGGGCTGTACGAATATCTACATTGGCGCTTTCCTCCGAATATAAACTGCAACACATCCCGATATACCGGATATTGGGACAGGCCTCCAACACTTCTTTATCGATTTGACTGGTATAACTGAGCAACACCCCATCCGCATCCCCAATCCGCCGGATAATTTCAGCGTTACTTTTGGGGATATCTTCATACAACACAACTTCTCCGGCATAATCATAAAGCTTTTGGACAGCCGTCGGAATCAGGCTGACCGGTTCAATCGCCACTAACTTTTTAAACATGGCATCCTCCTGGAACTAGAATACAATAGGTGCTATGGCATTTTGCAGCACAGCGATGACACTCCAAGCTGCAATAGCGCTGGTTCTGGAGTAAATATTTAACTCAGCACGGACTTCCTCCCCTTTAACCTCAATCCGGTATTCGTCACCCTTGAAACCCGGCACCACCTGAATATCCATGGCCGTATTTTCAGGGCCGGCGCTGGCTAAAGCAGTAGCAATAGCCACATTAACTTTGGTTGGCAGAAGCCCAATCGCCTCTTTGGTTGTACCAGTGAACACCTGCTGCGGTTGGGTAATCTCCATTAATTGGTCCGTAAACAGAGGAGTATTTTTCAATGAAGCCGGTGCTTTCTGAGCCCCGATAGAAGCGGTAATCGGGCCCATCAACGCTGCACTCCGCAACACGTCAAAACCGCCTACCGCGCCACTGGCAATATAGACCCGGCGCCGATGTTGAACAGCTACATCTTTGATATGGTCGTAAAATTCCCGGTCAGCGAAGGCGCCAATGGACAATACCACCAGGTTTGAACCGCCCTTCAGGATCGTTTCCGCAAAGTCCCTTATCGCCTGGACCGATGCCGCCTCTGCCGTATACTCCGGCTGCAATGCCATTAAATCATCAATGTCAGTACAGGCTTTACAACCAAAACGTTCTGCAAATCCTTTGGCCTGTTCAGGATTCCTGTCCAATACCCCGACCAGCTCATACTCTGGCAAAAATCCGTCAGCCATGGCATTGGCTACAATTTCATTGAGATAACCACAACCGATAAGTGCTAATTTGATTTTACTCATGATGCCCCTCTTTCCAGTTTTCAATTCTTTACTCGATAAGTTACACAGGCGGTTTCATCTTTCCATTTAAAAAACGTTTCGATACGATACGGAACGTCATATCAAAACTGAAATTCTATGAATTATGAATCCGCATAAATGTATCTTATCATAAAACATCTGCTACGTTTATAAACTTTCAGCCATTAAATACCCTCATTAATTCCTGCTACCACCCCTCATGCTGAGCAACCTGCGATATTCCTCATCCAAGCGGGCATATTCATCCCGGTCCGTGACAACGGAAAGTTTTCCAATCACTTCAGCCAGACGGTTTTCGAGCATCATCCGCTCTTCCAGGTTCAGATCATGCTTTCTCGTTTTCCTCTGCTTAGCTTCCCGGTACTGTTCATAGCTTCCCTCAAACACTTCAATTCCTTCATAGTCAAAAACCATCAGGTGCGAAGCAACCTTATTCATAAACTGCCGGTCATGGGAGGCAAAAAGCAAGGTCCCGTCATATTCAGAAAGTACGGTTTCAAGCGCTTCGATCGCCGGTAAATCCAAGAAGTTAGTAGGTTCATCCAATAATAACACATTGGCTTCTCCCACCATGATTTTGGCCAAAGCGACGCGCACCCGTTCTCCGCCGCTTAAAACTGCCACTTTTTTATAGACATCGTCGCGGCGGAATAACAACTGGGCAAGGAAATTTCGAACAAAGCCCTCATCCCGTACACTGTCAGCCATCACATTGGCCAAGATGGACTTGTCAGGATCGAGATTTTGCAGCTCCTGATCGAAATAGCCCAGCCTGGCATTGGGCGACACATAAATCCCGTCATCGCCATTGGCGATCATCTTCAACAGCGTCGTCTTGCCGCAGCCATTTTTCCCAAACAAGGCCACTTTTTGGCCTCGTTGAATACTGAAATTCAGATCGCGGAATAAAACCCGTTCTCCGAAGTTTTTATGAATATTCTCCCCTCGGATGACTATTTTGCTAAATACGCTCTCAGCGGCATTGAGTTCAAAATTAACCGCCGGTGCCTCCTTGGGCTTGGTTTTGACCTCTAATTTAGCCAATCGTGATTCAATAGCTTTAACTGCTTTATCCAAATTAGCCTTAGCCTTTTGATTTCCCATCTTATGAAGGCGCGCTTCCGAATTACCCATCCGTTTCGGTGTCTTTCGCATTGACACGTTCCGGGATTTCCGTTCTGCAATAGCCTGTTCCAGGTGTTCCTTTTCGCGGATATAATTTTCATACTCCCGTTCTTCCTGTCTTCGCTCCACTTCTTTTTGACGATAATAGTCGCTGTAATTACCGGGATAAACCTTCAAACGGCCGTCTGTAATTTCCCAGATGATGTTACATACTGCATCCAGCAATTGGCGGTCATGGGATACAAGCACCAATGCTCCCGGATATTCCTGCAACATGGCTTGGAGCAACTCTGTCCCATTAATATCTAAATTCGCAGTGGGTTCATCTGCCAATAGCAACGGATTTCCCTCACTTAACGCAACAGCCAGGCGATAACGCATCTTTTCTCCGCCGCTCATGGCCTCATGATATTCCTGCTGGGTCCCAAACTTTTTGAACAAGACTCCATCCACTTCCCCATCTGACTGCATCCCCGCACCAAACTGCTGCAGATAGGAACAGGCACCATTTCGGGTAACTCTTCCTGCATCAGGCTTAACCGTCCCGGCCATGATTCCCAACAACGTCGATTTACCAATGCCATTGCGGCCAACGACTCCGATCCGATCGCCTTCAAAGATTTTCAGGTTTTCGATATTTAACAGACAACGATCCTGCACATAATGAACGATATTTTCCAAGGATAACAACAAAAAAAACCCCTCCTTTTGGATAGGGGTAGACCGCACAAACAGGCATAAAAAAACACGCGTTAATGGTCATCCCCTTTACAATCCCATACGTATACCAAATCCACCCGAGATTCCCCAAGTGTACCGGTTAATGCTGGAAATTGTTAAAAAGAGGATAATTAGCGCATGTCCGTAAGCCCGTATTCCTTTCTCAACTCTATACTATTCTTGACATATGAACGATGGTTACAGTATATCAAATTTTGAAAACCTTGGCAAGCAGACTGAGATAAAAAACATCCCTCCTAAATTAGGTCCCGCAAAAAGTCCGATAGTTACCGAAAGAATCCGGCGGCAAAGCCGCATACTCGTCTTGCTCAGGGAGATAGGCATAGGGATGGGCCAGAACCTTCAACAAGCGTTCCATTACACCATAGTCGCCCTCATTGACGGCTTTTTCCAGCGCTTCTTCCACCCGGTGGTTCCGGGGAATAATGGCCGGATTACTGGTTTTCATCAACCGCTCCACCGCTTCCCGGGACTCCCGTTGACGGCTTAACCGGGCTTGCCATAAAGAGTACCATGTTTCAAATTCCGAAGTTCCAAACAAAACGGAGGTATCGGCCCGGCCTAACGTCAGCACCCGAAAGGTATTGGTATAATCGGCCCGATATATCTCCATCATCCGCAAAAGCTCGGAGATTAACTCTTCATCCTGGCTTTCTTCACCAAATAATCCTAATTTGGAACGCATACCGTCCAACCAATGGCGCCGGTATTCAGTAGCGAACTCCGAAAGGGCCGCTTCCGCCAACTCCAATGCTTTTCCCTCATCCTGATCCAGGAGCGGCAATAACGTTTCGGCAAAACGGGCCAGATTCCACTCCGCCATCGAAGGTTGATTTCCATACGCATACCGTCCCTGGACATCGATGGAACTGAACACCGTGGCCGGATCATAGGCGTCCATAAAAGCGCAAGGCCCGAGATCAATGGTTTCGCCGCTGATGGCCATATTATCGGTATTCATAACCCCGTGAATAAAACCGACCAGCTGCCACTTGGCAATAAGCTGCGCCTGCTGCTTTATCACTTCCCGAAATAACGCCAGATACCGGTTTTCAGCCTGCAGATGCTCCGGATAATGCCGCCTTAACGCAAAATCCGCCAGTGCCCGAAGGTCCTCTGTCGAACCACGGTAGGCCGCATATTCAAAGGTGCCGACCCGTATATGACTGGCAGCCACCCGGGTTAACACAGCACCCGGCAACGGCGTTTCCCGGTATACCCATTCCCCAGTGGCTACTACGGCCAGACTACGAGTCGTCGGAATTCCCAAGGCATACATAGCCTCACTGATAATATATTCGCGAAGCATGGGGACGAGAGCGGCCCTGCCATCACCCCGGCGAGAATAGGGGGTTGGCCCTGATCCTTTTAGCTGAATATCAAAACGCTCTCCGGCAGGTGTCAACTGCTCGCCGAGTAACAAAGCGCGGCCATCTCCCAAAATGGTAAAGTGCCCAAACTGATGACCGGCATAAGCTTGAGCCAGCGGCAAAGCTCCTTCGGGTACCCGATTCCCGGCCAATATCTCAACGCCCTCCTGGCTTCGCAAGGCCTGAACATTCAAGCCCAAAGTCTCTGCCAAAGCATCATTGAAAATCACCAATTGGGGTGAAGCCACCGGTACCGGATTTTGAATACTGTAGAAAATTTTGGGCAACCGGGCATAACTATTATCGAAGTTCCATCCCATTAAGCTGGTATTATTGATCTGTACCATTCGTTTCTCTTCCAGGGTATTTTAATGATATAGTATACCCAAAAATGCCTTATACTTGCTTTTTTCATAACAAGGATTTACAATGATCCCGAAAATATAATCCAGGACCATCAAAAACTTAACTTTAAGAGAGGGCACCATGAAAAACATCGTTATTTTGGCCACCGGCGGCACTATTGCCGGGATTTCAGAGTCCATAACCGACACCGCAAGCTATCACCCTGCCATACTGCCGATTCAGGAGATTATTCACGGTATTGACGGGCCGCTCAATCAAATCGCTCGGATCTCCAGCGAACAGATTGCCCAAATCGACAGTGCGGAAATGACCCACCAAATCTGGTTTACGCTGGCCAATCGCATCAACACCCTGCTGGCTGACCCTTCTGTTGACGGCATTGTGGTTACTCACGGTACCGATACATTGGAAGAGACTGCTTATTTCCTTAACTTGGTAGTAAAAAGCTCCAAACCGGTCGTAGTGGTGGGAGCCATGCGGCCGGCATCGGCCCTCAGTTCGGACGGACCCATCAATCTCTATAATGCCGTTATTCTGGCCGCCAGTGAAGAAGCATCCGGTAAAGGGGTGTTGATCACCTTAAACAACGCCATCAATTCCAGCCGGGACGCAACCAAGACCAACACCTCGCTCCAGGATAGTTTCAAAGCCCCTGAGCTGGGGTACCTGGGTTATATCATCGATGGCAGGCCTCACTTTTATCGGGAACCCACCCGTAAGCATACCTATATGAGCGAATTCACCGTCGACGGCCTTACTGAACTCCCCCTGGTCGAGATTATTTACGGCCATGTCGATAACCGAAGCACCCTGGCACAAGCTGCTGTCGCCACCGGCGCTAAAGGATTGGTCTATGCCGGGCTGGGAAACGGCAATATGTCTACAGCCATGCGAACTGCCTTTGAGGAAATCCAAAACCAAGGAGTCATCGTCGTCCGGAGCACCCGAGTAAGCAACGGCGTTGTCACCCGAAACGGTGCCATCAATGACGACCTCAGCAATTTCATCGTCTCCGACACTTTAAATCCCCAAAAAGCAAGCATTCTTCTTGCCTTGGCATTAATCAAGACCAACGATACCGCCGAAATCCAACGGATGTTTTGGGAATATTGAACCGTGAACTGTGTACTATGCACCCGATCAAAGAACTGTACAATGTAAACTGTCAACTGAAAACTATACTCAGCCTCATGCCTAAACAGTATACTGTAAACAGTGAACATTGTATAATTAAACCATGCTGAACAATACCTTTGCATCCCCGATTATCCTGACAAGAAAAAGAGAGATTACAAAGACTTTAAGGCTAAATGTTCCTGACACCGAAGGTCAATATTCGGGGAAATAGACCTCGGCAACCCGGCCGGGCATGACTTCCACTTCACTTAGATAATCCATTTTTTCCCCTTCGACTTTCACCCGGTACTTACCAGGCGGAAGTTGCGTCAGGCCGAACCAGCCGCTGCCATCCGTGTAAACTTCCCATATATTGGTAGTTTCTTTGGTTTGGGCCTCAGCCCCTGTTTCAACCAGTCGTTCGACCACCACACGCCGGAAGATTTCAGCCTGGCCATCCCGATCAACCACCGTCCCCATCATATATCCAGTGACCGGTTGGGTTTTCCAAGGCATATCCGGAACAGGAACCGGCGTTGGAAATACCGGTTGAGTTGGGACAAAGGTCTGCCAAACGGGATCAACATACCCGCCTTCTTTAGCCAACACATCAAAAAACCAACCATTGCTCTCCGGCAAATATTGATGAGGCTGTCTGGGCAATGTCTTCGAGTTTTTAAAATCATCCGTACTATATAAATGAGCGGCTCCATATGAAAAAAGCGCCACTCCCGCCGCCCGGTTGCCCAGAGCTGACGGCGCCTGAGCCCGGCGGATTTGTTCCAGACTATCTTCAATATATTGCATGAAAATACCGGGGCCGATCACGATTTGCCGTCCGTATTGATGATTCTTTTCCCACTCAATCCAGCGGTTATACCAAAGCTGTTGAGTGGTATTCCATTCACTGAAGTAGTTCATCGGAATCACCATATCGATCATTCCGGCTTCCAACCAACTCCTCCAATCCTGGCCGACATCGACATAAGCACGGGATTTCTCCCAATCTCCATCGTTCACCGGCCCGTCACCCCAGGTAATAACCGCTGACGAAACTTTTATATCTGGACGGATGGCCAACGCTTTCAGATAAATCTTCCGGACCAGATTTGCCGTCTGCTCTCGCCGCCACTGCTGCCAACGGGGATCATCAGGACTTGGCAAACCGCTTGTTCCGAACTGGTAATTGTACTGTTCAATACTGGTTGGATTGAAACCCCACCCTAACCCGGCATAACGGGAATAATCCAAATGAATCCCGTCCACCTGGTATTGCTTGATGACATTCAAATACACCGCTGCCGTATAATCCTGGACATCAGGATGGCCCGGATCCAAATAATAGGAAGGAGTCAGTTGATCCGACCATGCTTTTTTGGTTTTATCATAGGTGCGATAATACGAAACCCAATTATCGCGGCCAACGGCCTTCGGACCATGAACATTCCAGATATGATTGGGATCCTGTGGAGGAACTGGGCTGTTCCATGCCACCAACGTATTAAGCCAGGCATGGATTTCGATACCTAGTGGCCGGGCACGATCGATCAGATATTGCAAAGCATCAAATCCCGCTTCCAATACCGGATCTTCAGTGCGCGGCTCTATAGTGTGATTATAGTACGCATCACCGCGCCGTCTGACCTGGACGATCAAGGTATTGATATTGCTCCGAACTGCATCTTGGATCAAGCGCTCCACTTGGTCCGGGGTTTTAAACCCGTCTCGGAAGGCATCAACCCATAGTGCCCGCACCTCAGGACGGTTGTTTGGAAAAGCTTGAGCCGGAAAACTATCCGTCCCAACGAGCATCATCATTATCCATCCTATCAAAAAACAGTAAATCCAGCGACGTCGTATCATAAGTATCCTCTCATTTTTGCAATTATAATATTATTAAACACCCTTAGCATATCACGCCCCCATTAAAAAGGGTAGAGGTGCTCTCCTTCCGCTGCTTAACATAGGGCTTCCTCCACTACTTTGAAGAGATTACATATCCCGACCCAAATTATGTTATAATGAACCTGGGAATTGAGGTGATAACCATGAAGTTTAAAGCCTATGCTATAGCCAATGAAATCGATCTCAACATCATCGCAGCCCAATGTAATATCCCTAAAAAATATACTTGGGAAGAGCCATTGATTTTGCACGGGGATACGTTGGCCGCCATTTTAGGGCACCCCCCTGAAATGCAACAGCGGGTAATGATTTTTTCATTCGGAAGTATTGTTTTTATTAATAGCAACTCCGACGATGAAAATCAGGTTCTTACTTATTTGAAAACCATCAAACCTGAACTTGTCCCGAAAAATTACAACCTTTACAGCGATGACTATGAACTCCGCGAAAACCCGGAGATCGAAACCGATGAGGAAGGACTCGATCTGATATTCACCGATGAATATGCCATCGTTCCAAAGATCGAAACGTTCCATGCGGAACTAATCGCCATCGTGATCGCCAAATCCGTGGCTCTCGAAAAAACTGAAGCTCAAATGGAAAAAATCCTTGACTCCCTGGAAAATCTCATTGATCGTTTGGAGAAAGCAAAGTTACGAATCAGCGATAAAGAACTAGCAAAAACTACTGCTAAGATCATTCGCCATGAATATAACACTATTGCCTATATCATGATCCTGGATAAACCGGATATTACCTGGAGCAATAGCGATGCTGCCCTTTTCTATGAAAAGATGGCCGATTTCTTCGAATTAAACGATCGATACGAAATTATTAAAACCAAGACCGATATCCTCAACGTCATCATCGATAACTTCTCATCCATCAGCCATTCCATCCGCGGTTTATTCGTTGAATGGCTGATCGTCGCCCTAATCTTAATCGAAGTATTTCTGATGGTTGCTGATTTATTTCAGTAATTAGGAAAGATGAACATGAAACCCCATTTGCATCTCCATTGTTTTAAATTTTCAACTCAACCGGAACTCTCGCGGGTTGCGGCTTTTTTCAACCTACCCTTCTCACGTGGTTCCGATTATTTAGCCTTGGCCCCCGATGCCATCCGGACGGTCTTGAAGGAACATGCCTCCGACAAATATGTATGGCTGTTCCATTATGGCTGCATTTGCTTGATGAACTTCGAACCTATGGAGATTTACCGTTTCCTGAAATTTCTCGAATCCACCTGTGAAGTGGACTACCATCTTTTTTCGACCTATAACGAAAGTCATCTAGTGGAAGAAGATGGTCCCGCCGACCTTCAACCGGAAACAGCTTCCGTTTATGCCCATATCCTGGCAAAATCCACCGAATTAAAATACATGGAAGACACGTTGGCAGCCCAATTTGACCGCTCTGAAATCTTCATTAACGAACTTCACAAAGGATGGTTTAATTCCGATAACAGCCTGCTAAAAAGCACAACTGTCCAAATGGTCCGGTATCAGCTGCAAATCCTTCACAGCTTGCGTATTCTGGACCGCCCCACCGAATACGATGCCCATATGGCATTACGGCGGCGCTATGATGAAACCAGTGAGGAATATGAATTGCACAAACGGTTTGCCATCATTCAACGAAAACTGGATGAACTCCATGGCATTTTGACGCCCTACCAGAAATTAAACCATGCCCAAAAAGAGCGGCGCTTAATTATGATGGAAGTTTTTTTGCTTTCCTTATTTCCCCTACCCCATCTCTTAAAATTAATTGTCCCAAAAATATTGACATTCTTGGCAAATATGTGATTATATAATTGATTTCGCTTTATTTTTTTTTGCGGAGGGAATAGAATGGCCGAGTATCAGATCAGCTTAATCAACGTGTCCAAGGACTATGACGGCACTGAAGCCATCAAAGATATCACTTTGCATATCCGCAAAAACGAGTTCTTAACCATGCTCGGCCCCAGCGGGTGTGGTAAAACGACCACGCTTCGGATTATTGGCGGTTTTGAATACCCCACCAAAGGGGATATCTTATTCGACGGTGTGAATATCAATAAACTTCCGCCTTATCGGCGTAAGGTGAATACCGTATTCCAAAAATATGCTCTTTTCCCGCATATGAATGTTTATGAAAACATTGCCTTTGGGTTGAAAATAAAAAAGTTAGAAAAACGGGAGATCGATGAGAAAGTCGGCCGTATGCTAGAATTGGTCAGTCTCTCCGGCTATGAACGGCGGGCTGTCAACTCCTTAAGCGGCGGCCAACAGCAACGGATTGCCATTGCCAGAGCCCTGGTCAATGAACCTGAAGTTTTACTGTTGGACGAGCCCTTGGGTGCCCTTGACTTGAAACTTCGCAAGGACATGCAGTTGGAATTGAAAGCCATGCAAAAACGGCTGGGGATTACTTTTATCTATGTAACCCACGACCAAGAAGAAGCCTTAACTATGTCCGATACCATCGTGGTCATGAATAAGGGCCGGATCCAACAGGCCGGAACACCGGAATCCATTTATAATGAACCGGTCAATTCCTTTGTGGCCGGGTTTATCGGCGAAAGCAATATCGTCGACGGCATCATGCTCGAAGATTTCAAAGTCGACATCCTCGGCAAAGCGATTACCTGTTCCGATAAAGGCTTTGACAGAAATGAACCGGTGGATGTGGTCATCCGCCCAGAGGACCTAAAGATCGTCGATGAAGACCAAGGCATTTTCAACGGCGTCGTCAAATCCGTAACCTTCAAAGGCGTCCATTATGAGATGATGGTCGAAGCCCACGGCGTGGACTGGATCATTCACAGTACCCGTTCACGTCCGGTTGCCGCCAATGTTGGTTTAAAGGTGGACCCGTACGATATACACATCATGAAAAAGGTGAGGGGATAATGAAAAAAACCTGGGCCGCTTATCCCTATATATTTTGGATCATCATTTTCACCATCGTTCCTATGGGGTTGTTGATATATTTCAGCATTACCGTGAAAACCCCGACAGGAACGATTATTTCCATGGACAACTTTCGACGTTTCACCGAGCCCATTTACCTGAAAGTCTTGGCCCGTTCGTTAACGTTGGCCGCCATCAGCACCGTTTGTTGCTTATTGCTCGGGTATCCGGCGGCTCTTTTTCTTTCCAGCCGGGATTTACGCCACAAAAATACCATGGTGCTGCTGATGGTTCTTCCCATGTGGATGAACTTCCTGCTGAGAACCTATGCCTGGTTGACGTTGCTGGAGCGGAAAGGTTTGATCAACACGCTTCTCGGGAAAATCGGCATCCCCCCGTTGAACCTGCTTTATAACGACTTTGCCGTCGTTCTGGGGATGGTCTATAACTTCCTCCCCTTTATGGTGCTGCCGATTTATTCTGTCCTCAGCAAAATCGATCACAGTTTAATCGAAGCCGCCGAAGATTTGGGCGCCGATCCGCTCAGAACTTTTTTAAAGGTACGGCTTCCGTTAAGCCTTCCCGGCGTCATGTCCGGCATCACCATGGTCTTTATGCCGGCGGTCACTACCTTCGTTATCTCCCGGCTGTTGGGGGGCGGACAATACACCCTCATCGGCAACTTGATCGAACAACAATTTTTAACCGTCGGCGACTGGAACTTCGGGTCAGCCATATCCCTGATGATGATGTTGATTATTCTCATCGGTATGGGATTCACCTCACGCTATGAAAAAGAACAGGAGGGCGGTGGATTATGGTAAAATACTTTCTCAAACGTGGTTACCTTTTTCTGCTCTATGCTTTCCTGTATGCACCCATCATCGTCCTGGCGTTTTATTCGTTTAACAGTTCCCGTTCCCGGGGAACCTGGGATGGGTTTTCGTTGAAATGGTATATTCAGATGTTTCAGGATCGTCAAATCCTGACCTCCCTTTATTACTCCCTGGTTATCGGGATTATCTCGTCCGTCGTGGCGACAATTATCGGAACGATGGCCGCTTTTGGTATCAATAATATGAAAACACTGCCCCGGACAACGGTGATGAACCTCACTTATTTGCCGGTACTTAATCCGGATATCGTCACCGGAATATCATTTATGCTGTTATTCATTTTTATCCGTTTAAAACTGGGGTTTATTACGCTATTACTATCGCATATCACGTTCAATATTCCCTATGTGATCTTATCGGTACTACCCCGGATCAAACAATTAGACAAAAACATGTATGAAGCCGCTTTGGATCTGGGAGCCACACCGGCAGTCGCCTTTCGTAAAGTCGTTCTTCCGGAGATTATGCCCGGTGTGATCACCGGATTATTGTTGGCTTTCACCTTGTCTCTGGATGATTTCGTCATCAGCTTCTTCAATACCGGGTCCGGCGTATCCACTTTGTCGATTACCATTTACTCCATGGCCCGGAGGGGCATCAATCCCAAAATCAATGCCTTGTCCACGTTGATGTTCGTCAGCATCCTGACCCTGTTGGTCATTATCAACCTGATGATGTCCAGGCAAAAAAATTCAAAAGAGAAAGAATCCAAAGAAGTTTTATAAATAAAATACATTCCAAAAATCTAAGGAGGCGGTGTCATTTTGAAAAAAGGGTTTTTCAGGATTTTAATGGTGGTTCTCTGCATTTCTGTCCTTGCCGTAGGATGCGGCAAAAAAAATCAGGTGGAGCTCAATGTGTACAACTGGGGTGACTACATCGACGAATCCGTGCTCCAGGAATTTGAGAAAAAATACAACATCAAGATCAACTATGACACATTTACCACCAACGAAGACATGTATGTTAAAGTGAAAGCCGGCGGCAGCCACTATGATATCTTGATCCCATCCGATTACATGATTAAACGCATGATCGATGAAGGTATGTTGGAAAAGCTGGATATGTCTAACATCCCCAATTACAAATATATTGACAGCAAATTTAAAAATCTGGAGTATGACCCGAACAACGAGTACTCCGTGCCTTATATGTGGGGCACTGTCGGCATCCTCTATAACAAGAAAATGGTCAGTGAAAAACCGACCAGTTGGAAAGTGCTTTGGGATAAAAAATATGCCAAGCAAATCCTGATGATGGACAGCCAAAGGGACAGTATCGGGATCACTTTGAAAATGCTGGGTTATTCCTTAAACAGCAAAAATCCTGATGAACTCGAACAAGCGAAACAGGCTTTGATCGAACAAAAACCGTTAGTTTTGGCTTATGTCGTCGACGAAGTGAAAGATAAAATGATTGCCGGCGAAGCCGCCCTGGCCGTCGTCTGGTCCGGCGATGCCGTCTACTGCATCAGGGAAAATCCGGATCTCGATTATGTGATACCGGAAGAAGGATCAAACCTTTGGTTCGATGCTATCGTCATCCCCAAAGGCACGCAACATAAAAAAGAAGCCGAAATGTTCATCAACTTCCTTTGTGAAACCGACATTGCTTATCGGAACGCCGATTATATCGGATATTCTTCGCCCCATACCGAAGCGGTCAAACGTCTTCCGAAAGAGATCACTTCCAGCCGTCATGCCTATCCGCAGGAGGAAGACTTGAAAAAATGCGAAGTCTTCGTTGACCTCGGCAGTATTCTCAAAGAATTCGACCGGATTTGGACCGAAGTTAAATCTCACTGAATAAAAAACTCCCCGCAAGGGGATTTTTTTATTGACTGATGTCCGCCATATCTTATACCTGAAACTCTTTCTCCAGTTTCCGATGGGTAAACCGTTTCGTCTTATTGGCGTAGTCTTCAACAATGTGGCCGTGGCCGATTAATTTATATTTGTAAATAACCAATCCCTCCAAGCCCACCGGGCCCCGGGCATGGATCTTATTGGTGCTGATGCCTACTTCCGCCCCCAGCCCGTATTTGAAGCCGTCGCTGAACCGGGTGGAACAGTTCCAAAAAACGTTGCCCGAATCCACCAGCTCCATAAACTTACCGGCCGCAGCCGCATTTTCGGTGATAATGGCATCGGTATGGCCCGAGCCATAGGTATTAATATGTTCGATGGCCTGTTCCAAGTTGTCAACAACCCGGATGGAGAGTTTATAATCCAAATATTCGGTTCGCCAGTCCTCTTCCGTAGCATCGCCTACCGGGATAATCCGCCTGGTCTCCGGACAGCCGACGATGTCTACCCCTTTTACATCCAACGCCGCTTTAAGCTTCGGCAGGAACGACGCAGCTATTTCCCGATGGACCAGCACCGTTTCTGTGGCATTACATACAGCCACATATTGGGTTTTCGCATCCACCACAATCCTGACCGCCATCTCCAAATCAGCCGCCTCATCCACATAACAATGGCAAATACCGTCGGCATGGCCCAATACCGGAATATTGGAATGGTCCATGATATAACGGACAAATTCGTTGGAACCCCGTGGGATAATCAGGTCCACTTCCTGGTCCAGTTTTAACAGTTCATTGACATCATCGCGGGTTTCCAGCAATTGAATCCATCCGGCGGGTATGCCTGCACCTTCACTGGCCTCCCGGATAATTTCGGTTAAAATCCGATTAGTGCGTTTCGCTTCACTGCCGCCTTTTAACAACACGGCATTGCCGCTTTTCAAGCATAATGTGGATATTTGGACCAAAGCGTCCGGCCGGGACTCAAAGATAACGCCAATGACGCCGATGGGGCAGCTAACCCGGTACAATTCCAAACCTTGGTCCAGTTCCGTCGCCATCAGGGTATTGCCCACAGGATCCGGCAGCCGGATCAGGCTTTCAATCCCGTCAATCACATCATCCAGTTTCCGCCCATCGAACTTCAGCCGTTTTTGGAGGGGCATCGCCAAATTTTCCCGACAGCTT
The DNA here is from genome assembly GCA_029776205.1 of Bacillota bacterium. GTDB lineage: Bacteria > Bacillota > UBA4882 > UBA8346 > UBA8346 > JAKOSX01. The sequence goes on along the minus strand of JAKOTQ010000077.1, from coordinate 3,182 downwards.
TGTTCCACATCCGCCTCATTGGCTTGAAAAATTTCCAAGCGGCGTTGGTCCAACAAAGCAGCGATCTCTTTCAACGCCTTATTTTTAACTTCAGTCGGGACTGCTGCCAGTTGAAACGACGCTTGTTTCGCCTTCTGTGCCAATTGTTCAATGTTCATCATATCACCATGTCTCATTTTTATAATCATCATACTACAGACTTCAGTTTACCGCAACCAACGTTTCAAAAGGACGCAAATATAGAATATTTTTTTGATTGTTTTCATTTTATTTGACTTTAATCGCAGATTTTTTAACTTTTAAACCCGGGAATTAAATGTTAATATTAGTTAGACGGGTTTTAATCCGATGAAAAATTGAAAGGTGATTTCACATGAGATTAGGCGTACGCGCCCATGATTTTGGCAAACTCCCCGTGGAGGAATTGGCGGCCGCCATCGCCGCAAAAGGTTTTACCAGTATCCAGCTGGCACTGGCCAAGGCCATTCCCAATATCGACACTTCCCTGGGGAGGCTCAGCCCGGGCCTAGCTAACTATATCGGCGAAACTTTCCACAAACACGGGATTCACATCGCAGTCCTGGGATGTTACATCAATCCGGTTCATCCCGACCCCGATGAACGCCGGAAAGTTTTGGCCCGGTTTAAAGAACATATCCGGATGGCACGGGATTTCGGCTGCAGCATCGTAGCCACGGAAACCGGTTCCGCCAATGCCGATTGTTCTTTCCATCCGGACAACCCCAGCCCTAAAATGCTGCAGGAACTCATCGGCAATGTGGCCCAACTGGTGGAAGAAGCCGAAAAATTCGGAGTTTTTGTCTGTATCGAAGGAGTTACCCATCATACCATGTCCACTCCCCAAAAAATTCGTCAGGTTTTAGAGGCCATAGATTCTCCCAACCTGCAGGTGTTGTTCGATCCGGTAAACCTGACTCCGGCAGACAATCCCCAGTCCTACCAGACAATCCTCCAGGAATCCCTTGAGTTGTTCGGTGACCGGATATTTGTACTCCATGCCAAAGACTTTGCCATCGAAAACGGCAGTAAAAAGACGGTTCCCATCGGCCGGGGCTTAATGGATTGGGAATATGTTCTCAAAGAAATTTTGCGACAAAAACCTTATCTTGAGATCCTAGTCGAAGATAACAAGCCGGATACTATTATGGAAAGTGCCGGTCATATCCAAAATGTCCTAACGAAACTGGCAATCCGTTGATCAGAGGATGATTCGTAGCCTCTGACGGATGTAGCGCTTTTAAGGCGATGCAAGAAGTTATCGATGGGGTCCCGGACGTAACTCCCTATACTGACGTATTACGCACATAAAAAAGGGGTTGCATTGCCATCAGTTTGATGGCTTGCAACCCCTTCATTTCATTCCTTCTTCCAGCGTTTCAAATGAGGCAGGTGCTGATTCATAAGCGTTCTGGCCTCTTCTTCATTCATTCCCTTTTGAATCATAAACGGCACACATATGTCGATCATTTCCTCCATCGTAATATTCGGCTGTTTAAACTCCCCGTTCTCATAACAATATTTGCAATAGTCTGCATTTTTCGAACCATCTTTTTCTGTACCGTAAAAAGACTCCTCTGTGAGCGGCATGCCACAGCTTTGGCATTGATTGAATTTCTCCATAAAGTTGTCCTCCTTTTACTTTTGATTTCATTATATAACCGAAAAGAGCATTTTGCAACGGTCGCAATTGTTAGAGAGTATGCCGGAGCAGATGCGGCAGCAGTTAATCGCCTTTTTTCAAAAACGGCAGACGCCGGAAGGGTATTTCTATGATCCCCATAACCGGATGCGGGAGGTTGACCGGATGGTGGGACGGGCAGTCATGTACAGCGCTGGTAGTTTGCGACTGTTAGGTGCAAAACCTCTTTATCCCCTTCCCGGAAGTTCCGGGAGTCAGTCGTTGCCTCCGCATTTACAATCATTGGCTGCTTTTAAGCAATGGATCGATGAGCGCCCGTGGGATTATGCCTGGATGGCTTGTGACAATCTTCAGGCAGCTGGAGTTTTCCTGCGGCAGCTTCCCGAAGATGAACAGCGGGAATATTTGGATTATTTATGGAGGTATCTGGAGGAACATCAAGATCCGGAAACTGGGATGTGGGGCGACGGCCGGCCGTATATAAAAATATCAGGTACCTTTAAACTAGCCTTGTTATATGGAAGTTTCCAAAAAACGCTGCCCCGGCCGGAACGAATTTATCAATATCTTCTATATACTCTTCGGGAGGATGATTCCGAAGATATGTGCTGGACCCGGAATCCCATGGATCTATTGTGCGCTTTAAAACCGGTGATCGGCTCTTATCCCTCTGAAGACGTGGAGGAGATTATTGAAATTACATATAGGAATTTGAAACGGTATTTGAAGCCTGACGGCGGCTTTTCCCGGCATGTGGAGCATTCGCTGGAGATACCGAACAACGTTCCGTTAGGGAAAGGTTTGGTGGAAGGCGATATGAATGCCGGTACCCAGGCCTTGCGGATCCGGTCCGCTTGTTACGAATTTATCGGCATGAAGCAGTATGACATGCCCTTGACCCAATATACTGGCGGTTTTTATGATAAAATCCAATGGTAAAGCGGAAGGATATAAAATGAAACTTCCTTCGGGAGGTTTTTTGAGAATTGATTGTTCGGAAAGGACAGAAGATTAAAGGATTGGTTTCATAACCTGTCGAGATCAGCTCGGTCGTTCATCTCCTCCGCTTATTACATGACAAATATTATAGGTAAATTTAATAAGATCCCCTCCATATGGAGGGGATGTAATTTAGTGTTTTCTTCTGTTAAATGGGTTACTGCTCTTTTTACCAATGATGGAGATGTAGCGGTTGTTATCTTTGAAATATGGTATAATATTCCCAAATCTGGAAGCGAAGGAACCTACCATGAAATTGGATCGAATGATCTCCATTTTAATGATCTTGGCGAATAAGCGCCGGGTTCAGGCTCGGGAACTGGCGGAGCGGTTTGAGGTTTCGATACGGACCATTTACCGGGATATTGCTGCACTAAATCAGGCGGGGATTCCTGTTGTCAGTTATCAAGGGGCTGGAGGCGGTATTGGGATCGCTGAGGGTTTTAGGATCGATAAAAACATTTTAACTGAAGCCGAAATAGCGGCGGTGATGATCGCTTTAAAAAGCGTCGCTTCTTCTTAT
>JAKOTQ010000013.1 GCA_029776205.1 Bacillota bacterium | reverse complement strand
GCCAAAATGGGGCGAATTTAAAGAGACCCTTCGGGAAGTTATTTCCGAGGATGGTATCGTGACTTATGTTACCACGGACGGCGAGATTGTACCGGGTGTAATCGGGCGCACCCGACCAGGGAAATTATTGGTAAAAGGAGGCTGCTGAATTGGAATTAATCCCTAACGAATTATTGAAGGAGGTTGAGAACGATGGCAAGCAAAATAGCGGCGAAGCTATCAAAGGTAATGGCAGCTTGCCATTACGTCCAGAAATGCGGTAAGAATAGTTTTCACAACTACAAATATGCAATGGCTGCGGATGTATTGGAAAAAGTCAATAACGCTTTGGTGGAAAACGGATTGGCGACAGTTGTCACTCCGGAATTAATTGATTTTAGGGATGTAACCACTGCAAAAGGTAATACCGAACACTTAGCCACGGTCAAGACAACCATTACTCTAATCGATCCCGAAAGCGGCGAAACGCTTCAGTTAATCGGGTTAGGTTCCGGCCAGGATGCCGGTGACAAGGCAGTTATGAAAGCCCAAACAGCCAGTATCAAGTATGCGTGGATGTTATCCTTACAGATTTCGACTGGGGATGACCCGGAAGCGGATGAAACGGTAGACGAACGGACTTTCAGCCAGCCACAACCGCAGCAATCTAAACCGGCAGCAAAACCGGCAACGGCAAAACCTGCTACTAAGCTGGAACCAGTTATTGATCATCAACCGGCGGAACAACCGGAGTTCAAGCCATTATCACAAGCGCAGGTCAAACGGTTTTATGCGATTGTGTCACAATCGGGAGCAACCGCTGATGTGGCCAAAATCATCACCGAGGACGTCCTGAAAGGAAAACAGTGTATAAGTCCGGTGGATAGCAAAATTATGTGGGATAACGTGACACGTGAAGATTATGACCGGTTATGCAATATGTTTGCGAGTGGCGAATGGCAGCAGTATTTCCGAAAGATCTTGGATGCAGATTCGGAACCGATGGCCTTAGATTTGGACGAGGTGATCTAAAGATTGGCGGGTAGGGATGTGACCGCATCCCTGCCTTTTGAAACATGATACATCTGTTTTTAAAGGGGTATAGATTCATGAACGAAAACAAACCGGATTTATATTCTCTGCTAAAACAATTCAATGCTATTGGTGGAATGGCTGAAATTGGACAGTCTGGATTTTGTTTGTTGATGGCTTTATGGCAGAAGTCAAACGAACTCAATTGGGCAAACCAATTCGCTATGACCAATACCGAATTGCTTTACAGATCGGGATATAACTCCGAAAAAGCAATGATTGAAAAACGAAATCGAATGATGCAACTGGGGTATTTCAAGTATATCCCACCCAAAAACCGGCGGGGTTGTGGGATTTATATCCTGAACTTTAACCTTCTCGACTACTTTCTTAAACACAGTAATACAGAAAGTATTCCGAACAGTAATAACCGGAATAGTGAGGGGAATAGTGACCGGAATAGTGAGGGGAATAGTGACCGGAATAGTGAGGTAAGTAGTCCGCACAACATTAATAAACCAAACAAAACAAAACAAACAAAACAAAAAGATATTGCGTCTGAATCAGCCGCGCCATCGCCGGTGAAAATTGCAATTGATTATTACTACCAGAAATTTAGGGCTAAGTTTGGAGAGAAGCCGGTGATCGACGGCGGTAAAGATGGTGCGTTGATGAAAAAACTCGTTGAAACG
>JAKOTQ010000067.1 GCA_029776205.1 Bacillota bacterium | reverse complement strand
TCCCACGTCCTACCGTCCAGGATGCGGCCGGCTTTCTTTTTACCCATTCTATCCATCCACTCGGAACCTTCAACTTTACCGTCAAAAGTATAACATATATTGAAAGTAGTTGCAAGTAGTTGAAAGTATTTTTCGCTTGTGTTATTATACTCTTGAGGTGATATTATGAATAATAGAGGACTAAAAAACCGTACTGCTATTTCTAATGCAGTTGATGCAACCCTTTACAGTAAACTGAAAGAATTATCAGAAGAAACCATGATACCTGTATCAAAACTTCTTGATAAAGCTATTGAGCTTGTTTTAAAAGAGCATGGAAAGCTTGCTAAATAGCAGGCTTTATAACTTTTTATAAGTATCGTGCAGCATCTTCCAGCTGCTTTTTTGTTAACATTTTGATTCCTCGCTTTTCTTTTAGTTATAACGATTGATCTGTTTGCGCCATTGGGGCTGGGCCACATCGTTCATATGCGACCATAGTAATCTGGCCTTCAGGGACGGCTGTTTCGGGGAAAATGGGGAAAATCGTGTGAAGAGTTTCTTTATTTTTCGACATAACTCTGACATGTTTACACCTCCTTACGTTGGTAACATTTTTGCTGGGTTGTGACCGCAGCTTCCCGGCGTCACTCTGCTAACCATCAGATGTGGGCCAACGCCCGACATCCGATAATCCGACCCTGGTCGTCCCGGATCGCGTCGTCCGTGATGAACACGTCCTGACGGTCAGGCACGGCCTGGGCAACCAGCGCGGACACTACATAGATGGTATCCGGCTGCGGATCGGGCAGGCCAGATACTTCTCCGAACTGGGTCTGATTCACCGGGACGGATATTCCGTCCACGGTGGTGACGGTATCCACCTGTACTCGGGAGGTGGCGCACCGGGCAACCTGTCCGGATGGCGGAATGGTGACTACCGGGCCGGTTGGTCCGGCTGGCATCAGGAACAGGGCGTGGGGTGTGAGGTTTATGATATTCAAGGCTATCCTTCCTTTACAGAAATGGTGACATTCAAGGCATTCGTTACATCTTTTTGCTGTCTTTATCATCATTTTTATATCCTCCTTGTTAAAGTGTTTTGGGGTTTGTTTCCCCTTTATACTTTTTTTACACTTTTTAAAACTTTTTTCTTT
>JAKOTQ010000066.1 GCA_029776205.1 Bacillota bacterium | reverse complement strand
GCTTCGGAAGGATGGAACGCTGTGGCTTAACCTTGGGGATAGTTACGCTGGAAGCTGGGGAAACTACGCTCCGACAGGCCAAGGCGGTCAGCGGACAAAGCAAGTCGAAAGGTGGCAAAGGGGCGCATATGAAGGAAAAGAGGATTGGCGCCCACCTACGAGTATGAAGCAGGAAGGTATTAAACCCAAAGACCTTGTTGGTATCCCGTGGATGGTAGCCTTTGCCCTTCGTGCTGATGGCTGGTATCTGAGGCAAGACATTATATGGTGTCTATCCGGTGGAACCCGCGTTTATGTTAAAACGCAAAAAGGCGAAATGCCGATGACCATTAAAGATTTGGTCCGCTTGGACCCGTCGACCGTTCGTTTGTGGAACGGGGAAAAGTGGACGCGGGTTCTCGGTTGGTCCAAAACGCCGCGCCCGGACGTAGCATACGAGATTGAATTGCGGAGCGGTGAGCGTATCGGCTGCACCGCCGGTCACGTATGGCCGACCGAACGGGGGAACGTACGGACCGACGAATTACAAGTCGGCGATGTGATTAAAACTTGTCGCCTGCCCGAACCGGAGAACGTAAAACAACCGTCTGGGCTGGATGATGAATTGATTGGCTGGTTTGTCGGTTTGTATATCGCCGAAGGGTCTCGGAGCGGCGACGCGATTCAAATCGCAAGCCATACGCAAGAATTGGAGCGTTTTGAAAAACTGAAAAATGTGGCCGAAGCATATCACGGGACGTGTCAAATGCATAAAACCGGCGGGAATGCGGCGACTATCAACCTTTATGGTCATGTATTGACCGGAATCCTCGACACATATGTGTCGGGACGAACCGCGAAAGATAAGCACCTGTCCGTTCGGTGTTGGCAGCGTTCCGACAGTTTCCTGATGGCTGTATTGAAAGGTTATTTGTCTGGGGACGGTCATTACGACGAAGCAAATGACCGTTATCGTATCGCCTTTACTAATAACGATAATTGGGCGGCAGACCTGCGGACATTGTGTGCGCGATTGGGCGTTTCCTTAAGGCTGAAGCGGGCCAAACACACGATAAACGGCAGAGAGTTTCCAGGATACCGAGGGCAAATCCGGTTGTCGGTGTCTGACCATCATAACAACAAGCCAGATGGTGAGATCGTTGCTATTCGCCGGAGCCGCGCTCGGCAGTTTTGGGATATTGGCGTAGAGGATGAACCTCATTTGTTCGCGCTGGCGTCCGGTGTTTTGACTCACAACAGTAAGCCCAATCCAATGCCGGAAAGTGTGAAAGATAGATGCACAAAGGCACACGAATACATATTCCTGTTAGCGAAGTCAGCACAATACTATTATGACAACGAAGCGATAAAGGAAAAAGCCGTATGCGGCACAGACGTAGGAATATTGAGAAGCAAGAAACAGGCAATATGTAATCACCCTTCGATATTAAAAAGGCAAAAAGAAAACATTGATAGCAGAACAGCGGGGGACGGTAACCGCAATAAGCGTTCTGTGTGGACAATTACTACAAAACCATTTAAAGAAGCGCATTTTGCAGTATTCCCTCCGGCACTAATAGAACCTTGCATATTAGCCGGTTGTCCGGCGGGGGGAATAGTATTAGACCCATTCATGGGAAGTGGCACAACAGGTATGGTGGCAGCTATGTATCAACGTAATTTTATAGGCTTTGAATTGAACCCGGAATATTGCAAGATGGCAGAAAAGAGGATTGAACCGTATTTGATGCAGCAGACAATATTTGAACCATGAACCGTTTTAAATGCCCCGCTTGCGGTGGGAATCAATATACAGCATGTGATACATTGCAGGAGTGCATATACTGCGGACACAAGAAATTGAAGAAGATGGAAACATTGAAGCAGGAGGTTCTTCAGTGTGTTGATTGTGTAGTTACATCGGAAACAAAGTGATATAGGAGGCGCAAAATGAAACCCAAACACCAAATTATAATTGCAATTATCGTATGGATTATATTTATTTCATTTGCCGGAATTATTTCCTATCAAGCGATACAAATCAAAAAGCTAGAAGAACGGCTTGACCAAGCGGAAACAAGGATGGAAACTGTCGAAGAAGTGTTCGGACAAGCTGAGGCCATCAAACAACGGATTAACAGGGTTAATTCTAAAGCCAATGCACCGGATATTGCCTACACGATATTACACCTTGCGTATAAATACCAAGTCGATTATCGGCAGATTACGGCACAGGCCGAGGTTGAATCGGCTTATAGGGTCGATGCAGTCGGAAGATTAGGTGAAAGGGGATTGTTGCAGGTTCGCCCTGCAACTTTCTCCGAACATGGAAGCGGAAATATCAACGATTGGCGAGATAGTTTGGAAGCCGGAGTCCGGTA
>JAKOTQ010000046.1 GCA_029776205.1 Bacillota bacterium | reverse complement strand
GCGCCGAATGGCTTTTTGGTCCATGACAAGATCAGTAATAAGCTCTTTTTAGGCAGCTGGTACGGAGAGAAACGCAATATCCTGGTGATCGATAAAGGCGGCCCCTGGATGCATGGCCGGGATCGCTTTGAAGATCGTTTTCGACTTACATTCAGAACCTACTCGGAAAGAGAAGATCTGTTCCGGGCGGTGGAAAGAGATTTGGGCCGCGAGTGGACCATTGCCGATTGGGAAGACCTGAAAGCCATCCCCAATATTGACGCCTGGATAGCGGCCATGGGACTCCGAAATGAACAGTCCTTCTATGTAACCCGAAAGGGCAAGCTGTTTTACAGCGGAAACAGACAGTACAATGTTCAATATTTTGCTTCCGGCAGGATTCCCTCGAATTATCTCGTTCACGATAAAATCGGGAACAAACTGGTCCTGGGATCCTGGTTTGACCTGAATCATCCGATTCTGGCCATTAAAAAGGCTCCGGGCCCTGGGCCGGCACCGGCACCGGCACCAGCTCCGCCGCCACCACCCGCTCCGGCTCCGAAACCGGGACCGGCACCAGCTCCGCCGCCGCCACCTGCTCCGGCTCCGAAACCAGGGCCTGCTCCCCATCCCGGACCTGGACCGGCTCCTGCACCACACCCGGGACCGGGCGATATGCGGCCTCATGGTTTTGAGATGAAATTAACTATTTTAAAGTATAGCGAAACCCAAAACCTGGAAGCGATGGCTCAAAAAGAGTTGAACCGTAAATGCCAAATTGCTGACTGGAATGATTTGAAGGCCATTCCCAATATCGAGGCCTGGATCGCTTCGCAGAAGCTGAAGGGAGGCCAAACCTTCTTTGTCACCCGGAACGGCCAATATTTCTACAGCGGCAACCGGCAATACTTTGTCCATTTTTCTCCGGACGGAAAACTGCCTTCCGGCTTCCTGGTTCACGACCAGATCGGAAAACGGCTCTTCCTGGGATCCTGGTACGGGGAGAAGCGACAGATTCTGGTGAAATATTAATCGATGATTAGTTGTGTTATCGTGTGGATTGTTTTGAATAGGTTGGAGAATAAAGAAAAGGGCAGTTATAAGAGCTGCCCTTTTCTGTTATTGTCGACAGGAGGCGCTATTCGTCCTACCTGTATCTACCGAATCATGTTTTAGTTATTTACTCTGGTCCGCAGATTCCGGACCTCCCTTTAATCATCCAAGGTTTCTCGAGGGTCTTCGCCATCCATGGCCTTTCGACTGACAATAAAGTCAAGGCTTCCGACGGCAACCGCAGTTTTTCGTCCGTGAAAAGATGCGTCGCAAGGGCTCCTTCCCTGGAGCCTTCTAAAAATCTCCAGGAATGACAGTCCACCGTTTATCTTTATCAGTACAGATTTTGCTGACATAGAAAAACCCACCAGGATGGTGGGTTACGCGGCTTTGAGTCATGGATGAATCACAGGCGTCGGCAGGTATTATACCCTGAAGCCGCCGTAATGGATGCGGCGGCAGTGATAGCAATGGCGAAGCCTTACAACTCGAAGTCCAGGGATGGACGAAGTAGTTGCAGGGGTCCGGGGAGTCTCACTCCCCGGCGGTGGGGATTCCAAAGGGGTTGACCGCACAACCCCTTTGGAATAACTCGTTCATTGAGCTCACCCCGATAGGCCGACAGGCCGATTTGATTGACAGAAGCTTGAACATACAAAAAAATTATCATTGATCATTCCGGCCATGCAGCTGATTCGGGAGAGAAAGAGAGGAGAAGACTGTTCGCCCATGAAACACTCATTCATTGATTCGAGTTTCAGATTCCTCTGGCGACTCTTTATTACGACTGGGAAACATGGAGCACCGTATATACTTTTCCGTGATGATCTAACACGCTGTCATCAAAGTTATCTAGAAAATAATAGGTACTGTATCTCCATTGCTCCGGATTGTAACAGATCATCATTTCATCGTTGGCATTCGGCAGCGGTCCCGGTTTTTTCATGTCCAGCGCTGCTTTTTGCAGGCTGGAGGAGGGTTTGAGTGGATGGGTGAATTCCACAACATATCGCGCATTTTGAATCTTTTCCGTCGTAGTATCCAGAATGGGAATGTTGATCTGAACCGATTGCCATCCAAAGGATGTTAAGATGTTATCGTAAAAACCTTCGAATAAAAAACGGTTCATCCCGTCGTGTGTTTTCCAGAGATAAAGGGGGGCATATTCATTTTGGAAACTGCCGTTTTTATCTTTTTCCCTGATCAGATAAACTTTCCATTTCAAGTCAGGAAACCCGTCGGTTTTGAAACCGTTGTTTTTCACCCGTTCTTTTATGATCTCCATATCATAGTTGCTCGGTAACTGAATATGGTATTGCATGGCTATCATAATATCACCTCAATGTTGATTTGACTTTCCTGTTGAATTTAATTATAGGATGCTTATTCGCGTTTGTATAATTGTTAATAATGATATATGATATCAATATCAGTGATACCGAAAGGAGCAGCCTTTGGAGAGCAACGATTTGAAAATATTTGCCAGGGTTGTGCAACTGGGATCGATTTCACGGGCAGCGGAGGCCTTGGGATATGTCCAGTCGAACGTTACGTCACGCATTAAAGCGTTGGAAGAAGAGCTTGGCACCCCGCTGTTTACCCGGACCAACCGTGGAGTACAGCTATTGCCTGCCGGTGAACTGCTGTATGAGTATACCCAAAAGATATTGACATTAATGAATGAAGCTGTTTCTGTGATTTCCAGCGGCAACCGGGGCTTAAGAGTTGGAGCTACTCCAGCCATAACCACAGGATATTTATCAAAGCTGATGATGGCTGATTCGGCAAATCTGTCTGTTTATACACGGCCAGCCGATGAATTAATATCCCTTCTGATTCAAAATGAACTTGACTGCATTCTTCTCAACCGTTCAGTGAAGCACCGGGAGATCAAATCCATAATTTCTCATGAGGAAACCATAGGTTGGCTGACTAACGGAGATGATATTGGGATTGATGACGTATCACGTTTACCGATACTGGTAAGCCGGGATCAACATTGTCCCTATCGCCTCGCTACTTTGGACTTTTTAAAACGCTATGAGATAAAGAACTATAGCCTGGTTGAATATGATATCATCGAACCTATTTTGATTCGCATTGAAAACGGCAGCGGTATAGCTGTTTTGCCAAAGCGATTAATGAGCGAAAAAATGGCGTGTGCTTCAGCCATAAGTTCGGATTTACCGCCGGTTAAAATTCATTGTTATATGAAAACTGAAGGAACCGAAATTTCTCCCGGGATTCAGGAATTCATTCACCGTATTTTTTCGGAATATCTCTAAGGAGTAATTCAATATCACGGATTGGCAAGTCCGAACCTAATCGGAAGTTGGGGACAGATTACACTGTCCTTTTGTTTTGTGCGAGTTGGCTTCGGGCAATATTGGATAGGAGGAGAGCGAACGGTGCCTTCTGTTGGCAGACGAAGCATCTATCGAAGAGGATGATTTTACATGCTCCCTTGCAGGAAAATAAAACCAAATATGGAATAATACAACAAAAATGCAAAGGAGCAGATATCCATGGGTTTAACCATTCGGCAGCGTCTGGCGGCGTTGGTTTTACTGATATTGCTGGCCGTCGGCGGAATACTCATCTTCATCCAGGACTCCCGGCGCGGGATCGAGTTTCCGGTGGCCGCCGAGGAGAAACCGGTCTATATTCATCTCAGCGGAGCGGTACAAAATCCGGGAGTAGTGAAGGTGGCTCCGGGGACAAGGGTTTTTGATGCATTGAAACAGGCTGGAGGGGCGCTGTCTGAGGCTGATCTGGACCGGATCAATCTGGCCAGGTTTGTCGAGGATGGAGAGCAGCTTTACATACCCAAAAAAGGAGAGATAGCGGCGGTAGCGGTAACGGCGAACTCCGGTACAAAGGCTAAACGGCGGGCAAAAACAACCAAACCCCAATGGACCGGTCCTTTGGATCTAAATACGGCCACCGCCAGTCAGTTAGAAACCGTGCCGGGGATCGGGCCGGCATTAGCCGGACGGATCGTGGAATACCGAAAACAGCATGGTCCCTTTAAAACCTATGAGGAGTTGGACCGGGTCAACGGCATCGGTAAGGCAACTTTGGAAAAATTCCGCCCCTATCTGTATGTCAAATGAAACGGAGTCTGGCGGTTTTCAGTGCGATGGCAGCAGGGATCCTGGCTGCCTTTTATCTTGGGTGGATGCCGCTGGTATGGCTGCTCGCAGGATTGGCTCTGACTGCCGTTGGGACGCTTGCGTTTATCTATCACCGGCCGGGCTTAGGTTGGGTGTTACTGGCGGTTTTCTGCTGTGCTGCGGGATTTCATGCAGCCCTTCTCAGAGAAAACTATAGAGCGCAGATACGGTGGAATGAAGCCTTTGACCGGAAAGATGTGCTGGTCGAGGGAGTTCTGATAAAACGGCCGGAGCGGATGGAAAATGGCACATTTCGGTTGACGGTGCGGCTGGTCTCCGGAAAGCAGTTTCCCGGGGGCATCGTAACTGTGTATTACATGGGCGATCTTCCTCAAGATTGTTACGGACGGCGGCTGCAGATCCGGGGATGGTTTCGGGCGGTAGATCCGCCGGACCTCGGATTGCCCGGATTTATGGAACAGCGCCGGATCGCCGGGAGTATCAGTGCGGTGGAGCCTCCGGACATGATCGAGGGACCGGGGTTAGCTCCGTGTTTTATCTGGGCTGAAAACCTCCGCCGGATGATGCTGGCCTTTGGCCGGCAGGTGTTGAGGCCGATGGATGCCCATGTGCTGCACGGGATGGTATTGGGGGAGGACTTGCCGGAGGATGGGGCTGGGGCCCGGATGAAACTGGCCTTTCAGCGAACCGGAACGATTCATCTGTTGACGGTTTCCGGCTTGCATGTGAGTTTTATCGTTGCCGGATTGAGTTGGTTACTCGCCCGGCTAGGCCTTCCAAAACGGGGCCGGATCCTGCCGCTCATTCTTGGAGTCGGTTTTTATATGCTGATGACCGGATTGGAGACTCCGGTTATCCGGGCCGGTTTGATGCTCTTAATCTATATGATTTCCGATCTGATCGGCGTCCGGGATCAGGCATCCAATCGGTTGGCCCTGGCTGCCGGCATTTTAGTTTTATTCAACCCATATACCTTGTTTGAAGTGGGCTTTCAATTGTCGGTGACGGCGACGTTGGGAGTCGTATGGCTATACCCGAAGCTCAGGATGTTCTTCCCCGTAAATAACCGGTACTTGAAACCCCTTTGGGAAGTGATGCTGCTTTCCATCGGTGCTCAACTGATGATCCTGCCGGTGACTGTTTATTACTTTCAGCAAATATCCTGGGGAAGCCCGGTGGTTAATGTGATCTTAAGCCTTCCGGCCCAACTTGTGGTGATGCTGGGGCTGACCGGCGAAGGGATCGGCCTGGTCTTTCCTGTGGTAGGACAATGGATGTTAACTGTTGTCGGGTGGAACATCCGGTTGATCCGGTGGCTGGTTGAGATATTTTCCGGATTTCCCTGGGTTTGCAGCTGGTCGCCGGTTTGGCCCTGGCCCTGGATAGCCGGTTATTATTTAGGATTGGTACTGTGGTTGGATTGGCGGACGCCGAATATACTGACCGGCTGTCATCAGAAACTGACCCGGGGAACTGTCTTTGTGATCGTTTTGATACTGCTTAACGGGATCGTCTGGGGCAGGATATATTGGCACTGGCAGCGAGATTATTTGGAAGTGGCAGTGATTGATGTCGGTCAGGGGGATGCCATTTGGCTGCGAGGCCCCGGAGGGAGCACTGTTCTGGTGGATGGCGGCGATGACGGCAGAGGCCGGGGAAGGGTGGTGCCATTCTTACGGAGGCAAGGTGTTTCCAGGCTGGATTTGGTTTTTGGAACCCACGGCCATCAGGATCACCTGGGCGGGTTGGATGAAGTTTTGGCAGTGATTCCGACGAAAGCGATCTATCTGCCGGAAGGTGCCGATCCCGACGGTTTTGTGGTCCGGCAGTTGAACTGTCAATTAAAAGCGCTCAAGATTCCGGTACGCCGGGTATCCAACCGGACCCGGTTTTGCCTGGACGGGCAGGTTTACGGTGAAATCATGAGTCTTCCGGAAGCAGCGTCGGAAAATGACCGTTCGCTTTTGCTTTGGATTACCTATGGTAAAAATAAGCTGTTGTTAACAGGAGATTTGGGGGAAAAAGGCGAAGAAATGGTCATTAGAAAGTATGGCGGAGCCGGGCGGATTTCCGGATTAAAAGTCGGGCATCACGGGAGCGATACGGCAACTTCTTGGCCCTTTTTAAGCCAGTTGCAACCGGATTGGGCATTAATCTCGGTAGGCCGAAACAACCGTTACGGCCATCCCGGCCTCAAGATGCTTAAGCGGCTCCACTCCTTAGGTGTCCATGTCTTTCGTACCGATCAGCATGGTACCATCCGCTTGAAAATGTATCCGGATAAGACGGTGATTGTGACAGAGAAGTGAGCAGTTGCATAGGAGATAGGAGTCAGGAGCTTAAAACATAGTTGACAGTTGGAAGTTACAAAAGGGTACACAGTACATGGTGCACAGTTCACAGAGGTAAACGTTAGAAGACAGAATACAGAAGACAGAAGTCGAAGCTATCATTTGGGGCCCGGTTGGTTTATAATGACTTTGAACCTAAAACTCAGCGCTCAGGTTCTAGTATTCCGGACCTAGTCACTCGCACCTAGAACCTAGTATCTATATATTCCAAAATTCGTTACTTCTATCTTCTATATTTGTATTCTGTCTTCTTAGCTAACTCTACTGACTCCTATCTCCAGACTACTGGCTCTCCTGCTTCTGTGAATTATTGAAATAAAGGAGAAAGTTATGACCCGGAATGAATTTTTAAAACAGGTGGCTGAGGGACGGTTGTTGCCGGCATATCTGTTTTTAGGCGAAGAACGGTTGTTTCATGAAGAGTTGATGGGGGCGGCGGTGCGGAAACTGCTGCCCGGCGATGATGCAGCCTTCAATCTGATCACGATTCATGCGCCGGATCAGGATCCGGGTGAGTTATTGACCAATTTGGAAACCCCGGCGTTCTTCGGCGATGTCCGGGTTATCTGCCTGACCGGATTGGAACATGCCAAAAACGGCATGGACGAAGCGATCTTGGCCGGACTGGGGCGGATGGCTGCCGGGGTCTATCTGTTGATATCTGCCATGAAACTGGACGGACAGAAAAAGGCCCATGTGGAGTTACAAAAGAGGATCACGGTGGTGGACTGCAATAAATTGGCTTCTCGGGATATTGGGCCTTGGGTCAGCCGACGGGCACAGGCCATGGGGCTTGCGCTGGCTCCGGCCCAAGTCTCCAAGGTGGTGCAGCGGGCCGGGACGGATTTGCTCCGTCTCCGTACGGAGTTGGAAAAGATCAGGACCTATACCGGTTCCGGCGGGCGGTTGACCGACGCGGAGCTGGATGCGCTCCTGCCGGAGGAACCGGAGCCCAATATTTTCGGATTGATCGACGCGGTGGCTGCGGGCAACGCCAGGCAGGGCATTCCCCGCCTCCAGGAACTGTTGGACAGCGGCGAGGCGGAGTTAAAGATCCTGGCCACATTGGCCAAGCAATTCAGGAATATTGCGGCAGCGTTGGAGGCCCGGGCCCGGGGGATGAACAGCAAGAAATTAGCCGCTGAATTGGGCATCAAGCCTTTTGTGGCCGAGAAAAGCATGGTTCAGTCCGGCCGGTTTTCCATGGGTGAAGTGGAAAAAATACTGCACCGGCTGTTGGAAGCCAATTTCAGGATGAAAACCGGCCAGCGGGAACCCCGTTTGGAATTGGAATTGGCGGTG
>JAKOTQ010000040.1 GCA_029776205.1 Bacillota bacterium | reverse complement strand
GTTGAATACTACGTTTCGTATTATGATTATTATCAGCCCGAAGCGTATATTCCCACTACCGATACGTATATCGCCAAGGATCTTTCCATTAACGACGAAATTGAAAAACTGCGCCTGTCGGCCACGTCGGCATTGTTGTCGGGCCGGAAGGATGTGATTGTGGTTTCGTCGGTTTCGTGTTTGTACGGTATAGGCAACCCTGAGGATTTCAATAAAACCATCATCGATATTCAAGTTGGGCAGAAATTGGTGCGCGATGTGTTCCTTCGTAAATTGGTGGATATCTTGTATTCGCGAAACGAAACAGCCGAATTTAATCGGGGAAATTTTCGTGTGAAAGGGGATACCGTCGATATCTTTTTGGCATACGACGATAGCATTATTCGTGTGATTTTCTGGGGAGATGAAATTGAAAGTATCGAATCGGTCGATCCGGTTACGGGTGTAACGACAGAACAATTGGATGCGTATCGTATTTTCCCTGCCAATTTGTTTATAACCACACGCGAACGCATTTTCAGGGCTATAGAGGAAATTCAGATTGATCTGGGCAAGCAGGTCGAATTTTTTCGTTCCATTGGTAAACCATTGGAAGCAAAACGGCTATATGAGCGGGTGACTTACGATATCGAAATGATTAAAGAAATCGGCTACTGTTCGGGAATTGAAAATTATTCCCGTTATTTTGATGGAAGACCTGCGGGAAGTAGGCCTTTCTGTCTTCTGGATTTTTTTCCGGAAGATTACCTTACCGTGATTGATGAAAGCCACGTTACCATTCCTCAGATTCGTGCTATGTATGGTGGCGACCGTTCACGCAAACTCAACCTGGTGGAATACGGCTTTCGCTTGCCTGCTGCCATTGATAATCGCCCGCTTACGTTTGAAGAATTTGAATCGCTTACCCCGCAGATTATTTTTGTGAGCGCAACGCCGGCCGACTATGAACTGGAAAAATCGGAAGGAATTATCGTGGATCAGTTGATTCGTCCTACGGGATTGCTCGATCCGCCTATCGATGTACGTCCCAGTCTTAATCAGATTGACGATCTTATGGAGGAAATTCAGCGGCGGATCGAAAGAGACGAGCGGGTGCTGGTGACCACACTGACCAAACGCATGGCGGAGGAATTGACCGATTATCTTTTGCAGCACGGAATCCGATGCAGTTATATTCATTCGGATGTGGAGACGCTTGAGCGCGTGAAAATTATGGATGATTTGCGGAACGGTGTTTTCGATGTTTTGGTGGGAGTGAATTTGCTTCGCGAAGGGCTCGATTTGCCTGAAGTATCGCTGGTGGCGGTACTTGATGCCGATAAAGAGGGCTTCTTGCGTTCGCATCGTTCCTTGACGCAAACGGCAGGTCGTGCGGCTCGCAATGTAAACGGAATGGTTATTTTTTATGCCGATAAGATAACCGAGAGTATGCAGACAACAATTGATGAGACCAATCGTCGGAGGGAAAAACAGTTGAAGTATAACGAAGAGCACGGTATCGTGCCGCAACAAATCAAAAAAGCCAAAGCGTCCGCTTTGGGCAAACACATGGATCCGAAAATTGATCCTAAAGCTTATGTTGAGCCGGAGTACTATTCGATGGTTTCCGAATCCGATGCACAATATGATTCGGAAGAAGAGCTGAAAAAACTTATCGAAAAAATACGCAAAGCAATGATGGCTGCAGCTAAAAGATTGGAATTTTTGGAGGCGGCACAATTGCGGGATCAGTTGATAATGTTGGAGTCGAAATT
>JAKOTQ010000037.1 GCA_029776205.1 Bacillota bacterium | reverse complement strand
AACGGCAAATAAATAACCGGCACTTCACTAATGCCAGCTTTTTCTGCTGCCTTTAGTCTTGCATGGCCCGCAAGCACATAACCATCTGCCGATACCAGTACCGGATTAGTCAAGCCGTATTCTTTTATACTCCGTACAAGTTTATCTATAGCACTATCCGGGTGAACTCTAGGGTTCTTCGGATGAGGTTTTAGTTCGTTTATTTTCACTGTTTTAATTTCCATCTAATTTCACCGCCTTTTGACCTGTGAAGTTTTCCCACCGGCGGATAATAACATCGCAATATACCGGGTCAATTTCCATCATGTAGCAGGTGCGGTTTAGTTGCTCACAGGCGATAAGAGTTGAACCGGAGCCGCCGAATGGGTCAAGTATAACCATGTCGTTTTCAGTTAATAAATAATTAAAGATTTTCCCTACTAATTCAGCCGGTTTTTGAGTTGGATGCACCCGTTTTTCACGTTTGCCGCCTTGTACCATTCCCATCCATACGTGCGTAAAAATCTTGGCCGGTTTCTCGTAAGAAGTCCATGCCATTTCAAAATCTGAAAAATTATCATCCCATTCCCGCCCTTTTTTATCCCAAACGATCCAACACTTTCGCGGCGGTAAAAACTCTGTAAAATAGTTCCCACCCCATATAACAAAATTTTCAACGCCCAACCCTACGGCTAACAAATAAAAATCTTTAGCTGTGCTCACGGTATCATCGCCAATAATAGGGGAATATCTATTAACATTAACCTTATTTGTGCCGCCTACCGTACCAAAAGGTTTTGTGCCGCCTACCACTTCTATCCCATACGGCGGGTCCGTAAATACCATATCCGCTTTCTTTCCATCCATCAACCGCTCCACATCTGCCGCTACCGTGGCATCCCCGCACAACAACCTATGCCGACCCAGTATCCACAAATCCCCCGGCTTTGTTATCGGTTCCTTAGGTGGTTCCGGCACCTCATCCTCTATAATTTCTTCTGGTACATGAAACTGGGTCATTAAATCCTCTATCTCATCCATATCAAAGCCGGTAAGCTCTAGGTCAAATTCCCCAGTGTCCAGCTCCTGCAATATGTCCTTCAGCTTAGGATAATCCCAATCGCCCTGAATTTTGTTTAATGCCAGATTCAGCGCCTTTTCCTTTGTTTCGTCCAGATCTACAACAACACAATCCACTTCCCGCATACCCATGTCGAGAAGCACCTTATACCGCTGATGGCCGCCGACGATATTCCCGGTGCGCTTGTTCCA
>JAKOTQ010000117.1 GCA_029776205.1 Bacillota bacterium | reverse complement strand
CCGGAACTGGTCTCCAAAATCACCCGCTCTTGATCATAACTATCCAAATTGGTTACACCTTCGATGCCCAGTAACCGGCGTCCATTCATATTCACATTATGCATTAATTCATGATTGGATTTGCTTTGTGCTTCCACGCCGACTCCTCCTTTTAATTCATCATATTCCCGGAGCCGACGGGATAGAAGCATTCTTCAGCGTAAGTTGGCAGTTGACAGCTTACATTGATAGTTATAAATCAATATGCTAGTCTCAAATTTCGGAAATGGAATATGTGGAATGGGTCCCTTCTATCCCCTAGAACTCCCGTACCCAGTATCCTCATACTCCGACTGTTACTATGCACTGTGAACCTTACACTGATAGCAATTAGACCCAGCTTACCAGATCTTCGTCAACGTCGCTTTGGGATAGAAATGTTTCACGATCCGTTCCGGGGTCCAGTTTTGTTTGGCATAGGCATAAGCACCCCATTGGGACAAGCCGACGCCATGGCCGAAGCCCCGGCCTTTAATCTTAATTCCGTTTGCTGTGGTTTCAATCTCATCGGAGATCCAAATTGACCGCATCTTTTCCGGGCCATACTGTACCCGGAAATCAGCGCCAACCACATCCGCTGTGCCATTGGTTCCCACAAACCGTATCAACACCGCCCGATTGGCCGGCCCCCGTTTCAGGACCTTCATCTCTTTAATTTGACCCAGATTCGGTTTGTTCAATTTTTGCAAAGCAGCATTTATTTCATCACTGGTCAGGACCGCTTCCCAGTAAAACTCTTCTTTCGGCATATATTTCTCTTCATCCGATTTAACAGAACTGACATAAGGAGGTTCCGGCCCTTTATACCCTAGGCCTTCCTTAGCATAAGCTGTTAATCCGCCGCTGCTGGCTGAATACCAGCCTTTGATATACCGGTTTTTATATGTAAGGACCATCCCTTTGGTTTTAGCTACCGCTTTCCGGATCGTAGGAGTGATATTGGCTTCATTATAAGCCTGTGCTTCTTTTTCATCCGTTGAGATATCCGTCCCGTGAAGTTTACGGGTTCCGCCCCTGGACAGAAACTCCATCGTAAATGTGCGGGCAATAATGGCCTGTGCCGCATAGGCATTCAACGGCCAGTCGGGTTTCATCTCCCCGGCAACGACGCCCACTAAATACTCCTCGATATCCATCTGTTTTTTCTCGCCAGTCTCCTTAATATATACCGATATTCTCGGAGGACGGCTGTACCGCGTCACCATGCTTTTAAAGTTGGACTCATTCTTTGTGTTGTTGCACCCGGCATAGAAACACACCATCGCCATTAACAGCATTAATGCAAACCCTTTTTTCATCCTTATCGCCTTCCCATCTTTTATAAATTGAATCTACAATTGCGATCAATTTATAGCATCTCTGTCCGGGTTCTTCTTATACCGGGCCTTCCAAAGTAAGATTTGCTTTACAAACCATATTAGATTTATGTTGCCACAAAAATCTAATTTAGGACTTTGACACATACTTTTTCTCAAGTATAATGAAAGTAAATATTGGGATTGTGCCCATTTTAAATGGACAGGCCGAGCAAGCCCTACAATACCCAAGCATAAAGGAGGCAAACGTATGCAAAAAAGACTAGCATCTCTCATCGGTATTTTTTTATTGCTTTTATTAGCCTGCAGCACCATCTTTGCAGCGGAAACCGCTACCCAGGAATTGGTCATCCTGCACACCAATGATACTCATGGCCATCCTCTCAAATTTACGGATAACATGATTGATGGCGTCGGTGGTTTACCGGCCCGCGCCACCCTCGTAAAGCAAATCCGCGCAGCCCATCCGAATGTGCTTCTTTTAGATGCCGGAGATTTCAACACCGGCCGGCCTGAATCCAACTTCTTCAAAGCAGAGCCCGACCTAAAGGGCATGGAGTACATGGGATATGATGCGATTACCCTTGGAAATCATGAATTTGACAATTCCATTGAACTCCTCAAAAAACAAGTTAATTCCATTAAAACCCCGTTCATCTCTGCCAATGTCAAAACCAAGGACGGGAAATATTTAAACCATCCTTATATCATCAAAGAATTTAAAGGTTTCAAAGTTGCCATCTTCGGATTAACTACCAAAGAAACGGAAACCATCAGCAATCCGGAAGTCCTCAAACATGTGATCATCGAAGATGAAGTGGCTACTGCCAAAAAATTAGTTCCCGAACTGCGGAAAAGAGCTGATATCGTTATCGCTCTTGTTCATTTAGGAATTTACGAAGATGCTGAAAAAGGTTCTAAAAAACTGGCCAAAGAAGTTCCTGGTATCGACCTGATCATCGACGGCCATACCCATACCCAGATCGCGGCACCGATCTACGTTAACAATGTACCCATCGTTCAGGACTATCAATGGGGTATTTATTTAGGAAAAGCCACCTTAACAATTTCCAACAAAAAAGTAACCGGGTTGAAATGGGAAGCTATTCCCATTAATGTTCGGACCCAAGCGACCAAACCGGACGGAACCAAAGAACTCAAATACCTCACCCAAGAAATACCGGAAGATCCCGAATTATTAGCCTTGTTGAAACCCTATGCCGAACGGGTTAACGAAGAATTAGCCAAAGTCATCGGCGAGGCGGAAGATATCTTCCCTCAACAGGATGTCCGTAAAAAAGAGACCGCCATCGGAAACTTAGTTGCTGATGCCACCCTCTGGGGAGTCAGACACCTCAACGTGGATTTTGCCATTCAAAACAGCGGCGGAATCCGGACCAGCCTGCCGAAAGGGCCCATCACCAAGAGACATATTTATGAAGTATCTCCCTTCGACAACTCTCTGGTGGTTGTCTCCCTAAAAGGAACGGATGTTCAAGCCCTCTTTGACTTTATTGCTACCATTCCGCAGGGCAAAGGCGGTTTCCCACAGGTTTCAGAAGGTGTGAAATTTACCATCAATTACACCACTGGAAAATGTGAAAATGTTTTGATCAACGGCCAACCTATCGATCCCAACCGGACGTACCGGATCGCCACCAACTCCTTCACGGCCAGCGGCGGCGACGGTTATGACATGTTCAAAAATGCCACCGATAAATATGATTCCTCCCTCTTCATGCGGGATGTCATTATCGACTATATCATCAATTTCGGTGGCAAACTCAAACCCGAACTCAAAGGAAGAATCGAAATCATCGGCGAAAAACAAGCCTTCAACGCTCCGGTATTTATGCCGAAAGCTGCATAATTTTTGTCCAATTCAAAAGGCGCCCTGATGGGCGCCTTTTTTTTGATCCAGATCCGGATCCCTTTGCTTTTCAATTACCGTGCTACCAAAAACATCCGGCCCAGTTCATAAGGATCCCCATCCTCCAAAGCAGCACGGGACTCCTCCATTCGGAACAGTTCATCCTCAGCCATGGTGTTCAAAGAATTTTTCGTAAAAGCTTCCCACAAACTCACCTCGGTAAACCCAGCTTCCCGGGCAAGCTCCATAATTTCTTCCGGTGAATAATACCGTTGCAGATGAGTTTCAGGAATGTGGCGAAACAGATCCCCTTTTTCCCGGACAAAAAAGTCTATGTCCATTCGATTGATCCGTGTTTCAGGATCATAAACATTTTCCCAGATATATGCCGAATTAGGAAAGGTTTCGGCGAACGATCCGTTTCCCAGTATCTCCCTATATTTATACTCGGTATTGAGATCAGCGATGAGCAAACCGCCGGACGACAGATGCCTTTTAATCTGCCCCAATGCCTGCAGCAAATCCTCCGGCTCCAATAAATAGTTGAAACTGTCACACATACAGGTGATCAGCAAAAATTCTTCATCCAGTCGAAAATCCCGCATATCCCCTTCATAAAGCTGCACCGGAATATGAGCCTGCCGAAGCTTTTCCTGGGCTACTCCCAACATTGCAACTGACTGATCCAAACCGGTAACGTCCCACCCCCGTTCAGCCATCTCTTTCAAGAAACTCCCGGTCCCACATGCTAAATCCAACAATTTACCGGGTGGGTTGATGCCGTTATCTCCGGCCAAATCGGAGACATAAGCTGCCCATGCCTGATAATCACGGGAAGCCATCATTTCATCATAAACCCGGGCAAACCCCAGATATGCTTCATTCGCCGCATGGTCAGCCACCATCCGGTTACCCCCTTATCTCTTTTACGTTAAATGTTCTTTAATCGCTTCAGCCAACGCTTGATTGATCCCGGGTACCTGCATTAACTCTTCCACGGAGGCTTCTCGAATCCGTTTTAAGGAACCAAACTGTTTCATCAACGCCTGCTTCTTCTTAGGCCCTATTCCATCGATGCCATCAAGTCCCGAAGATAATGTCCTTTTCGCCCGCAACGATTTATGATAAGTGATGGCAAAACGGTGGGCTTCATCACGAACCCGCTGCAATAACATCAATGCCTGCGAACGCCGTGATAACCGGATGGGATCCTCCCGATGGGGCAAAAATATCTCCTCTTCCTGCTTGGCCAGACCGATAACATTCAAATGGGTCAACCCCAATTCTTCCAATACTTCCATCACCGCAGACAGCTGACCTTTCCCACCATCGATTAATAGCAAATCCGGAAACTTGGCAAACTTCCCGTTCTCTGTAGCTAACTGTTGCCGTTCCTCCAGCCCCTTACGGAATCGCCGCCGGACCGCCTCCTGCATCATAGCAAAATCATTGGGCCCTTCAATGGTTCGAATCTTAAAGCGTCGGTAATCGCTGCCTTTGGGTGCCCCATCCTCGAAGACCACCATGGACGCCACCGCATCCGTACCTTGAATATTGGAAATGTCAAACCCTTCGATCCGCTTGGGAAGCCGATCCATACCCAGGGCCGTCTGTAATTCCTCCAAAATTTCCGTAATATAATTTTGCCGCTGTTTATCCCGGTTCCGTTCCTGTTCCAACAGTATGCCGGCATTTTCCCGAGCCATCTCCACCAATTGAAGCTTGTTCCCTTTCTGAGGAATCCGCAGTTTAACCTTGCTCCCCCGTTGCCGTCCAAGCCATTCGGCGATGGATTGCCCTCCTTCCAGATGGACAGGGAGCAATATTTCTTTGGGAATGAAGGCCGAGCCGTCATAATAGCGGGTAATGAATTCTTCCAGCACTTCGGCCCCAGATGTTTCTTCCCCTTCAGCTAATATAAAATATTCCCGTCCAACCAATTTCCCTTCCCGAATCTGGAAGACCTGAACCACAGAACCCTGCCGATCCTGAGCAATGCCGAAAACATCCAAATCTTCAGGCGTCTCCGATACCACCTTTTGCTTTTCCATAATCGCCTGAATATGACGCAATCTGTCCCTTAACACGGCAGCTTTCTCATATTCCCGTTTTTCCGCCGCCTCCTGCATTTCCCGCTTTAACCGATCTGCCAGCTCTCCTTGTCTGCCTTCAAGAAATAAGCAAACTTGGCGGATCATCTCCCTGTAAGTAACTGAACTCACTAACCCCGCACAGGGTCCCAAGCAGCGCTTGATATGATAATTCAGGCACGGCCGGGGCACCCGTTCCCGATCCAGATCATAGCGGCAATCCCGCAGCGGAAAAATCTGCCGCAGCAATTTCACTGTATCCCGGAGTGCCGTCACATTGGTATAAGGGCCGTAATACTTACTACCGTCCTGCTTCAACGAACGGGTAATATATACCTGGGGAAAAGTCTCCTGGAGCGTGACCTTCACCCAAGGGTACTGCTTGTCATCGCGAAGCCGGATATTATATTTGGGCCGCTTCTCTTTGATCAGGTTACATTCGAGAACCAACGCTTCCACTTCGCTGTCGGTGGTAATATATTCAACCCGATCCACCTGTTTCACCATGGACTGAATCCTTAAACTCAGATTCCGTGAACTCTGAAAATAGGAACGAACCCGGTTTTTTAAAGAGATCGCTTTTCCTACATAAATGACATTACCATCCACATCTTTCATCAGATAGACTCCAGGTCTATCCGGCAAAATTTTTAGATCCTCTGCAGTAACCATTGATCAACTTCCTTATTTTTATAAAATCTTCATAATTTGAAGGTTTAATCGTATAAAGCTCGAATGGTATAATTGTTTTTATTATAGCTTATCCTTTAAATCTCGGTCAAATAACAGCACTAAAGGAGCACCCATGAAACCTTGGATTATAATGCGGAAAGGAATTCGTCTTAACAGTTTCCTAGAAGAACGAATGATCTTTGTGGTCGGTTCAGGCATACTTTTAGGTGCCCTCTTTCATAACCAAATTATCGCCTTTAAACCCTTCGTCCCCTATGTATTCGCATATATGACCCTCTGCATCGCCTTAGGATCTAGCTATCGGGATTTTATGAAGGCCTTTCGGCAGCCCAGGTTATATATGGTCATCTTCTTCTGCCTCCATGTGGTTTTACCATTACTGGCCACAGTCATCACAGGCATCGTTCTACCGAACTATCCCGAACTCCGGGCCGGAGTCATTCTCGGTACGGCCATCCCCATCGGTGTTGCCTCTACCATCTGGGTGAACATCTCCAAAGGAAACCCGGCTGTTTCTCTTACAGCCGTTATTTTAAATACCCTATTATCGCCTTTGGTCGTTCCGTTGGTCATTTTGGTCACTGTCGGAACCAGCGTCCATTTTGATATCCATGATCTCATTCACGGACTTCTCTTAATGATCGTCATCCCCACGATCATCGGAGTCATTCTACACGACCTGACCCGCGGCCAAATCAAACGAAAAGTCAGTTTTTTCACCGGGCCCAGTACGAAAATCCTATTAGCTATGGTTATCGCCACCAATATGGCTGCTGCCTGGAATTCCCTGCACCTGCTGAAGTCGGCCATCCCCTTGGTCATGGCCGTCACCTTCAGTATGGGTTGTTCCGGTTACCTGTTGGGCTTTTTCACCGGTAAAATTATGGGGTTATCAACGGACTTGATCAATACGTTTATTTATACCATCGGGATGCGGAATATTACCGCTGGCCTGGTTATGGCCTTGAACTATTTTCCGGAAATTACAGCGATTCCTGTGGTCTTTGCCATTATGTTTCAACAGCCTCTGGCTGCAGTCAGTCTTCGGTTATTGGTTATCAAAGATCCTCCATCACCTAATGCCAAGAAACATAGCTAACAAAAGAGCAACCCATTGGGCTGCTCTTTCATTATGATTCAAAGCGTTTATACCATAGCTTTTTCTTTTTTGGTTAATTTCTGCCTTAACAGGGGTTTCAAAAAGGCTCCCGTATAGGAGTTGGGATTGGCTGCCACTTCTTCCGGTGTCCCGCAAGCCACCACAGTTCCGCCCCGATTACCGCCTTCAGGGCCTAGATCAATGATATAATCGGCTGTTTTGATTACATCCAGATTGTGCTCGATCACCAGCACCATATCGCCTTCATTCACCAAACGCTGTAACATCTCCAAAAGTTTCTCAATATCCGCAAAATGGAGGCCTGTCGTCGGTTCATCCAGGATATACAAGGTTTTCCCTGTCGATTTTCGGGCAAGTTCGGTGGCTAATTTCACCCGTTGAGCTTCTCCTCCGGAAAGAGTTGTTGCCGGTTGGCCCAACTTAATATAATCCAAGCCCACATCATGCAAAGCTTGTAACTTCCGTTTAATTTTCGGAATATTTCCGAAAAATTCCAACCCCTCTTCGACGGTCATCTCCAGAACATCGGCGATAGTCTTACCTTTATACCTGACCTCCAATGTCTCCCGGTTGTACCGTTTCCCTTTACATACTTCACACGGAACATAAACATCAGGCAAAAAATGCATTTCAATTTTGATGATCCCGTCTCCGGAGCAGGCTTCACAACGGCCGCCCTTTACATTAAAGGAAAAACGGCCTGCTGAATACCCCCGCATTTTAGCCTCTTGAGTCTCTGCAAACAGTTGGCGAATCTGATCAAAGACGCCGGTATAGGTCGCCGGGTTGGACCGGGGAGTCCGGCCGATAGGGGCTTGATTGATATCAATGACCTTATCCAAATGTTCCAAACCAATAACGGCATCATGAGCACCCGGGCGTAAGGTTGTCGCATTATTCAACTGGGTAGCTACCACCGGATAGAGAATTTCATT
>JAKOTQ010000114.1 GCA_029776205.1 Bacillota bacterium | reverse complement strand
TCGATAACGATCACGGTATTGCCTTTGTCCACCAACTTGTTCAACACGGCAAGAAGCACCCGGATATCCTCGAAATGCAAACCCGTCGTTGGTTCATCGAGTATATAAAGGGTGTTGCCCGTGTCGATGCGGGCAAGCTCGGCAGCCAGTTTCACCCGCTGACTCTCGCCGCCCGAAAGCGTGGTGGACGACTGCCCAAGTCTGATGTATCCCAACCCCACCTCCTGCAGCACTTCGAGCTTACGAAGAATGGGAGGGACATTCTCGAAAAATTCCACCGCCGCATTGATGGTCATGTCCAACACATCGGCAATGGATTTTCCTCTGTAACGCACCTCAAGCGTTTCGCGGTTATATCGCTTTCCGTGACATACTTCGCAGCGGACCATTACATCGGGCAGAAAATTCATCTCGATGGTTTTGTATCCGTTTCCGCCACACGCTTCGCAACGTCCGCCTTTCACATTGAACGAGAAGCGGCCGGGTTTGTAGCCGCGCACTTTTGCTTCGGGCATCTCGGCAAACAAGGCACGAATATCGTTGAAAACGCCCGTATAGGTTGCCGGATTTGAACGCGGCGTACGTCCGATAGGAGATTGATCCACGGTTACCACTTTATCCACATGTTCTGTTCCATAAACAGCTTTGTAAGGCAACGGATCGTTGAGCGAACGGTAAAGCTTTTGACTTAAAATGGGTTGCAGCGTTTCGTTGATGAGGGTCGATTTTCCGCTTCCCGAAACGCCGGTTACGCAAATAAACGTCCCCAACGGAAATTTCACGGTGACATTTTTCAGGTTGTTGCCGGTTGCCCCTTCAATGATCAATTCTTTCCCGTTTCCTTTCCGTCGTTTTTCGGGAACGGCAATTTCCAACTTCCCGTTCAGGTAGTTTGAGGTAAGGGTGTTTTTGACAATCATTTCCTTAGGGCTCCCCTCAAATACCACTTCCCCACCTTTGCGTCCTGCAAACGGACCCATATCCACAATATAATCCGATGCAAGCATCATATCCTTATCGTGTTCCACCACAATAATCGAATTGCCGGAATCCCGGAGTTTTTTCAACGAATCGATAAGCCGGTGATTGTCGCGCTGATGGAGTCCGATGCTGGGTTCATCCAAAATATACAGCACGTTTACCAGCTGCGAGCCCAGCTGTGTTGCCAACCGTATGCGCTGACTCTCGCCGCCCGAAAGCGAAGCCGAAGCACGGGCAAGCGACAGATAACCCAACCCGACGTCCAAGAGAAACTGCAAGCGCGAAAGAATTTCTTTCCGGATTTCCCCGGCAATGATGCGTTGCTTCTCCGACAGGTGATGATCCAAATCGTCCATCCAATCATACAGCCGGCGGATGTCCATTTCGGCAAGTTCGGCAATGTTTTTCCCGTTTATCCGATAATGCAGCGCTTCCTTGTTTAATCGCTGCCCGTTGCATTCGGGACAAACAGTGGTGGTGATAAACTGTCCTGCCCATTTCCGGGCCGTGGCAGAAGCATCATCGTCCTGCTGCATCTCGAGGTATTTTGCCACTCCTTCGTAGGTAACCAAATAATTGGAATAGCCCAACGCTTTGTTTTTGATTTTCAAGCGTTCGTTGGTACCATACATAATCTCATCGATGGCTTCTTGCGGAATATCTTTGATGGGTGTTTTCAGCGTAACCCCATATTTCTCGCAAATAGCGGTAATTTGCCAAAAAATCAGGCTGCTTCGTTCCTTTCCCAACGGTGCGATTCCTCCTGCGGCAATACTCAAATCGGGGTTGGGAATCACTTTTTCCATATCGATCCGATCTACCGTTCCCAACCCTTTGCACCGCGGACAAGCGCCTTGGGGCGAGTTGAACGAAAAATTGTGCGGAGCCGGTTCGCTGTACGACAAGCCGGTAGTCGGACACATGAGCTCTCGACTGTAATAGCGCACTTCGCCGGTTTCGAAATCCTGGATCAGTATCAGCCCTTGCCCTTGCTTCATTGCCGTGCGTACAGAGGCTCTCAACTGATCAACAAATTTGTCGGAAACCACCAGTTTATCGATCAGTATCTCGATATCGTGGTTCTTGTATCGGTCTACCCGCATGCCGGGAAGAATCTCCTTAATCTCGCCATCGACCCGCACATGGAGGTAACCCTTCTTGCGAATCTGCTCAAAAAGCTCCTTGTAATGCCCTTTGCGGTTGCGAACTACCGGCGCCAGGATATAGATTTTCTTTTGGGCATACTTTTGCAGAATGAGCTCGAGAATCTGCTCCTCGGTATATTTCACCATCTTCTCGCCCGTGAGGTACGAATAAGCTTCTCCTGCACGCGCAAAAAGCAGACGAAGAAAATCATATACTTCCGTGGCAGTACCCACGGTTGAGCGCGGATTTTTGCCGGTCGTCTTTTGCTCAATGGCAATCACGGGGCTCAATCCGGTGATCTTATCCACATCGGGACGCTCAATCTTTCCCAAAAAACCACGCGCATAAGCCGAAAAGGTTTCGATGTAGCGACGCTGCCCCTCGGCATAGAGGGTGTCGAAAGCCAACGACGATTTACCGCTCCCGCTCAAGCCGGTGATCACCGTAAGTGCATCGCGCGGAATTTTTACATCTATATTTTTTAGATTATGTACACGGGCACCGTATACATTAATGTACTCTGTTTCCTGATTCATAACCTATTAAAACGTTGAATAACCTAAAATGTTCATCTTTGTTTCCCTCTCCTCCACCTCTATTCCACAACCCGGCCTTACTCTATGACCCAACGTTTGTCGTGGACTTTTGTTTTTTCTCCTTTGCGATAATAAAGGCTCTCCTGCTTGGGAATGAGGATGGTGTACGTCTTGCCTGTTTTGTTGGTGAGTTTGTCGCTGCGCAACCACGAGTTGAAATCTTTCAGTTGTGCATAGGTGATGCCGTTTTGCCGGGCAAACGCAACTAAATCGGGGATCGATCCCGATACCCGCACTTCCTTAAATTCCATGGGTTTATATAACTGGTGCGGACGGATGACAAATCCATACCGACGCGGATTTTCAAAAACAAGCTTGATGGCCAACATACGGAAATAATAGCGCATGGTTTCATCCACAAGCCAAATGTCCAACGGGTTTTCTACTCGCTGATTTCGCAATTCATTGGTGATCCTTGCCCTTCCGCCGTTATACGATAAAGCGGCTGCCGTCCATGATCCGTATTCACGATAAGCATTTCTCAGATAGCGACAAGCCGCCTCGGTCGATTTTTCGATATGATACCGCTCGTCCAC
>JAKOTQ010000103.1 GCA_029776205.1 Bacillota bacterium | reverse complement strand
GCTGGATGCTTTTGTGGATGAGACCCAACAACGGGTGACCGGAACAGTGAAATTGAAACTCTATAAAGGAAGCGTCCAGACGGTAGGCCGGAAGTCGCCTTATTCGTTGTATCAGGAGAAGTTGGCGACCTTCGGAGCTGATGAGGTGTATAACCAGAAAGATGCGGAAGGATTCATCAATCTCTTCGGTCTTCCGATGAAAGTCCAGGCGACGCTGGAACAATCGTTGAAAAAAAAGTAAAAATAGAAAAGGGAGCGATTTGGTCGCTCTCTTTTTATTTGTAATTATTTGGTATAATAGAAAGAGGGATATGAATCGATTTCATGGATATCTTTAATAGGAGATAGAATTACTGTAGATGGTAAACAAATTTCATTACCGATAATAAACTATTTCAGTTGTTGAAAATAGCTATCATTTAGCGGGGGTGGAGGTATGGCAAAAGATTTTTATACGGCAGTAGCGGATCGGCGTTCTATATATGGGATTTCGAAGGATAGCGTTGTTTCGGAGGAAAAGATCCGGGAGATTATTGAACATGCTTTAACGTATACACCATCGGCCTTCAATTCCCAGAGTGCCCGGATTGTACTATTGTTAGAGGCTGCCCATGATCGGTTATGGGATATCACTAAAGAAGCGTTACGAAAGATTGTCCCGCCGGATGAGTTTGGCGCGACGGCTGCCAAAATTGATGCTTTCCAAAATGGGTATGGCACGGTTTTATTCTTCGAAGACCAGAAGGTCGTTGAATCACTGCAAAATCAGTTCCCTGCCTATAAGAACAATTTTCCCGTCTGGTCCCAGCAGTCCAGCGGCATGCACCAATACGTGGTTTGGACTGCTTTGGAACTTGAAGGCCTTGGGGCTACCCTGCAACATTATGGCGAACTTATTGAAACCCAAGTCAAGCAGGAGTGGAATCTACCGGATCATTGGAAACTCATCGCCCAAATGCCTTTCGGGAAACCCACTGCCCAACCGGATCCCAAAGAAATGCAGCCGCTGGCGGACAGGATGAGGGTGTTTAAATAAAAGTTTACAGTTGACAGTGTACAGTAACCAGTAAGTTTGTTTAAATATCCCTTGACATAGCCCGAACTGTTGCTTTTTGAGCAGCCTTCTATAAACGAGCACTGCTCTGTGCACTGGAACTCAAGGTCCTGTTCATATAACTGTCATCTGTCAACTGTAAACTATCAACTCAATTACTATTCCATTACTCCCTGAGCCAAATCGTATATAAGTGGGACGCGGAAGAGTTCGCCTTGGAAGGTTCGGTAAATTAAGAGAAGCATAAATAAAAGCCAGGCCATAACCAGTACCTTATAAATAAGTATTCCGAAGACGGGGATGATCTGCAAAAAACCTCCGACGACCAGATGAAACACAGTACAGCAAAGGCCAAAGTAGAGCGCCTGGTAGCCATGATATCGTAAAAACCGATCCCGCTTGTATGCGGTGAGGACCAGGAGCAAACTTACAGGCCAAAATAAATAGGAGAGCCCGGCTAATATCCGGTATTCCCGGGATACTTCTGTCACTGTACATCACCTCTTTGGGAAAAAGATATGATGTAGCAGGCAGGTTTAGCACAACATACAGGAGTTAGGAGAAAGGAGATGGATTCGGACTTTGGGTTCTAAGATTAAGTGCACAGTACATTCATGAGGCACAAGGCCGATTGTAGTTGACAGTTTACAGTTGACCAATTAAACGATTAGGTGCTTGGTTATGATTCGGGGTTTTAGTTCACAGTTCATATAAAGGTCGAGCTTAACATTTTGTCTTTACATTTAACTGTAAGCTGTCCACTGTCAACTATTTGAACTACTGACTTCTGTCTCCTGACTCCTGTCTACTGCTTCCTAAAGTAAAAAGTTCAAGATTACATCTTAACCTTAATATTGAACCGGAACGAGTTTTGTGCTATAATTTTATACTGTCAGATGCGCCTGTAGCTCAGGGGATAGAGCAACGGACTTCTAATCCGTTGGCCGCACGTTCGATTCGTGCCAGGCGCGCCATATATCGATTGTTTAAACTCCTGGTGAAGCAGGAGTTTTTTTGTTGCCTTTCTTCTGGTTGGATTATTAGTGAAAAAGGTATGTCAAAATTGAAGTTATTCGATTATAAAATTGTGAATTGATAAAATGTTCTTGCAGTGCTATGATGTGGGAAAAGGGGAGAGGCTTTTTGAAAAAATATGTGACGCTTTTAACTATAATTTTAGTATTGATGAGCCTTCAGATCGTTGCGGGGGGAAATTATGACTTCCGCAAAACGAAATGGGGGATGTCCCAGCAAGAGGTTACGAAATCCGAACCGGGCCAACCTATTGATGGGGACTCTGAGGCACTGGTATTTACTGATTTTTTGGATGGCGAGCATTGTTATGTTTTATTTCGATTTGAAAATAACCGATTAATTGGTGGTATGTATTACTTTGATATCTGGCATACCAACCCAAATGATTATATTTTGGATTTTAAAAAGTTTAAAGGACTTTTGACGAAGAAATACGGAACACCTGTTGAAGATAATGTTCATTGGAAAGATGAACTTTTTAAAGAAGATGATCAATCGTATGGAATCGCTATAGGTATGGGCCATCTTGTATACGGTGCAAAATGGGAAACGCCAACCACTGAAATTACGTTAACCCTTTATGGAGAAAATTATAAAATTAATTTGGTGGCCATATACAGTAGTAAAACGATAAATGAAGATCCCCAATTGAAAGATAAAGAGGTCTTGGACAAATTATGATCAATTTCAATGTTTTTAGCTTAGTTAACTCCTGTTGAAACAGGAGTTTTTATTTTCCTTGTTTTGCTGTACAAGAAACCGGTTATTGATAAATTATACCTGTAATGTTACGATATGGAAGGAGGGAGGGGATTTTTTGAAAAAGTATTTTCTGCTTTTTATTGCAATTTTAGTGTTTGTGAGCGTACAGGTTGTTGCGGCTGACGAGTATGATTTTCGCAAGGCCCGATGGGGGATGTCGCAGGAAGAGGTCATGCGGTCGGAATCGGGCAAACCGGTTGGGAGGACATCCGAGGTATTGAAGTATAAAAGTTCTTTGGATAATAAAGACTGCAGTATTTTTTACAAGTTTCAAAATAACCGGTTAATGACAGGTTTATATGCTTTTGATATATGGCATACGAATCAAAACAATTATATTTTGGATTATGGAAGACTTAAAGAACTTCTGATAAAGAAATATGGGACACCTTTGGACGATGAAGTCATTTGGAGCAATGATCTTTTTAAAAATGATCATCAACTATATGGAATGGCTGTTGCTATGGGTCATCTTGCTTTTGTGGCGAGATGGGAGACGCCTACGACTGAAGTCGGATTGATGCTCACGGGTGAGAATTATGAAATTACTCTCGCAATAATCTATGAGAGCAAAGATTTAAAAGAAGATCCGGAAAAGAAAGATAAAGAGGTTTTGGATCAATTGTAAAATTACATGGAATGAGTATTATCAACCGCTCTTTGACTAGGGCGGTTTTTTAAAACTCACTAGATGGAGTGTGTCAGGCCGCTTTTTGGGATGAGAAATATTTTCGAAATCGGCAGGGATTAGAATCAACCTGAGGAAAGAAATAAATAACAGGAAACTGCCTAAGAAACGTTAAAAAGTCGAAAGAGGATGACAATGCGCCGAAAAGACCGGGAAGTCACTGATAAATCCGAATTAATCAAGATTATCGAAGAATGCAAGGTGTGCCGAATCGCGATGCAGGATCGGGATGGGCTTTATATCGTTCCGATGAATTTTGGGTACGCTTTCGAAGAGGATACCTTAATTTTATATTTTCACAGTGCCAAAGAGGGCCGGAAGGTTGATGCTTTAAAGGAAAATCCTGAGGTGTGTATCGAAATGGATTGCGGACATGCGTTGATCACCGGTGATTCGGCCTGCAAATACAGTTACTATTATAAAAGTATCATCGGAAACGGTACGGCAGTAGTTATCGATGATATTGAAGAGAAGAAAACTGCGCTGTCAGCGCTGATGAAGCACCAGACTGGCCGGGAATTTTCCTTTGATGAGAAGATGGTAAGCGCTGTCGCAGTCTTTAAGATCGTGGTGCATCAGTATAGCGGAAAGGCTCGTCAACCCAATGCATAAATTTCATAACAGTCACTCTTGAGAGAAGCGTTTAAATTATCTTACAAATATTGTATTCATTTCGGATGTTGACAACATATCTTAGTCACGTTATAATAAAATTAACCGATTGTTAATTAAAAATTAAATATAGCACATTGACGGTTGGACGAAGTAATCTTCGATTCCAAGAAAAAACGAAGCTTTTTGGGTGGGAAGCTCTTGGTTGATTCTATGAGCTCCCATTTTTTTGTTCTCAATTTTAATAAGTGATTGTATAAATCGAAAATTGAATATAGCACGTTGACGGTTGGACGAAGTAATCTTCGATTCCAAGAAAAACGAAGCTTTTTGGGTGGGAAGCTCTTGGTTGACTCTATGAGCTCCCACTTTTTTGATCTCATTTTAAAAAAGATGGGTGAAAAGCTCTATAAATTTAAAACCGAATATACCAAACTGACGGTTGGACGAAGTTAGACCTTCGATTCCAAGAAAAACGAAGCTTTTTGGGGGGGAGCTCTTGGTTTATCCATGGCTCCCACTTTATTTTATCCTATACTGAGTTTTTTTGGAAAGGAGGGGAAAATATGTTTAATAACAATAATCAACCGGAAGAGCAAAAAATCGGGATCGTTCGTTGGTTAATCCTGGTCGCATTCTTAGCTATGTTAGCTTTTATCGTTTATAACAAAATGACGACTGGAGGTTGATTGACGTCAGTTTGGTTCAGAAGTTCCCGATGGAGGCCGATTAGGCCTCCATTTTGCTTATACGCTCATCAGAGAATGATCATAATAAGAAACATCAAAAGAATGAAAAGTTTTTTTGCGTTGTGGAAGGAAATTCTTATGTTCTACCGTATTTCTAGAATACTAAATCAAAGGGATATAAGGAGAAGATGTGATGAGCGAGAAGATCAACGTGGGCATTATGGGATACGGAAACTTAGGCCGTGGTGTTCAACAGGCCTTAAAGCAAAATCCCGATTTTGAGCTGGTGTCTGTTTTTACGCGGCGTGATCCGGGGACCCTTAGCATTGGGGCTCCGGTGGCTCATATTTCAGAGCTTTCCAAGTATCAGGGGAAAATCGATGTGATGATTCTCTGCGGCGGTTCAGCGACGGATTTGCCGGAACAAGGGCCGGAAGTTGCCGCCCAATTTAATATGGTCGACAGTTTCGATACCCATGCCAAAATCCCCGAATATTTTGAGAAAATTGATAAGGCTGCCAAAGCCAACGGTAAAGTCGGCTTGATCTCTACCGGATGGGATCCGGGATTATTTTCATTGGCCCGGTTGTTAGGCCAATCGGTGCTTCCCGAAGGGAAAGATTATACATTCTGGGGTAAAGGTGTCAGCCAAGGCCATTCCGATGCGATTCGCCGGGTTCCTGGTGTTAAGAATGGTATTCAATATACGGTTCCGGTGGAACAGGCCATTGAGAAAGTCCGGCGCGGAGATAATCCGGAGTTGACCACCAGAGAGAAACATGTCCGTGTGTGTTACGTGGTACCTGAAGAGGGGGCAGACCGGGCGCAAATTGAAAAGACCATCAAGGAAATGCCCAATTATTTTGCAGATTATGATACGACTGTTCATTTCATTACGGAGGAAGAGTTAAAAGCCAATCACTCCGGTATGCCTCATGGCGGTTTTGTGATCCGGACCGGAAAAACCGGGGAAGGAACCAAACAACGGATCGAGTTCAGCCTGACCTTAGGTAGCAATCCGGAGTTTACAGCCAGCGTTCTCGTAGCTTATGCCCGGGCAGTTTACCGGATGGCCAAGGAAGGGAAAACCGGGGCATTGACCGTGTTCGATATTCCTTTGGCCTATTTGTCGCCCAAGTCCGGCGAAGAGCTTCGGAAAGAACTTCTTTAATAATGAAGAGAACCTCAAAGACCTGCAGTCGAGTGCAGGTCTTTTTAATTGTCTAAATTAACTTTCGGCATTAAAAAGGCCTGCACCATTTGCAGGCCTTTCATATTAATCTTTTTATCGTTTGACCCGGGCATTGCCTTCCCAGATGCTCCAGATCTGTTCTTCATCTGCCGGTTGGGCATAATCAGTGAGGAAGGTCGTTGCTAAAGCACCGCTGGCCCAGCCAAATTGGATCCATTTTTCCGGTTCCCAACCTTTGAGGATAGCATAGAGCATACCGCCGACAAAGCCGTCGCCGCCCCCGATCCGGTCAAGTACGCCAATTTGCCGCGGTTCGACCACATGCCAATTGTCACCTTCCAGCATGATGGCACCCCACATATGGAGGTTGGCGCTGATGACTTGCCGAAGGGTCGTGGCAAAAACTGAGGCGTTGGGGAATGTCTTTCTGACCCGGCCAATCATCTCTTTGAAACTATCGACCTTTGAAACCAGGTCTTTTCCGCCGGCTTCGGGACCTTCGATGCCGAGAGCAAGTTGGAAATCCTCTTCATTTCCGACCAGGATATCGGAGATCCCGGCAATCTCGGTGAAGATGGCGCGAAGCTCTTGTTCCCGGTTTTTCCAGAATGAAGCAC
The DNA here is from genome assembly GCA_029776205.1 of Bacillota bacterium. GTDB lineage: Bacteria > Bacillota > UBA4882 > UBA8346 > UBA8346 > JAKOSX01. The sequence goes on along the minus strand of JAKOTQ010000103.1, from coordinate 43,635 downwards.
GGTAATTTAAGTCAAAGGAAATACGGGTACCATATTTCTTTGCAGCTCTAGCTAACTCCAGACAAAAGGTACTGGTTTCGGGGGACAACGCGGCGATTAATCCGGAAAGATGCAGGATTTGAACGCCTTCTTTGCCAAAAATCCGCTCCAGATCAAAATCTTTGACATTCAAGGTGCGACCGACTTCACCGGCCCGATCGTTATGAACGCGGGGGCCGCGGGAACCATAACCGCTGTCGGCGATATTAAATTGATGTCTGTAACCCCAGGGGCCGCCTTGAGGAACTTCGGGACCCTCGAACATAATGCCCCGGCTGGCCAGGTTGTTTTTGATAAATTGAGCAATCGGGCTGCCTTTTACGAACGTGGTGAGTACTTTAACCGGAAGTCCTAAATATGATGCAATGCTAACCACATTGGATTCAGCACTGGTAGCTTGCATGATAAATGTATCGCTGCAGTGCACAGGTTGGCCGTTAATAGGAGTGATCCGAACTCCCATGCTGGTAGGAACGACCAGAGAGTAAGTAAAATCTTTCCTTAGTTCGATTGTCATATGTCTGACCTCCTTAATTTTTTAAAATTCAATCAATAACAGCCCATAAAATGAAAAAGGCTATGATAAAACCTTGACTCTATGAATTATAATGTTTCCACCACATTTTGTAAATATAAATTAATAATTTGGAAACAAAAAGTTAACAAAACAACTTGACTCAACGGTAAGCTGTGGATTATTGGGGTACAATGGGTTGAATGGAAAGGAATATCAACCATTTGACAAAAACTACCGATAATGAGCATAACAGGATGGGATATCTTTATTTTTCGTAAGAAGGGTTTTGGGGTATTGCTATGAAACGAACGAAATCTACAGGGAACTATTTTGGACAATCTTTTTTGTTCGGTGCGGCGTTCAAAACGTTGCTCATAGTGTTAGTATTTGCCCTGGGGTATATGCAGTTTGAGCGTTATTTTAAGAATATATTGATTCGAAATGCCCGGGCAGAAGTGAGTCAACAGCTAAATGGGATGGTTAAACGGACGGAAAGTTTGTTGAATCAGCGTTTAATGGCATTGACAGCTATGCGGGCCATAGCGGAAACCGATAGGAACCGGGGGAACCGTTATGATCCGGCTGTGGTGGATGCTTGCTTAGGCTTGTTTCAGAAACAGCGATACCGGTTCCCTGAAGATGGTTGGGATAGTTTGGCGGCTGGTCTGCATTCAAGTTTTGAGAAAAATCAGGGAATAAAAACCTCAAAGGGCGCTTTATGAAATCTTTAATTTGTAATATAATATTTTCCATGTTTGGTTTGTAGCATTAGATGTTACGTGGAGAGAGAACAGTGGAATATAGAAAGATTCAAGCCAATATTTTCTTATTGCTGACTGCAGCCATTTGGGGTTTTGCTTTTGTGGCCCAGCGGGTTGGTGCACAATATCTTGGGACTTTTACGTTTAACGGAATTCGTTTTGCTTTAGGCAGTTTGTCCCTGGTTCCCCTGATCCTTCTATTTAACCGAAAGAGTAAAGTTCAATTCAGTGGAAAGGCTTTGGACCGTCCTTGGGTGCCTGGAATGGTTGCAGGAGTCATTTTGTTCACAGCTGCAACGTTACAGCAGATGGGCGTGGAGGAAACCGGCGCCGGAAAAGCAGCTTTTATTACCGGCCTTTATATTGTTTTAGTTCCTCTGGCCGGCCTTTTCTTAAAGCAGAAAGTTTCCGTTTCCACCTGGGCTGGAGTAGGGGTTACTGCAGTCGGGCTCTATTTATTGAGCGTCACCGAACGGTTTACCATTACCCGTGGAGATTTGCTGGTGCTCGTTGGTGCTTTGTTTTGGACTTTCCATATTCTGGTCATTGATGTATATAGCCGGAGAGTAGATGGTTTAAAGCTTTCGGCCATTCAGTTTTTGACCTGTGCGGCGTTGAGTTTGGGTTTTGCAGTGCTTTTGGAGCCCATGAATGGTGTTTTTGAAGGGGTGAGGTCGGCGATGGTGCCGATTTTATATGGAGGGATATGCTCGGTGGGAATTGCTTATACCCTTCAAGTGTTTGGGCAAAAATATGCCGAACCTTCCCATGCTGCGATTATTCTGAGTTTGGAAACGGTCTTTGCAAGTATTGGAGGATGGCTGATTTTACGTGAGAATTTGGGTTTCAGAGGTTATTTGGGATGTGCTTTGATGTTAATCGGCATGCTGTTGGCTCAGATCCCCGAAGTTGGGGAAGATAAATGAAAACGAACGGATTTATCATTATAATTCCTTAAAATTATGTATTAGCCTGTCCGGTAAACGAAAAATTTGGTATAATAATAAAAGGTTTAAAATTTTCCTAATAGGAGGAGCATCATGGATAAAGAGCAAGTACTGTCAAAGATAACGGAATGTGGTTTGGTGGCTGTGGTTCGCGCTGAAAGCGGCGAACAAGCAATTAAAATTGCTGAAGCTTGTGCTAAAGCCGGAGTTGCCGGTATCGAAATCACCTTCACTGTTCCCGGCGCCGCTGAAGTTATCCGCGATTGCGCCAAACGTTTCAATAATGGTGAAATTATTATCGGAGCAGGGACCGTTATGGATGCCGAAACTGCCCGGACCGCTATTTTGGCCGGTGCCCAATATGTGGTCAGCCCGTACTTGAATGTGGAGACCGTTCAATTGTGTAATCGTTACCGGGTTCCGGTTATGCCCGGCGCCATGACCATCAAAGAAGTCGTTGAAGCCATGCAAGCCGGTGCCGATGTGGTTAAAGTGTTCCCGGGCGAACTCTTCGGGCCGAAGTTCATCAAAGCGGTTAAAGGACCGATCCCTTATGCTAAGATGATGCCGACCGGAGGCGTGAGCTTGGACAATGTTAATGAATGGATCGCAGCCGGTGCAGTAGCTGTCGGTGTTGGCGGAAACTTAACCGCTGGTGCCAAAACCGGTGATTATGAATCCATCACCAACATCGCTGAGCAGTTCATTGCGAAGATCAAAGAAGCTAGAGCGGCGCTTAAGAAATAATTGAGTTTGTAAAAGAAGCCAGCACCATGATGTGCTGGCTTTTTATATTGTCCAGCTTTATTATGGACAGGCAGGTTCCTTTTGGCAGGGATATCGGAGTGAACAGCGAAATGATTCTTATACATCATTGGCAATTGGAGAAAGCTATGATTAGCCCAGTCTTGCGTGGAGTCGGGGTTTACCTGATATGGAACGGTTTGTGGATGATGATGATGGGATTTGATAAACATCAGGCCCGGCGGGGAAAATGGCGGGTGAGGGAACGGACGTTGTTTGCCGGTGCGTTCTGCTGGGGTGCTCTCGGAGTCTGGGTTGGTATGATTTATTTTCGCCATAAGACGAAACATCTCAGTTTTAAGCTGGGAATTCCGGTATTGCTTATCGTCAATTGGATTTCTTTGGTTTATATTATGAGGGGATGGCGGTAACTAAGTCTCAGATAGGGACTGAGCATAGATCATCAATGCACAGTTCAGCTTGCATCATTCATTATCACATTAGAGGAGGTTGCTATGGAAAATTTCGAATTTTGCAGCCCGACGAAGATCATTTTTGGACGTGGCATGGAAAGCCGGGTAGGAGCTGAAACCAAAAAATATGCCAATAAAGTTCTATTGCATTATAGTGGTGGTAGTATCAAAAAGTCCGGGCTCTATGAAAAGGTAACTCAATCGCTGCGTGAGGCCGGCGTGGAATTTGTTGAGCTGGGGGGAGTTCAACCCAATCCCCGGTTAAGTTTAGTCCGGGAAGGGATCGCCCTTTGCCGTGAACACAAGCTGGAGATGGTTTTAGCCGTCGGCGGTGGAAGTGTCATCGATTCGGCAAAGGCTATCGCCCTCGGTGTGCCGTATTCGGGGGACGTTTGGGACTTTTTTGCCAATCGGGCGGTTCCCGCGGAAGCTCTGCCGAAAGGGGTCGTGCTGACCATCCCTGCGGCCGGCAGCGAAGCCAGCAAGAGCGCGGTCATTACCAACGAAGACGGCTGGTATAAGTGGGGCTTAAATGTGGAGCTTAACCGGCCTCAATTCGCCATCATGAATCCGGAATTGACCTTTACTCTGCCGCCGTATCAAACGGCATGCGGCGCGGTGGATATTATGGCTCATATCATGGAACGGTATTTCACCAACGTAACTGATGTGGATTTAACGGACCGCCTGTGTGAAGGGGCGTTAAAATCCATGATCCGCAACACCTTGATTGCCATCAAAGAGCCGGATAATTATGCTGCCCGGGCGGAGATGATGTGGGCAGGTACGTTAGCCCATAATGATCTTCTTGGAACCGGCCGGATCGGCGATTGGGCCGCCCATATGATCGAACAGGAGATCAGTGCCATCTATGATGTGGCTCATGGTGCCGGATTGGCTGTAGTTTTCCCGGCCTGGATGAAATATACCTTCAAACGGAATTTGAATACTTTTATCAAATTTGCCGTCCGGGTATGGGATGTGGACTATGACTTCGATCAGCCGGAACGGACCGCATGGGAAGGCATCCGCCGCCTGGAGGACTTTTACCGGCAGATCGGTATGCCGGTAACCTTGGCGGAATTGGGCGTCCCGGATGACCGTTTGGAAGAGATGGCCCGTAAAGCCATGAAACCGTGGCTCACTTCCGTCGGCGCCGTCAGTCAGTTTACATCGGAGGATATTTTGGAAGTGCTTAAGCTGGCACGATAAACAGTTGGGCAGTTGACAGTTCTTTTTTCGGGACCATGATTTACAGTTTTATGATACCAAGGGATTCCCTTCTGATTTATAAATTTATTAACTGTCAACTATCTTAGAGCTCTTGTAGCCGGAACCCAGTACCCATAATTCGAAATCCACCTCCTGCATTTCAGCGGGAGGTTTTTATTTTAGGATTCATTGAAGTAAGGAAAATCTATCAAAAATGGTAAATATAGTCGCTGATAATGTGCATAATAGTTAAAAATAAGCTTGGGAGAGGACGCCAGTGATTCGTTACCTTGCCAAGTTGTTTAATGCATTAGCCAAGCGTCAACGAAGTCCGGTTAAACAATCTTCCGTTACAAAGCTGGATTCCGGTTTAACCCACAACCTCAAACATATTATGGATGAATTGGGAAACGGTTCGGATGTGGTGAACCGTCAATTTTTGATTGGCCGTTCGGCTCCGGTCCTGGCAGGGGTAATATTCATTGACGGCCTTGTTGATCAGGAGATGATTAATGATAATATCCTTCAGCCGTTGCTTCGGATCGAACTGGAACGGCCGGTGGATTTGGATGTGTTGGAAAAATCGTTTCTGGCGGTGGGCGGCCTCAAAAGGGTGGAAACGATGGAAACATTGGTTGAAGGGGTCTTGACCGGGGACACCGCTTTGCTGATCGACGGACAACCGTCGGCCTTATTGTTAAGCACTAAAAAGTGGGAACAACGGGGAATCTCGGAACCCGATACGGAGGTCATCGTTAAAGGGGCTCGGGACGGTTTCACGGAAACTCTTCGGACCAATACAGCATTGTTGCGAAGGCGGATTGAGCATCCGGCCCTCCGTTTCGACACCATGAAAATCGGGAAAAAAACCCGCACCGAAATTTGTGTGGCCTATATTCAAGGAGTGGCTGAGGATAAGCTGGTGGAAGAGGTCAAAAAACGTTTGCGGCGGATCGATACGGCCGGAATTTTGTCCACCGAATCCATTGACCAGTTTATCGATGATGCCCCTTTCTCCCCGTTCGCTACGGTAGGATACACCGAACGACCGGATGTATGTGCGGCCAAACTTATGGAAGGCCGGGTGGCCATCATTGTTGACGGAACCCCGGTGGTTCATACGGTCCCCTTCTTGTTTTGGGAGAGTTTTCAAAGCCCTGACGATTATAATTTCCGACTTTTTTACGCCAATACCATGCGCTGGATCCGTTACCTGGCTTTCTTCACCAGTGTGTTATTGCCCGGGGTATATGTGGCGCTGTCCAGTTATCATCAAGAGCTTATTCCCACCAATTTGCTGATTTCAATGGCTGCAGCCACGGAAGGGACGCCTTTTCCTGCGGTTGTGGAGGCTTTAGGCATGGGGGTTGTCTTTGAAATCCTGCGGGAGGCCGGGATCCGGTTGCCCCGTCCGGTGGGCCAGGCCGTATCCATTGTCGGCGCATTGGTCATTGGAGAAGCTACGGTTACCGCCGGGCTGGTGGGCGCCCCGGTGGTTATCGTTGTGGCTTTGACGGCTATCGCTTCGTTTTTAGTCCCTTCACAGGTGGAATCCGCTGCATTCTTACGGGTGGTTTTTACCTGTTTGGCCGGCGTCTTTGGTGCTTTGGGCATTATTAACGGGCTCATTTTCGTTTACATCCATCTTGCGTCGCTCCGTTCTTTCGGAGTTCCTTTCTTGGCTCCTGTCGCCCCGATAGTACCGGCGGATTTGAAGGATGTGGCTGTCCGTGTGCCCATCTGGATGATGTGGACCCGTCCCAAGTCCATCGATTCGCCGGATCGGATCCGGCAAGCAATGCGGATTCGGCCGGAAGTTCCTGAAGAGGGACATGATGATGATCGAAGTTGAGGTGGGCTGAGATTGAGAAAAGGCTGGATGGTTTTGGCGGTTTTGGTCTGTTTATTGGCCGGCGGGTGCTGGGACCGGCAAGAGTTGGACGAATTGGCGCTGGCATTTGCAGCGGGCTTGGATTATGACATGGAACAGAAGCAAGTCAAGCTGATCACTCAGGTGATCAGGCCGGGCCAGATGAAATCGGCAGAATCAGGCGGAGGCAGCACCGGTCAGGGAGGCCAGAAAGCGTCATTTATCCTTGAGAGCCAGGGAAAGACGGTTTTTGAAGCGGTTCGGAAAGCCAGTTTTCAAATCAGCCGGCGGGTGAACTGGACCCATAATATGGTGATTATCTTCGGGAAGGGGGCCGTTAAAGCGGGGGTAGATAAATTTTTGGACTTTTTTGTCCGGGATCCGGAGCCCCGGCCCCATCAACATATTTTGGTGGCTGACGGAAGAATGGAAGAGATCTTTAAGTTTAGGCCCAATCTGGAAAAAGCATCGGCTCAGACCCTGGAAGGGATGATGAAAAACGCTGTAATGACCTCGGAAATTTATCCCGTGACTTTGCAAGAATTTGTAAATGACCTGATGAGTTACAGTAAGGCTGCAACGGCTCCCGTAGTTGCGGTTATTGGAGAAGGAAAAGATCAAAAACTGCAGTTGGTTGGAACAGCGGTGTTTAAAAGAGAGAAATGTGTTGGAAAGATTGATCCCAAGGAAACCCGGGGGATGCTCTGGGTGATTGGCAAAGTCAAAAGCGGGATTTTCAGTGTGCCATCAAAAGACTATGGTGAAGTTGGTATCGAAATTATTCAAGCATCTTCTAAAATCCAACCGAAACTGGACGGAAAAGAGTTAACTGTCCGGGTTGACGTCAAAGCCATCTGCAACATCGGTGAACAGCAGGGCGGTGAAGATGTATCTAAACCGGAGAAATTGTTTAGATTTCAAAAAAAGCTTGAATCGGAAATAAAGAAGGAAATTGAGAAGGCCATCAAACGTTCCCGGGAAATGAAGGCAGATATTTTCGGCATTGGCGAAGCCTTTCACAGGAAATACCCAAAACAGTGGAAAAGCCTGGAGCCGGAGTGGGAACAACATTTTCCGAAAGTGAAGTTTTCATTGAACGTTAAAGCAAAGCTCGAACTGATCGGGGAATCCCTCAGACCATTACATGCTTATTGAGTGGGGGCAGTCGCTTGAAACTGGAAAAAGGAAAAATTGACGGCAGGCAATTGATGACCTTGATGGCTGGTTTCCTGTTTGGATCAGCTGTCCTGATATATCCGGGCCAATGGGCCGGAAATGAGAGTTGGATAGCTATTTGGGGAGGTTTTGTCGAAGGCTGTATATTACTTTTGGTGTATATAGCCCTGATGTCTCGGTTTCCCGGGAAGAATTTTGTGGAGATTGTCAAAGAAGTTTACGGCCGGTTCTTAGGCAATTTGGTAGCGTTGTTTTTTCTCGCCTATTTGTTTCATTTGGGGTCCCTCGTTGGTACCAATTATCATGACTTCATCAAATTGACGATGCTGGTCCAAACGCCCTCATCTGTGATTTTGTTATTCAATTCCCTGGTTATTGTTTATGCCGTTCGAAAAGGGATCGAAGTCATCGCCCGGTGCAGTGAGGGGATGGTTGTTTTACTTTGTGTTTTTTATGTGATTATCTTTTTGATGAGTTGTTCGCAGATAGAATGGACCAACTTTCTGCCGTTTTTCAGCGCTCCTTTAGCAAAAGTTTTATGGGCCACCCAGATGACCGGATCCTTTCCCTATGGGGAAGTGGTGGCTTTTTTAATGATTTTTCCGGCAGTAAATAATTTGAAAGAAATACAGAAACGTTCGTTGAAGGCTTTACTATTGGCAACGTTAATTTTTAGTATTGGCTCTGTGCAGACTATCGGTGTCTTGGGGGATACGGCCCGGTTGTATGTTTATCCGGGTTTTCAATCGGGACGATTAATCAACATTGCGAATGTATTCACCCGGTTGGAGATTGTTATCGGCGTCAACTTTTTACTGATGGGTTTTTTAAAAATGTCGGTTTTGCTTTATACGACTGTATTGGGAATTGCTCAGGTGTTTAATTTAAAATCTTATAAGCCTCTGGTTTTGCCGGTAGGGTTTTTGATGGGACTTGCCGCATTAATCAATTTTTCGACGGTGTCGGAAAATATTGAATTTAATAATTTGGTGTACCCCATCTATGTGCTCCCCTTTCAGCTCATCATTCCGTTGATAACTTTAGTGGTGGCTCTCGTCCGGAAACTGCCGCGAAATGGAGGTGACAGCATTTGATCATCTTTTTTTTAATCTTATTCGGTTATTTCATCGGTATCATTACAAAACTGGCTATCGCTAAGCAATGGAAAGAACTTTGGGTGGTTGGTACTGTGACGTCTATTGGCGTGGTTGTATCGGGATTAATGACGGTAGGGGTGGAGTTTCCGAATGTTGGCAGTTTGATGTTGGAAGGATTTCTAAAAATTTACCGGATGATAGGGATTAAAGTGTGAGAGGTGTACCGGAGTACGCCTTTTTGCATTAAATGGAGATGGTGTTCAAGATAATGCTGTGTATCAGTTGGGGAAGTACATCCCAGAGGTATTAAAAGATGTGATCATCCATACCGTATAAGTGCCATCAAATCGATTGACGAAACGGTAAATGATTTTCCCATGGATATCTCAAGCCTTATAAAGGGATGAACTTACCTTATTATATCAGGACGTTTATAATATACAATGTACACTGTATACGAACAATAAATATATTTCATGAGAATAAAGAATTGAATTGGACAGGAAATTCATGGATTATCGCGAATTTTTATTAAATATATTCCGACGATAAGTAGCATTTGTTCGGAGATTATCTTTATCTGCACTGATGTTGGAGATTTTCCGCTGACAAATTGATTAAGGGGGAATATGTTTGAGTGATTTTGAGCTTTTGGGAGTTATATTGGTTCTGGTTCTTTTCTTTGTTGCAGTATCGACCATTCTCAGTTTCATCCCGGTGGGGCTCTGGATATCAGCTTTTGCCGCCGGAGTACATGTCAATATTTTAACGCTTATCGCCATGCGGTTGCGTCGAGTCGTTCCTTCAAGCATCATCAATCCTCTGATAAAAGCCAGCAAAGCCGGGTTAAATGTTTCCATCAATAAACTGGAGGCCCATTATTTGGCCGGCGGCAATGTGGACCGGGTTGTCAATTCCCTGATCGCTGCTCAGCGGGCGAATATCAATTTAGAATTTGAACGGGCTGCAGCGATTGATCTGGCAGGCCGTGATGTTTTACAAGCAGTTCAAATGTGTGTTAATCCGAAAGTCATTGAGACACCCAACATTTCGGCCATTGCCAAAGATGGTATCGAATTGAAGGTCCGGGCCCGAGTTACGGTACGAGCCAATATTGATCGTTTAGTGGGCGGCGCCGGAGAAGAAACCATCATTGCCCGGGTTGGCGAAGGGATCGTGACCACCGTTGGTTCGGCAATATCTCACAAAGATGTTTTGGAAAACCCGGATTTGATTTCTAAGACCGTCTTGAGTAAGGGTTTGGATTCCGGAACTGCTTTTGAAATTTTATCTATTGATATTGCCGATGTGGATGTGGGCCGGAATATCGGGGCTGAACTCCAGATGGATCAGGCGGAAGCTGACAAGCGGATTGCCCAGGCTAAAGCCGAAGAGCGACGGGCCATGGCAGTGGCCTATGAACAAGAGATGAAAGCGGCGGTTCAGGAGATGCAGGCCAAAGTTGTTGAAGCAGAGGCTGAAGTTCCAAAAGCCATGGCCAGCGCATTACGGGAAGGTAAAATGAGCGTTATGGACTATTACAATCTGCAAAATTTAATCGCCGACACGCAAATGCGGGGAGCCATCTCCGCCATGAGCAAGCCGGAGAATGCTTCGGATAAGAAAGAGTGATGTGATGGACAGACAACGGAATATAGATAAATTGTCGAAGCGGTTTTTAAAACCGTCTTTGAATCGACCGGATGTGATGATGCCACCAGGGAAGCAGCAGACGGAAAATGCAGCAAAACCGGAAAATAAGGCACCTGTGAAATCTCGCGAACCGGTGGATAAAGGTTTCACGTTGATTGAAAATGGGACAGATCTTCTGAGAGGAATGATTCTTGCGGAAGTTTTAGGCAAACCAAGATGTCGACGGAGACGATAATCTACGTTCAAAAGTGTTACGAATGAGAAATCAGTTGGCAGGTAACCAACTGATTTCTTTTTCTATATAAGATGGCGTTTGTCGGATTTTGGTTTGGCGGGGATGAAAGGTGAATGATAGGGTTATTCAGTTCTAAATTATTTGCCCTTGGTATAACATATGTATCTGTCCGTAATTTGCCCTATGGACAATAGCATGAAATGGAATTTTATGAACTGTTTACAAAACTTCTATTTATTTCTCTATATAAATAATTTATGATCTAATTGACCGCCGGTCGAAAAAAGACCGATGGTCAGGAGGTGTGATATGGCAGTTAGCGACCGCAAACTACGGGAACAGCAAACCCGGCGGTATCAGATCTTAGCATCCGCCAAACATTTGTTTTCAGAGAAGGGGTTTGAGAGCACCACGGTTGAGGCGATCGCAGCAAGAGCTGAGCTTGGAAAAGGCACGATATATTCTTATTTTCAGAGTAAAGAAGAGATTTATATTGCCATTTTAGAAGAAGGATTGGAAGTTTTAGAAGACCGGATGATGGCTGCGATTGAACAAAGTGCCACGGCGGTTGAAGCCCTGCAAAATCTCTATGATACGTTTATCGCCTATCATCACGAACAAAATGTTTTTATTGAAACCCTCTTTTTCCAGGTGGAACGGAAGAATACGTTTCGCGTGAACAGTGTAGTGGCAGGTCTGCAAAAGAAATCCTCCGTCTGGTTGGAACTGGTAAGCAGCGTTTTGCGCCGAGGGATGGATACAGGGGAGTTCAGGCCGCTCGAAATCGAACCGACAGCGCGGATGATTATCGGAATGATCATCGGGATGATTATTCAGCATGAGATGGGTAACTCTGAACAAGAGTTGGATCAATACCGGGACTCTCTCTTCCGGTTGGTGTTGGAAGGTTTAAAGAACCAGCTTTAAGAAGGAATTGAAGCCAACGAGTTTATCCGAAACGGATGGTGAACCGTCCATCGGACCAGGTGTATCTATCATGACCGTTGGTCGATTTTTGAACGCAAGTCAATGGGAGTGTGTGGCTATGAAACGTTTAATGATGTGGATGGTATTATGTTGTAGTATATTGATGCTGGGAAGCCGGGGGGCTCTAGCTGCAGATCAGCTTCTGTTAGAGTCTCCCTTAACCATTGAACGGGCGGTGGAATTGGCTCTGAATCACAGTCTCCGCTATCAGGTGGCTGTTAAAGATGTGGAAATTGCCCGTTTTAAAGCGGAGCAAGCCCATACCGGCTACCTTCCGAAGATCACTTTCGGTGCCGGAGTGACTGTCTTCAATGAGGTCCCGGATCTGGTCGAAATTGGCCGGAAACTGGCAGCGCTTAACAATGGTCTGGCAGCATGGGCACAACTGATGGGTCAATATTCGCAAGATTCTCAATTGTATCAGTTACTTGCTCAACAGTTGAAAATGGCGGAGCCTCCTGACGATGGTTTAACTTATTATGGGGTGAAACTCCGCTTGGAACAACCGTTATATACGGGAGGAAAGTTAACGGCTCTCAATCGTCAGGCGTTGGCTAACATCGATTACGCTAAGGCCAATTTAGCTGCTGCTGAGGCCAACTTAATCTACGAGGTCAAAAAAGCCTATTATCAGGCGGGTATGGTGGCGGAATTAGATGTGATGCGGGCCGAAGTGAAACTGGCCGATTTACGCCAAAAGAAGCTGGCTGCCGATAACGGGGTTCAGATGGCCCGGAGTTATTTGAATTTTATCATGGGTATTCCTTTAGACTCCCAGTACGTCTTGGCACCGGCTGAACCGGTGACTGCACCGAAATACGATTTGGCTGAGAGCAAACAGTTGGCTCTCAAATCACGCAGTGAGGTATTGGCGGCTCAAGCTAAGGTACGGTTGGCCAAAGAAGGGTTGGCCATTGCGGAGAGTGCCCGTAAACCTTTAGTGGCTCTGTTTGCTGAAGGGCAACATCAATCCACCGAATTTTTAGAGGGAAAACCCGATTTATCCTTCGGCATTGTCGCCAGTTTTCAGCTGTATGACGGGGGTATGGCTAAACACCAGGCAGCTGAAGCCCAAAAGGTCATTGAACAAGCTGAACTCGCTGAAAAGCTGACTGTGCAGGCTGTTGAATTAGAAGTGGAACAGGCCTATACCAATTTAATGAATTGCCGGGAAGCGGTTGTTGTTGCGGAAAAAGGCTTAGTCCAAGCGGAAGAGACGTTACGAATGGCTTCCTTAGCGTATCAGGCGGGACTCGGAAGCTCATTGGAACGGATCGATGCTGATACCGGTTTGACACAGGCGAGGAATAATTATCATCAAGCGGTGGGAAATTATCAGATTGCCTTGGCCCAATATCAAAAGGCATTGGGGATTTCGAAGGAGGGACTAAAATGAAACGTATGAGTATTGTATTTGGGTTGCTGGCTGTAATATGCATTATAGGGATCGTCTTTTTTCTGTTGGGAGCCGGTGTAAAAACTGCGAATAATGAGGCGGTTTCCTATCAAATTACCGGAACGGTAGAAGTGAAGCAGGTGGATGTGAATGTAAAAGTTCCGGGCAGGGTCAGTCAAATTTTAGTCAATGAAGGAGATACCATTACGGCCGGTGACGAGATCGCTATCATTGAAGCGGATAATATTGAAGCCAAGGCTCAACTTGCTTTAGCGGCAATCGAAGCAGCCAAAGCCCAATACCAAAAAGCAAAAAACGGGGCTCGTCCGCAACAACGGGATCAGGCGGACAATCTGGTTGAACAGGCTAAAGCAGGATATGAATTGGCTGAAACCACCTATAAGCGTATGGAGTATTTGTATCAGGAAGGGGTTCTACCTCAGCAAAAATTGGATATGGCCCGTACTGAAATGGAAGTGGCGAAAAAGAAATATGAAAATGCGTTAAAACAAGCGGACTTAGTCCGGGAGGGAGCGCAAAACGAGGACATTGCTGCAGCTGCTGCTTTGGTTAAACAAGCGGAAGCTGCCTATGCCGAAGTTCAAACCTATTTGAAGGATGCCCGGGTAACAGCTCCCTTGTCGGGAATCATCACTGCTAAAAATGTGGAATCCGGTGAATTAGTGTCCACCGGCATGCCATTAGTAAGCATCAGCGATTTCAGTGATGCCTGGGTTGAGATTAAGGTGCGGGAGACAGCGTTAAACCGGTTTAAGCTTGGCGATACGGTTCCGGTTGAAATTTTAGCTTATCCGGGGGTTCGTTATCAAGGTAAGGTAGTGTATATCGCCGCCAAACCGTCTTATGCGACGGAACGGGCTTATCAGGAGAAAGCTGAGAAAGATATAGTGGCTTTTGCAGTCCGGATCAAGTTGGATAATCATGATTTAAAACTGCGCCCCGGGATGACGGCAGTGGTGAACCTCCAATGAGGAATACCGGGAAGGAGGAAGACGCATGGTGCAACTTTTGAATTTATCCGGGGTCAGATATAGGATAAAAAAATCTGCTTCTTGGATGTTGAATGAAGTCAATCTTACTGTGGAACCGGGAGAGTTGGTAGTGATCTCGGGAAGGAGCGGTTCGGGAAAAACAGCGCTCGTGGAGTTGATCTATGGATTACGCAAACCGTTCTCGGGCCATGTGGAAACCGTGCAGCCGATCGCGTTGGTGACTCAAGCTTTTTCCCTTTATTCGGATCTGACGGTTATGGAAAATCTTGAGTTTATCGGGGCGATCAATGGGGTTTCTTCCCAATTCTGTCAAGAGGTCATAACGAGAACAGGTCTTGCCGGCTTTGAAAAGGTTCGTGCTGCACATTTGACTGCCGGGCATCAAAGAATGTTGCAGGTGGCAGCAGGGTTATTGAATCCAGCCCAGTTGATGCTTTTAGATGAGTGGGACAGTGGCTTGGATCCAATCCAACAGGCGACGGTGACAGAACTATGTACAAGATTATCTTTAGAGGGGAAAGGGATCCTATTGACTTCCTCCAGGGAATATCCGGAGCTTGACGGCAGTCATTACCGGTTGGAAGATGGCCGATTGATCCGGAAGGAAATTTTGCCGGAAGTGGAAATGAGAGGCGGGATTGGTTCATGATACGGAGAATTTGGGCAGTTATCCGTAAAGAGTTGTTGTTAATCACCAGGGATAAAATTATGATGATAGTTGCTTTTGTGGCCCCTTTGGTATTAACGGTTTTATTCGGATTTTTATATATTCAGCATTCTGTCAACGGGATTCCCATTATTATTTTGGACCAGGACCAATCCGAGATCAGCCGGATGATTGTTCGGGCATTCAAAGACTCGGAGAAGTTTCAATTGATCCACACTGCGGACTCATTTGCCGAATTGGAGAAGGCGGTAGCCTCAGAACGGGCTTATATGGGTGTGGTCATTCCGCCGGATGTATCTTCCAATGTGAAGCAGGGGAGAAGCAGTCAAGTGGGGATCATCTTAAATGGCAGTAATTTGTTGATTATGAATACAGCAGCCAATGCTGCCAATCAAGTGGTGCAGACCTTATCGGGTGGTATTACCATCAAAATCATGCAGGGGTTTGGCATTTCGGAAGCGAAAGCTTACCAAGCTGTAACAGCTTTGGCATTCCGGACTCGGGTTTGGTACAATCCTACCACCAGTTATGTGACTTTTATGGTATTGGGTTTGTTGGGAACAGTTTTGCAGCAGGTTACTTTTTTAGGCGTGGCTTTGTCCTTTGTGAAAGAGCGGGAAGACCAAACCTGGAAGCATCTCATAGGTTCTCAGTTGCGTTGGTGGGAGTTGATTGCAGGAAAGTTTATTGTATATTTTACGATTTATACTATGAATGCATTGGTTATGTTCACTTTGGCAATTCATTGTTTTGGGATGCCGATGCGCGGCGATGCAGGTCTGCTATTGGTGGCGCTACTTTTGTTTATTGCGGCCATGATCGGTATTGGCATGGTCATTTCTGTTTTGACGCCTTCGGCTGCCCAGGCACTTGAAATCTCCATGTTGATAGCCGTTCCGTCATTTTTGATCTCGGGGTATACTTGGCCGGCCATGAGTATGCCGGTACTGATACAGTGGTTGTCCAAATTGTTACCGTTGACCCATTTTCTGAAGGTTGCCCGATCGGTGGTATTAATGGGTAACGGTTGGGAATTGGTATGGCCGGGGTTGGGCGTTTTAGTAGTGTTTTCTCTGATGACGCTGCCTATCGTGATGACAGTTGTCAAATACCGGATGGCCAAAGGGTGAGAGGAAAAAATAAAGTGGTGGCCTACTGATGTTTTCGTTCAGTACATTCCACCATACCTTAACCCTTTGGGCCGGATGGGAACGATATGAACCGTCGAATCACCGGGCAGAAAGAACTCATCTAATTCAGGCCGGCGTCAGTAGGTACGACGATTAGCGCGAAACGTTTATCAAACGTTTCCTCTTGCGCTGCCACCGGTATTATATTAACCTTAACGTTCTGGGTTTATTCATTCGAAATTAAAAAATTCCTTAATCGGTAAGATAATAGTGGCGTAATGGCTTTAGACTGGAATCCAGCTCATAAATGAGCGGGATGCCTGTAGGAATCTCCAAATTTAAGACCTGTTCCTTAGTTAAGTGCTCCAAATGTTGGCATAATGCCCTTAAACTGTTGCCGTGGGCGGCAATGATCACTGTTTTGCCGCTGGAGATCTCAGGAGCGATTCGTGTTTCCCATAAAGGGAGAAACCGGTCTACTGTATCCTTAAGACTTTCGGTTAAAGGTAATTCGTCCGGGGCTAACCCCCGATAACGCGGGTCAAATCCAGGATAACGCGGGTCGGTTTTCTCCAGTGCCGGCGGGCGGACATCGTAACTGCGCCGCCAAATCCGCACTTGTTCCTCTCCATATTTCTCCGCAGTTTCCGCTTTATTTAAACCTTGTAAAGCCCCATAATGGCGTTCATTCAGTCGCCAGGACTTTTCAACAGGAATCCATAATTGATCCATTTCTTCTAAGGCTAAATGTAGGGTTTTAATCGCCCGTTTTAAAAGGGAAGTAAAGGCTAAATCTAATGTATATCCTGCTTTTTTTAAGCGTTGGCCAGCCTGCTGGGCTTCTTTTATTCCTTTTTCGGATAAATCCACATCGGTCCATCCGGTAAACCGGTTGCTTTGATTCCACACACTTTCTCCATGACGCAGTAAAATTAACCGCTCCAAAAAAGTTCCCCCTTTCAGAAAATTTTTCTAAAGTGTTTCAGGATTGTTTCCGATTTATTTAAACGTAATTTAGAATAGGCAAAATAGTATTTTAAAATTCAAGGTAGAGCTTGATAATAGTATATCATAAACTGGACTTTTCCACATAAATGGTAGACGGTTTATAAAGTTTATGCAAAATCTGATCGGAAATGTTATTTATTTCCGTAGAAAATATTGTTTAACTGTGGTTGTATTTTATAGACAAGCCGAGTATAATAAAGTTAAATTCATTTTAAAAAAATGTAACAAGAATGTTTCCAAAAAAATCAAGTGAAAAAATTCCAGTGAAGTAAGATTTCGTTTCAGTTTCCGTAATTATTTCATCAACCTGGCTTTTACTGCGACTTCGCAGTGAAACAATATAATTCAAAAGGGAGGATCTCACCAATGAAAAAATTATTTGCAGTTGTCCTCATTGTTGTACTAATCATGTCGATTGGTGCAATGGCCGCTACCAAGCCGATCAAACTCAAACTGAGCGAAGTGCACATCGCCGGTTATCGACTACTTTAGCCGACCAGGAATTTGCCCGCTTAGTTAAAGAGAAAACCAAAGGTCGTATTGTGATTGATGTTTATCATGGCGGTACTTTGTATGGTTCTGAACCGGAAGCCCTCGAAGCAATGGTTGTCGGCGAACTTGGTTTCGCCCGTGTATCCGCTTCTCCGGTTGCTAACTTTGTCCCTGAGATTAACGCCATTCAACTTCCTTACCTCTACAAGAATAAGGATCATATGTGGGCAGTTCTCAATGGAAAAGTTGGTCAAAGCATGTTAGATAAGATCCAAGCTTCCAAGTCCGGTTTAATCGGTTTGGCTTGGTATGACTCGGGAAGCCGCTGCTTCTACTTGACCAAGAAAGTAACCTCCCCGAAAGAGATGGCTGGTCTCAAGATCCGGGTACAAGACAACAAGATGATGGTTCGGATGATCGAATTGTTGGGTGCTACCCCGGTTACCGGTATCGGCCCGAACGACATCTACTCCAACATTATGTCTGGTGTTATCAACGGTGCTGAAAACAACTGGCCGACCTATCATACCAAAGGTGACTACAAAGCAGCCAAATACTATATCCTTGACCACCACACCCGGGTACCGGAAATCTTGTTAGCTTCTGAAGCTGCATTGAAGAAAGCCAAGGTTTCTGATGCTGATATCAAACTCATTAAACAAGCTGCGAAAGAAACCCAAGCATTCGAAATCAAAGAATGGGAAAAGATGGAGAAGAAGTCCGAACAAGCAGTTCGTGCTGAAGGTACCATCGTCGTTCCGTTGACTGCTCAACAAATGGAAGCCTTCCAGAAAGCAGTAGAACCGATTTACAAAGAATTCGGTAGCCAATATACCAGCATTATTAAAGAGATCGAAGAAATCGGTAAGAAATTCTAAGAACTTCACGGTTTAACTTAACTGAATAAAAAGAAAAATGAGGGGGGAGTCCTCACGATTCCCCCTTCATTGATCACAACATTGGGGTGAAGTCATACATGACAAAAGTTGGAGAAGTGTTGCATGCGATCGACACGTTTTTCCACAAAATTTTACTGGTGATTGCCCAGATCGCTTTAGCAGCGATGATTATCATCGTCTGTACTACTGTATACTATCGATATGTACTGAATGCCGGGATCATCTGGGCTGAAGAAGTGCCCCGCATTTTAGTTGCTTTGTTCGCATTTATCGCTTGCGCCATGGGCGTACGGGATCAACTCCATGTTGGAATCGGTGTCTTTTATAACCGTTTCCCTAAAGGTGGAAAAGCCCAAAAAGTGATGGATATGGTAAATTACGGATCGACGATGTTGGCTGGTGCCATCATGCTTTACTATGGCTGGAATCTCTGTATTCAGTTGGCACCGTTTACCATGCCGGCCACCGAGTGGCCCCGCTGGGTTCAGTATATCTCGATGCCGATTTGCGGAGCCATTATGATTTTCGATTCGCTCCTTTATATTCTTGGCATTTTGAATGAAGATGATCGGATGTATTCCGAAAAAGAAGAGGAATTAGAAGTCATCCATCTTGATGAGCAAAAGGGAGGTGCACATTGATGGATAGCTATACTCTTGCTACGATTATACTTCTCGGAAGTTTTGTAGTGCTGATGTTTGTGCGCGTCCCTGTTGCCTTCTCACTGTTGCTGTCATCCATATTTAGCGCAATGGTTGCGGGACAAGGTTTATCAACCATTGTGCAGCAAATGGTGAAGGGCGTCGATAACTTTAGCTTATTAGCCATTCCGTTCTTCATTGCTATGGGCGAAATCATGAGCGTGGGCGGAATCTCTGATAAAATTATTGATTTTGCGAACTTACTGGTGGGACGGTTCCGGGGCGGACTGGCCTATGTAAACTGTTTAGACAGTATGTTTTTTGGTGGTATCTCCGGTTCAGCTGTTGCCGACGTTTCCAGTTTGGGAGCAGTTGTTATCCCGATGATGGTTCAACAGGGTTATGACGAAGACTTTGCAGTCGGTTTGACAGTTGTTACTGCTTGTCAGGGCGTGTTGATTCCTCCCAGCCATAACATGGTTATCTATGCGTTGGCTGCAGGTATCGGAGGTGCCATCGGTGACCTGTTTATTGCCGGAATTATTCCGGGAATGCTTTTAGGATTTTCAATGATGGGATTATCTTATTACTATGCAGTAAAATATAATTTCCCTCGGTGTGAACCGGTACCTAAAGGTCAACGGATGAAGATCGTGATCAATGCCTTCTTCCCGATGTTGACGTTGGTTATCATCATGGGTGGCGTGGCTGCCGGTATCTTTACGGCTACTGAATCTGCAGCTGTTGCTTGCGTGTATACCTTCTTCCTGACCTATATCTTCTTCCGTTCGGCGAAGTGGAGCACTCTGGGAGGTGTATTGAAAAACACCTTGAAGACTCTGGCTATTGTGCTCACGTTGATCGCCTCGGCAAAAGCTTTTGCATATATGATGACCCTGCTCCGGATTCCGGATGCGATGACTGCTGGATTGATTGGCATCACCAACAACAAATACCTGTTGTTATTAATTATTAACGCTTTGTTGTTGGTATTGGGTTGTTTCATGGATATGGCACCACTCATTCTGATCATGACCCCCATCTTACTGCCGGTTGTTACTAGCCCGACCATTGGTATGGATCCGGTACATTTCGGGATCATGCTCATCTTCAACTTGGCTTTAGGACTATGTACACCGCCGGTTGGTAGTGCACTTTTCGTGGGTTGTGCCGTCGGAAAAACGCCTATTGAGCGTACTTCGGTAAAAATGATACCGATGTTTGCTGTGATGGTTACAGTTTTAATGATGGTCACGTTTATTCCCGATCTGAGCTTATGGTTGGTACGGGTCATTGGCGGATAAACTAAAAAAAGAATCTCAATAAAAAAGCCGGATGTTCCATCCGGTTTTTTTTATTTTTAATCAAGGTTTACATATCTTACATGATTGGTAACCTGCTTCGGTGGCCTCGGATTCCGTTTTAAACCAGACTTGATGGCTGGGACTGATGGCTTGAGCCCAACGACAGTCTGGCCTGTGGAAGATAAAGCTTTTAATACTGCTGACATAGGTGCCGGTCTTCGACAGTTGCGGTGGGTTTTCGGACCAAAGGCCTATGTGGTTTGAGACGGCTTTCTGTTGCAACCGTTGAAAGAGGGCAGCGTATTTTACATTCGGAGGGACCGTCATTAATTGGGCATAACCGGTTTCGACCAGATAGGCATTGACAAAGGTAGAACCGGTATATACATATGCTAAGATCCGGCCGTAACGGTCCCTGGTTTGAACATCGTACTCAAGGGCTACTGTTTTCCCCAAAACCAACCGTTTATTCATCTCACAGGCTTCGGCGGCTAAAAGTTCTATCCCGAGTTTAGGGTGAGACAGTTCCGGCGTGTTGATCCCGATATAGCGCACTTTGCCCAGTTTGGCAACTTCGATGGTATCTCCGTCGATAATCCGGGTCACCGTATACCGGGGTGAATGGGAGGGTACCGTCCAGCCGGTGGATTCTAAAGAGCCCCAAGACAGGGTATCCAATCCTAATACGAACCATGCCAAGGCCAGGAACAACCAGAGTGTTCGTTTTTTCAAATAGTATCACCTAATGAAAATAGTTCGGCTGTCATCGAGTAAAACCTTTTTTATGGAAAAATTTCTAAAATACATAGATAAAATTACGAAAATACCAAAATTAATAAATGGGATTCTACCATCATCCGATCGTGGAATTTCGAAAATCCCTTTTTTTGCAGCAATGATTGACGGGTTGTCGAGGTTATATTATAATTAATTTTAAATTTATTTTATCGATCGACGTTGAAGGGGAAGAGTATGGTTCTGCAGGCGTCCACAGAGAGCCGGGGCAGGTGCAAGCCGGTGACGTACAAGAACAGGAAAATCACCCTGGAGTTGCGTCCTGAATACAGTAGGGATCGCCGGCAGCCACCGTTATCGGGCCTAAAGCGGAAGGATATCTTTTCCTTCTAAGCTGGGTGGTACCACGGGTTAAAGCTCGTCCCAATCTTGGGATGAGTTTTTTTATTATTGATTGTCGATTTTAGCATTTGAAAGGAGATTATGTTATGGGCAAGTTTAGAGAGGCTGACTTGAAAGTACCGGTCAGTCAACGGGAAGAAATGATTCTGCAATATTGGAAAGAGGCGAATATTCCCGAACGTAGCGTCACCGATCGCGAGGGTTCGCCGAGATTTATATTTTATGAAGGCCCGCCCACGGCCAATGGCAAACCTGGAATTCACCATGTGTTAGCACGGACGATTAAAGACACAGTCTGTCGTTACCGGACCATGGAAGGATATCAGGTAAATCGAAAAGCCGGTTGGGATACCCATGGATTGCCGGTCGAGATCGAAGTTGAAAAAACCTTGGGGTTAACCTCCAAAACGCAAATCGAAGAATACGGGATTGAGCCGTTCAATCAAAAATGTCGGGAATCGGTTTTCACTTATGAGCGGGAATGGCGGCGGATGACCGAACGTATCGGTTATTGGCTGGATATGGACCATCCCTATATTACTCTCGACAACAATTATATTGAGTCCGTCTGGTGGATTTTGAAACAATATTTTGATGCGGGTCTCATTTATGAAGGCCATAAGATCATGCCGTACTGTTCACGCTGTGGGACGCCCTTGGCTTCACACGAGGTGTCGCTGGGATATAAGGATGAAACCATTGACTCCATCTATGTCCGGATGAAGGTCAAAGGGAAAGATGATGAGTATTTCCTGGTATGGACCACCACGCCCTGGACTTTGCCGTCCAACGTGGCTTTAGCCATTAATGCGGGATTTACCTATGTCCGGGCCCGCCGTCCGGAAGATCCGGCGGTCTATATTTTGGTTCGGGAGCGGGTCGAAGCGGTTCTTGGCAAAGATGCGGAGATCCTCGAAGAACTTCAAGGGTCTCAACTGGTAGGTATGGCATATGAGCAATTCCTCCCCTTTGTCAAAGTTAACAATGATAATGCTTTCAAAGTCTATGACGGTGACTTTGTCTCGATGGAGGACGGTACCGGTATCGTCCATATTGCTCCGGCCTTTGGCGAAGATGACTATCAATTGGGCCGGAAATACGATCTTCCGGTGATTCAGCCGGTGGACAAAGAAGGTAAGTTTGCAGCTGAGGTAGGACCATGGGCTGGACGTTTCGTCCGGGAAGCCGATCCGGATATTATTCGCTATTTGAAAGCGGAAGGAAAACTCCTTCACAAAGAACGGCTGACTCACTCCTATCCGTACTGCTGGCGGTGTGATACGCCCCTTTTGTATTACGCCCGGAAATCCTGGTATATCGCGACGACCAAGTATAAAGATAAACTGATTGCCAATAACAAACAGATCAACTGGTTCCCGGAACACGTGGGCAAAGGACGGTTCGGCAATTGGTTGGAAAACCTGATTGACTGGTCTCTCTCCCGGGATCGGTATTGGGGGACACCGTTAAATATTTGGCGATGTGAGAGCTGTAACCGGTTGACCTCCATTGGTTCCCGGCAGGAATTGGCTGAACGGGCCATCGAACCGGTGGATACGGAAACCATCGAATTACACCGTCCCTATATCGATGAGGTTCATCTCAAATGTGAATGCGGCGGACGGATGACTCGGACGACTGAAGTTATCGACTGCTGGTTTGATTCCGGTTCCATGCCCTATGCCCAATGGCACTATCCCTTTGAGCATAAGGATGACTTTGATCAACTGTTCCCGGCTGATTTCATCTGCGAAGGTATTGACCAAACCCGGGGCTGGTTCTATTCATTGCTGGCCATTGGGACATTCCTCTTCAATAAACCCACGTTTAAAAACGTCTTAGTCAATGATTTGCTGTTGGATAAAAACGGTCAAAAGATGTCCAAGTCCCGCGGAAATGCGGTTGATCCCTGGAAACTCTTTGAGAAGTACGGTGCGGATGCAACCCGTTGGTATCTGTTGGCGGTATCGCCGCCCTGGATGCCGACCCGCTTCGATGAAGACGGATTGAAGGAAGTTTATGCCAAGTTCTTTGGTACTTTACAAAATGTATATTCCTTCTTCACGTTATATGCGAATATTGATAATGCGGATCCGGCTAATTACAATATTCCGGTTACCGAGCGTCCGGAAATTGACCGGTGGATTATCTCCCGGTTAAATACCTTGATTCAACAGGTACGGACGGATATGAAAGCCTATGAGTTGACTCGGGTGGTCCGGGCAATTCAAGCCTTTGTCATCGATGAGGTTTCCAACTGGTATGTCCGGCGGACCCGGGAACGTTTCTGGGCTTCAGAGATGAATGCCGATAAGCAATCGGTATACCGGACCTTGTGGGAAGTGTTGCTGACCGTTTCAAGACTGATGGCGCCTTTTGCTCCGTTCCTGGCTGATGATATTTATCGTAATCTCACCCAAGGGGCAAACGGGTTTAAAGATTCGGTACATCTGGATGATTATCCGGAAGCCGATGCCAGCCTGATCGATACTGCGCTGGAAGAACATATGGGATTGGTGATCGATCTGGTTTCCTTGGGACGGGCTGCCCGGAATAAAGTTCAGATTAAAGTCCGTCAACCGCTTTCCAATATGAAAGTGGATTCCAAACACCGGGACGTCTTGACTCCTATGGAATCGCTGGTCATGGAGGAGTTAAACGTCAAACGCTTAGAATATATTGATGACCCGGATGCGTATGTCAGTTATACCATCAAACCCAATTTCCCGGTTTTGGGGCCCAAATACGGAAAACAGATGCAGGCTATTGCGAAAGAACTTTCCCAGGGCAATGCGGCGGTGATGGTGAAAACGCTGCGGGAAACCGGCGTGTTGACCTTGACCATTGACGGCAATCCGCTCACCTTAACATCCGAAGATGTGGAAGTCCGGATTCAAGATCGGGAAGGTTTTGCCGTTGAGATGGATCGTGGCCGGTATGTGGTACTCGATCTACAACTGTCACAGGAATTGATCGACGAAGGCTTAGCTCGGGAAGTTGTTTCCAAAGTTCAAAATATGCGGAAAAGTGCCGGATTTGAACTGACGGACCGTATCAAGCTGGAGTATCGGGCGGATGAAACCGTTGCGGCAGCTATCGAACGGTTCCGGGATTATATTATCTCTGAAACGTTGGCTGTTTCCTTGGAGCAAAGCGAAACCGGCGGTGAAGGATTCGAAAAATGGGAGATCAACGGTTATCCGGCTGAGCTCAAAGTGAGTAAGCAGTAAGTTATAAAAGGCCATCCTTAGGGATGGCTTTTTTGTTTGCTTTTTGGTTACTAAAAAACATTCTCTCAATTCCTATCAGGGTGAGCCGGATAAACCGATTTTTCTCAAGAGGTTGTGTGTCGTAACCTTTTGGAATCCCTTTATTACAAACAGCATCGGTGTGGCAAGGACTATTCAATCAACAATAAACCCAAAGGCTGTTGGGCTTAAAGCCTTTGGGCTAGCCAAGTGCGTTTTTACGGATTATAAGGTTTAGATGCTTTCAGTCGTTTCTTTTGCCAATTCCACCAGTTTTACCTGTTTTTCAATAACCTGATGCGTCTCACTGACCATGGCCCCAATCATTTGAATTTGGGCGTTGATCTCTTCACTGGAAGCGGATAACTCTTCCATCGCTGCGGATACGTTTTGGGTTTGGAGGGAAATATTTTGGATAGAACGCATGATTTCTTGAGTTTGAAGGTTAATTCGGTTTGTGCTTTCCAATTGTAAATTGGCAGCGGTGATAATTGCTTCATTGGATTGATAAAGTGACTCAAAAACGACGTCCAGTTGATCAATTTCAGTAGTGACTGAGGCAACTTCCTTGGCTGAAGAACGAACGGAAGCGATAACATTGGTTAGGGTTTTAGCGACTTCGGAAGATACGAATTGAATCCCTTTGATGCTTTTGTGAATTTCCGAAGTAAGATTTTTCGTTTGATCGGAAAGTGCACGAATGCGTTCAGCCACAACGTCAAAACCGCGGCCGTATTCTCCGGCCCGGGCTGCTTCAATACTTGCGTTTAAAGCCAACAGGTTGGTCTGATCGGTGATATCTGAAACGGAGGCTAACACATTGGTAATCTGATGAATGCTCTGCTCCAACAGACCCAGTTGTTCGGTGAGTTTCTCGGCGATGTCAGTGTTACTGTGGACCGTTTCCAGAGATCGGTTAACCTCGTCAGTAAATTTCTTGATTTCAACAATTTTATTTTTGAGATTATTTTGGTAAGAATGGAGGCTATGATGAGTCAAATTGGCCTTTTCCGCGAGATCATTAACTAATTCGGTGGCGATATTGACAGACTGAATAATGCTGGATGATTGAAGAGAACTTTCTTGGGCGTTATTGGCAACATC
Source organism: Bacillota bacterium (assembly GCA_029776205.1). Taxonomy (GTDB): domain Bacteria; phylum Bacillota; class UBA4882; order UBA8346; family UBA8346; genus JAKOSX01. Next base: position 17,885 of record JAKOTQ010000103.1, on the reverse strand, counting down.
GGTAATATTGAGTACCATTTCATAAAGGACACGCTGTAACTGATTGATGGCATCGGTGATTTGTGTAGCGTAGCTAAGGGATTCACGGGCTCCCTGTAAACTGTTTTTCGAAGCATCATGAAGCGGAACAAAAGCAGTTTTCATGTCTTTAAGTATAGGGAAAACCATGGTAAATAGTAAGCTAATCAGAATGGCATTTAAAAGGATACTGAAAATCAATGTGATATTAATGCGATTTTCTATTTTTCGAATGGTTTTATCCATTTTAAAAGTAACCTTCGAAAGAATGATCTGCATCGATAACTGGGTATTTTTCATATAAGTGGCGAGAAAATGGAGGTTTTGGGGATTTTTATTTTTCCTCCATTTTTGGGCCGAAGACAGCAGGTTGTCTGTGGATTCGCTAAAAGCTTTCAGATCAGAAGGTGCTGTTTTTTCAATGGTTTGAATAATCGTTGGTAAATCTTTCTTTATGGTTGATACAAAGGATAACAGTTGGTTTTCTTCAGAGGCTATCAAAGTCATATCGCCAAAAACCATCCGTTTCGCAAAATTTGCATTGGTTTGCGCTAATGTTAATGTATCTGCAAAATCTGATAAAATCTTCTGGTCTTTCCTGGTTTCGTTGATTTGATAAAGTGAGGAGCGGATGGTGATTAAAGTTATGGCATTCAAAAGAACTACCAAGGTTATAGTACCTATGGCAAATGAAAAGGCAATGGCAATTCGTTTTGATAATTTGAATTGTCGGGAGAAATGGAGATGTTTTTCAAAAATACTTTTTAGTAAATTTTTGATTTTTTTAGGAATCAATTGGGTAATCCTCCTTGAAATGTTATAAAATCCCTGATAAATTAATGTTTATATATCGTTCGAAATTTAACAAAATTTTAATGTTTTTTATCATTTATTAAAACTTCTACAAAATTCTATGGAAAAGGATGGCTTGGAAGGTTTGGTTGAATGTTGAATACAGAAAAGCGAAAAAGGCAAACTAATCCGGGTGATAATTATTAATCGGCGTCAGGCAATCGCTCTATATAAAAAGCTGAGAACAGTCGAGCTGAAATTGGAACGAGCTAATTTAGCTGAATTTATGCAATTGATTCAAAATCCGGTACGATTAATCTTTTTAAACTTTTTGTCCGGATTGGCACGGGGATTTGGTATTGCTATCGGGTTAACGATCATTGCCGGGGTATTTCTTCTGCTGCTTACAAGGTTAGCCAGTCTCAATCTTCCGATTATCGGCCAATTTATTGCGGAATTAGTCCGGATTGTGAATCAGCAATTGCGTCTCTACTCATAATGCATTGAAGGGGGATTTATATGGATTCGCTACAGTTAAATTATTTCAAAAAACGTTTACTGGCTGAAAAAGAACGACTGGAGGAAGAACGGGCTGATGACGGACGGTTTAATTTGGAAGAGCAGCTGACGGATGCTGTCTCTGAACTATCAGCCTATGACAATCATCCGGCGGATCTCGGAACGGAGACCTTTGAACGGGAAAAGGATTTGGCCCTTTGGAATAATACCAATGATATTTTAGACCAGGTTAATGAAGCATTGGAACGGATAGATAACGGCAGCTATGGTATTTGTGAGCTCTGCCAAGCCGAGATCGATTTGGAACGTTTGGAAGCGATTCCATACACCACCTTATGTATAGACTGTCGTCGGGAACAAGAAGAAAATCGACAGAACAGAGAGCGTCCTGTGGAGGAAGAGTTTTTAAGCCCCCCCTTCGGCCGGACCTTTTTGGATAAAACGGAGATGGCTGGAACCGATGGCGAAGATATTTGGCAGGATGTGGCGAAATATGGGACTTCGGAAACGCCTTCGGATTTAGGGGGAGTTGCAAGCTATGGAGCTACATTTTATGATGCGCCGGAGGAAACTGGTATTGTGCAGGCTGTGGATGCTATTATCGATGTAGGGCCCGATGATATACCGCCGGATCCTGAAAGTTTACAATGAATAAAAGGGATTTTGTTGAAATGTGTAGAATAGGGAGTATAAAATCGTTAGCGCAAGGGTAAATCATGCCTTATTCATTTCTTATTGTGGCCATATGTATCATTGATCAGGCCGTCAAAATTGCCGTTGAACGAAACATCTCGCTGTTACAGGATATACCGGTAATCGGCGAGTATGTTTCGTTAACTTATGTCAAAAATTATGGTGCTGCCTTTGGAATGCTTGAATCCCAGACAATTCTGTTGAGTGCGGTAGCTGGTGCGGTTTTTTTATTGGCCTGGTTTTATCGCCGACAATTGCGTCAATATCCTAAGATGTTGCAAATGGGGATAGCATTTACACTCGGTGGAGCGTTGGGCAATTTCATCGACCGTATCCGGTTGGGATATGTTATTGATTATATCGATCTTCATTTTTGGCCGGTTTTTAATATTGCGGATATTATGATCACTGTGGGGGCGTTTTGGATTGTCATCGGATATTTACTGGCCAATAGGGAGCATAACAAAGTCCATGACGATTCCGGCGATGAGGTTGTGATGATTCGGGAAGAGACAGAGGAGGAACAAGGTTGAAACCGGTTTTGATACAATTTTACGGTTTTGAAATCTACTCATACGGTTTAATGTTGGCGATTGCATTTTTGACAGGGATTTTTGGAGTCAGATTCCTCATTCGCCAAAAAGGGCTGGATGTTTCCTTTGATGCTGTGGTTGATCTGGCGGTATGGGTGTTAGTCGGGGCAATTGTTGGAGCGCGATTAGCCTACATTATCACGGATTTTCGATATTTTCTTATTTTTCCGGGGGAAATATTTAAGATCAACTCCGGCGGGCTGGCGTTTCACGGCGGTTTGATCGGTGGTTTCGGTGCGGGGTATTGGTTCACCCGGGTAAAACGGATTCCCACCTGGCAGCTGGCTGATCTGGTGGCTCCAATGATCGCTTTCGGGTATGCATTGGTACGGGTTGGATGCTTGTTGAATGGTTGTTGCTATGGCAAAACGTCAGCATTGCCTTGGGCCTTGCGTTGTGCTTCCAATGATTCATTGCTTAGGCACCCGACTCAGCTATATTCTCTTATTGGCAGTTTGATATTGGCCGTAATTCTTTTTAAATTGCGAAATCATAAGCAATTTCCGGGATTTTTATTTTTATTGTATATCGGTTTATATTCAATTCTCCGGTTTGGCGTGGAGTTTTTCCGTGAAGGCCCGATGATATTCCCTTGGCTGAGTTTGGCCCAAGGAGTCTGTCTCCTGTTGGGGATTTTGGCATTTACATTAATATGGTGGCAGAGGGCGCGTTTCAAAAAGGGGAGGATGAATCAAGATGCCGTCTCAGAGATTCATCGTTGAATCCCAGGATGCAGGAACTCGGCTTGATAAATTTTTAAGCGATGCGGGGGTTTGGCCCTCGCGTTCGTTTGTCCAGAAGATTATCGAAAATGGTGGCGTGACGCTGGATGGTAAACGGTTGAAAGGCAGTTATAAAGTTGAGCCGGGCGACCAAATCGTGGTCGATTGGGAGGATCCCAAACCTCTGACTGTCCAGGCAGAAGCCATCCCGTTGGATATTTTATATGAGGATTCGGATGTGATCGTCGTCAATAAACCCCGGGGTATGGTCGTTCACCCTGCAGCCGGCAATTATGAGGGGACACTGGTCAATGCGCTACTCAATCATTGTCAGGATCTTTCCGGAATCGGCGGTGTAATTCGTCCTGGGATCGTCCATCGGCTGGACAAGGATACCTCGGGCGTTTTGGTAGTCGCCAAAAATGATCATGCCCATCTTTCTTTATCTGCCCAGTTAAAGGAGAGGCAGATGAAACGGGTGTATTTGGCCTTAGTACACGGTCATCCGGATGCCGAAGGCCGGGTCGATGCGCCGTTAGGTCGGCATCCGGTAGAGCGGAAGAAGATCGCCGTTGTTCCCGGGGGAAAAAGAGCAGTGACTCATTTCCGGGTGAAGACATATTATTCAAAGTATGCGCTGTTAGAGGTGCGTCTGGAGACCGGGCGGACCCATCAAATCCGGGTGCATCTTAGTTACCTTGGGTATCCTCTCGTTGGAGACCCGGTTTACGGACGGAAAAAGGAAGTTGTGCCCATCCAAGGGCAGGCGCTACATGCAGCTGTTTTGGGATTTGTCCATCCCCGTACCGATGAATATCTGGAATTTGAAACGCCACTGCCGCCGGAGATGGAAGCTGCCCTGGAGTGGTGTAGTAAACATTAATCGAGACGGTTACCGCAAATCGGACAGACATGTGAACTAGCAATTTAGGAACATATGCCGAATTAAGTATTGACATTACTCAGAAGTAGTGGTATATTTTGAATAGTTTTAATCAAGTAGAAGCCATCCGCTTCTCACCTGAAGCCGAAGCTTTCAGGTTAATAAGTGCAAGAGTGATTGTTGCATTTTGGAGCGGGTGGATTATGCACCCGTTTTTTTATTGTTGGAGGTGACTGTCTATTAGTAACGAGTTGCGAGTTAATGAGGAGATCCGGGCGAAAGAGGTTCGGGTTGTCAGTCCGGAAGGTGAACAATTGGGGATTATGTCGGTCCGTGATGCGTTAAGGATTGCTCAGGAGAAAGAACTTGACCTGGTTGAGGTAGCTCCCAATGCCAAACCTCCGGTTTGCCGGATTATGGATTATGGAAAGTACCGCTATGAGCAAAGCAAACGGGAGCGGGAAGCACGTAAAAAACAGAAAGTAATCGAGATTAAAGAAATACGGATGACCCCGAAGATTGAATCCCATGATTTCCAGGTGAAAGTTAAAGCAGCACAGAAGTTCTTGAAAGATGGCGATAAAGTCAAAGCAATCATTCGCTTCCGAGGCCGCGAGATTGTTCATGCAGAGTTGGGGAAAAGCCTTCTCATGCAACTCTATGAAAGTGTCAAAGATCATGCACTTCTGGAACGGGAGCCTAAAATCGAAGGTAAAAATATGATTATGATCTTATCAGGTAAGTCCGAATAGAGAGGAGCTAACGATTATGCCAAAAATGAAAACCCACAAGGGTGCTGCCAAACGTTTTAAAGTGACTGGTAGTGGGAAAATCAAAAAAAGCAATGCTTATAAACGCCACATTTTAGAGACGAAATCTCCCAAACGTAAACGTGGTCTTCGCAAGGCGACCCTTGTCAGCGCCGGTGATATGGGACGCGTCAAACGTATGTTGGGACTCTAAAATTGTCTATAATTGTTAGGAGGAAAGAGAAATGCCGAGAGTAAAAGGTGGATTTACCAGCCGCCATCGTCATAAAAAGATTTTAAAGCTTGCCAAAGGATACCGGGGTTCCAAAAGCCGTTTATTTAGGCCGGCTAACACTCAAGTCTTGAAATCTTTGGCCTACGCATATGCAGACCGTCGGGCAAAGAAACGCGATTTCCGTAAATTGTGGATCACCCGTATCAATGCTGCGGCACGTATGAACGGAATGTCTTATAGCACTTTCATTAACGGCCTTAAGAAAGCCGGAGTTCAAATCAACCGGAAAGTACTGGCCGATTTAGCCGTCAACGATAGCCAAGCATTCAAAGAATTAATCAGTGTAGCAAAAAGCAAATAAACCCCATTCGGGGTTTTTTTGTTGACTTTATAATATTATAAAAAAACCCGGCTAAAGCCGGGTTTTTTTATCTCTTGTGAACTTGAGATTTATTTCTTTAAGGCATCATTCTTGGTCGGCAAAGTTTCCCAGATGGAAATGTCGACGCGGCGGTTATAGGACCATGATTCTTCGTCATGGCCTTCTTTGGCCGGGTAATCTTCACCGTAAGCATAGATAATGATCTTGGAAGAATCAAAACCATTGCTGACCAGATATTTTTTGACGCTTTCGGCGCGTTTGGCGGAAAGATTGATGTTGTAATTATTGGGGCCCCGTTCATCAGCGTGACCGCCTAATACGATGTAACTATTGGGGTTGCGTTTTTCCAAAACCTTCAGGTTTTGCTTTAACGTCTCATATTGATCAGCACGAATATCATATTTATCAAAATCAAAGAAAATTGAACCGAGTTGACTGTTGAGATCGATTTCTGCGGATTCCGGAACAGGCGTAATGACTTGGGTTTCATTGGCTTTAACAATACCAAATGCACCAGGAAGTTTGGCGGTTTCGCCTTTGCGGTTGTTAACTTCTACATCATAAATACCCGGATTTGCACCGGCCAGGTCGAAGTTTACTTTAGCTTCGCTGGTGGAGATAATTTCGGAATTGGCGGCGTTGATCACGGTGTTATTTTGTTTCAGGCGGATATTCATATCCTTGTCGAAGGAGAAGCCCCACAATGTGACCGTGACTGAACCGTTGTTAGTTGCTGAATTGGGTTCAATGCCGTAAAGAGCCAATGGTCCTTGTTTGATGGCAAAACCTTTGGCTAAAGTACCTTTTCGGCCGTCCGGGTTGGCGACTTGGATATCATAGTCGCCAGGAGTGGTACCGTTTAAAGCGATTTTGGCCTGGATTTCTTCCGCGGATACCACCATGGTGTTTATGGGATGCAGAACCGTATTGTCGGAAACCAACGTTACCTGTGCGCCGATTTGGAAGTTACCGCCTTTAATAAGTAAGGTGACGGTGCTGTTATTAAACGCCTGCTGAGGCTCGACGGAAGTAATGATCGGCGCAGTCGGTTCGATGGTGAAAGCGTTATAGGAAATGTTTACTTTCTCCCGTTTGGTGTAAACACCGGTATTGCTAACGATCAGATCCCATTGTCCTACGGCTTTATCTCGTAAATCAAAAGAGCATGTAATTTTTTGCTTTGAAACATAGACCAGATCAATGGCTTCGATATCGGGTTCTCCTTCTTTGCTGAGTTTGACATGGATGGTTTTGGGATGAAATTTATCGCCTTCAATAGTTACTTGGACAATCTGGCTATCCAAGCCTTTGTTGGGTGAGATATCCGTGACCACCGGTACCGCTGTGGCCAATGTTGTTAAACACAGGCTGAACAGCAAAATAATTGAAATCACTAGAACTGCAATAAATTTGGTACGCAAAAGATTCACCTCCATTAGATTTGTATAGGACTTCGATATATTTGTGGTAAAGTCCTCCTTTTTTTAGGCGGGCACCATTATAAAAATGGAAAAATTTACAAACCATTAACCCTTTTCCAAATACAGTCCTTTCCCCTTTAATTCACCAGTTATTTAGGATACAATAAAAGGGAGGTGATGCTATGGATGGGTTTGTGGAAGAACATGGCGAAGTGATTGAAGCCGGAAACGGAACGGCCAAGATCAAGCTGCAACGCCATGCTTCCTGTGATAAATGCGGTGCCTGTGGTATGGGCAAACGTCCGGAGATTGCTGTGGTTGCGGATGATCGGATCGGCGTTGAAAAAGGCGATATCGTGATGCTGAGGATGAAAACTGGACAGTTATTTAAAGCTGCCGTTTTGATGTATACTTTTCCTTTGGCAGGGTTGGTACTGGGTTTTTTGGCAGGACAACGAATGGCCCTTTGGGGCGGTTTAAATCCGAACAGCGCTGAGAACTTTGGCATTTTTGCCGGATTTGCCTTTTTAGCTGCTTCCTATTTAACGATCCGCTGGTGGGACCGTCGTTATGCCCTGGGGACCAAAATGCGGCCGGAAATTGTTGAAATTATTGCATCAGCCCGGAATCATTCAGATAGGATACTAAAATAGGTACGAAGGAATCGACGGCACGGTAAACTTCCTCAAGTTTGGAATTTTGATCGCCGAACTCTAAAATTAATGACCGTTGATGCAGATGTTGATTGTAACGGGCATCGGAAATGATAATACCGCTGTTTAATCCGGGATAATAACGGTTCATGGCTTCGGATAAGTCTTTGGCAAATTGATGGTTTTCCTTCCAGTGAGGGTGTGCTAACCCCATTTTGTCGGTTCCGACGACCATAAGAATGGTGGACAAGGTTTGTCCATTGATGGTACATCTGGCAGTAACACCGGGAGTTGCATCCCGATGGATATCAAAGACAACTTTGATAGACGGATACTTCTCCAGGTATTTTTTGATAGTTGTCTGGGATCGGAGATAGGATTCGCGAAAAGGATACGAATCATGAATGGTATCATCGTGAATTGTTTTAATGCCGTATTTTTCTTCCAATATTTTTTGCATATATTCTCCGACTTTGACGATATCGCCCCGTTCTCCCTTTTCCGGATTGGCATGCTCTCGTCCGCTTTCCGGAAGATACGATTCGGTGGTGTGCGTATGATAAAGCAAAATCAAAGGTTCACTGGTTATCGGCTTCACAGGAACTTCAATGTCAGCAATTTCCGGCGTTACGGTCTGAGGATGCGCAATCTCGAGGGGTAGACGGATTTTTGGTGCCAATGAAGGCTTGCTTAAAGCCAATGTCGGAAGTTGGGCTTTCAACAATTCATAAGGGGTGGCGGATCGAACATTGGCAGCAAGTTTCCAATAAAATTCTGCCCAGTTGAAATGAAACAGACGGAAAGGATCGTCCTCTCCGGCGTTTCGCTCCAAAGAAGGAATACCGCTTTTAAGAATAAACCGGCTGCTTTGGGTATCCAAACGTATGAGCCCGCTGTGAATTTGTGTAATGGCCATTTTGGGAATGATAGGGCGGGTCTTTTGAAAGAATAATACTGAAAAAGCGCCCAAAAGCATGAGAAAAACGCCAAAACTGCCATAACTTACCCAAAATGATATTTGGTTTTTAGCTGAAGTTTTGGTTGATGATTTGATAGATGGTTTGTTGGAATTCATGGATTCACCCTTCCCGTCTTCAATCTTATGCTAGTGTTCAGAAAATTAGAACAAAAACCGAAACGGGCTCGAATGAGCCCGTTTTAGCATAAAACTGTAAAACTTCTTCCTAATTATTTAAGGAAGCACGATTTATTGATACAGACTCGAAAGGAAAATGGGGGGTGGCGTAGAAAATTATGATAACTCATTTTGCTTTATGTTATTTGGATTGAAACTTGGAGGAATAAAAAATGATTCAACGAAAAGTTCCCGATGTGGTCATCCGCAGACTGCCGATGTATTTGAGGGCGCTGGACAGACTTGATCCTAAAGAAGTGCCCATTGTATCATCGGACGATATTGCCAAAATGGTAGGAACCTCTTCGGGACAGGTGCGCAAAGATTTATCATACTTCGGGGTTTTTGGCAAACATGGCGTAGGTTACCAGGTTTATTCGTTAAAGGAAGAGCTTCGGCGTATTTTAAAATTGGACCGGGAGATTAAAGTCGGCTTGATCGGTGCCGGTAATTTGGGCGCTGCTTTGGTACGGTATCATCAAAAAAGCAAAGATCATAAACCCTTGGAAATTGTGGCAATTTTTGATATCGATGAAAATAAGGTCGGTCAAAAAAATTGCCGATGTGGAAATATTTCATATAAATGATTTAAGTCAGAAGATTAACGAATTAAATATTCGGATGATGATTTTGGCATTTCCGGCGGAGGGGGTACAAGCGGTGGTGGATTGTTGTGTTGCCAATGGCGTAAAAGCGTTTTTGAATTTTGTTCCAGCCTCGCTGAAAGTGCCGGAAGGTGTTAAGATTCAAACGTCGGATGTGACGTTAGAACTTCAGAGTTTGGTCTATTATACATAATTACCGTTTTTTAACTGGTATTTAAAGGAATTTGCGAAGCAAGTGGCGAATTGTGCTGTTGCAGGGTTGCCGTGGCGGGGGAAGACATAATCGATGAAGACAAAGCAACTAGTGCTGATGAGCATTCTCATCGCGTTAAGTATCGTTCTTAACTGGATGGAGAATGTGTTTTTTCCATGGACGGTATTGCCGGTTCCTGGAGCAAAGCTTGGATTGGCGAATGCCGTTTTTTTGATTCTTTTGTTGGTGGATGGATGGGTAACGGCTCTGACCGTATCGGTCCTTCGCGTGATCATTTTGGCCTTAATAACCGGAACGCTGGTAACCGTCATGCTGCCCTTGAGTTTGGGCGGTGCGGTGGTTAGTGTCTTACTAATGCAGCTGGTGTGGCTTGTTACCCGGAAGCAGGTTAGTTTGATCGGACTGAGTATGGTTGGAGCCGTCGGGCATAATCTGGGGCAGTTCGCTGTTTTAAGTTTTACCAACCTATTTCCAGGGTTATCTGGATTATTCTATATCTTACCCGGTTTATTGCTGTTGTCAATTCCGGCTGGGATGATCACGGGATGGATCGCCAAGCAAATATATCCGGTTATCAAACGGGAATGGGAGGGGCTATGACTACTCTCGAAGGAACGGTGGAGCGGATCACCTTTTTCAATGAAGAAAACAGTTATGCCGTTGCCAAAGTGAGACTGTCTTCGGGCGAGCTGGTTACGGTCACCGGAGAGCTCCCTCATTTATATATTGGAGAAAAACTGCGTTTGACCGGTCAATGGGTGGTCCATAAAGAGTATGGAAAACAGTTTCAAGTTCAAACCCGTGAAAGTGAGATACCGACTACAGAAAAAGGGATCGAGCGTTTTCTGGCCAGCGGGTTTGTGAAAGGGGTTCGAGCAGCAACAGCTAAAAAACTGGTGTCCCGCTTCGGGCTTTCAACTTTGGATGTGATCGAAAATGATCCGGAGTTGGTTGCCGAAATACCTGGAATCAGTCTGGCCAAGGCGAAAAAGATTGCAGAAAATGTCAGAGCCTACAGTGATATTCAACGGATTATCGTTTTTTTGCAAGGCATTGGCATCGGTCCCGGTTATGCCATGAAAATCTACAAGCGCTATCAGAGTGAAGCGGTAAAGTTGGTACGGGAAAATCCATACCGGTTAGCTGATGAAATCATTGGTATCGGTTTTAAAAAGGCGGATCAAATCGCTCAAAACCTGGGGATTAAACCGGATTCGCCCTATCGAATTCGGGCAGCCCTCCGTTATCTCATGAACGAACTCTGTAATGAGGGGCATATTTTTGTTGATGAGCAAACCCTTATCGATGCTGCGGTTAAAGAGTTAGCTGTTGATAGCTCTCCGGTCGCAACCGAGATCGAAACATTGATCGTTGAGAAAGAATTGATTCGGGAGTCCAAGGAAGGCCGCCCTATCCTTTATCTGGCTCCGTTTTATTATTGTGAAATCGGTGTTGCTGCCCGCCTGGCTGAAATGGCTCAAGCTCAACTAAAACCGGTGAAGATCGACACAGCAAAAGCATTGGAGCAGTTTTCGGCGGAACATCAGATTCAATTGGCTTCCAATCAAAGGGAAGCTGTTTTGAAGTCAATGGATAACGCGTTAATGGTAATTACCGGAGGGCCAGGTACCGGAAAAACTACGATTATCAAATCGATTCTATCGTTGCTGAAAAAAGCGGGGTTACGTGTTGCCCTTGCAGCGCCTACCGGGCGGGCTGCCAAACGGTTGGCTGAAGCTACTGGAGAAGCGGCTCAAACCATCCATCGGTTGTTGGGATTTGGCAGTGAAAAAGCAGAGGGCGGCCGGTTCCAGCATGATGAATCAGAACCATTGGATAAGGATGTATTGATCGTTGATGAATTTTCAATGGTGGATTTGATGCTTTTTTACCATCTACTGAAAGCGCTTGCTCCTGGGACCCGGTTGATTATGGTTGGCGATGTGGATCAATTACCGTCGGTGGGGCCGGGAACAGTACTTAGGGATTTGATTGCTTCAGGCCAGATTACTGCAGTGCGGTTGAATGTTATCTTTCGGCAATCCCAAGAGAGTATGATTATCGAAAATGCCCACCGGATTAACCGGGGTGAGTTCCCGCAATTGGTGAAGTCCACAGATTTTTTCTTTATGTCGGAGGAAAAACCGGAAAATATTATTAAGTTGCTGCCGGATTTGATCAGCCGGCGAATTCCTGGTTATCTCCATTGCGATCCGGTTGAAGATATTCAAGTACTGGCACCGATGCGGCGAACTCTGACTGGTGTCGATAATCTGAATCTGGTATTGCAAGAGGCGCTCAATCCGAAACGGCCGGAAATTCCGGAGCTTCGTCATGGAGCACAGGTCTTTCGGTTAGGGGATAAAGTAATGCAAATCAAAAATAACTACCAGAAACTGGTATTCAATGGAGATATTGGCCGCATTCGGGAATTAGAACCCGAGGAACAGCGATTGGTGGTCGGCTTTCAGGAAGTGGAAGGAGAGCGGTTGGTCGAATACGAAGAAGACGAGTTGGATCAATTGGTGTTATCCTATGCCATCTCGGTACATAAAAGTCAGGGGAATGAATATCCGGTGGTGGTGATGCCGGTAACCACACAACACTTTTTGATGTTGCAACGAAATTTACTCTATACAGCGGTGACACGGGCTAAAAAAATGGTGGTGTTAATTGGCACCAAAAAAGCTATTGCCATTGCAGTCAATAATAATCGAATTGAAGAGCGAAACTCGTTCTTACAAAAACGCTTAAGAAATGCATTTCAAGGGAAGAGTGAATAAACCGTGCCAACGAGAGGTGTATGCTTCCAATGCTTTCTCCTCGATATTTTATCTTAGCGGCAGTTGGGCCGGATCTTCCGATGAAAGTAACTGTTAGCAGTCATCCTCCCATGGATGCTGTTTTTTTGGCGGCTGCCGGATATCGGGAAATGGGATTGATTCAACCGCCGTTACCGTTATGGATCGCGGAAAAAGTATTGGTTCAACTTCAAACGGAACGGTTACCGAAGAATCTTAAAACGTTTCAAAAGCAAGTCGCCATCCATTTGGATCCTTATCTTTCCCGGCGGTTTATCCGGCTGGTGGTTGAACCCCTTTCGGCAAGTCCTTCGATAGATATGATTCCTCCTGGTTTGGAACGCTTGTTTCAGGGCAGAAACTTATTGGGCTCTGAAATTCCGGCAGCAATACGGGAGGGAGGTTATGACCTTCCCTGGGATCCTGAAGTATGGATGCAAGGGTTGGTGTTTCAGGGGAAGGTACGGCGGGAAGCGGCTGTCACCAGAGAAGCGTGGGGAAGTCCAGTGTGCCGCCGTTGCGGTTCCAGAGAAGGTATTACCGAAGAATCATGCTATCTTTGCGGTAGTTCCAACTGTCCTACTTGTTCCAACTGTCAATCCATGGGACTGGCCAAAGGATGCATACCCTTATATTCGGCTGAGGTTCCTGATAGAGAGGTTGAGAATCGGACGGTTGTTCCGATGATGGATTTTGAATTGACACCGCCTCAGCGCCGCGCCGCTGAAGCTGTGGAAGCTTTTTATCATACCGATGCTCCCCGTTTTTTGGTGTGGGCCGTTTGTGGCAGCGGAAAAACCGAGGTGAGTTTCGGTATTGTGGCTAAAGTATTGTCAAGAGGCGGACGGGTTTTGTTTGCCATTCCCCGCCGGGATATTGTGATTGAGTTGTTGCCCCGTTTTAACAAAGCGTTTCCTTATGTTTCAACAGCCGCCTTATACGGCGGGTGCAGAGGTTCACGGACGGAACTGGCACCGTTAACCTTGGCGACAACTCATCAATGTTTAAGATTTTATCATTGCTTTGATTTGGTCATTTTAGACGAAGCCGATGCCTTTCCCTATCAAGGGAGCCAAATGCTTCATTATGCTGTTGAAAGAGCTGTAAAACCAGGGGGGAAGCTGGTCATTATGTCGGCAACACCGTCACGAAATCTTATCGAGCAAGCCGAAGCAGGGCTTCTTCCCTTTATTTCGATTCCAGTCAGGCATCATGGGCGTCCGTTGGTCGTTCCGGTTTACCGGTTATTGTCACTAAAGCCTTTACCTTTAAACGACAGCCGCGAATGGCAGATTCCTGAACTTTTGGAACGTATAATTCGGGAAACGGTTGAAAATGGACGGAAACTGTTGATTTTTTTGCCGACCCTTCCATTGGTAGAAGCGGTCGGTCGTCAGCTGGTCCTTTGGGGCGCAAAACACGGGATATGCGGAGAATGGACCCATTCCCGCCGGGAAAACCGAACCGAGGTTAAGAACCTTCTGGTTGAAGGGACCTTGCATTTTATCGTCACCTCGACTATTTTTGAACGGGGTATTACCATTCCCAATTTGGATGTGATCGTATTGTATGCCGATTATGATTCGGTCTTTGACAGCCGCACATTAATTCAAATTGCCGGCCGGGTGGGCAGGCACGGGGAGCCAGCCAGCGTGTATTTCCTTTCGAAAACAGTTACCCGGGCCATGAAGGATTGCTGCGATACCATCCGGCGGATGAATGATGAGGCAGTCCGTTTGGGATATGCCGTTTTGGATTGAGAAAAGCAAACAGCGGTTTTAACAAATTATTAATTTAATTCCAATTAATTGTTTTAGCTGGAGTTTGAGTGGTTATGACGATATATTTGGGAGAAATTAGGTCTTTGGGCATATAAAAAAAAGATAGAAAGTGTCGAAGATCAGAAATGAAGTTGACAGAGGTAAAAAAGATCCTGACAGAAATCAGTCGGGGCATGATGGAGATCGTTTTTCCGGCCGAACCGGTTTGTCCGGTGTGTAGAGAAGAACCTGCATTGGGACGGGGGCTAGGCCGAAAATGTTTGAACCGGATTGCTCTGATTGTACCTCCAATCTGCAGCATTTGTGGCAGAATGCTCAGAGTGCATCAGGCATCGGTTTCCAAATGCCTTGAATGCAGTGGGACAGAATATTACTTCAGTCAGGCCCGAGCGGTGGCCTTGTATGATGGGGCATTACGGGAATATTTATCTGAAGTCAAATATCGTTACCGGCCGGATCTGGGGATCGCTTTAGGCGAATTGATGGTGGAATGGCTGAAGGCTAATCCTAAATATGGGAAATTCGATCTAATCATACCAGTTCCGATCCACCCCCAAAAAATGGCGATAAGAGGATATAATCAGGCGGAATTGTTAGCTATTCCTCTTCAAAAGCACTTGGGGATTCCGATAAAAAACGATATAATAATTAGGTGCCGATTTACAGAAACTCAAAATGCTTTAGATAGAGAAAGTCGCTTTTCTAATGTTAATAAAGCTTTTCAGGCCGTACAGGCCGGGGCTTTAGCCGGGAAACGCGTATTACTTATAGATGATATTATGACAACTGGAGCTACTGCATCCGAAGTTTCCCGAACATTGCTTCGTGCAGGAGCGTTGGATGTGAAACTTTTAACATTAGCAGCAGGAGTTATAGACAAGCAGTGGCTGCATCCTGAAGTAAAGGGGAAATTTTAGATGGATGTTCGAAATTGTAAACGTTGCGGGAAGATCTTTCAGTATAAGGGGAATTCGATCTGCCCCAATTGTGTCCTGCAGGACGATGAGGATTTTCGTAAAGTTCGGGAATACATTATTGCCCATCCTAATTCGACGTCGATCGATATTAGTAAGGCCACTGGCGTTGAGCTGAAAACGATTACCCGGTTCCTGCGGGAAGGCCGATTGGAATCGGAGTTTTTTAGCGGTACGGATTTGGGGCTACAGTGCGAGAAATGTGGCCGGGAGATCGAAAGCGGCCGTTTTTGTGAAGATTGTCTGAATGAACTGCAAACCGGGTTTAAACAGGCAGCACGCCAGTTGGATACCCGTGTGGAGCGGACGGGAGAACGGTCGGCTGAGCGGCCGAGATCAGTGGTTCATACATATGATAATATTCTCAATAAACGCAGATGATGAAGGTAATGCTGATTTTGGTACAGAAAAGAGGTGAGTTCGGATGATTATTTCTGCAGGTCAGGTACAAAGTCTGTTAAAATTGCAATTGAATTCTTACAAAAAAAATACACCGGTGACATCTGTTTCCGGTTTAAAAGCGGATTCCCTGGAACTTTCCAATCGTGCCAAAGAAATGCAATTGGCAAAAGAAATCACTCTAAAGTCTGCTGACGTTCGTGCCGATAAAGTAAATGAATTGAAGAAACAGATTAAAGAAGGTAAATACCAGGTATCCGCAGCAGACATCGCTGAAAAGATGATCGATCGGAGCCTGGTGGACGTGCTTGCCAGGGGGTAAATCCGATGTCCGATCAAGAACTACGTTCATTACTCGAACAAGAAATTGATATTTTAAGGCAATTGAACGCTTTAAGTCTTGCTAAAAAAGAAGCTTTATTAAAGGATGACCTGGATGCGTTGTCCGAGATCGTGCTCAAGGAGGAGAAATTAACCGAGTCATTCAAAGAAATTGATGACGCCTGTTCTCCACAGGTGCAATTTTTTTTAAGCGAACATGCGGATCATTTGCATTTTCCTCCGGACATCAAAGAGCTGATGGTTGAAGTTCGACAGCTGGCTTCGCGGCTTCGTGCTTCCAATCAATTTAATCAGGACTTGATTACCGATGCCCTGAATCTGGCGAGATTTATGCTGAATTCATTATTGCCTACCGAAGATAAAACCGTCGGGACATATAGCAGTTCCGGAAAGACGGTTAACAAACATATTGTCAACCCACATCTGCTGGATTATAAGGGGTGATATGAAATGGGTTCTACTTTCGTCAGTATTGAAACTGCCGTTCGTGCGCTTCGTGCCAATCAAATAGCATTACAGGTAACTGGACAGAATATCGCCAATGCGGATACTCCGGGGTATTCCCGGCAAATTGCGGTAATGGCTGCTACTGATCCATACTCTTATCCTGGATTGGCTCGTTCTGCGACTGCCGGACAAATCGGAACTGGTGTGGAAGTGACTCAGATTCTCCGGATGCGGGATTCGTTTATTGATGCCCAAATTCAAGGAGAGAGTTCCCTTAAGGGAGAATGGGAAAAACGCCAGCAAACTTTGGAGTTTTTAGAAGTTGTATTCAATGAGCCTTCCGACTCTTCACTCAGTACCCGGATTAACCAGTTTTGGGATTCACTGCAGGAGTTGGCCAATCGTTCCGATGATTCGTCGGTACGTTCGGCGGTTCGGGAAAATGCCGTGGTAATGATCGAAAGTATTCAGCAAATTTATCAGCAATTGGTTGATCTGCAAAAGGATTTAGATTATCAACTGTCGGTGATGGTCGGGCAGGTTAATACGATAGCCACTCAAATTGCTAATTTGAACGACGTTATTGGTAAGGTCCAAGGAAGTGGACAAGTTCCCAATGATCTTTTGGACCAACGGGAGCAGTTGGTTCAGGAATTGTCAGAGATGGTGAATATCAGCGTTACTACTGATCAGAACGGCCGTTACAATATTTTGATCGGTGGTTCGATATTGGTTGCCGGGAATTATGCCTCGACGTTAACAACTAAACCGAATCTGGAAAATCAAGGCCTGCAAGATGTTGTCTGGGCGGGCAATGGGACGAAAACAGTGATTACCGGCGGAAAGCTCAGAGGCTTATTGGCGATGCGTGATGAAGACGTGCAGCATTATGTTGACTCGATTAATGCGTTCGCATCAACTTTGATTAGAGAATTTAATGCCGTTCACCAAAGCGGTTACGGACTTGAAAATTCGACGAATAAACGGTTCTTCTCCGGTACCGATGCTTCGGATATCGGTATCGACCCGGAAATTATGGCTAGTTTAAATAATATTGCTGCTTCGGTCAATGTCTCGACTGATCCGTTATATCCTGGCGGAGCTCCTGGGAACGGTGAAAATGCACTGAAACTGGCTCAAGTCATCAGTCAAAGCAAATTGATGAATGGCGGTACGGCCACTCTTTCTCAGTTCTACAATGAACTTATTGCTAAATTAGGCGTTGATGCTGAAAAAGCAAATACAACCTATGAAAACCAGGAAGCATTAATCAGTTATCTCAAGGAAAGACAGGAAAATGTGGCCGGTGTTTCTCTGGATGAGGAATTGGCCAATATGATTAAATACAGCAATGCATATAATGCGGCATCCCGGTACTTAACGACAATGGACGAGCTGTTGGATAGATTGATTCAGGGAACTGGCGTTGTCGGACGATAAAAAAGGTGGGTGATTGCTTTGAGAATTACGGAAAAGGTTATCAATAACAGTTTGACGCGCAATATCTCCAGCGCAATGCGGCGAATG
>JAKOTQ010000095.1 GCA_029776205.1 Bacillota bacterium | reverse complement strand
CTTGGTCAGTCCTTGATCGCGGCACTCTCTTATATTCACAATGATCCCCACTTTCTTCAAGTTTGCTCACCCCTCGAATCGGTGTATTGGTTGCAGTTACCAACCCAATTCGAGTGGGTGAGCTTTTTTCTTCCTTCACTTGGCCATTTTGTGGGGATTTTTCGTGGCCATTTATGTCCATTTTAAACTGGCCACTAACACGTATTAAAGATCCCATTGTTTTAAAACTATAGTAATAATCATTGCTAATTATCGGCAAAACTTGAGTGCAAGAATGATACCAGCCGTAACCATTTTCATATCCAAAACAGCTTTCATATGCCCATTCATAAAGTTTTTCGACACAAAAATAATTAGGCCATTCCTCATGTGGATAATTTCTCCGGCTACTATATAAGCGAGTAAAAAGAGAGGCCATAATAAAAATGGCCGCCACTTTTCCGATGTCATCTTTCATTCTCCAAAGATAATTTAAAGTTTCTAGTTCACCTTGTCTCATCTCGAAATAATGAATAGGCCCTATAGTACCGGGGTGACGGTCAAGATGACGTTGTAAATTCAATTGTAACTCACGAATTAAATTAGTTGGCCACCATGATAATTCTACTTCACGGCCAGTTGGATATTTAGGATCGTAAACACATATTTCTGTAAAAAGTGGATTAAGGGAAATAGTATAATTTTCAAGCCCTTTTCTCCAATTCCTAATAACGCGTTCCCATGTCCAACCCGAAACAAACTCATTTATCCTTTCATTTCGCCGTTTTTCCCATGCACTAAGAACGCGTTCAGCCATCAAATGCTCACCCTCCTTAATTTTGTTAACGTTTATCCCTTAAATCTCGCTTACCTCAAACCTCTTCATCAAAGTATCAAAACTCATATTTGCGAATACAGCAGTATGGGGGATTAAAACATATTTCCACGGTTTACCTTGATTGGCTGTGTTGTATTCAGTCACGGTTTCACAGTACAATAAGGCTGCTTTTGTTTTTTCTTGAACATCAGAGGACTCGATTTCTCCCTCTTTCTTTGTCTCCACCATATAAATGGTGTCAGCTGTTTCAACTACAAAATCGGGGGTGTACTGCTGGGTGTTTCGTTGCCAATAAATCGAAAACTGACCTTTAGCTGGACGTAACCATTTTAATACTGATGAATCGTTTTCAAGGATATTGGCAAAATCTTTTTCCGTCTTTGAATCAAACTTATATTTACTGTGATATGCCTTTTTAAAGCCGATAAAAACCTTACTGGGAATAGCGCTGGTTGGGGTGATGGTTTCTGAGTAATGATAAAGTTTATCTAAAAGGATTTTAGAGTAGTTATGTTCTTTGATCCCGGCAAACGGATAAACAATGGGTTTTTTATATTCAGCCGGTTCGCAATAGAAATGGTCTATCATCTGGCGATAAATAAAAGTGCTGATCTCCTTTTTATGGTACTGAACCACATTATACATCTCATCTTCCGTCAAATAACTCTGAAATTTATCGATAGCCTGTTTCACTAGATGAAACAAAAGCTCCCGGAGGTCATCATAATCAATTTCCGGAAAATTTATTATCTCATTAACGATTATGTTTTCTAGTGAATCATCAATTCTTCCCGTCTTACCAGAGATAACATCCGTACTGTTTTCTTGTTCACGCAGCTTTTTAATTAAAATCTCCTCTGAAACCGGTTGATAATTTAAGTTCTTGACTTCAAGATCAAACCAATGGAATCCGGATTTTACTTCGTCACTTTGTTGAATAACAACCCTCGGAATTTCGATAAAATTCTGTGCATATTCTTTTAGAGTGAAAGTATATTGCTTTTGAGCTTCATGTAAGATTTGTTCTTTAAATAAACTCTGTTGCGGATTCTGATTTATTCGCTCTTCTACTTTTTCCAGAACGATCTTCTTAATCTCTTCCGAATTTAAATCATGAAACCTCTTAACTTCTTTATTCAGTTCGGGTATGGTTTGAATGATCTGGTTTTTCGCTTCTAATGCGAAAAGGGCTGACTGTTTTTCATCCTGGTTTAAATTACTGTTTTCGATCCTATCTCTTTCAACTGAAATCGTTTCTTCCAATCGGGAATGAGAAGAGATTACTTCCTTAGATTGGGAAAGATCATCCGGGTCAAGTTCAATAATGTTTTCCAACCTAATAATAGAATCCGGCTTATTGGCTTCATCAACAATCTCTTGAAACTTATCATGGGCTACAATTGTTAACTTATCGACCTTATCAACACCGGTCCGTTTCCCGTAGGGCAGTCGCAATCCCCGGCCGATGGTCTGTTCCCGTAGAGTTAAAGAAGCCGCCGTACGCAAGGGAATTATGGTGTAAAGATTGGTAACATCCCAACCTTCCTTTAACATATTTACATGAATAACAATTTCAATATTATTATCCGGACTCTCTAGGGATAATAATTGAGCAATATTCTCATCTCGTTCCGCTCCGGTCTGATTCGAATGGATCTCCATCACCTTATCAGCATATTGTCCGTTAAAAAATGAATTGGAGGCGATTAGTTCCCTTAGCTTAGCAGCATGCCCGGTATCCTTCGCCACAACTAACACAAATGGTTTGACCGGTTTGACCTTTGCATCCCGGGCGTAAATCTCCAAAGCCACTTTGGTGTCCTCATGAATTCGGATCCCATCTTCCAGCTTGAGCCGGTCTAATTCCTCGACCGAATAATGACTGGGATCGAAGTCTTTACGGGTGGCAACCGCCGGTTCCTTAACAAAACCATCCCTGATCGCCCGCGCTAGCGAGTATTCGTAAACAACATTTTTAAACTTTACAGCGCCTCCGCTTCGTTCTACCTGCGGCGTGGCTGTTAGTTCCAAACCCAAAATGGGATTTAGCTCGTTTATTACCTCCATTCCCCGATCCGCCCGGTAATGATGGGATTCGTCCATCAAGAGAACCAAATCATCCAAATTGGCTAAGTAGTTAAAATAGGACTCACCTAAAACTTCTGATAGCCGCTTAATTTTTGGAGCCCTTCCCCCTCTGGTTTCTGCGTTTATTTTAGAAATATTAAATATATTAACTATAAAGGGGAACATATGACTAGCCAATCGCCGGTGATCATAATTATCGCCCGTAATTATATACGGTGCTTGGGTAGCAAGCTCCCCGATTCCCTGAAATACATATTTCGGGCTATTAATATTGCTAAAATCAGCAATTAGCTTGTTATAAACCGTGAGATTTGGTGCCAGCACAAAGAAATTTTTGATTCCTTTGGCTAAATATAAATAAGCAATAAAAGCCCCCATCAATCTTGTTTTGCCGACACCGGTCGCCAAAGCAAAACATAGGTTGGGGAAATTCCGTTCAAAATCCCGGCAAGTTGGGTAGAGCTCATTAACTTTACGTAGCTCCTTCTCCAAATCGGGATTCTTTTTCAATGATAAAACGTCCCCGAGTTTACAAAGAATTTCTAAACTCTCCGCCTGTGGAGGCCTTAAACTCAGACGGTTCTTTATATTATTGGCAATCCGGTTCATCTTCTACCTCCTCACCAAAAAGACTTAGTTGATCTTCTTCCGAAAACTCATTATGATCATCCAGAGCCGGTTCATCCAATTCCAGTTCCTGCTCAGCAGAAAATTCTTCCTCTTCTATAGGAACATTTACAATGTTCAAACTGTAGTCTGCCTTTCCGAACTCGCAACGTCCTAGAAGCATGTTCGGGATCTTTTTAACGGTAATATTTGGATACCGGTCGATACAAGCTTCCTGAAAAGCCTTACAACAGATTAACAGACTTTCGTCGGGCAGCATCTCTTCATGAATAGCATCGATAAATTCGACGGTAACAAGATTAGTCGTCGTAAAGATAAAGTCTTTTTCAGTGGAACGACCTTGTTTCCAATAACAATTTTCATCAGGCGCATAACGAAAACCTTCGTGTTTTGCCATCGCCGCCGCCAACATTTGCGGGTTATATTCCTTACTGATCACCCAATTCCCGTACTGATCCTGATTAAGCAGACTCGGCGCTAGGTAATAATACCTAAACCCCCCGCCTCCCTTCCAATTGACGGCCTTGGAGATCCCTCCCTGGTCCGTACCGTCAACCACCGCTTTAAGACGGGGAAGACAATGGGTGTAACAGTGTTCTCCTAACTCAACACCAATCCACTTCCGCCCCATTTTGTGGGCTACGGCTGCGGTGGTACCAGAACCAAGGAAGGAATCGAGCACCCAGTCGTTTTTATTGGAAGCAAGAGTTAAGATCCGTTCGATTAAGCGTTCCGGTTTCGGGGTTTGAAAGACATCCTCATTATTGAATACTTTTACTTCCCGTTTAGCTTCTTGGTTATCGCCGACTTCTTCTCTTTTCCAAATTGTTTTGGAGACGACTCCAGATTGAACTTCGGATAAAAATTTTTTTAATCGCGGTTTGTTTCTTCCGGTTTTGCCAAACCAAATTCGATTATCTTCAATAAGCTCCTTCATTTTGTCTTTACCATATATCCAATGTCTATTGTTACCTGGACTAAATTTAATCCCTGTTGGCCCTGTTATTTCATATAGACCATACTCAAATGGTTCTTGAGCTGTTAAATCCGAAGAAGTCCAAGGCCCCCTTGGATCATTGTCAGGATTTTTATATCTTGCGTCCATTTCAGGAGTACGCGGTAAAAGATTTGGCCTCCAAATCTCCTTGTTTTTTGCATAGACTAATATGTGATCGTGACTATCGGAAAGCCATTTGGCGTCATTTTGCGGGGAAAACTTCTTTTCCCAAATCACATTGGCAACAAAATTCCTTCTGCCAAAAATTTCATCACAGAGTACCTTTAAATAATGGCATTCGTCGTCATCAATTGAAATCCAGAGCGAGCCATCATCTCGTAACAACCGATGGAGTAATTCCAGCCGAGGCTTCATTAAATTTAGCCAAATCGAATGTTCAAGATTATCATCATAATGTTCAAAGGCATTCCCTGTATTATACGGCGGATCGATATAGATACACTTAATCTTCCCGGCAAAATCTTGTTCCAATGCTTTCAAAGCCAAGAGGTTATCGCCGAAGATCAACATATTCTCACTATTTTTATCCCCATATGATTTAGCGGGATCTTCAATGAGAATCCGGGGTTCCAGTTTTGGTTGATGTTCTTTCCCAATCCAGGTTAGTTCTAATTTGTTTCCCATAATATCACCTTTTGCTTTTTTATTTGCTGATTAAATTCAGTAGTTAAGTTTACCTATTCCAATTTAGACGATACTCCATCGAATGGTGAATAACTCTTTCTCTTCGGTGTTCTGCTGTAAACGGGATTCAATTTCATTGATTAGTATTTCTTTCTCCTCATCTACCCGGTCTTGCTCTTGATAAAGATTATAACGAAGGGTATTCCTTCTTTTCTCCATCTCTTTTATCTCCCTGTGGACAGCTATCTTTTCTTCCAACTTCAGTATCTTCTTTGCTTCAGCTTTTCTTTCTTTGATCATTCGGTCCAAGTCTTTTAATTTAATCTCCAAACTGTTTTTCCGATCTTCCGCCCATTTATCTAATTTTTCGATCTCTTGATCAAAATAATTGGCGTTCCGCTCCATGTTTTTCTCAAGAATAACCAGCTTTTGCCTATTAATAATCGAAGCCAATTCCAACTTTTTTTCGTGGGGAAGATAGATTACAGGTTCCCGCAGTACAGCAGGTAATGAGAAAAAACGCCTTGCCTGCTCCGGATCAAGCTCATTACCATCGTCCGTCACTCCACCAAAGAGTAGATAATCCTCTGTTTCAAAAGAAGAGATGGTTAATTTAACCACTGTCAGCCAACCAGACTCTCCAATTAACTCTTCAAGAATGCTAATCTTTTTTTGAGCTTGTGTGTAGTAAAAGATTAATTCGCCTGTAGTAAGTTGCTGTTCTTTATAGAAGCTGATTATATTTTGGGCAAGTGGATGGCCGATTCTGTAGGAAAAGGCTTTATCTATGTCCCTCCCCAAAACATAGCGTCCAGTTTCGATTTCCTCTTGCGGAAAGGGGTTTTCTCTCAAATAAAACTCATGCTTGTCCGGGTCAACATCCGCTTTATTTTTTAAGAAAAAGCTGGTTATCCCCCATAATAATTCTTCATATTTTGAGCGATAATCTCGGCTGGCTTTTAGATTCACCCGTAACTTTTCAGTGACTTCCTCATCAAAATTCTCCAGTAATTTCTGTCTCGTACGCATCATTTCTTCATCGATCTGCGCCTCCAACTCCTTTTGTAGAGCATCAAAGGAGGCCTGAATCTCTTCTTCCGTCCGGCATTCCTGGTAGATGCGGGCAATTCTTTTTTCAAAATCCACTCCCGATTCTATACTCCCCAACACCTCATCACTTGCGCCAAAAACGCCACTGAAAAGCTTGAATTTTTGGTCAAGGAGCTCATAAACCCGTTTATCAGCGGCATTTTTTATATTTAGAAAGTTTACAACGACAACATCATGCTTCTGTCCATACCGGTGACATCTACCGATTCGCTGCTCAATCCGTTGCGGATTCCACGGTAAATCATAGTTGACAACCAAGGAGCAAAATTGCAAATTAATTCCTTCAGCAGCCGCTTCTGTCGCAATCATTATCGTTGCTTCGTTCCGGAAATATTCAACCAACGCCGACCTCATATCTGCTGTTTTCGAACCAGTGACCTTTTCTGTTCCTATATTCTTTTCCAACCATTTTTTATAGATTTCTTGTGATTCTGGATCGGTATTGGTTCCATTGAACAAGACAATCTTTCCTTTATAGCCAGCCTGTTCTAATATGGTTTTCAAATAATCCTGAGTTCTTCGGGACTCGGTAAAAATAATCGCCTTTCTGCTGGCCCCTTTTTCTTCAGCCAAGGCAAATCCTTTTTCCAAAGCAGTTAATAGGACTTGCCCCTTGGAGTTAATGGTGATTGCTTTTGCCAATTTGCAGAATTCGACTAATAAGTTCCGTTCTGCCCGGATTGCTTCTATCTTTTCCGGATCCGATGATTTTTCCAATCCAGTCTCTGCTTCTTCCTCATCCTCCCATTCATCAACAATATCATCATAATTCTCATAATCGTCTATAATGTCCTCTGTGGATTCTCTTCGGTCTTCTTGTTTAAGCATCGCATCCAATTTATTGGCTAAAGCTTCTAAGGTCCCTGAAATTGCATACGTAGAAGAAGCTAAAAGCTTTCTAAGGATTAAAGTCATTAATTGCCGCTGACTTGCAGGTAATGCATACAAATTAGGCCTGCGCAAATAATCAGTCACTAAATCATAGAGCTTTTGTTCACTAGCAGTAGGAATAAACTCTTGGGTAATAGCAATCCGGTTGGTAAACGGGATATACTCTAAAACCTGCCTTCTTAGAGTACGCTGACATAAGGGCTTTAAGCGCGCCTTTAGGTCGGTAAAACTGTCTCCGTCAGTAATCTTCGCAAACTGGCTCTTAAAGCTTTTCAGATCCCCAAAGGTAAATTCATCTATAATACTAACTAAACCATATAACTCAAGCAGTGAATTCTGAAGGGGTGTAGCAGTTAATAACAACTTTGGGGCATGTTTAAGAGCATTTTTGATGGAATTGGCAATTTTGTTTGATGGTTTATAGACATTGCGTAGACGATGCGCCTCGTCGATAACCACTAGATCCCAATCAATCAGCTGAATATACGTTTCTTTTGCTCGTGCAAAATGGTACGAACATATCACGATTACATCCGAGTCGAAAGGATTTAAATTACCATTTATAATCTCTTGGTTGAAGCTTTTGGTTTCTAAAATCTGTGAAGGGAGATAAAACTTCTCCAGTAGTTCCTGGTTCCATTGTTTTCTTAGGTTAGAGGGAACAACAATCAGGATTTTTCTCTTTCTTTCCGCCCATTTTTGCGCAATAACAATCCCCGCTTCTATTGTTTTCCCCAACCCGACTTCATCGGCTAAAATTGCCCCTTTAGAAAGCGGAGACCGAAAGGCAAATAAAGCTGCCTCGATCTGATGGGGATTTAAATCGACTTGCGCATCATAAAGAGTGGCCGAAAATTTTTCAATACTATCGGAGGAACAGCGTTTAGTGAGCTCATGAGCATAATATTTTGCATGATAAGCTGTTAAGTTCATTATTACTCCCACTTTTCAATCTATTTAATTTTAAAATTCGATTAATAGTCAATAATCCCTTCGATTATTGGATTTAGGAGAATAGAAATCCCTTAATTGCTATGAATATAACCTATGGATTTTTCTTACTACAATGCTGAAATGACACTCCTTAAGTTAACGTCTTTAATGGTATTTAATTATTTCCTGGGGAACTAAAAATGTCACTTCCCACACTATTTGACCGCCGTTTTCTCAGATTATTTGACCGGGAAGGCGAGTGACGCCTTCCCGGATTTTGTTGGTTTAAACCATAAATTCATTCTCTAGTACCACCCGGACCATATGATCATCCACCAAGCTTTTTCTCCGGGCAAAGGCGTCGAGAAGACAAGCGGTACATACATTGTTGATTTTGCGGGCGATCCCGCCGCTATACTCATGAATGACTTCGACCGCATTTTCCGTAAACAAGGCGTTTTGCACGCCGGCGATTTTAAGATGATGCGCGATGTAGCCTCTTGTCTCTTCAAGCTCCATGCCGGAGAGATGAAACCGGAGGTTCACCCGTTGGGTGATGGCCTCATAGATCTGCATCTGCAAGATCCGGCGCAGTTCCGGCTGGCCTAAGAGGATTAAGCTCATCGGGCTGTACGAGTCCATTCTGAAATTGGTCAGAAACCGGATCTCTTCCAGCATTTCTTTACCGAGCAGATGCCCTTCATCGATGATAATAACCGGGGTTTTCCGCTGGTTGTCATGCAAATCCATGATTACCCGGTGCAGTTGGCGTTTGGCGTCCCCCCGGTAAAACTTCGGTTCCTGCCCCAGTTGGTGCAGGGCTTTCCAGTAAAAATTGCGGGGCGTTAGTTTGGAGTCGCTAATGTACAGGACCTGGTATTTGGCTGGATTCAGTTGTGCGGTCAAAACCCGGGCGGCTGTGGATTTGCCGGAACCTACTTCCCCGGTGAAAAGGCCAAACTGTTTTTTGCCGGCCACATATTTCATCCGCGCGACTAACTCCAGATAGCCCTGGGTTTCATAAAGCTCGTTGGTTTCAAGGTCCCGTCCAAACGGGGTTTTGGCAAACCCGTAAAACTGCTCAAACATCGCCATCTTCCTCCAATCCCCGGAAGGAAATGGCGCCTAAGCGTTTCTTCCGCCGGGCTTTAGCCCGTTCAGTTAAGATCTCAAGGTAACGCGACCGGTCCGTTTTTGCAGGTTCCGGGGTTTCCGGTGCAAAACGGTCTTTGTTCTTTACCAACTCCCGTGCGTCACGGTCTTTTCGGCCGTTTACCCATATCTCCACGGTTTCCGGGGCGAAGGGGTCAAAACGGATCTCGACCGTTTTCCCGGCAAGGTCCGGCCCAACGTCGTACAGCTTGTTCCGGTATTTGATACAACCCGTCGCATCGACCTTCCGGTCGTCTTCCCACAAAAACGCTTCCCGCAACTCTTCGGCGCTGCTGAACCTGAGCGGCCTGGTGTCGCCGGCGAAACGGGCCGCCGGTGTTTCCCCCAAAGAGCTGTGTTCTTTGTGGTTGTAACTTTCCTCCAGCCAGCAGGCAAAGGCGGCGTTTAGTTCTTCGAGGGTCTTGGGGTTGAGCAGTTTCACTTCTGCCACGAACTGGTCGACGGTCCCCAGAAACCGTTCGATCTTCCCTTTGGCCTGCGGGCTGTACGGCTTAGTGTTTACATGCCTGATGTTCAACCTGGCGCAGGCGATCCGGAACCAGCGGGAGACGAAGATTTTTCCGTTGTCAACGTAGACTGTATCAGGGATCCCCCGCTTTAGGATGGCCTTCTTGAAGCAGTCTTCTAAAACCGGTAAGCGTTGTTCGAAGTAGAACTGGGCGTGGGGAACGAGCCGGCTGTAGTCGTCGATGAAGGCCATCAGGTAGGTGCGGCGCTTTTTCTGCGGGTTATTGGGATCCGGCAGATACGGCCCGTATTTCAAATCGGCCTGCCACAGCATGTTCCGGTGCGCTTTCTGAAACCTTTTGCAACCTTTGGCCTTTGCTTTCGAGATCTTTTTTACACCGAGCCTGTCTAGCTGCCGAGCTACGGTTGAAGGGCGCAGGGTTCCCGGTTTGATTTTCCCTTCCCCTTCCAGGATCTCAATGACCTGGCGGATGCTCCGTTCCGGCAACTCTTTTTTGAGCTCTGCTGCTTCTTCTAGGATCTCCTTTTTGATTGCCCTAGTTTTCCCTGCGTCAATTCTGGTTTTGGGGTAAAGCCCGGCAAAACCCTTTTCCCGGTAGGCCGCCACGTAACGGCGGATTGTCCGCTCTGAGTAGGATGTCTTTGCGAGGATCGCTTTTCTCCGCCGACGCCGTTCTGCTTCTTCCAAATCCGGTTCCAAAAGCGGCGCGATCAGTTGAAATCTTGTCAGCGCAATCTCTTGAAGGTTCTGTTTTTTTTCTTTGATGGGGTCCACTCTCCTTTGCGGTCAATTTTTCTTTAATTTACCGTAAAGGCGTGGACCTTTCCAGGACATTCCGTGTGGGTTTTTAAAGATAGACCGGTGGGGGCGGGCCCAGGCTCATTAAAATATTGACCAGCCCGAACTCGCATGAGTGTTTTACCGGACCCCCCAGTACCGCCATGAGCAGCCCTGTTTGCTGCTTCAGTTGCCGGAATACCGGGCCTTTTTTGGGCAGTCGAAAGCGTCCGAAACCAGCCAGGAGACTTGTCAGAGTCATGATCGCTTCCTGGACATCTTCTTTAAACCGGCGTATCCAGCGAAGAGTGGTTTTGATCGCTTGTCCATCACAGGTTACCGCTTCCGCTGGAACCTTTTGCTTTGTGTATTTTGTCACGGCTTCTTCTCTGACTTTTTGACTGTACCGGCTTCTCGGCCTCAAAAAGTCCGGAAGCAGGGCGTGGGTCTTCCGGCATGTTACGCAAAGTACTCGCCGGATGGTGATGGTATGTATCTCATAATTTTCCCTTACTTTTCTTTGGTACTGGCCGTGCCAGTGGCAATCACCAGTGCAAACCGGACAAACTACTTTCTCCGGTAAATATCTTAGATAATTTTTCTAAAGTGCAATAGCAAATGCAACGGCTAGCCAGAAACCCGTTCTATAAAGCATTTCACAGTTGCGTCCAGCTTCGATAGTTCCTCCTGGAAGAGCTCCAACGGTGTGCGGTAACCCAAGATCTTCCGAGGTAGGTTATTCACCAAGGTCTCAGCTCTTCGGATGTGGTCTGCGCTGAAGGACTTGATGGGCTTCCCCT
>JAKOTQ010000093.1 GCA_029776205.1 Bacillota bacterium | reverse complement strand
CCAAATAATCCGAGAAGGCCAGACCCGCTTGCCGCTCCAACCGTACCCGTGAGGATAGCCCCGCTAACCGCTGATGCAATATCTTGCTTCAGTTGATCCTTGGAGTTTTGCACTGCGTGTAACATTGCTTCACGGTCGAACTCCATTGACCGGGCCGCATATGTCGCCCATGCATCGCCAACCCACGGCAATTGACCTTCAGGTATGATCACCATTTGGTCGCAATATTTAACTATTGTGTAGACTCCCGTATAGTCGGCGTATGGCTGCCAGGTGAAGTCTAGTTGATTATTACTATCGAAATATTCAGTTGGGATAACTCCGATAACATTTCCGGTCTGATTGACTATGGAAACCGTACCAGTGTAACGCTCTTTATCAGTAAGGGTAATTGTAGATTGAGTTTCCGGTTTCCTTTCACAATCCGAACTATTAATTTTAACCTTTCCGTTCCCACCGTGTTGGTCAAAGCTGGGTGTTACAACATGCCCAGTAGTTTTAAGAAAATCGTATGCATCAGGGCTTTCATGTTTGAAACTCCACGGGCATCTTGCACTTACATGTATTCCAACTACTTCATCGGCGACGATTCCTACTCGTTCATCAATATCATTAATGATTGCTCTTAAAGTTGGGAATTTCTTTGTTCTATCGGCGGTAGTCACTAAAACATCTTCTGCTGATCCAGCTGGGTGTTTTGGTGAATACGGTACAAAAGTGCCATACATGGTAAGGGTCGAACGTCCGGATAAGCCCTCCCCACAACGACTGACTATCTGGACATAATAGTGGTTCCGTGAACCGATTTGCTGCATGTCATCTAGTGGGATGAATCTAGACTGTTTGAGCGTATCGGTGGCGATATTTATCCTTGCAGATGGATAAATCTTTGATGGGGTTCGTTCGAACCAACCGTACAATGAACTATCACTATCCAGCAATGAGCTAATAGGATTGAACGTTACAGTGAATTGTAGAACAGAAGACTTTCTGGAGATTTCTTTGACCTGAAGAACATCATAATATCTGTCGGCAACCTTGATTATATTTACCTTACTATAGTTATCGAAATATTCAATGTTCAGTACAAAATCCAATTCCTCGCTGACCTTTACATTTTCTGCAGTGTAAATAATATTTTCAGGCTTATCTAGATTACCGATAACGTATCTTCTAACGGCACGGGAGGCCTGCGGCACATTTAGGAATTTTACATCTGCAATTATATTTACCACCTGTTCATAAATATAGGGTCCAATTCTTTCGCAAAGTCAGCGAACGGGTTTCGTAAATTATCATATACTCTATTGAGCAATTCGACGGTCAACCCGTCTTGTCTCGTAACCGTTCCGGTACTGCTCCCAGTCACATTGCCAGTCGTGCTAATGGTTTCATCGGTTGAGCCGACGTTGCTAGTCGTTCCGGTCTGTTTGTTCTGGCCTATGTTCTTTCCTCTGCTAGAGAGATATTCAGAGCCTGGAACAACTGGAGTATCTGGCAGATTCTCGGTTTCTGTGGTAGTGGTATCATCAACGGTAACATCATATGTAGTGGTATCGCTAGAGCTAGTA
>JAKOTQ010000078.1 GCA_029776205.1 Bacillota bacterium | reverse complement strand
GTGGAGGGGGGTGCGACCATTGTCTCGGCTTAAAGAAAAGTACGAAAAAGAGGTTGTAACCGGTTTGAAAAAACGGTTTGGATATAAAAATGTGATGGAAGTTCCTGTCATTCATAAGGTCGTCATCAATATGGGCGTCGGAGACGCTACTGCGGATGCCAAAGCTATCGATGCGGCTGTTTCCGATTTGACGGCCATCAGCGGTCAAAAGCCGGTTATTACAAGAGCCAAAAAATCCATCGCTGCTTTTAAACTGCGCCAAGGAATGCCTATCGGTTGCAAAGTGACCTTGCGCGGCGAAAGAATGTATGATTTTTTGGATAAACTGTTCAATATTTCCTTACCGCGTATCCGTGACTTCCGGGGCGTTTCTCCGGACGGGTTTGACGGACGGGGTAATTATACGCTTGGCATTCGTGACCAGTTGATTTTTCCGGAGATTAACTACGATAAAGTAGATAAACTTCGCGGAATGAACATTGTCATCGTTACCAGCGCCAAAACCGACGAGGAATCGTATGAACTCTTAAAGTTAATGGGAATGCCGTTTAGCGCGTAACCAAAAGAGGAGGATAAAGTATGGCTAAAACCTCTATGAAAGTCAAAGCAAATCGGGTTCCGAAGTACGCGGTCCGGAAACACAACCGTTGCAAGATTTGCGGACGTCCTCATGGATACATGAGAAAGTTCGGAATGTGCCGTATTTGTTTTCGCAATTTAGCCCACCGCGGAGAACTTCCCGGTGTTACCAAAGCAAGCTGGTAAAGTCTCCGTTCAAACGGAAGGAGGTCTGATAGAGATGGTTATGACAGATCCTATTGCCGATATGCTCACCAGGATCAGAAACGCGACGATAGTCCGTGATAAAGTCGTTGAAGTTCCTTCCTCCAAAATCAAGAAGGAATTGGCGAAGATCTTCAAAGAAGAAGGTTACATCGCTGACTACGAGATTATCGACGATAATAAACAAGGTATTATCCGGTTGTACCTGAAGTACAACGGTAAAGAAAAAGTTATTTCCGGTTTAAAGCGGATCAGCAAACCCGGTTTGCGGGTTTATGCTGGTAAAGACGAAATCCCCAGAGTTCTCGGCGGTTTGGGCATTGCAATTTTGTCCACTTCCAAAGGAATTATGACGGATCGTCAGGCTCGGGCCGAAGGTATCGGCGGCGAGGTCATTTGCTACGTGTGGTAACGAGAACTTTAGTAGGAAGATCGGGGGTGTAAAGTATGTCTCGAATTGGACGCAAACCTGTTGCATTACCGCAGGGAGTGCAGGTTGAGGTTAGTGGCAACGTGGTCAAAGTGAAAGGCCCGAAAGGAGAATTAACCCAAAATGTACACCCTGATATGAAAATCAATATAACGGATAATCAACTCACTGTTGAACGGCCTTCGGACGAGAAAGAGCATCGTGCTCTCCATGGCTTGACCCGGACCTTAATCGCCAATATGGTACAGGGCGTAACCGTAGGGTACAGCAAAGGGCTGGAAATCAACGGTGTTGGGTATAGAGCAGCAAAACAAGGCAATAACCTGGTACTGACCATTGGTTATTCCCATCCGGTTGAAATTAAACCGTTGAAGGGAATTGAATTTGAAGTGCCGGCTCCCAACAAAATTATCGTGAAAGGCATCGATAAACAAGCCGTTGGGCAGATGGCTGCGGAAATTCGTGCGGTACGCGAACCGGAACCTTATAAAGGGAAAGGAATTAAGTACGAGAATGAAGTCATCCGACGCAAAGCCGGTAAAGCCGGTAAGGCCGGTAAGAAGTAATCCGAAAGGAGTGTGACCTAATATGTATAAGAGACCTGAACGTAGAGAGGCACGCCTTCGTCGGCATATCCGTCTGCGCAAAAAGATTTCGGGAACTGCCGAACGGCCAAGACTCAGCGTTTTCCGTAGCTTACATCATATCTATGCTCAGATTATCGATGATACAAAAGGTATCACCTTGGTATCTGCCTCTTCGGTTGAACCGGAGATCCGGAGTCAATTGAAATACGGCGGAAATATTGCAGCAGCTAAAGTAGTTGGCGCCGCAATCGCCAAGAAAGCGCTTGAAAACGGAATTAAAGCCGTTGTATTCGACCGCGGCGGATATATCTATCATGGCCGGATTAAGGCTTTGGCAGATGCTGCACGTGAAAATGGTTTGGAATTTTAAGCGACGGGGGGGACAGTTTTGAAACGTATAGACCCTAATGGATTGGAATTAACCGAAAAAGTAGTTCAGATAAACCGGGTTGCCAAAGTTGTAAAAGGCGGTCGTCGCTTTAGCTTTAGCGCATTAGTCGTTGTCGGTGACGGCAATGGCCATGTTGGAACCGGATTGGGCAAAGCGGCCGAGGTTCCCGAAGCCATCCGCAAAGGTGTGGAAGATGCGAAGAAAAACCTGATCAAGGTGCCGCTCAAAGGAACGACGATTCCGCATTATGTGGAAGGTCATTTTGGTGCCGGTAAAGTCATGTTGAAGCCGGCTGCGCCCGGTACCGGTGTTATCGCCGGCGGTCCGGTCCGTGCCGTTTTGGAATGTGCCGGAATCAGAGACATCCTCACGAAATCGCTGGGATCTTCCAATGCTCTGAATTGCGTCAATGCGACCATGGCCGGATTGAAAGAGTTGAAACGGCCTGAAGATGTGGCTGCGTTACGCGGAAAGACATTGGATGAGATTCTCGGGTAGGAGGGAATAATATGCCGAGAAAAAAAACTCAAGCTGAGACCAAAAAATTGCTGATTACCTTAAAACACAGCGCGATTGGGCGGGCACAGGATCAAAAAGACACTTTGAAGGCGTTGGGCTTTTCCAAGCTTTATCAAACGCTGGTCAAGGAGGATAACCCGGCCATCCGCGGGATGATTAAAAAAGTTGAACACTTAGTTGAAGTTAAAGAAGAAGCCTAGGGGGTGCTCCGATGAAATTATATGAGCTGCAACCGGCTCCCGGATCCAAGAAAACTCCGAAAAGAGTCGGCCGAGGAATCGGATCCGGTCTTGGGAAAACTTCCGGGAAAGGTCATAAAGGTCAGAAAGCCCGTTCCGGCGGAGGGAAAGGACCGGCTTTTGAAGGTGGTCAAACGCCGTTGCAACGTCGTTTGCCCAAACGCGGGTTTACCAATATTTTTGCCAAGGAAATTGTGGAAGTTTCTCTTGAAAAACTTAACCGTTTCGAGGACGGAACCGAAGTAACGCCGCAAATGTTGCTTGAAGCCGGAATTATCCGTAAACTTGGAGACGGAGTCAAAATTTTAGGTAATGGTGAATTAACCAAAAAACTTATCGTCAAAGGGAACAGGTTTAGTAAATCTGCTGTAGTAAAGATTGAAAAAGCTGGCGGCAAAGCAGAGGTGATTTAAGTGCTGGAGGCCATCAAAACGGCATTAAAAATCCCGGATTTACGCAAGAAACTCATCTGGACCCTTGTCCTGTTGGGTATCTTCCGCTTAGGATCCCATATACCGGTTCCCGGCCCTTGGGATTTAAGCAAATTAAGGGCCATCTTCGGCGGAGACAACAATTTATTTGGGTTGCTTGACTTATTGGCCGGTGGCGCGCTTCAACGAATGTCTGTCTTTGCCATGAGTGTTAACCCTTATATTACTTCCTCGATCATTTTGCAACTTTTGACCATGGTCATTCCCAGACTGGAACAGTTGGCCAAGGAAGGTAGCGAGGGACGTAAGGTGATTTCCCAGTACACCCGGTATGGCACTGTTATTTTGGCAGTGATTCAGGGTTCGGCCATGGCTTTCGGTTTGCAAGGTGCGATGACCAATCCGACGGCCTGGGATTTCGTGTTAATTATCACGACCTTAACGGCTGGTTCGGTTCTTGTGATGTGGTTGGGCGAAATTTTATCGGAATATGGTATCGGAAATGGTATTTCCATGATTATCTTTGCCGGTATCGTTGCCCGGGTTATTCCGAGTTCGATTTCAGTTCTGCAATCACTGAATAAAAGTAATTTTGGAGTTTCGTTCTTCAGCATGCTTCTCTTTTTGGTGTTGGCTGTAGTCATCGTAGCCGGAGTCGTATTCGTTACCCAAGGTGAACGGAAGATTCCGGTTCAGTATGCGAAACGAGTTGTAGGACGTAAAATGTATGGCGGAACTTCAACCCACTTGCCAATGCGGGTCAACCAATCCGGGGTTATTCCGGTGATTTTTGCGTCGTCCCTTTTGGCTTTCCCGCCGACCATTGCTCAGTTTTTACCGCCAACCCATTGGTTGTATAAGATGCTGAACTGGGTTGCTCCCGGACGGACGTTATATCTGATTTTATATGCATTACTCATTTTCCTGTTTACCTATTTCTATACAGCAGTAACGTTCAATCCGGTTGAAGTTGCCAATAATATGAAAAAATACGGCGGATTTATTCCCGGAATCCGCCCAGGTAAACCTACTGCTGAATATTTGGATCGGGTATTAACCCGGATTACTTTAGTCGGTGCTTTATTCTTAACCTTTATCGCATTACTGCCGTATTTGATGAATTTGATTCCCGGATTTAAGGGATTGCAAGTTCAATTTGGAGGAACGGCTTTGTTAATTGCCGTCGGAGTCGCTATTGACACGATGAAGCAGATCGAAGCTCAACTCTTGATGCGTCAGTATGAGGGTTTCTTAAAATAAAATAATATAGAAACCTTCAAAAAAAGGAGACGACTTAAATTGATAAATATGATTTTATTAGGGCCTCCTGGAGCTGGGAAAGGAACACAAGCTGAATTATTGGTTGATCGATATCATTTGCCTCACATCTCAACCGGCGATATTTTCAGGGCGGCTGTGAAAGAAGGTTCTCCTTTAGGACAGAAAGCAAAAGCATTTCTCGATGCGGGTAAACTGGTTCCAGATGATATCGTCGTCGGGATAGTGAAAGAACGGCTGAATCAGCCGGACTGTCAAGAAGGATTTATCCTTGACGGTTTTCCGCGAACCATACCCCAGGCGGAAATGTTGGATAGCTACCTGACTGAGGTGGGGCGTCAGATTACAGCAGTAATTAATATCGAAGTTGATTTTGAGGTTTTGATCCGCCGCCTGACCGGACGCCGGGTTTGCCGGAATTGCCATGCGGTCTATCATATCGCCAACAAGCCGGCGAAGAATCCTGGAATATGTGACCATTGTGGCGGTGAAATCTATCAACGGGATGACGATACCGAGGAAACCGTCAGAAAACGTCTTGAAGTCTACCAAGAACAAACGGAGCCTTTAATTGATTATTATCGTAAGTGCGGTAAACTGAAGACTTTTAATGGCGAAGAGCCAATCCAAACGGTGTTTGATCAAATTTGTTTTGCTTTGGAGGAACAAAAGGGATGATCATAACGAAATCTTCAACAGAGATTGCCATTATGCGTATAGCAGGAAGTATTGTTGCGGCAGTTCTGGAAGAATTACGTAAAATGATCCATCCTGGGATTACAACTGCAGAGTTGGATGTCAAAGCGGAGTATTTAACTAAAAAATATCATGCTATTCCTGCCTTTAAAGGGTACAACGGTTTTCCGGCTTCTCTTTGCGCTTCGGTGAATGAAGAAGTGGTTCATGGGATTCCGGGAAATCGTACCCTGAAAAAGGGGGATATTGTGGGACTGGATTTTGGCGTAATTTATAAAGATTTTTATGCCGATTCAGCTATCACGGTTCCGGTTGGTGAAGTAACTCCTGAAGTTCAGAAACTGCTGGACGTTACGAAAGAATCCTTATACCGAGGGATCGCTCAGGCAAAACCCGGGAACCGGCTTTATGACATTTCTCATGCAGTCCAAACTACGGTAGAGAGCAATGGATTTTCAGTGGTTCGAGATTTCGTTGGTCACGGGATTGGACGCCGGATGCACGAATCACCACAAATCCCCAATTTTGTCGGAAATGATTTCAATCCGAAATTAAGAAAAGGGATGACATTGGCCATTGAGCCAATGGTTAACATCGGAACTTATGAAGTCGATGTGGACCCCTACGATCATTGGACAGTTCGTACGAAAGATGGCAAATATTCCGCCCATTTCGAGCATACAGTCGCTGTGACTGATGATGAACCAGAAATTTTGACATTATTACGTCCGGAATTATTGCCGGAGGATTGATCAAATGATTTTTACTGTCGATGGTTTACGTTATGGTCAGCTTGTCCGCTCGATTGCCGGAAGAGACCAGGGTACTTATTATCTGATATGGAAAACAATCGGAGAAAAATTTATTGAAGTTGTGGACGGGGTCAAACACCCTGTGTCAAAGCCCAAGAAGAAAAATATCAAACATGTTCGTGTTACAATGGTGGTAGCAACCGAAATTGAAGAGGCTGTTTTAAGTGGAAAAGAAGTTAAAGACGGGCAAATTGCTACCGCAATTCAAAAAAGACTAAATGAACTTGAGGAAGGGGATCGGTTTCATGGGTAAAGAAGATATCATTGAAGTCGAAGGAACCGTCGTTGAGCCGCTACCCAACGCGATGTTTCGAGTAGAGTTGGAAAACGGCCACCGGGTTTTGACTCATATTTCCGGAAAGATGCGTATGAATTTCATCAAGATACTTCCCGGGGATAGAGTTACAGTCGAGCTTTCGGCTTATGATCTAACCAGAGGCCGGATAGTTTATCGTTATAAATAAATGTTAATAAAAATTTTAACTTACCAGGGTTGCGGTAAGTTCCCCGAAGTCAGGTTTGTGATATAATTAATAAGTATTGCTATTTAAGGAGGATTACGCATGAAAGTCAGGCCTTCCGTAAAACCAATCTGTGAGCAATGTAAGATCATTCGCAGAAAAGGTCGGGTTATGGTAATTTGTACTAATCCCAAGCATAAGCAAAAACAAGGTTGATCAAATCGTCGGTATTTTTGGAAATAATTTCAATCCGTTCAGAACATAATAAGGAGGTAATAATATGGCTCGTATCGCTGGTGTAGATTTACCGCGCGAGAAAAGGGTAGAAATTGCCCTGACATATATCTATGGTTTAGGGCGTACCACATCCAATGAAGTCCTTGCAAAAGCTGGAGTTAATCCGGATACCCGCGTTCGGGACTTAACCGAAGAAGAAATCAATAAGATCCGTGAGGTTATTGACCGCGATTATAAGGTAGAGGGTGACCTCCGTCGTGAAGAAGCGATGAACATTAAACGGTTGATGGATATCGGCTGTTATCGTGGCCTCCGTCATCGCCGCGGTTTACCGGTCAGAGGACAACGGACAAAGACCAATGCTCGTACCCGTAAGGGACCGAAAAAGACCGTCGGTGCTAAGAGAAAGAAATAATAAAGGGAGGTAATAATAATGGCAAAAGCCGCCGCTAAACGTGGAGTTCGTATCCGTAAAAAAGAACGTAAAAATGTGGATAGTGGAGTTGCACATATTCACTCTACATTTAATAATACAATAGTTACGATTACTGATCCGCAAGGAAACGTACTTTCCTGGGCCAGTGCCGGTCATATGGGTTTCAAAGGTTCCCGGAAAAGTACTCCTTTTGCTGCAGGTATGGCTGCTGAAGAAGCTGCCAAAATGGCAATGGAACATGGTATGAAAACCGTTGAAGTATTCGTGAAAGGCCCTGGTGCTGGACGCGAAGCTGCAATTCGTTCATTACAGGCTGCTGGCTTATATGTAAATATGATTAAGGATGTTACCCCAATACCGCATAACGGGTGTCGTCCGCCGAAACGTCGTCGAGTATAATGGGAGG
Source organism: Bacillota bacterium (assembly GCA_029776205.1). Lineage (GTDB taxonomy): Bacteria > Bacillota > UBA4882 > UBA8346 > UBA8346 > JAKOSX01. The sequence continues at coordinate 14,322 of JAKOTQ010000078.1, read as the reverse complement.
TGTTTGAAGCGATATGGCACGATATACTGAAGCTGTTTGTAAATTATGCCGCCGTGAAGGGGAAAAGTTATATTTGAAAGGTGAACGGTGTTATTCACCGAAATGTAGCATTGCACGGAGAGCATATGCACCCGGTCAACATGGCCAAGCCCGGAAAAAAATGTCCGAGTACGGCCTGCAATTGCGTGAAAAGCAAAAGCTCCGCCGGATTTACGGTGTTTTAGAGCGTCAGTTTGCTGGCTATTTTGAAATGGCCGAACGTAAAAAAGGTATTACCGGTGAAAACTTGTTGCAAATTCTTGAAAGCCGTTTAGATAACGTCATTTACCGTATTGGTTTTGGCGTTTCCCGTAAAGAAGCTCGTCAGTTGGTACGGCACGGACATTTTCTGCTTAACGGCAAAAAGGCGAATATCCCTTCAATCCTGGTAAAAGCCGGAGATGTCATTACCATCAAAGAATCCAGCTTGAGTTCTGATAAGATTAAAATCAATCTGGAATCTGCCGGAAAGAGTTTGCCGGAATGGATTGATTACGATGCCAATACCCAAACTGCCACGATTAAAGCCTTACCGAATCGCGAACAAATCGATATTCCGGTTCAGGAACACTTGATTGTAGAGTTGTATTCACGTTAATCGAAATAATTAAAAAAGGATGTTGATTCCAGTCCGCCGGAGACGCTCGGCGAATTGGATGACCATTTAGGTTCGCAATTGCGAGAAGGAGGGTTATGTATTGATCGAGATCGAAAAGCCCAAAATTACTCTTGGAGAAACTGATGACCCTGAGCGTTATGGCATGTTTGTGATTGAGCCATTGGAAAGGGGTTATGGAACCACTCTGGGCAACTCGCTCCGTCGGATCCTTCTCTCTTCCTTACCGGGATATGCAGTAACCTCCGTTAAAATCAACGGAGTGCTTCATGAATTTTCGACGATTCCGGGGGTTGTTGAGGATACAACCGATATTATTTTGAATCTCAAAAAGTTACTGGTCAAAGTCCATGGTGATTGTCCCAAAAAGATTTATATCAATGTAAGAGACTCCAAACGGGTCACTGCGGCCGATATCATCGTCCCTAGTGATGTTGAAATATTGAATCCTGATCTTTATATCGCGACCGTTTCTGATGGCGGTGTTCTCGAAGCGGAAATTACCGTTGATCGTGGCCGCGGATATGTAGCAGCGGAACGCAATAAAAATGTGGAGAATGTGATTGGAGTTATTGCGGTTGATGCCAGATATTCACCGGTTGTTAAGGTCAATTACGTGGTAGAACATACCCGGGTTGGCCAAATTACCGACTATGATAAATTGGTGCTTGAGGTATGGACTGATGGAAGCATCAATCCGGTGGAAGCCGTGTCACTGGCTGCCAAAATCATGTCCGAGCATCTCAATTTATTCGTGAATTTGAGTCAAACTGCAGGAAAAACTGAAATCATGGTCGAAAAAGAAGAAGAATCCAAGGACAAAATCCTGGAAATGACCATTGAAGAGTTGGATCTTTCAGTTCGGTCCTATAACTGTTTGAAACGGGCAGGTATCAACACTGTAGAAGAGTTAACCCGTAAGACCGAAGAAGATATGATGAAGGTTAGAAACTTAGGCCGTAAATCCCTTGAAGAAGTTGAACAAAAGTTGAAGAGCATGGGCTTAAGTTTACGGAAATCCGACGAATAGTTCGCTTTACCTGAGAATAAGGAGGAATTGAAATGCTGAAACGTAAGTTAGGGCGTCGTTCAGCCCCTCGTAAAGCATTGTTTCGCAGTTTGGTAACTGCGTTGTTTGAATACGGCAGAATTGAAACCACCGAAATTAAAGCGAAAGAAGTCCGTTCTTTAGCTGAGAAAATGATTACTTTGGCTAAAAAAGGCGACTTGCATTCCCGTCGTCAAGCTGCTGAGGTTATCACGGATCCGGCTGTGCTTCAAAAGCTGTTTGACGAAATCGCCGGTCGGTATACTGAACGTAACGGGGGTTACACCCGGATCATGAAACTGGGGCCCCGTCGTGGTGACGCTGCACCGATGGTTATCTTGGAATTGGTTTAATTGAAACGATGAATTATTTGGATTTTAACGGGGTCGGCTTTGGTTATTCGGAGCAGACCCCTATCCTTTCTCAGGTCAATTTAACCATTGGTCAAGGGGAACGGGTTTTAATCTTGGGAGCGAACGGTTCGGGAAAGAGTACGCTGGGGCTTTTAGCAGCCGGAGTGCTTCAGCCAACCAGAGGCCAGTTGACGGTGGGCGAGTCCAGACATCCGATCCGGCGCGGGATCGTATTTCAAAACAGCCGTTCCCAGATGGTCGGGGCCAGCGTCCAGGAAGATTTGGCCTTTGGTTTGACAGTGCTAAACCGTCCGGCCAAAGAGATCCGGGAAAAGGTGGAGCAATATTTGGAGATGTTTGGTCTTGCTTCCAAACGGGAACATGGGGTCCATCAGTTGTCGGGTGGAGAGTTACGCCGTCTGGGACTGGCGGCGGTTTTGATCACTGAACCGGATTTGATTGTATTGGATGAACCTTTGGCAATGTTAGACCAAGCTAATCAAGAGATTGTGTTGAAGATTTTAACGACGCTGATTCCTAAGAATACGGCCGTGATATGGTTAGATCATGATTTGCGCAGCGTCCGTCATATGCCCACCCGTTATATTTTAACCCCGGAAGGCCATGTTGAACCGGTGACGTTGGATATGCTCAATTCCAGGGAGTTTTTGGCGGAACATGGGCTTAGGCCTGCACCGCTGCAGGCGTTGGAGTGGAAATATCCCCATCTCATCAAGAATGCCATCTTGGGGCCGAAAGCGATTGAAGTGAATCATCATGCTTAAAGTCCATCATTTATCTTACGTTTATAATCAACATACGCCGTTACAGATTGAGGCTTTGCATAAAGTCTCTTTTTCGGTTGTAAAAGGGGAGACGATCGGGGTCATTGGTCCCAGTGGTTCAGGGAAAAGCTGTCTGTTTCGTTGCATCGCCGGAGTTTTAGAAACCGCTCCGGGGATGATCACTTGGGAGAAGTCCGGAGGAGTGGACCCAGTCCGGGGATTGGTGATACAAGAACCGGAACAGCAGTTTTTCTTGGATAATCTTCTGGATGAGGTGGGCTTTGCTTTATCTGGCCGAAACTATACCCAAGAAGAACGGGAAGCAAAGGTGAAGGCAGTTTTGGCATCTGTCGGGTATGAAGGAAGCCTGAAAATATCCCCCTTTCGGCTCAGTGGAGGATGGCAGCGTCGAGTGGCCTTGGCCAGCATTTTAGTGATGGAACCCGAAATACTGCTTTTAGATGAACCGACGGTGGGACTCGATGCAGCCGGTCTTACGGTGGTGGAACAGATTGTGGCGAAGGAGCGGAACCAAGGACATATTGTCTTTATTTCCAGCCATGATCTGGATTTTTTATATCATTTGGTTGATCGGTTTTTGGTATTGGTTGACGGCCGGTTGGTTGCTGATTTTGAAAAAGCTATGTTTGGTACATATCGTTCTTTATTGGAACGTTTAGGAATCGGGATCCCGGAACGGGTCCAACTTGAAGACTGGGGTCTCCCTCCGGCGTTTTGGGAGGGCATATGATGGCGACTATCGGTACATATTATCCGGCGGATTCCTTTTGGCATCATTGTGACCCGCGTAGCAAATTTGGCGTGGTTTTGGCTTTGATCGCCGTTTTACTGGGCGGAGGAAATACAGGATTAGTCGTTGGATGTCTGATGGTTCCAATGCTTTTTGTGACGTCCCAAATATCGTTGAAAATAGCTGGCCAGATCTTGAGAAAGTTTAAATGGTTAATCGGTGTAACTTTTTTGGCTAATCTTTTCTTTCCTTGGCCTTTTCCGGATTTTTGGCAGGGGCTGCAATCCCAATGTGCGCCTGCGGTTTTGGTCACGATCCGGTTAAGCGCTTTGCTGGTGATTGCGATGTGGTTGAGCTTGGTGACCCGTCCGACGGCCATTGTGGACGGGCTGAATCGGCTATTAAAACCATTTGATCTTTTGAAACTTCCCATTGAAGAACTTTCTTTAGTGATGATGTTGGTCCTGCGGTTTATCCCGGAATTGATGGCGGAGAGTGAAACGATTATGATCGCCCAACGGATTCGGGGAATTGAGCCAAAGCTAACCTGGCGTACCAGTCACACGTGGATCCAAAGCACCATGATTCCGCTGGTTATCGGGAGTATCCGTAAATCAGCGGCGATGGCTATCGCCATGGAAGCCCGGGGGTATCGTCCCGGAGCGCCCCGGACATCCATGGAGGAACTGAAGTTAAAATGGAGCGATTGGGTGGTGATGGCGCTCTGCGCCGGACTGGTGGTATGGATGATTTTATTTTAGTTGACAGTTGACAGTTAACGGTTTTTACTTCCGGATAGCTAATGGCTTTTCTTTTATCTACACAGATAAAAACTGTCCCAACTGACCACTGTCAACTGATTTATTACTTTTAGGCTATTCACTGTCAACTGAAGAAAAGCAGGTGATTACGGTTTGTCTCGCAATATAAAGATGGTAGTTGCCTATGAAGGGACCCATTATGCCGGGTTTCAACGGCAAGCGGGCGGAGTGAAGACGATTCAGGGAGCTTTGGAAGAGGCCATCGCGCAGATTACTGGCTCGATGCCGAATGTAATCGGTGCGGGACGGACGGATGCCGGGGTCCATGCCCTGGGGCAAGTGGTTCATTTCCATTCAGAGACTCGATTGAAGGAAGGGCAACTACTAAATGCTCTTAATGCGGTTTTACCAAGGGATATCGTCATCTGTGAAGTTTCCGAGGTGCCTGCGGAGTTTCATTCCCGATATTCGGCGCTTTCCAAGACCTATTCATACCGGATTTGGAATGATCCGGTTCGTCCGGTCTTTCATCGGGAATGGTTGTATCATTATAAATATCCGTTGGATACGGCGGTAATGCGGGAAGCTGCTTCATTCATCGTTGGGCAGCATGATTTCAAGAGTTTTCAAGCCTCGGGTTCCAGTGTCAAGACGACCGTACGAACGGTTCATTTTTGTGAGTTAATGTCGGAAGGTCCGGAGATCACGATCCGGATCAATGCCGACGGATTTCTATATCATATGGTCCGTAATATTGTAGGCACTCTTATTCTGGTCGGAACAGGGCGCATGTCTCTGGCAGGATTTAAAGCGGTTTTGGCTGCCTGCGATCGTAATGCGGCCGGGCCCACGGCTCCTGCCAGCGGATTATGCCTGGAGGAAGTTTTTTATCCGGAAATGAAACCAGAAATTTAAACCGAACATGGCGTCAAGGTTTTTGATTAATCGGAAAAAGGAGTCGGGTAATGGTTCGGGAATATATATGGTTCGCCTTGATCATCGGATGGCTGGTTCAATTCTGTTCAGTGCCGCTTAATGCCGCTGGACCAGATGAACGGCCCATCCTGGTTATTGTCGCTGATAAAATGGACAGTCAAGAGTTTTATCATAGTCAACTTCCGTCGGTACAGCGATTGATCCGGGAGAGTGCCTGTGCGCTCATGAATGTCCGATCCGGTTCCGGGTATACCAATACCAACAGCGGATATCTAACCATTGGAGCGGGTAGTCGGAGTGTGGCGCCGGGTGTCTTAAATGGCGCTTATCCTGTGGACCATATGTTAGGCCGGATTACAGCAGCCGATTTTTGGAGTTGGAGCACACCCCGGGAGGATTTGACGGAAGATCCTAACATGGTGGTTCCGGAGATCGGTTGGCTATATACCAAAGCGGAAACTGCCGATCGGTCGTCGGTTCCAGGATTGTTGGGACGTACCTTCCGGCAAAACGGCTGGAAAACCATACTTATCGGTAATGTGGATAGTTCCGCAGGCAGTAACCGTCCAGCAGGACTGTTATTGATGGATGATCGAGGAATCATTGATGAGGGGAATATTAGTTCTGCCATGAATGAGATGGATCTGATGTTCCCTTACGGATATCGTTTCAGTATTTCCAAAACCCAGAGGGAGATGGATAAATATTTAGCTCCCCGCCATTTAGTCGTTGTCGAATTTGGGGATTTTTCCCGATTGGATAGTTTCAGAGAGGAAATGAGCCCGGAACAGTATGTCCGATTAAAGAAGGATGTTTGGAAACGATTTGACCGGTTTCTCGGTGAAGTTTTGAATCAATATTCCCGGGAAACAGTGAATTTGATACTAATCACTCCGACCCTTTCCCGAGAAAGCTATAATAATAAACGATGGTTAACTCCTCTGGTCATTCGGGCTAAGGCTTATGCTCCGGGATTGTTGAGATCAGGGACTACCCGATGGTCCGGTTTGGTGGCTAATCTGGATATTCTGCCAACGATAAGCCGGATGGCTGGCTTAGAGATTACTGGACCCTATGCCGGACGGATGATGGAGTCTGTCGCCGGAGCGGACTTGTCAACTTTGGATGACTTGCACCGTCGGATTAATCGAATCCTGATTCAGCAACGGGGTCTGATCGACTGGTATCTGGGTATTATCTCACTAGGTTGGATCGTTGCCGCAGCATCGTGGTTCTTGGGAAAAAGATATTGGGCCCGGCAATGTCTGTTTTGGGTTGGTAGTGCACCGTTGGTTTTATTAATATTGCCATTATTACCCGAAACGGTTTGGACGCCATGGGTTTTTGCTGTTCTCACTGGGATAGTGGGGCTTACCGGTTTCTCGCTAGTCAACGTTCGGCCGCAATTGGTCAACGGATATATGATTTTAGCTGGACTCCTTTGGCTGGTGCTTACGATAGATCAAGTAACCGGTTGGAATCTGATTCGGTTTTCAGGATTAGGATACAGCGCAGCCTCCGGTTCCCGGTATTATGGTATTGGTAATGAATTTATGGGGATTTATCTGCCGACTGCATTGATTAGCGCCGGTTGCCTCCAATCCCGGTGGGGAAAGAAGTGGCCTGGATTGATGATACTGGCAGTGACGTTGTTCATCTTGGGATGGCCTAAATTTGGCATTAATTTTGGCGGGACTCTCGCAGCCGTTATCGGTTTTCTTTACTATGGCATTTGTTCGCTTGGCATTAACTTCCGGGATCGGAGGATCGGGGTTATAACCGTTGTCGGGACGATATTGGCTTTGGGAGCGGGATTATGGGATGCTTCACGTCCTCCGGAAGTTCAAACTCATGTCGGCATATTTTTCAACTTAATCCTGGATAATAACTTTAAAGAAATCAGTATGGTTATTCTCCGTAAACTGGCCATGAATTTAAAGTTATTGATGTACAGTCCGTGGACCCGGATTATTCTTTTGGCTTTGGGACTCTGGGGTTTCCTGAGTCTTACCGGACGAAGCCAAAGGGGGATACGGAATCCTCTGATATGGTCCAGTATCCTTGTCAGCGGGATCGCAGCCGGGCTTTTGAATGACTCCGGCGTGGTCGCATTTGGAACTTGTCTTGCTTTTGGGTTTACATATTATTTTTATGATTGGATGGAGTCAGATCAGTTGACAGTAGACAGTTGATAGCTTACAGTTACGAGTTCCTTTTTCAGCTGAATGATTATATTGCCGAAGGATTATAATGGTTCTTGAAATTTTCATTTTTGCTGAAAGGTTTCGCTTATTATCGACATAGCCTTCAACGCACTGCGTTCACATCTGGCCTCTGCGCCTCGGCGGGAGCAATGTTATATTGTCAAATACACAAGAGACCCTGCAATGCAGAGTCTCTTGTTATTTTACTATCTAATTTAACTATGTACTGTGTGTCCCATAAACAACTCTTAAATCATTCGAAAACTGTGCACTGTCGTTCACTGTCAACTGTAAACTGTTTATTTAAATGTACGTTGCTGCCACTTCGGCTTGGCGGTCTTGAGGTGAGAGGGTTGGATTGTAAATGGCATAATTCAGATCAGGAAAGATATTGTCTTTCCATTCAAGCTCGCTGAGATAATTGGGATCGATCCGGTTGTATTTGATCTGGTCATAGAGCTCATTAAACCGGTGAATATGGACTTTAGTTCGTCTGACGGCATATTCTACCATGGTTCCGGTTTTCATAATAAATGCCCAGTCGCTGCTTTGCAGGAGTAACAATTCTCTGGCGGCCTGGTTAAGGGCCCGTCGTAAATCCCCGTCTGCATTGGGGAATGTGTATGCCAATTCCACCATCCGATCCGCCGCTTTATGCAAATGCGGGTATATCCAATCATTGCTTCCTTCAAGCCAGACTTCATTAAATCCTTTATAACCCCAGCTGGACATGGAGGGGGTGGAAACCTGGTTGCGAGGGAACATCTCCAGGTAATCGGCTGGAGAGATCAGCTTAATGGTTTTCTGATCATAGGTTATTTTCCGAATTAAATAGTCAAGCCATAGCGGACCTTCAAACCACCAGTGGCCGAATAATTCGGCGTCATAGGGGGATACCACGATGGGCGGCCGGTCCAGGATCGATGCCAGATATTCGATTTGTTTTTCTCGGTTGAACATGAAATTTCCGGCGTGGATTGCGGCTTTTTCGCGAGCCGCCCAAATGTTATAGGGTTCTTTATAGGCGGTCCGTCCGGTAATCCGGTGATATTTAATCCCGGTATTAACCCGGATGCCGTTGGATGGCAGATAGGGACGTATGTACTCATAATCTAAATCATAACCGATGTCCCGGTAAAACTCCCGGTAGTCCGGATCTCCTGGATATCCTTCATTGGCGCTCCAAACTTGTTTGGATGATTCCAGATCCCGCCCGAAGGCCGCTACGCCCGAAGGACAGTATATGGGGGCAAAGACGCCGTATTTGGGGCGAGGCGAAGCGTGTAAAATACCGTGGGCGTCGGTGAAGAAGAATCGGATGCCTTCCGAACGGAGAATTTGGTCTACGCCCGGCATATATCCGCATTCGGGAAGCCAGATGCCCCGGGGAGCCCGGCCGAAAACCTGCTTGTGAAGTTGAACGGCGATGCTTACCTGAGCCTGCATGGCGGTTTGATTGAGCATTAACGGCAAATAACCGTGGGTTGCGCCGCATGTAATGAGCTCCAGACAACCGCTTTCCATCATCTCTTTAAAGGCCAGAGTCAGATCACAACGGTATTTCTCCGCAAAAAAATAGTGGCAGAATCGAAAATGCTCTAAATACATATGGGCTGTTTCCGCAAATTCCGGCAGCCATTTGGTCCGTTGCACTTCTTTTTCTGCGAGTTCAATGAGTTTTTCGATCTTTTGCAAGTATCGTCGTTGAAGCAGAGAGTCTTTGAACATGGAGATGAGTGTAGGCGAGAGACTCATAGTGATGCGGAACGGGATACCGTCAGCGACTAAGTGTTGATAAGTTTTGAGTAACGGAATATATGTTTCGGTAATCGCTTCAAAAAACCAATCTTCTTCTAAAAAATCCGGAAATTCCGGATGTCGCACAAAAGGGAGATGGGCATGCAGAACAAGGGCTAAATACCCCTTTTCCATGGTTGAACACTCCTTATTTGGTTTCTTTGGTCACGATGGGCGTAATCGTGATCGTGTCAATACCATCTGCGGATTGGGCAACGACCGGAATACGTTGACATCCGTCCGGTAAAGCGAAGCGTAACGTAAATGTACCGTCCGGACGGAGTTGAATGGGTTCTCCCTGAATCGTTATATTTGCATTGGGTTCGGTGGCTCCATAAATGATCAATTCGGTGTTAAGAGCTAGCCAGAATTGGCGTTCCCGAGGTTCGTATTTAACCGGACTGGATAAGCTGCTGACTGTACCGGAACTCATCTCCTGTTCCAGTCGATGGATTAAAGACTCCACCAATTCGATGGAACTGTTTCCGTCGCCTAAGCCAGCCAGGCGGTATAGACGTTTGAAATTCTCTTCGATGAGCATCCATTCTTCGTCGATCACATCGGATACGTTGTCCCGCGGAGTCGTTACTGCATTGGAACGGGCAATAGTAAAGAACGTTCCGTCCGGTTGAATAAAACCCAGATCAACACAGAAGGAACGGTTTGGTTTACCGACATTGATATACCAACTGTTCGTATTATTATTTACTGTGACATCAAAAAAATAATTACTGTTGGAACCATCAAACGAAATATCGGTAATATCATACACGCGAATACATAAGGGAATATGATAAAAACCACCGAAACGTTGTGACAATTTGTTCTTTGTTTCGGTATTGATATCCCAGTATGCATAAAGCCAATAAGGATCACGTACCATCAGTGCAATCCGGGTTTCATTGTATGAAGAAGGAATATCCAATTCGCCTTCGCCGTAAGTAGCGACCTTGGTCAGGTGTTCTGGTATCGGTGGTTGTTTATATAAGGAATGATCTCCATTTAACGACTGATCCAGGTGATGGGATATTATTGGCGCATCTTCGGGATTGGCGGCAAATGGGGGATCGAGTAGCATGATGTGTTCAATCAGCTCTTCCTTGGTCAATTTGGAAGTTCCTTTTACACCCAATGATTTGGCGATTTCGGTCAGATCCTTTTTTGATTTATTCGCCAACTCCTCTCGGGTCATTGTTATCCCCTTTCTGTTCCAGATAATTTAAAAAAAATTACTCTAATAATATTGCCGACTGTTTTTTCTTCTATACCCCAAATCTTTAGGTGTGGCGGTTATGGAGGGGATGTGAGAAGAATACGGCAATAATTGGAAAGCATATCTGAAGGAAAATATTCCGCATGTCTCGAATTTCTACCAAAGAGTCTGTAGAAATCACTCACGGACGTCGTCGTGGACAGGAGGTTTATCCGATGATCCGATTCGCCCGCTGGTACATAGTGTTAGCATTGTTAGTTTTTTCTATTCAAGCTTTTGCCGGTTTAAAAGACTATCAAATCGCTTTTGACAATAACGATTTTTTGATGGAAGGTGTATTTCAGGTTTTAGCCACGGATCTTGACGGAGACTTAAATGAGGAACTGTTGGTTGCCGGGAAGAATTACATCGGCCGGGAGCTTTTTGTGTATTTGCTCTCTGTAAAGGATGGCTATAAACCCTCGGTTCAGTGGCAAAGCCCTAATCTATTTGAAGAACGGAGTGTGATTTGGATCACTTCCGGTAAGTTCAATGATTTGGGAAAAGTATTACTAGTGATGACTAATACCCGGTTTTATCTATATCAGATGGAAGGTGAAGGGCTGAGGTTAATCGGGGAGTATCATCATCAACTGGAACCTTTGGGCGTAGCTGCCGGTGATATTGACGGTGACGGTTGGGATGAACTGTTGGTTACCCGGGTCGGCGATGTGACGTCGAAGATGTACCGGTGTTATCTTCAGGTATGGAAGTTAACGGAGAATGGTTGGCAGGCAACAACCAAGACCGATTTGTTAGGGAATATCCGCGGGTTAACAGCGGGGGATATTGATGGGGACGGTATCCACGAGATTTTTGTGGAGGAAGGATTGCGGGTAGAACCCGGTACCGTACACATGTTACGTTATAAAGACGGTAGATTTGGAGAGGTTGCAAAAGTCTCCAATGAAATCAAAGGTGCCGCTTATAGTATGAAAGTGAAAACTTTCCCTGAAGGTGTTCGCTTGATGACAGCATCACACCGTGGCAAGGTTAATTTCTTCAAGTATGAAGGCAGCAAATTGGTTAAGGATCCAGTGGAATTGTCTTTTAACAGTGAGTTAACGGACAGCGACGCAATAGATTTGGACAGTGATGGGGACTTGGAGATTGCGTTAATCGGTTATCCGCGGCGATTGATGATCCTCAATCGTTAACATGGATATTGGGAGAGGTGGAGCAGTGCCAGGACATGGGAAATATATTATAAGTGTACTTATTATATTGGTACTGATATTAACGGTTTCCTGGGTTGCTGCTGCTGAAACCGATATGGGGAGTCAACCATCTATGGCAGAGTTACGTCTGAAAGTATTGACCATGAATATCCACGGCGGCGTCAATTGGTATGGAGAATTCGATTTGGAAGGGTTAGCCCGGTTTATCGAAAGCGTCAATCCGGATTTGGTCAGCCTTCAAGAAGTGGACCGAGTCTGGTCCAGCCGGAGCCAGTTTCAGGACATCGGGGTGGAATTGGCCAACCGATTAAATATGTTTTATGCCTTTTCGTCGTCGCTGGAACGGAATCAGGGCATGTATGGAAATTTGATTTTAAGCCGTTATCCGATCATCCAGACATGGTCCGAAAAGTTGCCGGGTACTTTGGAAACTCGCAGTTATGTATTTTGTCAAGTCTTAATCGGCGGTGTCCGGGTCAATCTGCTCAATACGCACTTGGGGCTTTCGGAGACAGATCGGTTGCTTCAGGCGGATCAGGTGATTCGGTTTACGAATCAAATTAACGGGCCGTTGGTGGTAACCGGAGATTTTAATGGAACGACGGATGATCCGGCAGTGGCCAGTTTGACCAAAATCTTTCGGGATTTGCAATTGGATAGTAATTGGAGAGAACACGGGACTTTCCGTTTGAAGGACGGCAATATTGGCGGGCGGATCGACTATATCTTGGCTTCCCCGGAATTCTCTCTACATCATTTTGAAATCATCGATACTTTCCTTTCCGACCATTTGCCTTTAGTCGCCGAGCTAGGATTGTGGATTGAGCCAATCGATCTGAGTCAGCTGGACGGGGAGAAAGTGTTATTCTAAAAAAAGATTTTTTAGATGCAAATTTAGGATGAAGCCGCTATGCAAATGGGCATGGCGGTTTTTTGTTCATCTATCCGTCTGGCAATACATCCCGGTTAGGGACACCTAATTCTCATTAGTCTATAGCCATTTTCGCTATGGATTTATTTTTGCTGGAATTTTCTTGTATGGCAGATTTGTTTTTATATATTTTAATTTAAAAACAAATACTTTAAGGTTACCCGTGAAAGCGTTACTGAACGCCTACTGCCGCTTTTTTACCGCCAAAAAAGCGGCGCAAAAAGGCGCCGGTGAACCTAGGGTTCCCGGACTCTCCTCTTATTCATCCGGGGTTCTTGAATGTCTTCACCAATCCATGGCCTTTTGACTGTCAATAAAGCCCAGGCTTCCGATGGCGACCGCAGTTTTTCGTCCTGAAAAGATGCGTCGCAAGCCTCCATCCCTGGAGCCTTTGGTCAGCGATAGATTTCGATTATACAAGGAAAATTTGACATAAAAGTGGCCCGCCATGGATGGCGGGCCCGCGGCTTTGATTTTGGATGAATCATAGCCGTCGAGCATTCAGTATGAACCCTGAAGCCGCCGTAATGGATGCGGCGGCAATGATAGCAATGGCAAAGCCTTACTACTCGAGGGCATGGATGCCCGAAGAGATTGCAGGGGTCCGGAGAGTCTCACTCCCCGGCGGTTGGGTTTCCAAAGGGGTTGACCGCACAACCCCTTTGGAAAAACCCGTTCATTGAGCTCACTCCGATAGGCCGTTAGGCCGATTCATGAGGTTATTTATTATTTGGAAGTGTTGAACTTGATCATTACATTTAGCCTGCAAATGTAATCGGTCGTGAGAATATGTGGATAGATTAAAAAACATGTCCAAGGTAGTTGAGCGAATATTGTAACGCGATAATCTACGAAAAATCTCAATTAAGAAAGAAACTCCTCCGGCAACGTTTGTTCCAGTGTCAACAGGGGCTTAAAAAGATCCCCGGTACGGCGGATTCGCTCCGGCGCCGTGACTATGGTAAACATGGACGGATGGCAGTCGGGGAGTTCTTCCCAGGAAACTGGCATGGAGACCGGTGCTTTGGGGAAGGGACGGATACTGTAGACTGAGGCAATGGTTTTTCCTTCCAGGTTTTGCAGATGGTCGATATAGACTTTTCCGCCGCGGTCTGTGATTTTTCGTTCGTTGGTAGCGAGTTTGGGATCGTTTTGAATGATGATGTCTCCAAGTTTTTTCACAAACGTACTGGTCTGGTGGAAGGTATATCTGGGTGCAATCGGAATATAAATATGAATTCCGGTGGCACCCGATATTTTCGGGAAGGACTGGAGCCTTAGTTCCTTCAGGAGCAGCTGAAAACGGAGGGCGATGGTCACTGCATCGCTGAATACAGCGGGTTCCATCGGATCAAGGTCGATGATGATATAGGTCGGGCAAGTCAGGTTCTCAAGCCGCGATAACCAGGGATGAACTTCAATGCATCCCAAATTAATAGACCAGATTAAGGATTCCAAATTGTTGAGGACGGCGTAACGGATGATCCGATCGTCTGATGGGATCGGGCAGGTTGTAAGCCATTTCGGCGGTTTAGGTACGTCCTTTTGATAAAAAAAGTTTCCGGTGATTCCCTCAGGATAGCGAACCAATGAAACCGGCCGGTTAGTCAGATGGGGTGCCAATACCGGCCAAATATCGGCATAGTACCGCATAATATCCCCTTTGGTAAA
>JAKOTQ010000057.1 GCA_029776205.1 Bacillota bacterium | reverse complement strand
AACTGCCATCCGTTCTCCCCGTGAACACAGGCTTCAGGCCACCACCCGTCCAAGATGCTAAAGTTTAAAGCGCCGTTCATCGCAGCTTTCATCCCCGACGTTCCGCTGGCTTCCATGGGCCGGCGGGGATTGTTCAGCCAGACGTCAACCCCTTGCGTCATATGCTTTGCAATCGTCATATCATAGTTTTCCAAAAATGTGACGGCTTTCGGGAAACGGCGGGACATTCGGACAATGCGGGCAACAATCTCCTTGCTGCCATCGTCCAAAGGATGGGTCTTACCGGAAAAGACCAACTGCAACTTCCCCTCTTCCAGCAGAGGGAAGATAACCGATTCATCCCTGAATATCAAATCGCTTCGTTTATAGGGGACCGCCCGTCGGGCAAAACCGATGGTCAAAATATCAGGGTCAAATTCAACGCCATTTCGTTCTTTGATGAAATTCAGAAGTTTCTCTTTATTTTGTTTGTGATATTCCCATAATCTATCCAAATTGTCTGAAGTGGCGGCCTGGATAATCCGTTCATCCACCCATGACGGGAGATGAATGGCGTTGGTAATCCCGATAATCTCCGCCCGCCGGTCGATATGGGCCCACATCTGATTGGCCGTTTTCTTATGCAGTTCAGCGACGGCATTGGCGATCCGAGATAAACGCAATGCAGCCACGGTCATATTAAACGGGGCTCCGCCGATTTCAACCATTTGGTCCATGGTTAAACCGTTATTGGCACACATATACATTAAACGCTCCAGCGAATGGGATTCATTTCCCTGAAGCACAGGTGTATGCGTGGTAAATACCACTTTCCTTCGGCAATCTTCTAATGCCTTCTCAAAGGAATATCCCCGTTCCATCTTTTCCCGCATGAGTTCCAATCCAGCAAAAACAGCATGGCCCTCATTGAAATGGTACACATCCACGGAAATTCCTAACTCCCGGAGAGCCCGTACCCCTCCAATTCCTAGTACCATCTCCTGGGCTACCCGTTCTTCTTCAAAACCTCCGTAAAGCTGGCCGGTAATCCACCGATCAGGATTTTCAGGCAAATCGGTATCCAACAAATAAAGGGGTACATTCCCGAATTTTTCGGTCCGCCAAACCTTACAAAAAATATCCCGATTTCTGATTTTTACCTTCACTTTAACTCCGGTATCTTCTAAAAAGGGATATTCATAATTATGATACGCATCATAAGGATAACCATTTTCTCCAATGATCTGATCGCCATATCCCTGTTTCCATTTGATCCCGATACCAATCATCGGATAGTCATAATCCCGGGCACCTTTCAAATAATCACCCGCAAGGATTCCCAAACCGCCAGCATAGATTTTAAATGAAGATTCCAGCCCATACTCCATGCAAAAATATGCAACTCTTGGTAATTTTGTTTTCCGCGTCATTTTACCCTCCGCCCAGGATTAACTCGATAAATATGTTGATTATACCTGTATTATCTACCTACAGATACTTCTCTAAACTGGATAATTTTAATAAAAAAAGAAGCTGATTGCTCAGCTTCTTTCATACGGATAAAATGATTTTTATTTAGTTAGCAGCCATCCGTTTGTACATTTCATACCGGGCTTTGGCTTCTTTTTCAGCCCGTTCGAACATCTTTTCAGCTTGCTCGGGGAACTGTTTATTCAAGGAAGAATACCGAACTTCACCCATGATGAAGTCTCTAAAGCTGTAGGTGGGTTCTTTATATTCCAGGATGAACGGATTCTTTCCTTCCAGAGCCAGATCCGGGTTGTACCGGTACAACGGCCAGTAACCGGATTCCACAGCCAAACGGCCTTCTTCTTGGCTCTTGCCCATGTTAATACCATGGTTAATACACGGAGCATAAGCGATAATCAGGGACGGCCCTTTGTATCTTTCAGCTTCTAAGATGGCTTTAAGCAATTGATTCTTGTTGGCACCCATGGATACACTGGCTACATAAACATATCCGTAGGCCATTGCCATCAAGCCGAGATCTTTTTTCTTCACATTCTTACCGGCAGCGGCAAACTTCGCAATAGCACCGGTCGGCGTAGCCTTGGAGGACTGTCCACCGGTATTGGAGTAAACTTCAGTATCCAATACCAATACGTTAACATCCTCACCGGAAGCTAACACATGATCCAACCCGCCGTAACCGATATCGTAAGCCCAACCGTCACCACCGATGATCCAGATGGATTTCTTGGTGTAAAGGTCTTTCATACCGGCAATGTCGCTGAGAATTTCTTTCAGCTCACCGGAAGCTTTCTCAGCTTCGGCATCGATCAACTCTTTAATCTTATCGCCGGCTTTGCGGGAAGCCACAGCATCATCTTTACCTTCCAGCCATTCTGCAAAAGCAGCTTTCAAATCTGCGGAAAGCTCGGCTTCCATAGCCTGTTTGATAAGGTCGGCCAAGCGATTGCGCCGTTGGGTATAAGCCAAATTCATACCGTAACCGAACTCGGCGTTATCTTCGAACAAGGAGTTGGCCCAAGCCGGACCATGGCCTTTTTCATTAACGCCGTAGGGGTTAGCCGGAGCGCTACCGCCGTAAATCGAGGAACAACCGGTGGCATTGGCGATAACCATACGGTCGCCAAAGAGCTGAGTGATTAATTTAACATACGGCGTTTCACCGCAACCGGCGCAAGCACCGGAGAATTCAAACAGCGGTTTTAAGAATTGGCTGCCTTTAACGGTTTCGCTGTTGATAGCCACATCCGGGATGGGAAGGGCTTCGGCGAATTTATAGTTTTCATTTTCGACTTCAGCGGCTTCTTCCAGAGCAACCATCTTCAACGGTTTCTCCTTCGCCGGGCAGATGTCGACACAGTTACCGCAACCGGTACAATCCAACGGGGAAACCTGCATACGGAAGTGGTATCCGGCCAGTTCTTTACCGATCGCCGGTTTGGTCTTATAGGTTTCCGGAATACCGGCGGTACCTTCTTTATGGAGATACGGCCGGATGGCGGCATGTGGACATACAAATGCGCATTGATTACATTGGATACAGGTTTCCGGATCCCATACCGGAATCTTAATGGCAATTCCACGTTTTTCATACTTGGTGGTACCTACCGGGAAGGTCCCGTCCGGAGTAAAGGCGCTAACCGGCAATTTGTCGCCTTCCAGACGCATCATCGGTTTCATGATATTTTTCACGAAATCCGGAACGTCTTCTTCCACAACAGTCGCACCGGTGGTCGTGGTTGCCCAGGATTCAGGATAGTTGATTTCCTCCAAAGCTTCCAAGGCTCTGTCCACGGCAGCAATGTTCATGTTAACGATCTTATCGCCTTTTTTGCCGTAAGTCTTTTTGATCGCTTCTTTAATATAGTTGATGGCATCTTCCACCGGAATGACCTGTGCGATCTTGAAGAATGCGGCTTGCATCACCACGTTGATCCGGTTACCCAAACCAACTTCGGACGCAATTTTCACAGCGTCAATATTATAGAATTTCAGTTTCTTCTTCGCGATGGTTTGTTTCATGGATGCCGGCAGTTTTTCTTCCATCTCTGCGGCGCTCCAGGGGGAATTCAGTAAGAAGCTTCCGCCTTCTCTGAGCCCATCAAGCATATCATAACGGGTTACATAAGAGGGATTGTGACAGGCTACAAAGTCTGCTGTATCGATTAAATACGGCGATTGAATCGGCGTCTTTCCAAAACGCAGGTGGGATATGGTAATACCACCGGATTTTTTGGAATCGTAGACGAAATACCCTTGGGCATACATATCCGTATGATCGCCGATGATTTTGATGGAGTTTTTGTTGGCACCGACCGTACCGTCAGATCCCAACCCGTAGAAGAGACAACGATGGACGCCTTGCGGAGAGGCATCGATCTTCTCTTTCACTTCCAAGGAAGTAAAGGTTACATCATCGGTAATTCCGACGGTGAAATGATTCTTCGGTTGATCGAGTTTCAGATTGTCAAAGATCGCTTTCACCATGGACGGGGTAAATTCTTTGGAACCTAAGCCATAACGGCCGCCGACAATGGTCGGAGTCTCTTTTTGTTCCATAAATACGGTACATACATCTTCATACAACGGCTCACCCAAGGAACCGGGTTCTTTGGTCCGATCGAGTACTGCAATTTTCTTAACGGTCTTCGGAACGACGCTCAGGAAGTGTTCAGCGGAGAACGGACGATAGAGCCGTACTTTGATCAAGCCAACTTTTTCGCCTCTGGCATTCAGGTAGTTCACGGTCTCTTCAACGGTTTCACAACCCGAACCCATGCAGATGATAATCCGTTCAGCATCCGGCGCACCGACGTAATCAAAGGGTTTGTAATTCCGGCCGGTCAACTTGCCCACTTCGGCCATAATCCGTGCAACCACGCCCGGCGTAGCAGCATAGAACGGATTGGAGGCTTCACGGCCTTGGAAGTAAATATCCGGGTTCTGAGCCGTACCTTTTTGATGTGGATGTTCCGGATTGAGCGCACGGGCGCGGAAATTGGCGACAGCATCCCAGTCAACCAATTTGGCCATATCTTCATAGGAGATTTCTTCGATTTTTTGAATTTCGTGAGAGGTCCGGAACCCGTCAAAGAAGTGCAGGAACGGCACCCTGGTTTCCAAGGTAGCCAAATGAGCGACCAACGCAAGGTCCATAACCTCTTGAACCGAAGCGGAAGCCAATAAAGCAAAACCGGTTTGACGGGTTGCATTGATATCCGAATGATCGCCAAAAATGGACAACGCATGCGTTGCCAATGCCCGGGCCGATACATGGAACACACAGGGCAATAACTCACCGGCAATCTTATACATATTCGGAATCATCAGCAGCAGCCCTTGGGATGCGGTAAAGGTCGAAGTTAACGCACCGGCGGCCAATGAACCATGGACAGCACCGGCAGCACCGGCCTCAGATTGCATTTCTGCAACCCGAACAGTCTGTCCGAAAAGATTTTTACGACCTTTAACAGCCCATTCGTCAATCACTTCAGCCATGGGCGACGAAGGCGTA
This sequence comes from Bacillota bacterium, assembly GCA_029776205.1. Taxonomy (GTDB): domain Bacteria; phylum Bacillota; class UBA4882; order UBA8346; family UBA8346; genus JAKOSX01. Next base: position 65,071 of record JAKOTQ010000057.1, on the reverse strand, counting down.
ATCGGATAGATGGCGGCAACATCGCTAAACGCATACGCAACGTGGGCAGCGGCGGTATTCCCGTCAATCGTGACTTTTTTAGCCATTACTGTTCCCCCTTGTTTTTGAATACTTCTTAAAAACTTATAATATCCAAATCTCCGATGGAGCGGACATAGTTCACTACCTTCCTATAATACCGTATTTTCCCCCCATTCGAAAGACCTTTTACAAAAAATTTAAACTCCGCCAAAATGACGGAGCTTATAGCTGTTATTTTATATAATTGGAAACGATCTCCAAAAAATAACGGTGAATCCGAAGATCTTCGGTTAATTCAGGATGAAATGCCGCGGCCAAAAGATTGTTTTCCCGAGCCATCAAGATCTTGCCCTCATACTCGGCCAGGACGCGAACCCCCGGACCTACGCGGCTGATATACGGCGCCCGGATAAAAATCGCATGAAAATCAGGCCCGCCAATCTCCGGAATGGATAAATCCATCTCAAAACTGGCAATTTGTCTGCCAAAAGCATTCCGCTCCACCGTCATATCCATTAAACCAAGCCGCGGCTGATCGCTGCCATGAATATCTTTCGCCAATAAGATCAGTCCGGTACAGGTCCCGAAGACGGGAAAGCCTTCCGCACCCATCCGCTGTAATGGTTCAATCATCTCGTGACGGACCATGAGTTTTCCCACAGTCGTGCTTTCTCCGCCGGGAATGATTAACCCGTCGATTTCTTGAAGTTGATCAACATATTTTATTTCAACCGGTTCTGCGCCGCAGGCCCGGATCGCTTGGCAATGTTCCCGAACCGCCCCCTGCAGGGCCAAAACGCCAATTTTCATCTTGAAAATCTCCTTAATACTGACTTACACCTTACTGTACGGGTCACACATGTGTGACCCCTACTGCTCCTGCTATATCATACGGGCCATACATGGATGGTCCCTACCGCTTTACCATCCACGGCCGGCGATTTTTTCTTCTTCTTTCATCGCCCCGATATTCATGCCGCGCATGGCCGTCCCGATTCCGGCGGAAACCTTGGCCAGCAACTTGGCATCGTTGTAATGGGCGGTCGCCTCGACGATGGCTTTGGCCCGTTTATACGGATTATCCGATTTGAAAATTCCCGATCCGACAAAAATACCGTCGCAGCCCAATTGCATCATCAACGCCGCATCCGCCGGAGTGGCAATTCCACCGGCTGCAAAGTTCACCACCGGCAACCGGCCCAACTCTTTCACTTCTAAGACCAGTTCATACGGAGCCCCCAACTCTTTGGCAATGGTCATTAACTCTTCCGGAGAAGCCGACACTACCCGGCGGATATCTTCGTTAACCTGACGGATATGGCGAACCGCTTCAACCACGTCACCGGTTCCCGCTTCTCCTTTAGTCCGAATCATGGCCGCACCTTCGCCGATCCGACGCAACGCTTCGCCAAGATTACGGGCACCGCAAACAAACGGAACTTTAAATGCATGTTTATTAATATGATATAACTCATCTGCAGGCGTTAAAACTTCGCTCTCATCAATATAGTCGATTTCCAGGGCTTCCAGGATCTGAGCCTCCACAAAATGGCCGATCCGGGCTTTAGCCATAACCGGAATGGAAACCGCATCCATAATCTTGAGAATCATTTCCGGGTCAGACATCCGAGCCACGCCGCCTTCCGCCCGAATATCGGCCGGAACCCGCTCCAGCGCCATAACGGCAACGGCACCCGCTTCTTCAGCGATCTTCGCCTGTTCAACCGTTGTAACATCCATAATAACGCCGCCTTTGAGCATTTCAGCCAGGCCACGTTTGACTTTCACTGTCCCTGTCTCCATCTGACCAACCTCCGCAATAACATCCAATTTTTAATTTAATTTATTTTACAATAATTAACCCCTTGACGCAATAGCTGCAACCCCTCTCAGAGCCCCGCCAAAGTTAACATTAAATGAACTCCTTCGTTCCGTCAGGGTCATAGCTTTCCCTGGTCAAACCGTTTCATATTCCCACCTTCGACAGATGCTTGCCTGTAATTTATCCCTGTAAAAAAAAGCGCCACTAGGCGCTTTATTCGTCCGTTTCGGAACCGTCCTCTTCATCTTTATCATCCGTCGCGACAACCCGGGCCAGCGTCACCACCCGATCATTTTCCTCCAGCCGAATAATCCGTACCCCTTGGGTATCCCGGCCGGTCTTGGAAATATCCTGGACACTGGTACGCAAGATCAGGCCTTCCGCAGTAATAACCATCAATTCGTCATTCTCGGAAACCACCTTTGCTCCCACGATCACCCCGTTCCGCTCCCGCAGTTTCATAGTTTTAATGCCCTTACCTCCGCGGGACTGAACCCGATATTCGGAAAGTGCGGTCCGTTTCCCAAAGCCTTGTTCGGAAATGACCAATAAATCGGCGGATTCCCGAACGATTTCCATCCCTACAACCTGGTCCCCTTCATCCAAGGTAATGCCGCGTACGCCACGGGCGGTACGGCCCATCAGCCGGACATCGGTTTCAGGGAAACGGATGGCTTGCCCCAGCCGGGTAACCATGACCACTTCCTGCTTCCCGTCGGTCAGGCTGACATCGATTAATTCGTCATTTTCGTCCAGATTAATGGCAATGAGGCCGCCTTTACGGATGGAAGCAAATTCATTTAAAGCCGTCTTTTTAACGACACCATTTTTGGTCCCCATCAACAGATTACATTCTTCTTTAAACTCTTTAATGGGAATGACCGCATTCACCCGCTCGCCCGACTCCACCTGAATTAGGTTGATGATGGCCGTCCCCCGGGCCTGCCGACCAGCTTCCGGAATCTCATAGCCTTTCAACTGATAAACCCGGCCACGGTTGGTAAAGAACAAGATATTCTCATGGGTGGAACTGACGAACAGGTGCTCCACGAAGTCCTCTTCTTTGGTGGTAATCCCCATGATGCCGCGGCCACCCCGGCGTTGATTACGGTAGGTGGATACCGGCATTCGTTTAATGTAACCCATATGGGTGATGGTCACCACAATATCTTCATCCGCAATCAAGTCCTCATCCGCAAAATCTCCATCATTGGCTGTAATCTGCGTCCGGCGCGGATCATTATACTTTTCCTTGATGGCCAGCAATTCTTCTTTCACAACCATCATTATCTTGTGTACGTCTGACAATAAGTCTTTGTAATATGCAATCTCTTTTAATAAGGTGGCATATTCTTCTTCGATCTTGTCCCGTTCCAAACCGGTCAGACGTTGCAGCCGCATATCCAAAATGGCCTGGGCTTGCTTTTCGCTGAGCCCGAACTTAGACATTAACCCTTCCCGGGCAATGTCAACCGTCCGCGAATTGCGGATTAATTGGATCACGGCGTCAATATGATCTAACGCAATTCTCAAGCCTTCAAGAATATGGGCCCGGGCTTCCGCTTTCTCCAGATCAAATTGGGTCCGCCGGGTTAAAACATCCCGCTGATGGTCCAGATAATGCTTGAGAATTTCACGGAGAGACAGCACTTTCGGCTGATTGTCCACCAACACCAGCATAATCACGCCAAAATTCTGCTGCATCATCGTATGTTTATACAATTGGTTCAGCAGAATATTGGGATTCACATCCCGGCGCAGCTCAATCACGATCCGCATTCCGGTCCGGTCTGATTCGTCCCGGAGATCGGTGATCCCGTCGATGACTTTATTCCGGACCAGATCCGCGATTTGCTCCACCAAACGGGCTTTATTCACTTGATAAGGAATCTCTTTTACCACAATCCGGCTTTTTCCGCCGGGCATCTCCTCAATCTCCGCCTTCGCTCGGACTTTTATCGAACCCCGGCCGGTGGTATAGGCGTTACGGATCCCCTCCCGCCCCAGGATAATCCCACCGGTGGGGAAATCGGGCCCTTTCACCACGCGCATTAATTCCTTATCATCCGCATCAGGGTTATCAATTAACAATACCGCGCCGTCGATAACCTCTCCCAGATTATGCGGCGGGATATTGGTGGCCATGCCCACGGCAATCCCCGATGCACCGTTGACCAAAAGATTCGGAAAACGGGACGGCAAAACCACCGGTTCTTCCAAACTTTCATCAAAGTTGGGACGAAAATCCACCGTCTTTTTATCGATATCCGCCAGCATTTCCATGGCAATCTTGGACATCCGGGACTCGGTATACCGCATGGCCGCAGCCGAATCCCCATCCACTGAACCGAAATTGCCATGACCGTCCACCAGCATCATACGATAAGAAAAGTCCTGAGCCATCCGTACCATCGCATCATAGATGGCCGCGTCGCCGTGCGGATGGTACCGGCCCATAACATCACCGACGATACGGGCGGATTTGCGATAGGGTTTGTCCGGCGTAGCCCCCGACTCATACATTCCATATAAAATGCGTCGGTGCACCGGTTTCAATCCGTCCCGCACGTCGGGAAGCGCCCGGTCAACGATGACGCTCATCGCATAATCGAGGAAGGATTTTTTCATCTCTTCTTCTAAAACTACCGGCACGATTTTACCGTCTGTCAATTCAGCCATAAAGACACCTCGATCTTATCATTATCAATCAATCTTTTGATAATCATACCTTTATTTCACCAACGTCTTCACTTCAAAGGAAGCCGCATAGCCTACCAAGACCTTCCGGGCCAGATCAAAGAACAGACCGGTCTCGACCACTCCCGGGGTATGATGCAATACCCGGTCAATTTCCCGCAGATCAGCGGTTGGCGGGAATTGAACATCCAGCACAAATTGGCCGTTATCGGTGATAACCGGGCCATCTTTACGCAAACCCATTCTGAGCTGACATTCTCCTCCCAAACGGCCAATCACGTCTTGAACAAAACGGAGCGCCTCCGGCACCACTTCGACCGGTATAGGAAAACTTTGATTCAACCGGCTGACCAGCTTTGATTGGTCCACAATCACGATAAATTCTTTGGCCATCGCCGCGACGATCTTTTCCCGAGTATGGGCAGCTCCCCCGCCTTTTATCAGATTTAGCTGCGGGTCCACTTCATCCGCTCCGTCAATGGCCAAATCCAATTCGGCACAATCCTGAATATCCCGGGTGGGAATGCCGTATTTCCGGCATAAAATTCTGGACTGGAACGAGGTCGGTACGCCGACGATTTGCAACCGTTCCTCACGGACTCTGCGACCCAGTTCTTCAATCATACAGGCTGCCGTCGATCCGGTTCCCAAACCGCACACCATGCCGTCCTGAATCAGAGCCGCAGCCGCCCGGCCGACCAGCATTTTCAGCTCCTTATTGGTATCACTGTTTTTCATCGCTACTCTTCCTCCGGCGAAGCAGACCAATCCACGTTTTCCATAATCACCCGGGTTTGTTCCGCCTTGTTCATGGTATATAAATGAATCCCTTCCACGCCGTTTCGGATCAACGCGTTAATTTGGTTGATGGCATATTCCAAACCGGCCTTTTCAAAATCTTCGGGCTTATCTTCATATTTATCAAACAACAGCAATAACTTCGCAGGGATGGAAGCTCCCGACAAATATACCATCCTTTTGATATGATTTACGTTTAAAACAGGCATTATCCCTGCGGATACCGGAATATTGACGCCCAAACGCAACAGATTTTCTTTAAAATGATAAAAAATACGGTTGTCGAAGAACAACTGGGTTACTAAAAAATCAACTCCGGCATTGACTTTATCCCGGAGGTGTAACCAATCCTCTTCCCACGTTTCGCACTCCGGATGCCCTTCCGGGTACGCAGCGGCGCCGATACAAAAATGATCATATCTCCGGAGATGTTGAACCAATTGGCCGGCATAACGATACCGATCGGATTTAAATTCAAAATCGGGCCGGTCGCGCGGAGGGTCGCCCCGTAAAGCCAACACATTTTCGATACCGGCTTCCTTCAACTGGCCAATAATCTGATCCAACTCGGCAGGCGAATGCCCCACACACGTTAAATGCGCCATGGTTTCAATCCGGTACGTCTTCTTGATATGCTCCGCAATCCGGACCGTCCGCCCCCGATTAGAGCCTCCCGCCCCATATGTAACGCTGATAAAATCGGGCCGGAATCCATGCAACCGCTCAACGGTTTCATAAACGGTTTCTATGGGATAATCCGGTTTTGGCGGGAAAATTTCAAACGAAAAAACCGGCCTCCGTTTGCAAAATAACTCTTTAATTCGCATAGGCGTTCCCTATATCCTATGAACTGTATTCACTTATAATTAAGATAATTTCTCCATTCCTCTCCCAATTCCTTTCCACTTAAAAATTTAACATGAACTCGTCCTTCCCGCAGAGTCCCGTAACAAAGCTAAAACCCGCCGGTCAGGAAAACACCGGCGGGTTGAACCTTCGGAAAGACTATTCCAACGTCCACGGCTTAGCCTTCATCTTTTCATTCCATTCGGCAGCCGTCACATATTTGTCGCTGCTTGCATCATACCAAACGATGGTCTTGCCGTCCTTACTGATCAGGCATTCATCAATATAAAATTCAACACCGTCTTTATCTTGAGCGATAACCATCAGGTAGAAATCTTTCTCGTATTTGTCGGCACCGTCAGCCAGAGGTTCCCGTTCCATCCGAATGACCAATTTGGCCTGACGTCTCTCTACTTCTTTTGCCAACTCGTTTAATTCGGGCACAGCTTTCATTATCGCTGCAGCAAACTGTTTTTCTTTCTCTTTTAACGCTTTCAGGTCGGCGAAATAATTCTTGTTGTTATTATACACGACGCTATTGATTTTACCTGCTTTGCAATCGACGTCAATAAAAATCTCGTTACTGGTGTCTTCCATCCGAAAACTTTGGAATTTATGGGCACTGGCAACATCTTGGACCAATTTTGTAAAATAAGCTTCGTTTTCTAATGATAAACCTTTAGGAATCCATACATAAAAAGTATAAGACGTCTTCTCTTTGATGCTGACGCTTTCTAATACAATTCCATTACTGCTAAGAACATCTTTTACAGGGCTATCCCACCCATCCGGAATCACCTCGACCACATTCTCAGCAGCGAATGCCGTGATCGCCAGAAGCGACAGAGTGGCAACAAGTAATGCAACAATCCATTTTTTCATTCCAATTAACCTCCATATTTGTATATTTAATCCTGTACAAGCAACAATTGTAATCTTAAACGGATTAAATAACAAGAAAATGCAGGTTAATTATTTATTTAACTTTTTTACAGCTTTACATAAGCGTAACATATCATTTCGAATTACCACTCAGTAACGATTAAATTTCCACCTTGATTTGCCTACGAATAATCTTGCCTATCGTTATTATTCGGGCATCGGACGGAATTATTCATATTCCGCCCATACTTCTTTTCCGTCATAATATAGGGTAATCCGGCTAATCTCTTTAAGGTTAAATTTCCGCCAGATATAGGTATTACCGTCAGCATCGGTAACCATCAAATCCCAATACGTTTCCGGCCGTTCCTCGAAGACGATATCGATGGATTCGCCGTCCAAAAAGATATCGCCTTGAAGGATTTCCTCTTCCCAATCATCTGAAGTATATGGCGAGAGATAGATTTCGAAAAAATCCATCCCGGTCTGGTTCTCCAAAGTAAAATCCAAGCTTCCCGCCAACACCGGAGTGCAAACCCCCACCAACAACAAGACTGTAATCAACAACAAATACCGTTTCAATCTGCCATCCCCTCAGAAATCTTATTCACCGAATATTATATTTCGGCTTTTGTATTGCCAATACCTTCTTTTAAAACCATAAATTTCTTGTTTGTTGGTATTCCTGTCGGCCGTAAATCACAAATCCCGCCAATATTAAAAGTGATACCGAAACATTACCCCCACTCCGTCAGGAACGACGGTAGGCATCCACGTTATCCGGTTATTTTCCGACTGAGGTCGTCGGGCCAGGACCTGTTTAGCCGAATACCAACCGATGACCGACCCCACAAAAACATCAGAAGCCCAATGCTTATCATCATAAATCCGCGATAATGCCGTCATCGATGCCAAACCGTACACAACATAAGGTACCCAGGGCCGATCCTTATAAACCGTAGCAAAGACAGTCGCCGTAGCGAAAGCAGCTGCCGAATGAGCTGAAGGGAATGACAGTTTTTTATCGGAAAACGAACCGCTTATCCCGTCCCATCTGTCATGACCTTCACCGGTATATGGCCGCGAACGGTGGGTAAACATTTTTAAACCGACGGTAAAGCCGCTGCTGATAACCACACTTTCGATGCTGAGCAGCGAGGCGGTCTGAAGTTCGGAATTGCCGCTATATTTCCCGTAACCGTATGCCAAAGCCAGTGCAGGCAAGACCATAGTGACATCCCCGAAGTTCTCAGCAAAATCGGACACATTGTCCATGGTCGAATTCCGATGGTTCCGGAAATGGCGTTGAATGTCTTCATCCGATTCATATAACGCCAGGGCGGTACTCAATACCAAACCCGCACCCAGCCAGTCCCGCCCTTCCCATCTGGCCGGAGCACTCAAAATATAACAGGTATCATTCCAATACTCTTCCACGAGTCCCGCCAAAGATGCGCCGGGCAGGTCGGCAGCCGATGCCGGTTCACCCCAAAGGCCGAGCATCATCCCAATGAGAATTAAAACGATAAACCATCGACAATGCATCACCATTCTCCCCGTTTAAATAATCGGTAGTTGGGCTGCCTTCCTAAATATCAATCCATCCGATGGTTCGACATTCCTCCAAACTTTCCTTTTCAAACATGAAAAAGGGGTTCCCTTGATAGGAAACCCCTTAACCAATGGCTGGCTTAAATCCTTATTTCCCGGATTCCGGTGAAACCGTTTGGGAAGGCTTTTCGAGAACATACGGAGAAATGCTGATATTAGCTTTCTTAATTTCCTCAGCCATCAACCCGCCGACATAAAATCCGCCGTATTTATTGTAATGGGTTTTATCCAGTGAGCCGTTATTCTTCATAAAATGCAGCTTAGAAGCCTCCGCTTCTCCCATCCGTTCATACATCGCCTTGGTAACCCCAAACATATCGATGCAAAGGACATTCTCCACGGTTGCCAACTGTTGGACGGCAATAACATATGCATTACCGCGGCTGGTATTGTCATCATGATGATCTCTGATGACCGTTCCGCTGAAATACATCCTGGAAACCGGGGTGACCAAAACCGGGACAGCCCCTTTGGACCGGGCCGCATCGATATATTGTTTTAAGAACCATTTGAACGTACCACCGCTGTCGTGGGCATAATAGGTCTTCCCGTGCAACGGTTTGGACTTGATCAATTCGGCCGGAGTCTCCACCAGCGTTCCGGGCGTCACCGGATAAATACCGTTGGCATCGGGAATACCTACCGGCGTATAACGTTCCAGACGATTGGCCGGATCATAGGCACAATCATTGTGGCCAAACTGAATAAACAGATAATCACCGGGGCGGATTTCATCCATGATATTTTTCAACCGACCTTCGTTAATAAACGAGCGGGAACTGCGGCCCCCTTCCGACTTATTTACGATCATTACTTTACTACTGTCGAAATAATATTGGAGAAACTCACCCCAACCACCTTCGCCGCGGCTTGGGCCGTAAGACTTGACTGTAGAGTCACCGGCTAAATATACACGGATAGCGGATCCGTCAGCAGCCGCCCATACGCCGGCCAAGGCCACAGCCAAGAGCAAAACTCCCAGCAAGATCTTGGCAATTAAACATCTTAAATGTTTCATCAATCAATACCTCCTACGGATGCCATGAAATTCATGCTAATAATTGCCGAATTTAACAATATTATTATAAAAATATTGCTAATTGACAATTATTATACATTTATTGACTAATTAATTCCTTGCCAATGGCTAAATTCCTCCTACAATTAGGGTTATTCATAAAAGTTTTTAAGGGATTCCTTCTTGAGGAATCCCTCTTCTCATTCAATGGCCCCTGAAGCACAAATTGCATCGGCCAATTTATCCAATTCCGCTTCTTGTTCGGGTTTCATTGCTGATTTAATCTCAAACGGCGTTCCGATGAACTCCATCTCTTTCATCTGTCCAATCAGAGTCTGCATCGCTTTGACGGCAACCGAAGGCGCCCAGGTATAATTGGCGATCAACGCCACTTTGCGTTTTTGTAACTGTAAGGCTGCCATCTCCCGGATCAAGGAATCCATGGCATAATACAATCCCATATTGTATGTGGGGGCAGCCAACACCAGATGGCTGTATTTCCAGGCATCCGCGATGATATACGATGGATGGGTTTTCGATACATCGTATATCCGCATGTCGGTTACGCCCCGCTCGGAAAGCTTGGATGCCAATACGTTGACCACATTTTCCGTATTACCGTACATGGACGCATAAGCCAGCACTACCCCGTTCTTTTCCGGGAGATATTGGCTCCAGTGTTGATACTTGTCCAAAATATAGGATAAATTAGAACGCCATACGGGCCCGTGCAGCGGGCAAATCATACGGATCTCAGTCTCGGCTAATTTCTTAAACGCTGCTTGAACCTGTGCTCCGTATTTACCGACAATATTAGTATAATAACGCCGGGCTTCATCTAAATAAAACCCTTCAAAATCCGTCTGGTCATTAAACAAATTCCCGTTGAGAGCCCCGAAAGATCCGAATGCATCCGCCGAGAATAAAATCCGTTCCGTCTTTTCATAGGTGAACATAACTTCCGGCCAATGTACCATCGGTGCTGTAAAAAACGTAAGGGTATGGCGGCCCAGCGGAAGTTCGTCTCCTTCCTGGACCAAATGGAAATTCTGTTGAAGCCGCATTTGATAAAATTGCTCGATAAACTGAAACGTTTTTTGATTTCCGACGATTTTGACCTCCGGATAACGCCGCACCAATTGCTCGATATTGGCGCAATGATCCGGTTCCATATGATTGACCACCAGAAAATCCAACGGCCGCCCGTTGAGAACATGAGCCACATTTTCCAGGAATAAAGCGCTGATCGACGAATCCACGGTATCCAGCAGCACTGTCTTATCATCCATAATCAGATAGGAATTATATGCAACCCCGTTTGGCAGTGGGAACATGTTCTCAAAGCGTTCCAACCGACGGTCATTGCCGCCTACCCAATAGATCTGCGGCGCAATTTGTTGAACAGCATACATATACATTCCTCCTTAAAAGGCCACCTCATCGGTGGCCTATTGTTTCGTTCTTAGCAACTCCGTCAATTTAGCCAGATCCGGTTCCTTGCGGAACAACGGTTCATTCTGCCCGTCTGTCATGCTGAGATGGTCTTCAAAGGTTGCTTTCGGATGAATATAAAAAACGCCCAATGGCAACCTCTCGGTTTCCAAAGCCCGGGCAAAAGCCGCCACCCGATCGGTCGGATCATAGTCGTCTTCCAGGTAATAGGTGTGTTCTCTAAACCACTGATAGGTGTTGTGTTTATTAAAAGTGACACAGGGCTGGAGTATATCCACCAACGCATAACCGCGATGGGTAATCGCCTGTTTGAGAATGGCTTTGGTCTGAGTCGCATCGCCCACATATGCCCGGGCGACAAAGGAAGCATCCAGCGCCAACGCAACGGCAATCGGATTAAACGGTTCATTGGCCACACCGTATAGTTGGACCGGGGTTTTAAACCCCCGTTCGCTGGTAGGGGAGGCCTGTCCCTTGGTCAATCCGTATACCATGTTGTTATGAACAATATTGGTAATGTTCGGATTACGGCGAATAGCATGGATAAAATGATTGCCCCCTTCGCCGTACATATCTCCGTCACCGCTTTCGGCGATGACGGTCAATGTCGGGTTGGCCGCCTTAATGGCAGTGGCTGCCGGTAATGCCCGCCCGTGCAATCCATTGAAAAAATGGCACCGTAAATAATGAGGGGTTTTGGCCGCCTGCCCGATTCCGGAGACCATCACCAGTTCTTCAGGCTTAATATTCAGTTCATGGAATGTTTCTTTTAAAAGCTTCAATATGCCGAAATTACCGCAACCGGGGCACCAGCTGATATCCGTCACTTTATTTTGATAAAGTTCGACACCCATCATCTTCACTCCTCTGTCAAGATCGTTACAATTTCACGAACAAGCTCTTCTACTGAGAAAGGCAATCCGTTATATTTTAAAATCCTGTGGTCAACCGCCACTCCAAACTCCGCATGAAGAAGCTTGACAAATTGTCCGGTGGAATTGTTTTCCACCATAATGATGCGTTCCGCCTGTCTCAAATAATGAATCGCTTCCGGAGCCGGCGGATAAACCCAGGTAAAATGCAACCCCGCGAGCTCCGGCCGGTCAATCTCGGCCAACGCCTCTTTGATCACTTCCATGGAGGAGCCCCACCCGACGACCAGCGTTTGGTAGTCTTCGTTGCCCATCAGTTTTGGCCTGTCGGCCGCTTTCCGGATTGCCTCCAGTTTACGCATGCGTTTTTGCTGCATTCGAACGCGCAATTCCAAATCTTCGGTCAAATGGCCGGCCTCGTCATGTTCATCGCTGTCGACTCCGACCAGCCCCGTGCCATACCCCGGAATCCCCCTGGGCGAAATCCCGTCAGGAGCCAATACATAACGGCGGTAATCCTGCGTCGTCTCCACAATTTGCGGCTTTATGGACACCCGATCAAGAGCAAACCTGGGAACATTATAATAGGTGTCTACCAAAAACTGATCCGTGAGGACAAAGACCGGCACCTGGTACTCATCAGCCAACTGAAAGGCCTTTTGAGCGACGTAAAACGCCTCACTGAGATTGCCCGGCGCCAAAATAATCCGGGGAAACTCGCCATGTCCGGCATAGAGTACCAGATCCAAGTCGGCTTGTTCCGTCCGGGTAGGCAACCCTGTGGCCGGTCCCGGCCGTTGGGCCACATGGACCACCAAAGGCGATTCGATCATTCCCGCCAGGCTAATCCCTTCGGTCATTAACGCAAACCCTCCACCGGATGTGGTCACCATCGCCCGCGCCCCGGCGTACCAAGCCCCTAAAGCCATATTTACAGCGCTGATCTCGTCTTCGGCCTGCTCCGCAACGATGGCAAACTCCCGGGCATGTTGTGCTAAAATTGTCAGTACACCCGTACCCGGCGACATGGGATATGCGGCGACGAAATTACATCCTCCTGCAAGGGCGCCCAGAGCCACCGCTTCCGATCCGCTGACGATGATGTCATCAGATACCGCCGCTTCCGGACGGATTTCAAAGACTACCCGCCCGGTCTCGCGCAATTCTTTCCCCAAATGAAACCCTTTGACGGCCGCCTCTTTATTTTTCTGAATGATATCGGGACTTTTAACACCAAAAAAACCTTCTATTTCTTCTGTGACCAGCGCCAAATCCAATCCGAACAAACCGGCCACCACCCCGCCGGCCACACTGTTGGCATAAATGGGATTTCCAATTTCCGCTGCAATTCGCGAAAAAGGTATATCAATCACCGGCCTATGCTCCGGAGGCTTAATTTTTGCAGCTTCGCCCAATATTATCGTATTGGATGTTATCCGCCTCTCCAGATGAGACAGCGCATCAGCATCCAGAGGAATTAAAAGATCGATGCGATCCACATAAGCCGCCACCGGCCGGGAAGACACCCGAATTTCCGTGGAATTGCTGCCGCCACGGATCCGGGACATATACTCCTTTGTAGCAAAGACAGGATACCCAGCCGCTTTAAACAGTCGAATTAAAAACGCTTCAATGGTTTGAATTCCCTGCCCCGCTTCGCCGCAGAGAACGATGGATACGGATTCGTTTTTTCCCATATTTTCTTCCCCTTTAGCAAGTGATATCCATAGGGTTCGCCATTTCCAAACCGAATATGAACCGGCAAAATAAAAAGAGCACAGTTTCCTGTGCTCTCATGTGGTAATATTTAATATCTTATTCCTCTTCCAATTCCCGTTCAATATATTCGAAATAATCAAAGTCGGCATGTTTGCGTCGGCCGGAAAGGTCTTGGCAGCACAACCCGACAAAAGCTCCGGTAAACTGCCCTTCCATACAATACTCATCCGATAAAGTGCTGGCATCGCAGACCGGCCCGATCTTCCGCCATTCCGATCCGTCGGCCGAATAATAGAACTGTAAACGATCATAATCCACTTTTACCCGGAGATAACAACGTTGCCATCCTTCGATGGAAATATCCTCCACCGGTTGGTCAAAATTGTTGTTCTGCGCCGTAATGATTCCCAGACATTTTCCCAACTTTTCATCGTGGGATATCCGAAGATAATAAAAGTTTTGGGTATCGTACAGACAAACCAATCCCGCCATCTGCTGAAAAGTTTCCGGTTCAAATTCGACGCAGGTGGAAGCAGTATAGCAGAAGGCTTGCTGCCTTCGGGCCACCAGGCTTTGATGGAATTTAGACGTCAGTGACTCCCGGCCTTTTAATCGCAAATATCCTTTGCGCTCAGTCAATGAAAGGGAATCTTCCCCCAGTGGAACCCGTAACGTTTGAAAATGGATATTCAGCTGAGGGCTGTCAAAATCATCCCGAGCCGGTTCCGGCTCCCACGGATGTTCCGGCAGATTTGGCCCAGGGACTTCCACTTGAGGTTTATTGCCGCCGGTCTCCAGCCGCAACCAGCCATCCGGAGTCCAACAGACCTTTTGAAGCGCCGTCTCCCGTCCCAATACACAGCGCCCCCGGGTAGGAATGGGGCGGCCGCAAAGATGCACCATATACCATTCACCGTTTTGGGTTTCCACAATATCCGCATGGCCCGCCCGTTGTAAAGGCCACGTCGGATCCTTGGCAGCCGTAAGAATAGGATTTTGCGGGTCTACTTCGTATGGCCCGGTAATCTTGTCCGCCCGGGCCATCGTCACCGCATGCCCCAGGCCGGTCCCACCTTCCGCCGTCAGCAGATAATATTTGCCGAACCATTTATAAAGATGGGGCCCTTCGGTCTTCCCTAATTCCGTCCCTTTAAAAATATTGTAAATCGGCCCTACCAGCCGTTTTTCTTTCGGAGAGTATTCCTGCAAGACGATCCCGGCAAAACGGTTCTGGCCTTTACGGTAATCACAAAGCATATTCACCAGCCATTTCCGGCCGTCGTCATCATGAAAAAGGGAGGGATCAAAGCCGCTTGAATTTAAGTAAATCGGATCCGACCATTCTCCCAAAACATCAGTGGCGGTCACCAAATAATTGTGAGTATCCTTAAAGATGGTCCCTTTCGACTTCACATCCGTATAAACCAGATAAAAGACGCCATTATCATAAGTCAGGCAGGGCGCCCAGATGCCCCCGGAATTTAAGTTGCCACGCATATCCAACTGTGATATGCGATTTAACGGACGGGCCACCAACTTCCAATGAATCAAATCCTTGGAATGGTAAATCTGTACCCCGGGAAACCATTCAAAAGTCGATGTGGCAATGTAATAATCATCGCCGACCCGCAGAATCGACGGGTCCGGATGGAAACCCCGCAATATCGGATTGACAATTTTTGTCATGCCCGCTCCTCCTTGTCACCCATCTCGTTTTCGAAATGTTATGTTCTCGACATTTATGCTATCACTAAATTTTACGAATTTCGATATGCAATCTTATTTATTCTTTCGAAATCTTATGATAAGATGGTGCGCAAGACAAAAGACGAAGGAGGTCTCACCATGAAACCGCTATCCCCGCCGGTTATTCCCGTTGACGTTCATGATTTTGCTCCGACATTGCTGAAAGCAACCATTTTTAACCGCGACGGGGTACTCCCGAAGACCCATCGCCTGAACAGACGCTATGTATACGATTATGAATTGGAGTTTATTATTTTCAGCGAAGGCGCCATGTATCTGGACGGAAAGGAATATCCTCTCCAGCCGGGAGATGTCGTCTTTCGCCGGCCCGGCCAGATCACCCAAGGGATCATGCCCTATAGTTGTTATTTAATCTGTTTTGACCTCACCGGCACATCCGGAAAGTCCATTGAAACCTATGATTTTAACCGTCAAACCCAATTTCAACCTTATTACAGCTGTCCTTTTTTAGATGGGATTCCCACCATCTTTCACCCGGATGCCACCGATCATTATCAGGCGGTCTTCGACCATATCTTTACCGAACGGATCAACTATCACCCCTTCTCGCCGGTGATCCTCCGTTCATTGATTTTACGACTGCTCCATGATATCTATCAGGATATTACCCTGCATCGTAAACCTGTTCCCAATTCTCCTCATTATGCACGACTGAAACGGTGCATCGACCACCTGCACAACAATTTCACTGCCCGGATTTGTCTTGAAGATATCGCCAAAGTCACGGAACTGAGCCCTACGTATTTTCACCGAATCTTTACGGAGACGTTCGGCATAACACCCAATGCCTATCTCAATCACATCCGTCTCAACCGTGCCAAAGAACTTTTGGTCCGGACCTCAGAGCCCATTTCCCGCATCGCTCAGCTCTGCGGCTTTGAAAACCCGGCCTATTTCAGTTACGTATTTAAAAGGGAGCAACAATGCTCCCCTTCGGAATTCCGCCAACGTCACAGTTATCTCTGACCGGATGAACATATACGTATCAACCGATATAAGCGGAAATGAGGAAAACCCCCAGAACGCTGGCAAATAAAGCCCAGCCTTTAATCTTTGAGTGTTCGATGGCGAATCCGTATCTTCTATCCTATAAAGTCGTGCCAGTATCGGTTAACTTTTGATAGGTTCTCAACATGGATATGACTCTTATAATGAGCAAACATACGGCAAAGCCGTATAACCAAACCAGCCTGTTTCAATTGAAAGCCTGGCCCAATGAAATTTTTTCCCCGAACTTTTCGATACCCTGATGCCGATAACCATTTTCCATAAGTCCTTTGGAAGAAATATATTTGGATGGCTCAACGACCAACATGATAACCATCAGCAAAATCATATTCCAAATGAACGGGGGAATTCGCTTCAATTAGCCCGCAAGGATCGATATACAGAAGAATAAGTTTAATTATTAATATTGAGGTTAAAATGTCCACTGTTCTCGCAAAAAAACGCGCCCAAGGCCTTACGGTAGATTTTTCAATAACCGGTTTTCCAACGATACCATCGGGTTTAACCTTTCCTTGAATCTCCATCATCATTTCCCCTTCCTCACCTTAAACACAAATAATGCCAAAGAATTTTTTCTTTAGGCGTCATTTCTCTACGAAAATCTTTTGCTAAATCTTTTTTACCGGATTAACTTGTCCGACTAAAATGTTTTTAACACCCATAGTTACCCACCAGATTAAAGGCCTTCATTTCCACTCCATCATCCCTCTCCTTTTAAGAGAGGGCCAAGGTGAGCTAAAAGCTCGATGCTAAAAATATTAATCCTTTATCTCAAATATTTGTGCTTTTTCGTTAACATAATAAACCTGGTCTCCTTTGATAACTCGTGTCATATTGGAAAGGTACCAGCCTGAAAAAGGTATGCCATTGATCATTACGCTTTCAACCCTATCAAATTGAGATTCAATAAGGAAGTGCCCCTCTTTATTAATAACTCCCCACTTTCCATTTACTTTAACATAAGCAAGGCCGTTAAGAAATCGATAAGCATTATCAAACATCGGAGGTATTACAAATTGGCCTTTTTTATTGATATACCCATATTTCCCTTCCACCCTGGCCGCAGCCATACCTTCGAAAAATGAGCCTACCCAATCAAATCGGGGTTGAATAACAACTTCTGCATTCTTATTAATAAAACCATATTTATCTCTTAATTTAACGGCTGCAAGTCCCTCAACAAAATCGCCTGCAGCAGTATATTTATTCTTTACAACCATCTTTCCGGATCTATCAACAAATCCGTACAGTCCGTCTTTTTCAACAAGCGCTAAACCTTCCCGGAACTCATAAGCCATATCAAAGTGGGGCTTAATGACATATTCCCCCGATTTATCGATATATCCCCATTTATCGTTCATCGCCACTCTGGCCAATCCTTCGCTAAACTTTATTGCTTCATCAAATTTTGGAGCAATGACAAATTTGCCGCTCCTGTCCATAAATCCCCATTTATCCATACAAACAGCGACTAGTCCTTCTGAAAAAGGTGAATGAACGAATACGGATGGATCCAATTTAATGACAAATTTTCCAGTTTCATCGATAAATCCCGCTTCTGTTTCCGTTTTTACGAAAGCCAGTCCCTCCGAAAACGGATATGCCATATTAAATTGCGGAGTAATTTTCACTTTTCCAAAATTATCAATATATCCCCATTTTACCGAATTATCAAAAAGACTCATCTTGGCACTGCCATAATAAGGTGTTAAATATGTCAGTGACTTATCCGACTGTTCCCGAATAGAAGGCTCCGTATTTAACCACGCAATAGAAGTCATTGTAAAAAATACCATGACCCATGCCAAAATAAAAACTTTACCATTTCTTTTCATAACAATCCCCCTGCTTCGAATCTTTTTTATATCATTCTGAACTCCACTTCAGTCATTGATTTCTGCACCACCCTCTATCAAAATACACTTCTCCCCATGTATCCAGCTTCCAATAGTCATTTACTTTAATAAACCGGTTGAGGCTGCAATTTTTCAGCGAAAACTGCCTTCGCTTTTCGAGCGGAATACCCATTACCCAGCGGAAAATACTCTCGAGATTCCCTCCATGGATACTCGTAACCCCTCAATCAAAAAACGACTCCTGCCGGAGTCGTTGCCTGTCTCATCGATGCCTCTCCGAGACTCCCAAAAAAATATCTAGTCATTAATCCGAGTCCGGATAACCCGGCCCGTTGAGTCATAATCCACATATAAATAGGCGTTAAAATCCCATTTTCCTTTTATTTTGGGATTATAAATATCATAAATCCTCATTTCGCCCCCGGCGCTTATGGAAGATTTCCGGACGGACTGGGGCGGCCCCAGCAGAGCCTCCACCTCTTCCATAGCCATTCCGTTCTTCACTTTGGCATACGTCTGAAACTCCGCAGTTAATTGAGAATCCTGGCTGACTCTCCATTGAAAAAAACAAAATAATGCGACAGTCACAACGATCCCAATCAGAAGGGCATAATTCCTCTCTTTCATCGTCCTACCTCCGATGCCAGCGGCTCCTTTTAATTTATTTACGGCAAATTATTTTTTCTCGGTTTAAATCAATTTTCCTTTTTTTAGATGTTCGGAAAGGGTTCTCACGCCTAGATTCCGAGTATAATCATGTTAAGGTAAGGACATATTATAGCTGGAAATCTAGAAAAATGGATTTGGAAATGAGCCGCGATAAAGTATTCATGTCAACCATCATTACGTTAGTCGGATGGCCTTTTGGGGAAGGCTACACCTGGATCATGAAACAACTGGGTTTTACGAATTTAACTGCTTTTGAGGCATTAAGCATGATGTGGATGAAAGAACCCAGCTGGATATTGGGGATTTTGGCGGCTTTTGGCTTTAATTATTGGCTGAGTTTGGCCATATATTACAGTGCAAGAATTTGGGGAACCGACTATTTTCCTTATAAAGCCATGCTCCTGACGATGACCGCCGAATCCATATTATTTAACACCTTTGGCCGTTTGGCCGACAATCCCCTGATGATCCAAAGCACCGCCGGAAACTATGTCCACGCTTCGGCAGCAGCCATTGGCGGCATCGTCAGTGGTTTTCTCATACGAAAATATGTACTGAACAGCGACTCTAAAAAATCTTCCTAAAGTGAACTTTTCTCAAAAGAAAGAAACCCGCGTATCCGCGGGTTTCTTTCTTTTGAGAAAAGATATAAATTGTAGCCTTCCTGGGTGTGCGAAAAATGATTGTCACGGTTTTGTCACGGTTGACCATTTGATTTTTTGTCACGGCACACAAAAAAACGCCGCAAATATGCGACGTTACTTGTTTTTTATGGCGCGCCCGCCAGGACTTGAACCTGGGACCCTTTGATTCGTAGTCAAATACTCTATCCGCTGAGCTACGGGCGCATAGTGAATAAATGAAGTGGCGGAGAGAGAGGGATTCGAACCCTCGCTAGGATTTCTCCTACTAACGGTTTAGCAAACCGTCCCCTTCAACCTGCTTGGGTATCTCTCCGTGGTGTCAAACCGTTCAATAACGAAGCGGCTATCGAGCTCGTACTCTCGCCTCTCACCGCAAATGTTGCAACAACTGGCGGAGGAGGAGGGATTCGAACCCCCGGTACCTTGCGGTACAACGGTTTTCAAGACCGCCTCCTTAAACCACTCGGACACTCCTCCGAGCTCTCGGTAACGCATGAATTATTTTAACACATGCCTATCCCGAAGTCAAGAAAGGTTCTTCGGTATTATTAGGAAAAATGATTTAATTGTGAACCATCGGGTTCTGAATGCCGGATTATGGATTCCGGTTAGGAGACAAGAGCCAGGAGTCAGGACCCAGGAGATGTATATGAGAAATTCAAAATTATGGGGTGTACATTAGCCGTTTGGAGGTTCGATGGGGGATGTTTCATGAGAAACATCATACTCCACTCGAACCATTTAGTAAACCTTATATGCGCCTGTCTCTGTCACCTATATTCTATCTTCTACAACTGACTACTATCTCCTGACCTAATCCCATCACCAATCAGTTCATTCCATCTGCAGCTCCTGAATCCGATTTATATACATCTGGGTCAGAGCATCAGCTTCTTCATAACTGCCAGCTTCAGCATAAATTCGGAATACCGGCTCTTCTGCATCGGGTAGTACCAATGCCCAGCCTTGCTCGTGATAAACCTTTAAACCATCCGTCATCTCCACCTGATGTTCTTTGTTTTCCTCAAAAAGATTCCTCATGATCCTGCCCTTATGCTCCCAGGGGCAGTCCACTTCCTGATATCTCCGGGGCACATCGGGGATTAACAGTTTAGCACCTGCCAAGGTCAGATTTTCCCGGGCTAATAATTCCAGGATTTTAACCAAACTGAACACCGCGTCAAACTGCGGATGATACGAACTTTCCCCGGAGAGCGTTGGAAATAGCCTTTCCTCAGCCTCCCGTTCCATCAGTGAGCGAGGATTTACCTTGGTCCGGATCACCCGTCCCCGAAACTCTTTGGCCAAGGCTTCGAGGACATGAGGCGCTGTTACAGGCGCCGGAATGGAGGCTTCCGGTTGATATTTGAAAACATAATAGGCAAGAAGCGCCATAAATTGTTCTTCCTTAAGAAGATCCCCATTTTCATCGAGTAAAATAAGGCGTTCTGCATTATGGTCCACGATAATCCCCAGGTCCGCCCGATGTTGCCGGGTTAGTTCCTCAACCCGGCTCAATGCATTCAGGAGTTCCTGAAGAGTACGGGGCCGGTTAACCGCATCCTCCCGGATCATTTCGCCCGGAATCACTTCACACCCTAATTTCTCGAACAAGGTCGGCAATATCAACGACAAACTCCCGGGTTCATACAAAGCCACAATCTTGAACCGCCGTTGGGCAATGGCTTTAACGGATGTTTCAGGCAGCATGCCCTGGAGATAAGGTTCTATCAACTGAGGCACAAAGGCGATTTCGCCCATGGTATCACCGGTAGCCCGCGGAAAATCCTCCGTTAAGAAACTGTTTTCCATAGCCCGTTCGCTGCTCTTATCGATGTTTAAACCCCGATCGTCAAAGAACTCGATCAAAATCGAATCAGCATCTTGATCATCGATGCGCAGATGAACACCGCCTTGGGCCCCCAAAGATACCAATGCATATCTGGTTACCGGGGTCGGAATCGTTCCAAGGTCATACACATGAACTCCGGCAGACAATACGCCGGCCACCAATGCCCGTTTGAAGACCCGGGAGGCCCGGAAGTTGTCAGAACTGACTACGATTCTCGACCCGGGTTTTAACCGGGACCCAAATACTGCCCCATATTTGGCGGTCAGTTCTGGCGTGATCTCTTGATTAATCGTTCCACTGATTCCGGCATTTCCAAATAAGCTCCGGGAACACTTTTTGGCCCAAATGACGCTCTCATTTAAAACCGTGCCGCTATCAATGGCCTTATCGGGCCAAACTTTGACTTGAGGTTTGATAATACTCTTAATGCCCAGGGAAACGCCTTCACCCAAAACCGCCCCTTCGAATACGGCATTTTTGCCTTTTAAATGGTTATGATGGCACAGAATCGCGCCCCGGACTTCACTGTTAGCCCCAAGATAACAATGATCCCATAAGACGCTCCGCTTAATACTGCTGCCTTCCTGGACACAACCGTAATTGCCCATCACCGTATAAGCTCCAATATGAGCTCCGCTTTCAATCTGGCAATAATCCCCTAACAAAATCGGAGCTTCTAACGATGCATCAGCATCGATCTGCACTCCTTCTCCAACCCAGATACCGGGTTGAATTTCCCGGCCGGGTATGGAAACCCGAATCTTCCCGGTCAACACATCAAAATGGGCCTGTCGATATTGTTCCAGATTGCCGATGTCTGACCAATAACCGGTTGCCACATAGCCGTACATCGGCACGCCTTTTCCGAGCAACAAGGGGAATAAATCTTTGCTGAAATCGAAAACTTGTCCCTTGTCAAAATAATTCAAGACTTCCGGTTCCAAGACATAAATGCCCGTATTCACCGTATCGCTGAAAACTTCGCCCCATCCCGGTTTCTCCAAAAACCGCCGAATCCGGCCGTCACTGTCGGTGATGACCACCCCGTACTCCAGCGGATTGTCGACCCGGGTCAAGACCAATGTCGCCATGGACCCTTTCTCCTTATGAAAGGCGACCGCCGCCTCCAGGTTAATGTCGGTTAACGCATCCCCGCTGATAACCAAGAAGGTTTCATCCAGAAATTCGGCGACGTTTTTGACGGAACCGGCCGTCCCCAAAGGCTTCTCTTCGGTAAAATATTGCATTTTCAAACCGAATTCCCTACCGTCCCCGAAATAATTCTCTATGGACTCGCCAAGATAAAAAAGGGTGACCACGACATCGTCAAAATGGTGCTTTTTCAACAAATGAACAATGTGTTCCATCATGGGGCGGTTGGCAATGGGAACCATCGGTTTCGGCTTATTGCAAGTTAAGGGTCTGAGTCTCGTTCCTTTTCCTCCGGCCATAATAACTGCTTTCATGGGATACCTCCTTCAATACCGTCTCCTGATAGCGGTGAAAATCATACTCTTGCTCACCGTCGTCTTTCATTTTCGACATCTTGATTTCGCGCAAAATTTCCTCATGGACCACCGGTTGCCAATTGGAACGTTTAAATTCTTCCAACACATGCTGATAGGTACCAATGGTTTTGGCGGCGATCCGATCCCAATTGTAGATGTTTCGAATGTCTTCCAACGCTTGAGCTTTCATTTTTTGCGCATGGTCAGGATGGTCCAATGCCCAAATAATATTGTCTGCCAATGACGTAGGATTGTTGGTATACGCTTTCAGCCCGTTGACTCCGTGTTGGATGATTTCACTCATCCCACCAGTATCGCTGACCACTACCGGCGTTCCGGCCGCCATTCCTTCCAAAGCCACAATTCCGAAAGGTTCATAAAGACTGGGGAAGACCGCTACTTGGGCGCATTTATATAACGCATTCCGGGTATCGTCATCGATATATCCGGTAAAATAGATCCGGTTATAAATCCCCAGCTGATAAGCACGGTGCCTCAGCTCATCCAGATAAGCCCCTTTACCGGCGATCACCAGTTTCACCCGGGAATCATAAGCCAATACTTTAGGCATGGCCTCCAATAACACGCCCAGCCCCTTTTCCGGGACGATCCGACCCACGTGAAAAACGATTTTTTCATCCGGAGCCGCATATTTATACCGAATGGACTCCGGATCGATACGGGTTTGATTGAATTCTTCAGGATATACCCCATTGGGGATCACCTGGAGTTTATCGTCAGGAATTTGAAATACGCGCTGTAATTCGCTTTTCATATATTGGCTGCAGCAAATGATTCGCCACGACTCGTACCCAAGCCACCATTCCACATCGCTGATATAACGCTGCAACGGATTGTGAAGCCCGTTATTGCGGCCGTACTCTGTCGCATGGATGGTGGAAATCAGCGGAATTCGCCAGGCATGTTTTAAACTTTTCCCGGCAAACGCCGCCAGCCAATCATGGACATGAATCAGGTCGAAATCCAGGCCGGCTATCTTGAGCTTGCTGGCCTGTTCCAGCATGTTAATATTCAATTGCAAAACCCAGGTTAAAAAGTCCGGAGCTGCCGGATTGCTGGCGGGAACCCGGTACACCTTGATTCCGTGCACATTTTCGTATTCCGGCGCCCCCTGGACTCCACAGGTAATCACGTGAATATCTTCGCCTTGCTTCACCATGGCCCGGGATAAATCATAAACATGGCGGGCAATCCCGCCAACAATTTTTGGCGGGAACTCCCAACTCAATACCAACGTCCTCATCATTTCACCCCTGTTCAGATTGGGCCGGTTTCCGCACCGACCAAATACAGGAGTTATTTTAACCAACCCCCCCAAAAATATAACCCATTTCCAGACAACCCTAAAAATGGTTACAAACAAAAACCGGAAGCTTAGCTTCCGGTTAATTGAACGATATTGTTTGTGTTTTATAAAAAGATCACACTGCAGTTGGCTCACTGATCTTTTGCCGTGCTGCAAGAACCGACTCCCAATCTTCCTTTGCCAAAGGCCGGTCAAAACTGCGGAATCCCGCTAATTTAAAGCCATGCTTCTTCGCCAGTTGCCTGGTATAGTCAATAGTGTCAACATCGATATCCACGCCCAGGCTATAATGACGATAATCATGCTCCAAAGCCAACATGATGGTTTCAGACATACAAGCATAGGCCAATCCCTTTTCAAATCCAAAGTTCCAACCCAGATCCGGCAACCCGGGAACTGCAATCACACCGCCGTCAATCACCAAAACATCAGGACGGGCCTCTTTCACTTCCACACTGACATCGGCCGGACGGGCCACGTCACAAACGATCGCCCCAAACTTCAACATATTGGGATGAATCAAACTATTCACCTGACTGGTTGCCGTAATCACCATGTCTGCCTGAGGTAAATACCTCTCAATATCGACCGTATAAATTACCGGGCTTTCACCCAATACCTCTTCAGCAAATTGCTGATAGGCTTCCAGCGGTGCATCCGGAGCCGGAACACGGGGATGCCGTTTGACAAATTCCACAATGGCTCCGCCGCTCGAGGTCATTTGATTGAGGTGCCGGTAAATTTCGGCCGTCACTTTCATCAGCCGCCGCCGGCTATGATGTTCGTTATTGGGGTTACCGATCAGGATCAACGTATTCACCTGTTCTGCCATAAGCAACGCACACGCCCTGCCGATAGAACCTGTGGCCCCGACCACTGCCGCTGTTGTTTGGTAAATCCCCATCTCCAGTTGTCGAGCTGCTTCTAACGTCGCTTCCACAGCAGCAGCCACCGTATAACTGTTCCCGGTGGTCAACGCAACACCCAGATTACGCAAATCTTTACCGCCTTTAGAAACGACCGAGGTATAAGCGCCCAATCCAACAATTTTGGCTCCACGGTCTTTCGCCAGTTTGACTGCAGCCGCCAGTTCTTTCAATACCTGTTCCCGGGGCATATTCATCAACTCTTCCGAAGTCCGGCAGACACAGATAAATTCGCCAAAAGCCTGTTGTCCGGTTTTGGAGATAATCCGGGTTTGAGCTACAGGAAAAGGTTCCACCAAGTCGTTCCAACGCCAGACCAAGTCATTTAATTGGTCTTCAGTGAAGAAACCCAAAGATTCATCAAATTCGGTATAATTTTTTAAATACAACGGATGCACCAAAAAAGCGAACCGGCCTTCGGAATCATCTTCCGCCGGCAAAAGCGGCGGTTTCGGTGTAATGACGGTCTCCGTAACCTTTGGAGGTGTTACCCCTACCAAATGGCATAAAAACGATGCCGTATTGCCCATGGCAAGACGGGCAGCCATTCGTTCCACCGAATCCATGGCTTGTTCGCATTGTTGACGACTGATAATCAGCGGCGGTTCCAAGCGGATCACCGCTGCCCCGTTTAAGGTCGGAGCCACCCGCAGTTTTTCGACGTTCAACAAATAGCTGGAGACCACCGGCGACAAAAATTCCTGGTCAGCCATAATTCCCAGCAGGCTGTCGGGCAGATTGTATTTGTTCACGCCCAACTCCAAACCGAGCATCAGGCCCCGGCCCCGAACATCCGCAATAACCGACGAATACCGTCTTTGGATGGCTTTCAATCGGCTGAGCAAATATTCGCCGTTATCTGCGATCTCCTTTAACAGTTGCCCGTCATTGCGCGTCAATATCTCCAAGACTTTCAAGCCCACCCGGCAAGCCAGCGTATTCCCGGCAAAGGTGGATGAATGTTTCAACGCAAAGTCTTCCGTATAGACCTCCGGCTTGGCTAAAACGGCACCGATGGGGATTATCCCACCGCCCAAAGCTTTGGCCAAGGTCATGATATCGGGAGTGATTCCTTCATGTTCGCAGGCAAACATCTTCCCGGTCCGGCCCAGTCCGGTTTGAACTTCGTCGGCGATTAAAACCGCCCCGTACTGATGGCAAATGCGCTGGGCTTCCCGGAGATAGCCCGGCGGCGGGATGATAATGCCTCCCTCTCCCTGAATCGGCTCCACGATCAACGCCGCATAATAATCCGGCTTTTCTTTAAAAGCCCGCTCCAACTCTTCCAAATCACCGTATGCAATCCGGACAAACCCTTCCACCGGCGCGCCGAATCCTTTTTGGTAAGAATCTTTGCCCGTCGCCGACAACGCTCCGAGGGTTTTCCCATGGAAACTGTTTTTGGTCGTCAAAATACCATGACGTCCTGTATAACACCGGGCCATTTTTAATGCCGCTTCCACTGCTTCGGCACCGCTGTTGGCAAATGTAACCCGTTCCAATCCGGGAGGAGCCACCTTCACGAGAGCTTCAGCCAACTGGCCGGCCGCTTCCAAATAGGACGGTTGTACGAAACTGGGCTCCCGGTGATCCCGGACCGTTATAATGGCATCCCATATTTCCGGAGGATTATAGCCAAAGGGTAATGCTCCGTATGAAGCGATAAAATCTAAGTATCGATTTCCGTCTTTATCGATTAATTCACATCCGGAACCTTCACAAAACACTTTATCCATATTTAACTGATGGAGTTGTTTCGCCAGGAACGGATTTACATACTGCGCATAAGGATGCATAATGTCCCTCCAGAATCAATTTGCATAAAATCAGTTTAACACTATTTGGATCAATGGTCAACCTCGGCCAAATCAGCCTGATTCTTGATGCGGATTTATTCCCGTTTATCAAATGCAAACTCCCCATCCTATGGGATGAGGAGTCTTCCATGCTCATCTTCTTATGCAGAAGTTTTCCCGTTTTTCACGATTTTAACCCAAAACCAGCTTAAACCTTTTGGCTTACGGTAAATCGCATATCCGCCGGTACCGGCCAGAGCCGCCGCCAAAATTCCCAACCAGAGCACCCCGTGGCCTCCTTGGTTCCCCGGTCCGACCGGATACAACTCCGCCAGTTTTTTTGTAGCAATATTGAAAGACTTCAATTGCGCTTCCTGCCGGTATTTCCCATGCTTTGGCGCTAAAATATCCATAACTCGCGGTTCAAAACCATCACCGGTACCACCGCCAATAACCCAGGCTCCCGGTTTAACTGCGACTTTCCTAAAGAAATCCTCTCCAAATCCATCATAAGACCCTACGAAAACATAATAATTCCACCGTTTATCCGGAACACCGATTCGTTCTATCGGCACCGAAACCCGGATGGTCTGGCCGTCTCCTAATACTTCCGTCTGTAATGTACGAATCTTTAGGACGCCATCTTCTAACGTCATCAGTTGGCTGTTATTCCAACCCACCACTTTCAGACAAACCTCCCATCCGAATTTCGGATTGAATACTACATTGGGTCCCCGTTTTACCGGCGCAACACAGCCCCCCTTGGGCGAGGTATCAATATAAATCCTTAAGTTTTGATGGATAAACCCTTCCGGGGCCATCCAGGGATTGGTGATCGTTGCAAACCGAGTATCAAAATAAATGACCCCTTCTTTTTCAGCCCATACTTTAAAGCCGATAATATCAAACAACCCTTTATACGGTTGAAAAGCAATGTTTGTCGGGTACTGATAACTTCCATACCCGTAATCATCTCCGACCGGATCCTCCATTTCAAAATAAACCACCGGATACGCAGCTCCCCACACACTGCCACCGAGTATCATAACCAGCATTACCACGATGAAGAATTTCCGCCACATAAAAATCCACCCCCAACTAAACATATGATGGAAGGTGGACAAATTATGACGGGAATCTTTTTAAATCAACCTGGCAACTGCGATGACCTGGCCCTCGCTCAAATATTCTCCGGCTTCAACGCATAATTCGATGAGAGTTCCGTCGATGGGAGCAGGCAATATAAACTCCTCTCCGTCAACCTGTAGCAACAGTAAATCTTGATCAATTTCGACAAGTTGGCCGGCTTCAACCAACCAGCGAACGACCTCCACAACTGGCTCGTTTGGAGCCAACCAGGGAACTTTAATTTCAACCAATCGCTCTCTCATGATTTATACACCCTGGGAACTCTACTCCCCAGCATACAAGTGATTTCATAATTGATCGTCCCTAAAGTTTCCGCAATGGAATCGACTGTGATTTCAGCTTCCCCATCTTTTCCAATAAGCGTTACAGAAGCTCCCAATTCCACCGGATCATCGCCAACATCGATCATACACTGATCCATGCAAATTGCTCCTACTACTGGATATTTTTTTCCACCGATGATCGCTTCCGCTTGATTGGTCAGTCTTCGAGACCAACCATCCCCATAACCGATAGGAATGGTTACAATGGTCGTCTCCTTTTTCGTCCGATAACAATGGCCGTAACTGATCCCTGTTTGAGCCGGCACCCGTTTGACGAAGATCACTTTTGTCTTCAGCGACAGGACCGGCTGGAGATCTACCTTTCCGGAAAGGGACATCTCTGAAGAAGGCTTCATCCCATAAAGCATTATCCCGGGACGAACCATATTAAAATAAGAAGCTGGCAAATCAATAATCGCTGCACTGTTGGCCAGATGGACTTTCCCAGGAAGCAGCCCGGCTTCCCGCAACTCGGAAACGACTTTGGTAAAGCGTTTGATTTGAAGATTGGCGAAATCTTTATTCTCTTGATCGGCCGTTGCCAAATGAGAATAAATGCCGGTTGTTTGAATGGCAGGGAGCTTTGCAATCCCTTTCACTATCTTTAACGCATCGCTATAGCAAACACCGACCCGTCCCATTCCGGTATCCACTTTTACATGAAGCGCGGCTGTTTTACCGGCTTTCAAAGCTGCCCGGGACAAGGCGATAGCCGAATCCAAAATACAAACGGTCGCTGTGAGATCATAATCGATAAAAGCATCGACCTGTTCCGGTTGTAAAGCTTCGAAGACTAGGATAGGAACAGTAAAGCCAGCTTTCCGTAGAACAATCCCCTCTTCAGGCAAGGATACTCCGAGCCAGGAAGCTCCGTTCTCAATCGCCGTTTGGGCCACTTTTACAGCACCATGGCCGTATGCTTCTGCTTTAACAACAGCCATAATCTCTACTTCCGGCCCGACCAGCCGACGGACTTCATGTAGATTATGGCGTAATGCCTGTAAATCGATTTCAGCCCAAACCGGGCGAATTATCTTATCATAATGATTCATCTGCCCACACCTTCTTATATACTTCAGGAATCCCCGAAATAACATCTCCGGCAACGATTCCCACCGGCCCCCGTTGGCCCGCCGCCAGATCCCCGGCCAGACCATGTAGGTAAGGGCCAAGAACCGCCGCCGTTTCCGCCGGCAATCCCTGCGCCATTAAACTTCCAATCATTCCGGCCAATACATCTCCCATACCGGCCGTAGCCATCCCGGAATTACCGGTCAGATTGAGATAAATCCGTCCGTCGGGAAGGGCAATCACCGTCCGGGCCCCTTTCAAAACGACGATTTTCTGCCACTTTTCGGCATAAGATCGGGCCACATTTAAACGGTCTTTTTGAATCGCCCGGGTCTCCAATCCCGTCAGCCGGGCCATCTCTCCCGGATGGGGCGTCAACACGGCCGGCACCCGAATCTCCTTCATTAACTCCATGTTTTGGGCCAATGCGTTTAAACCATCCGCATCGATAACCAGCGGCCGGTTGGCGGAAGCAACGACCGCCTTCATGACCTCCAGGCCGCTTTCGGCGCCAAGGCCGGGGCCGACAACGACTGCGCGGTAATCGTCCAGCCGTTGCAGCGCGTCTTCCAGCTCAACCGCCATTGTTTCCCGAGGTTTATCCACGAACCGGGCCAAATCGTCGACCGCCACTGTCACCAATCCGGATCCCGTCCTTAAAGCTCCCAGGGCGGCCAACGCCGGCGCCCCATACATGCCCGGCGCTCCTCCAATCACCAGAAGATGGCCGGTGGTTCCTTTATGGGCCGTCGGTTCACGGCGGGGCAACATCTTTTGGACATCCGCCACAGTCAGGCAATGGATGAACAACTGCTCATCCTCGATCAAAGCCTCCGGAAATCCAATATGATCGATGACCACTTCCCCGGCATACTCCGCTCCGGGATAAATGTACAACCCCGGCTTCGCCAGGCCAAAGGTTACCGTCATATGAGCCTTGACCGCGGTTCCCGGCACATTCCCCGTATCCGCATCGATCCCGGAGGGGATATCCAAGGCCAGCACCGGCCGGTTGGCCCGGTTAATGGCTTCGATCACCCGAGGCAAGGGTTCCCGGGGAGCGCCGAACGTACCCGTTCCCAAGATGGCATCGACGATCACATCGGCATCTTTCAATTCACTGGCCGTATTTTCGCTCCAACTCGCCACTCTTACTCCGAATTTTTCGGCGCGTTCCAAGTTTAACGCAGCCAACCCCCGATATTCCTCCCGAGGGTATAATAAAACAGCCGTAATGTTTGAACCGTCTGCCTGCAAAATGCGGGCCAACGCCAATCCATCACCGCCGTTATTTCCCTTTCCGCAACAAATGATAACTTTCGATAGTTTCCCCTTGACGATCCGTTTCATTTCCCGGGCAGCTGCCAGCGCCGCCCGTTCCATCAATAGGTCTCCGGACAATTGCCATTCGGACTGTGCTCTGTCATCCAGCTGCCGCATTTGCAGCGCTAAAGCAAGCCTCATCTTACTCGAATGCCTCCAAAACCACATGAGCCACTGCATATTCCCGGCAATGGGAAATGCTCACATGGATTTTTCTTACCTTAAGTTCCTGAAGATATCGGGCAACCTTCCCGTCGGTATGCAGCACCGGAGCCCCGTTGGCGTCATGCCGAACCGCCATCTCCCGCCAGGAAAAACCGGCCAAACCGGTACCCATGGCCTTCAACAACGCTTCCTTCGCTGCAAAAAACCCGGCCAAACGGTGACTTAATCCCTTGCTCTCCGCCCATTCGTCATCGGTATAAACGCGTTTCACAAAGTGCTCGTTACTGATGGCTTTGGCAATTCTGGATATCTCGATAATATCGATACCGGTTCCGACGATCACTCGAATCTCCTTTCGGAAAATAATCCTCCCGTGACATATCTACCGCATTTCTAAAGGACAACCGGATTCCGGGGTTTCTGATAAAACGACGTCAATGTATGTTCCAATCCCAACTGCCGATAATTCAAGATCGGCTCCGTCCCGCCCACTAAGATATAACCACCGGGTCGAAGCGCTTCAATGAATTTCTTATACAACATACTTTTTGCTTCTTTGGTAAAATAAATAACCACATTGCGGCAGATGATCAAATCCACCGGGCTGGGAAAAGGATCATTCAACAAATTATGATGACGGAATTCCACCATTTGCTTAATCTCAGGCTTCAAATAAAACAGGTGGTTTTTCTGCTCAAAATACTTCAGACGTAAATCCTCCGGCAAACTTTTCACTTCATTGGCCGTATAAATGCCTTCCTGAGCCTTCCGAATGATCTCCCGGTCAATATCGGTAGCCAAGATCCGCACTTTAGCGGCAGCATTTAGCTCATTGACAATGATGGCCACCGAATAAGGTTCCGAACCGTCCGAACAACCGGCGCTCCAAATGGTAATCCTGGAACGGTGTTTTAAGATATCCGGCAACACCTGATGCCACAATTCATGGAATCGTTCAGGATTGCGAAAAAACTCCGAAACATTAATGGTCAACCGGTTCATAAATTCTTTGAACCGTTCCGGCCTGGTCATCAATTGATTTAAATAATCGTCATAATCTTTAACACCCCAGGCCTGTCCCAGGAAATTGATCCGGCGATCCATCTGCTGACTTTTATAGTGCCTGAGATCAATACCGCATAATTCGCCCACTTTTTGCTTGAAGACATCATATTCCATCCGGTGCTATTCCTCCGTTCTCCGTTGGCCGGGGCTTCGGCCATTCTGAAATTTTCGTGTTCGATCCAGATATATCATTCGACTTCCCTTTGAAGGAATCCTTTCAGGAAAAAACCGATTAATCCAGATATTTAACGATCGTCTCCAGCGGTCGCTTTTCCGGGCCTTTGGTCATTTTAGACGGATATCCCACCGGGATGACGGCCATAAATTCACCTTTCGGTTCCCCCAGTAATTCCAAGACTTCATCTTTGATCAAAAAAAGAATGCCCAACCACACGGTTGCCAATCCGAGGGATGTGGCAGCCAGCAATAGATTTTGAACCGCTGCCGCCGAACTCTGGATCTCCATCGTCCGGAAAAAATCATATGCTTGCTCCGAAGCCATATTAAATAAATGAGTGCCGTGCTCAATCAGTTCCCCGGTATTAATGACGGCAATAACCGCAGGTGCACTGGCAATGGACCGGGAAGCCATCCTGAGAAGGACGGACGATGCCTTGGGAAATTGAGCCGCTTTCGAATTAACCAGCTCAACCAGCTCCCGTTTCTTATTGCCCCTTATCACGATAAACCGCCAAGACTGTTGATTGTGGGCTGACGGCGCCTGGTTGGCAGCCTGCAATATGGTTCCAATGGCCTCATCGCTCACCGGTTGATCGCTGAACATCCGGATACTCCTCCGGTGGGCGATGGTCTTCAGGGTTTCATTAATAATCGGACGTTGCTCGATCGCTTCCAAAATCGTTCTCCTTTATCATCATGATCACAGAAAGTAAAAGGGTTCACAGCGCACAATGCATCGTACACAGTATATTGTTATATAGATTCAACATATCTGTAACTGTGTACCGTGAACCATGCACTGTACACTACGGAATTTTCCCACAGTAAGTGTCTTATGTTATTATCCAAACTTTTCCCTATTCCTGTTTTATCATCTTGTTTTTAATAAGGTTGTTACGATATTGATAAGCCTTTCACAAAGGCTTTTGGTTATCTGGAAATTCCTAAAGATTACACCGTTTCTTTCAATGACGTCAAAACGAAAAACCCTCCGGACCATGGAATCAGAAATTCGTTTCCGATTAAATGTTCGGAGAGTTTTTGTAATTCAACTTTAAATATTAATTAAGTGGAGCCATGATGCACTTCTTTCACCAAGGGCAACTGAACCGTAAACGTGGTTCCCTTTCCGGGCTTGCTCTGGACTCGTATGGTCCCATGATGATTCTCAACAATGCTTTTCACAATCGAAAGCCCCAATCCGGCTTTTCCTTTAGAACGGGATTTATCCGCCTGATAAAACCGGTCAAATATTTTATCCAGATGCTCAGGTCCGATTCCCGAACCGGTATCCGCAACGGTCAGTCGAATTTTCTTTTCGCTTTGATGAAGACCGATTTCAATTTTTCCCCCAGCCGGTGTATACCGGAGGGCATTATCCAAAAGGTTTTCCAGCATTTGACGAAGACTGGCTTCATCTCCGTCACAGAGAGTATTTTCCTGAAGATCCAGAACGATTTCCACTTGAGATTGATCAGCCAAAGGGCGAAAAGCCTCAGCTACACGGGAAATCAGCTTATCCAAATACAAATGGCGCTTATTAAGCACATATTGATGGGCATCGGCCCTGGCCAGGAAAATCAACGAAGATACCAACGCCGACATTTGCTCGGTTTCTTCCTTAATATTGGTCAGCCAATCCATCTGGCTGGCCACCGTCTCCTCGGGGCTTCCCATGATCACTTCCAAATTAGTCTGGATGACTGCCAACGGTGTTCGGAGTTCATGGGAAGCGTCGGCCAAAAAATCCTTCTGCTGCTGCCAAGATTTTTGAATCGGGGCAATCGCCCGTTTGGCCATGAAAAGGCTGCCAAAAGTGGCCAAAATAAGATAGAAACCTCCCAACAGGATTAAAGTGGTTATCAATGAGTATTGATTGACCTTTTCCATCTTTAAACCTTGAAAAACGATCAAGGTGCCTGATTCTTTCGTAAGCGGTGTCTGATAATAAAAGCATTGGGAATCAGCCAAACGTATGGTTCCGCTTTCTTTTGAACTTTTCAAAATTTTACGTACTAAGGGTTTCAATTTCCCGAGAGTAACAGGTATATTCCCTGCATTATGAAAAATCTCGCCGTTAGGAGCTACTTTAACGAAGAAAACAACCGGAGGTGCAAACCGTGGCTTTTTGAAGAGTCCGGAGGATGACGAAGACTGATCCTCTCTTGTCCGAGGGTGTGATGGAGGTTTCAATTCCTGCTTAAGAAACATTCCGGAATTGATCCCTTCCGCCATCCGCTTCGCAAAAAATTCCGCATGATTCATCATTCTAAAGTGTAATACCAAATAGGCTCCACCGGTCAGGGTGATAAACAAAAAGGTGATGATCAGTAAATTCGTCAGAATAAATTGAAGCTTTAATTTACGAAACATCGGCATCCCCCTGTAAATAATAGCCTATTCCCCGGACCGTTTTAATACAAGGCACCTTTAGCTTTTTACGAAGATAATGGATATAAAGGTCAATATTACCCAACTCACTGTCGGAATCATACCCCCAGACCCGTTCGAAGATCAACTCCTTCGGAACAACCTGGCCGGGGTGGCGCATCAGTAGTTCCAGTAATAATGTTTCTTTTACGGTCAGTTGAATCACTTCAGTCCCATTGGACACCTCGCCCTTCAACGGATCCAGTGTCAATCCGGCAGCATTGAGGGTTGAATTCATAAATTCCTTGTTTTTCCGACGGCTCAAAGCTCTTAACCGTGCTAAAAGTTCGTCAGTTGAAAAGGGCTTAACCAAATAGTCATCTGCGCCGGCATCCAAACCTTCTACCCGATCAGCCGGTGCATCTTTAGCTGTTAAAAACAACACCGGATGGTGCATGCCCTGACGGCGCAGTTCCTTAATGATGCTCACCCCGTCTTTTCCCGGCAGCATCCGATCTAAAACGATCAGATCATAAAGCCCGCTCTCCGCCATCTCTAAGCCCTGATCGCCATCGTAGGCAACATCCACCTGATAACCTTGGCGTTTTAAAATCTGTGCCAATGCGTTGGCCAATTTGGCTTCATCTTCAACCAACAATACTTTCATTCAGCATCGCCCTTTCAGAATGGTCATTCATGCCGTAACGCCTCAATCGGATGAAGGCCCGCCGCTTTATACGCAGGATATCCCCCAAAGAAAAGGCCGACCACGATCGAAAATCCGAAAGATATTAAGATAGATTCCGGAGAGATCACCGTGGTCCACTCCGTTACCCGCGAAACCACCGAACTAACTCCCCAGCCCAAACAGATACCGATCAATCCTCCGGTTATGCTCAATCCCACGGCTTCGATGAGAAACATACTTAAAATTTCCCACTTTGTTGCGCCAATCGCCTTTCGAAGGCCAATTTCCTTAATTCGTTCGGTGATGGATACCAACATAATATTCATAATCCCGATACCGCCAACCAGCAATGAAACGGCCGCGATACCACCAAGTAGTAACGTAAATGTCTTTGACGTTTCCTGGACAGTCTCTAAAATCTCCGCTTGGTTTCGGATGTTAAATTTGGTTTCATCTTGAAACTCTTCCATCAATGCATCATATACCTGATTGTACACCTTATCGACGTTTTCCGCACTATCAGCCTGAATATAAACAGTACTTAACCTCTGGTTTCCCATAATTCTTTGCTGCATGGTTGTTAGAGGAATCAACAGCAAATCATCGCTATTCCCGAAACCGCTTTGCCCTTTCTCTTTGAGGACCCCGATGATCTCGTATCGGAACACGCCAATCTTAATAAACTCACCCACCGGATCCGTATCCTGGAACAATTCGTCTGCCAAATATGACCCGATAACCGCCACCCGGCTCCGGGCATTAATCTCTGCTTCATCAAAAAACCGGCCATCCGCTATTTGATAATTCCGTAACGTAATATAGTCAAGTGTACAACCGATCACCGAGGTTTGCATGCTGTTGTCTCCATAACTGACAACAAAGTTTTTTCGGGCTTCCGGAGCGATCGTCTTGATATGAAACGAAGCATCTTCAATAACCGATAAAATACTGTTGGTTAATTGCTCTCCACCTCCAAAAGCCCCTCCCCGGCTGTTACCTCGCCCCGGAAAAACCATCACCAAATTGGAACCCATGGCTGTGATATTTTCCGTCACTTTTCGTTGAGCTCCTTCTCCCAAAGCAACCATCACGATAACCGCTGCCACACCAATAATTACGCCCAACATCGTCAATAGGGACCGGATCTTGTTTCCCGATAAATTGCGTAACGCCATGATTAGAATTTCAACAATTTTCATGCCAGCACCCCTTCATCAATAACCTTTTGCTCGATCCGGCGGTCATCGACAATCTTCCCGTCCGTAAAACGGACAATGCGCTCGGTAAAGGCCGCAATATCTTCTTCATGGGTAACCAAAACAATGGTAATTCCATTTCTGTGCAATTCCTGGAAAACGGCCATAATCTCCCGACTTGATTTAGTATCCAGATTACCTGTGGGTTCATCCGCCAAAAGCAATCTCGGCTGATTGACAAGAGCCCGGGCAATGGCTACCCGTTGTTGCTGCCCTCCCGACAATTCTTTCGGTTTATGATGAATCCGGTGCCCCAGCCCCAATCGTTCCATCGCTTCCAAGGCGATCTTTTGACGTTTCGAGGCGGATATTCCTGCATAAATCAATGGCAATTCCACGTTTTGAAGGGCCGTCAGGTTCGGCAGCAAATTGAAAGACTGAAACACAAAACCGATCTTTTGGTTTCGGAGCCGGGCTTTTTCTTTCTCGCTTAACTCTGACGTTTCCTCTCCATCCAACTGATATGACCCGGACGTCGGCTGGTCCAGGCAGCCCAAGGTATTCATAAACGTGGATTTACCTGAGCCGGAAGGGCCCATGATCGCTACCATCTCCCCTTCTGATACGGTCAGCGATACTCCGTCCAACGCCCGGACTTCCGTATCTCCCATTTGATAAATCTTATAAAGCGCTTCCGTCTTAATCATTGCTTTCGCCATCTTCAATCACCTACGCCTTTATATTACATGGGAGGTGGTCCCATCATCCGATTCCGGTTTCTCATGGGCCCGTTTTTCATTGAATCGCTCCCTGAAAAGAGTCTGGGACTTCCTTCAGGAAGAACAATTTTATCTCCTTCATTTAATCCTGAAAGCACTTCAATATATTTAGACCCTTTGTATCCCAGTTGAACCTCGCGAATCTCCGGTTTCCCGTCTACGAGCACTTTCACAATAGCTTTTCCGTTATCCTCCATAACGGCTTTTCGGGGTATGGCTAAGACATTCGGATGATTTTCGACGATAATCGTTACATCAACGGACATTCCTATCTTCAATAAATTTTTCAAAGAATTGATATCAGGTTTTTCCCTATTCTGCAGATTACGCGGCATACGTACCGGCTTGGTCCCCGCGCTTTCCGGATCGCCGCCCAATTTTGGCGGGAACGGCCTTCTCGATTTACCGTTTTCAGACATCATTCCCTCCGATCGTTTTAACTCGACGGGTGTTGATGTCATCCCAACCGGTCTCTTCGCTTCGCCGACTTCAGAAGTGAATCCCAGAGGCTTAATATGCACCGGAAAAGTCACCACATTGGAGCTTTCTGTCCCGGTACTTCCGAATGAGATAACCTTTCCAGGAATCATCGTTCGATCTTTATCATTTGCACTGATCAAAACGGGAAGTCCTTCTTTTATTTGATTGATATCGCCTTGATCCACTTCCACTTCGATGAGAAGATGTTCATCCCCGCCAAATTCGATGAGTTCTGTGGAAGTTGTCACGCTTTGCTCCAACTTGACATTGACCCAGGAAACCATAGCGTCAAAGGGTGCCCGGACATGAATATCCCAACTTTGATCCTCGGACAAAACCACGCCGCTTTGGGTTAATGATGCCAGCTTTAACTCGTATTCCCGGCATTGTTCCTCATATTGCCGGACTTTGCTCTGTGCGCTCTCCAACTCATCGATGGTCGTTCCCTGAACCCGGTATAAAATTTCCTGGCGTTCCAATGCCCGTTTCGCTGTTTCCAGATTCAGTCGGCTTTGACTCAGGGAAGATTTCCACCCGGCCCAACGTTCCTGCAATTCATTGTCGTCTACCTGCAAAATGAACATCACGTCTCCCTTCCGGACATAATCGCCCGGTTTCACCAGGATCTTTTTCACAATAGCACTGTATGGCGGAGTTAACGTCGGACTGCTTTCCATCACCACGGTTCCGCTGGCCTCAATTTTTTCGCTCAAATCCATCCGGCGGACGTCCACGGTATCCAAAGCTACAGCCCGTTTGGACGATGCCGCCTGCTGACGGTGGTAATAGATACTTCCACCGACGATTAACCCTATGCCTAACACGATAACTGACACCACAACCGATTTTTTCATATCGCGCATTCATTCCTTTCAATCAAGATACTGTGAAACTTAATACAATTCGCCTCCGACTTTTTTCAGTTGCTGATACGCCAGATAAACATCATAACTTGACTTGAGGGCGGCAATTCGGGCTTCGAAAGCATCCTGTTGAGCCTCAGCCAAGTCCGCTTCCGAAATCATCCCCATCTGGGCTTGAAGGCTTTTAATCTCCAGGTCTTTATCGTAGAATGCCAGTGCTTTCTGATTGACTTCATTTTCTCTGACGGCCAACAGATAATTGTTATACGCCTGTTTGACTTCAAGCGAAATCGACCGTTTGGTTTTTTCGATTTCCAATTTCGTATTGGCGATGGTGTATTCCGCTTGTTTCGTCTTATTGGCCGCAATGCCGAAGTCTAATGTCCAGCTCATTTCCAGCGTGAAATACTGTTTGTCATTTCCGTACTGCTCCGAATTCCCACTGGAAACAACGCTTTTATCATATGATTCGTCTTTTCTGGCGGCCGTCCATGACAGCTCTCCGCTTAAAAAGTTATATTCCACGCCATAACTTTGCAAATTCTGTTTATCGGAATATCCAAGGGAAAGGGAGGGCAATTTTTCGTTCATCGCTGCCAGTTTGGTTTGATTGTTTTTCTCTAACGTAAGTTCCAGGTTTTTAATTTCCAAACGGTTTTGTAACGCTTTCTGTTGGAATAAATCCAAATCCAAATCAACCGCGACCGGTTCCTCATCCAGAGGAGCAAAATGATATCCGGTTAAGTCCTTTCCAATCTGCTGGCTCAGTCTGGCGATGGCTATCTCCAAATCGGATTGGGCTTTTTCCAAATCGAACTTCGCTTTGTTTAAGTAATTTTCAATTTTTAACTGGCCCGGTTTAGTGATCTTCCCCAAACTCAACTGTTGATTCGCCAAATTCAAAGATTTAGTGTAAACTTCTACGGCTTGTTTTTGAGCTTCCACCATTTGCTGGTATTTTAAAATATTGATGTAATACTCATAGGTTGTATACGCCGCTTCCGCCCGGGCCATCTTCAATTTATTCTCAACCTTAATCTGTTCCCAACGGGCCTGTTCGATATCGGATACTACTTTTTGTCCATACACCTGATACCCAGTGGGAATCGTTTGCTGGAGAACGACTTGATATCCGGAGGACTCATCCCCGGAACCGACATCCTTTTGAATTTGCCCGTCAATAGTTGCTTTCGGTAATGTTTTCAGTCTTTCTTGTTGGGTTGCTAATTTGGCTTCTTCTAAGGCATTGACTGCATTTTGAACATCCAGGTCCGCCTCCATCGCCATCTGAATCGCCTGGTTTAAGGTCATTACTTTTTCTTCAGCTGCTATACAGCTTGAAGCGGCCAAAATAAACATCATACCGCATAGCCATAGCTTCATTGTTAAAACCAGATTCCTTTTCAAGATGTCCCTCCTATCTCAAATGTTCTTGCCTTCCTGGTTCATCTATTAACTATCCATGTTCATTGTAACGAATCTTTCTTTGAATCATCTTTGAAATGAAAAAATTTTTATATTACCCCGGATCTACGCCTACAGTCTTCAATATGAATACATGCAGTTCATGATTTAAAAAATTAAACCTCCTTTTCAAAAGGAGGTTCAGGTTTGATAGCTAGATACTCATGCATCGCCCTTGCATTGGGTTTGCCCATGTCAACATCAGTCAAATGGACATCCACACAATTCGATCACGTCCTATAGATATTCCTTATATCCTATTCCTTATAACCGTTATAATTCGATTGTCGGAATAGTCCCGTCTTCGTTATATTTTAATTCGGTATATTTAATGCACCGTTTATTATCGGCGCCTCCGGATAATGAAGCATCATGATAAAACAAATACCATTTATCTCCAAATTGGACGATCGAATGATGAGTCGTCCACCCGGATACGGGATTGAGGATCTTCCCTTTAAAAACATAAGGACCTCTAGGATTTTGGCTCATAGCATAGACAATACAATGGGTCGTGCCGGTCGAATACGAAAGATAATAATTTCCCCGATATTTATGAACCCACGGAGCCTCAAAATACCTTCTGTCTTCATCCCCTGCCAGAATTGGATTTCCGCTTTCATCAACAATCAATACTTCCTGTGGCTCTTCTTTGAACGAAAGCAAATCATCGCTTAATTCGGCAACGCGGGGACCTAAGGCCGGTGCTGACCGATCCGGCTCCTTGCCTTCGGGATCAAACTTTCCTGTCTTCCACTTTTCC
Source organism: Bacillota bacterium (assembly GCA_029776205.1). Classification (GTDB taxonomy): domain Bacteria; phylum Bacillota; class UBA4882; order UBA8346; family UBA8346; genus JAKOSX01. Next base: position 24,101 of record JAKOTQ010000057.1, on the reverse strand, counting down.
AATTGTCCTCCCCAGAGACCACCAAAAAACAGGTAGGTTTTTTGGTCATCATCAGTAAAAACAGCCGGATCGATGCTAAAACTGTTCGGAATATATTTTTCCTGAGGTTTAAAAGGCCCTGCCGGGCTACTGCTGGTAGCAACCCCGATCCGAAAGATGCCTTGATGATCTCGCGCCGGAAAAAATAGATAATACTGTTGATGACGATACGTGGCATCCGGAGCCCACAATTGTTTGCTAGCCCAGGGGACATCCTGTAAATGAAGCACTGCCCCATGATCCCTACAAGGCGAATTAAAATCGTCAATTGACAAGACGTGATAATCCACCATGTCGTATTGGTCCCCATTGTCATTCGAAGGAATATCCAAATCTCGATCATGGGAAGCATAAATATAAATCTTTCCTTCGAATACATGCGCCGCCGGATCCGCAGAATAAATATGCGTGACTAGTGGTTCATTCGGTTTTATAACTTTGCCCATTTCATTGTCTCCTATATTTTCATATCTGTTGAAATAAATTATTTTATCCTTTCAAAGCTCCAGCTAAAGTCCCTCTAAGAATCCATCGGTGCCCCAAGATATAAAGTATAATCGTGGGTGCCGCTGCAATAATCGCAGCTGCAGCATATCTTGGCATATGGTCTACTCCATAAGCATTAAGGAACTGTGCGATCCGAAGCTGCATCGTAAAGCGGTCCTGACTGTTAAGCAGGATTAAGCTTAATAAGTAATCACTCCATGCACCGATAAAAACTAACAACACAGCCAGAACGGTTGCCGGCTTTGCCAACGGCAGCATAATTCGGAAAAACGTAACCATATGCCCAGCTCCGTCAATCCTGGCGGCTTCGGCCAATTCCCCAGGCAAACTCTGAAAGAAGGATCGGTAAATGATCGTCCAAAAAGGTATCCCAAAAGCAGCTAAAGATAAAATAACTCCGGGAAGTGTATCAGTTAGGCTTAATTGCGAACACAGTTTATAAAGAGGAATTAAAACCATCTGTATCGGTACAAAATAGCCTGCTAAAATAAGATAAAAGATCACTTCCGTCACTTTACTCCGATAACGGGCAAATATGTAACCGGCCATTGCCGCAGGTGGTACCGTACAAGCAATTGCACCCAAACATACAATTACCGTATTAATTAAGCCCTGATCGATCCTTATCGCTGTCCATGCTTCAGCAAAATTAGACCAACGTATTTGCGTCGGTAAGCTCCAGGGATTGTAGGAACATTCTAAACGGGTCTTGAACACGAAAAACCATGGCAGTAAAAGCGGTATAATTACACTCAAAGCCAGCAAAATCAAAATCCCGTTAATAATTACCCCAGAAAACCAGGACCCGGTTCGAAAATCCTTCTTGTTTTTTTCAACCATGGCATCGTTCATCCAATGTCACCTTCTTTTCTTTGCCAAGAGAATTGAGCTACGGTAAAGATTAATGAGAGTAGGAAAATAACCACTCCGACTGCTGCCGCTTTACCATACTGCCAATTGACGAATCCTTGCTGATACAATATGATTCCCAAGGTTTTGGTAGCATGGCCCGGCCCTCCACCTGTAAGCAGATATGGCAAATCAAAAAGTTTCAAACTTCCGACGACACATAACACCGCAATAATCCGAAGGGGATAAGAGATGATAGGTAATACAATATGAATGGCATATTGCCATCGGTTGGCACCATCCAATTCTGCCGCTTCCCGTATATCCACCGGTATTTGCTCGATATTAGCCATAATATAAACAATGTAAAATCCGATATAAGCCCATGTGGCAACGAAAAATACTGACCAAAACGCAATCCTGGGATCACCCAAAAAATCCACTTTATCCAACCATATCCAATTAAATTTGCGAGAAATCGAAGCAATAATCCCAAAATTAGGAGCAAACATAAACCGCCCTAACATTGCCACAATAGCCGACGGCAATACCGAAGCCAAATAATATACAGCCCTTAATCCGTTGGTCATCTTATTCCTATAAGCAACCAGCGAAAAAGCAATAAAGAAGGATAAAGGAATCTGAATGACCACACTCCAAAAGGCCCATCGAAAAACGTTTATTAACCCGCTTTGAAACTCCTCGTTCGTAAACAATCTCACATAATTTTCAAATCCAATAAATACGCTTTCCCCAAGGCCGCTGGCTCGCATCATGGAGAGTTGAAAGGTTTCTTTGATTGGATAGTACATGAAAACAGCCAGGAATAATACAGCCGGCAGAAGGAAAAATATCTTAAAGAAAATTATCTCCCGCATCTGTTTTTTTCGGCTTTTATCTTTAGCTGGTTTCCCTAATAGAATGTCATAATCCATTCCCTACACCTTTCCTTTCCGATCTGAACCAGCAAGGGGAAATCAAATTTCCCCCTGCCAACTATAGCTGGATATCTACTTTTTAACTGGTCCCATAACTTCTTCGACTAATGATTCATAAGTCGTAAAAGCCTTTTTAAGATCGGCGTTAGGAAGGAATATATTCTGCATGGCATCCAGTAACGGAGTGGTCACCATCGGTGGTAAGTTTTGATCCCACCAGAATTGAATCTCTTTCGCTTGGGTAAATACATTGGAAGCCTTCTCGGTCAATGGATTACGAGCTTTCACACCAGGAACTGAACAGATCCGGCCTGGTTCAGCTTGACAAACTTCAACACTCATCGCATATTTCAAGAAACGTACTACCGCCGCCCTTTTATTAGCAGCAGTTCTCGTCACTGCAAAAGCGATATCGGGCATACCCATTACATCGGTAATTTTGCCCTTTCCGCCTTTCATTTCAGGAAATGCGAAGAATCCTATCGTCTGATCGGTAAACTCTTTATTAGCATATTGAGCGCATAACCAGGAACCGGATATCTGCATCGCTGCTTTACCGGTCGCCATCAGTTGTTGAGCATCGCTATATGTTTCACTTAACGGTTTATCCCCAAAATAACCTTTCTTTACCCATTCCTGATATTTTTGAGCTGCTTTAATAAACTCAGGATTATCGAAACGGCTCTTCCGGTCGGCAGCATTATTAAACACTTGAACACCGCCGCTGCGATCGGTTAAATACATAAATAAAGCTAAAACCGGCCATTTATCTTTCGCACCGCATGCAAAAGGCTGAATACCTTTACTCTTTAAAGTTTCAGCTATTTCTTCCAATTGGTCGATAGTGGTCGGTATTGACAGATTATATTTCTTAAATATACCTTCATTGTAAAATACACCAGCAATGGCGAAGAACGGAGCCACCCCATAGATCTTCCCTTTCCAGGTCATCGCCTGTTGCGCAGCAGAACTACAGGGAATTGATTTGAGCTCTTTAGTCATGTCGAGCAGGCGGCCGGCATCAGCATATCCGCCCATCGTTGACCCACCCCAGGTTTGGAAAATATCGGGCAGAACCTTATTATTAGCCATCGCCACTTTGGTTTTGTCCATTAATCCAGGATCACCTAAAGCAATATAGTCCACCTCGATATCCGGATTTTTGGCTTTAAAGTTATTAATCAAAGCCCTAATATAAGCATGATCTGCTTGTTCATCAGGAAGATCCCGCCCCCACACGGTCAGTTTTACCCGAGGAGCAGCATACACTGGAGCTAATAAAACAACAACTAAAGCCATTACTCCAACAAAAAGTAACCATCTTCTCTTCTTCATTAATTTCCCTCCCAATATAATTCATTCAAAGAATTTCATGGTGCTCTATTTTGTTTATCCTATTTTTTAAGCGATGTCCCCCCTTTCCTTAATATATCAAAGTGAAATTAATTCACTTCTTCCGGTGTTCTAATACATCTCAGGGTGCTAAATTCTGTTAGCAAACGTTTGTTAAAATGGGTAACAAAAGTTCAAGCTGAAAAACGTCTGATTAATTCCGGTTTTAAACACATTTTCATGATAGACCCATCGGTTTTGCTTTGAAGGATGTTAATTAAGGTTTCCACCGATTTTAAGCCCATCTCGTAACGGGGCTGCCGAACCGTTGTTAAAGATGGATTGGTTAATGTTGAAAACTCTAAATCATCATACCCAACAACAGCTATCTCGTCCGGAACTTTAATTCCCGATTCATGCAATGCTTGCAAAGCTCCGTATGCCATACTGTCATTGGCAACAAAAACTGCCGTACACTGTGGTTTATAATTTAAAAGTTCTTTCATAGCCAGATATCCGTCCTGGACCAAAAACTTTCCAGCGGCGACTAATTCTTCACTGAAAGGGATTTGATATTCAGCCAAAGCCCTTTTATACCCTTCCAAACGCTCCAAACTAACCTGATAATCTAAGTTTCCCGATATATGGCCAATACGTCGGTGACCTTTTTCAATAAGATACTTAGTTGCTAAATAGCCTCCCTCTACATTATCCACCCAAATACAGTGAACCCTTGGATCAGAAAAGTTTCGCTCAACCAATACAAAAGGAACTTCCCGCTTTATCAGAAACGGAATGAAATTTTTATCCTTATTATTGCTTCCGACGATGATCAATCCATCCGCCCGCCCGGATTCGACCATCTTCTTAAAGACTTCCCTGTGATCCAGGCTTTCAAAAGAGTTGGAAAAAAGTAAAGTATAACCCATTTGGTTAGCCGCAAATTCCATCCCTTTAATTATTTGTGAAAAGTAGGGCTGCGAAATATCCGCCATGAAAATCCCGATGGTTTGCCCTTTTCGAGTAACCAAACTCCGGGCTGCGGCATTTGGATAATAATCAAGCTCTTCGGCAATTTTTAATATTAACTTACGGGTTGATTTTTTCACTCCGTATTTATGGTTTAAAGCCCGTGAAACCACACTGGGCGCGACTCCGGCTCGTTTTGCTATATCTTTGATGGTAGCCATAGACTCTCCTAATCGGTTTGACAAACGTTTGTTTTTCTACTATATAATTTACCATAATTTCTGGAATTTAGAAAGGGGGTGTGGAAAAATTTGTTTTATCATCAACTTAGTTCCACATACAACAGCCCAATTTCATCTATATTACTTGGAGAAACGCTTTAATATTTTTTTAATTTAAATTTTTGAATTGGTGAACTGAAAAAGGAATATATCATTAGTATTAATTTAAATCTGAAGTAAACTTGGCAGGAAACGAACGATCCATAATTAACTCCATGCAATGTCATGCTGGTCTGGGAGCAGACACTGTTTTGAAATCTCCTTTTAATATCATTTATTGATCCGAATCTCAGAGCTATTTTACATGGCAGTGATTAGCAGTGTGCTATTGGACCGGATTTTCGGAACCAATTTCTTGCTTTGGAATTACCGGATACTTTCGGACCAAAAAGATTTCGACTCTTCGGTTTTTAGCCCGGCCTGCCGCTGTCGTATTGTCATATTTAGGGGCGTACTGACTGTACCCTTGAATGGAAAACCGTTCCGGCTGGAGGCCTCCTTGCTCCACAAGAAAAGTCATGACATTGATCGCCCGCATGGCGCTTAAATCCCAATTTGAACGGAATTTGCCATTACGAATCGGTACATTATCCGTATGTCCTGTTACTTTAATATGATTATCCAAAGCATTTAAAATCTTAGCGACATGAAATAACATCGGAGTAACACTGTTCAATACTTCAGCTTCCCCCGAATTGAATAACACCAATTCCTGAATGGAAATTTCTAAACCTTCGTTATTTAAATTCACTTTGATCTTATCCTGATACCCATTATCCCTGATTTCCCGTTCGATACTATCCTTAATTTTCATCATTTGGTTTTCCTCGATGTTCTGCAGGCTTAATCCGCCCGCACCGCTGGATTTCAGCGAAATCGCGGCAGCGCCACCCTCGTTCAATACACCGGAACCACCTGAAAAGATCACACTAAATTGCTCACTAATCTTTTTAAATTTTTCTTTATCTAAATTACTGATAGAAAACATCACAATAAACAGCGCTAATAACAGGGTGAGTAAATCCGAATAAGGAAGCAGCCAGGTTTCATCTACATGTTCCTCGTGGCGCCTTTTTTTCTCAGGCATGATTAGTCACTCTCTCAATCTTCACTTTCTTCCGCTTTCGTCCGTTCAGCGGGTTCCAACATACCAGCTAACTTCATCTTGATACTTCTTGGATTTTCACCTGCCTGAACCGACAACACTCCCTCAGTAATAATATGCATCATATTGATCTCTTCATGAGATTTTCGTTTTAACCGAGAGGCAATCGGATGGCAGACTACATATCCAACAAAGATACCATAAAGCGTCGCCACAAATGCTGCAGCAATCATATGGCCCAATTTTTCAGTATCTTCCAGATTCCCTAAGGCACCAATCAAACCAACCACCGCACCCAGCACCCCTAAGGTCGGCGCATAACTTCCTGCTGCTGAAAAGATCGCCGCTCCAGCCCGATGACGTTCTTCCATCGAATCGATCTCCAGCTCCAATGCTGCTTTAATATAGTTAGGATCCATACCGTCAATCACCATTGACAGGCCTTTTTTCAAAAATCGATTATCAATATTTTTTAACCCAGCTTCTAAAGATAATAGCCCTTCTTTCCGGGCTTGTTGCGCTACATTCACAATATAATCAACAACTGCAATTGAATCTTGCTTTCCCTTTTCAACAAATAGTGCCCTAATAACCTTGGGAATGTTCAAAAATTCTTTCTTGGGAAAGGAATTCATCACCGCCGCTGTTGTCCCAATCAGAATAATAATCGCTGCAGCCGGATTTAATAAGATGGCAATATCAGCGCCCTTCACATGCATGCCGACAACAACGGCCAGTCCTCCTGTAATAAGCCCGATTACCAAAAAAATATCCATTTTTAATACCTCTTTAGCTCATCTTAATCATCAGAAAACGGCAAACCTCATATATATTCGTCAATAACAGCGGGTTACTTTAGAAAAACCAAGCAAAAAGAAGCCAGAGAATAAAGTCTCTGGCTTCTGTGTGTGAGCTCACATAAAGTTTGAGAATCTTTTTCTTCACTCACAATTTTATTCGTAAATTAGAACTAATCCTTATTATAACATGAGTTCATAAAACCTGCTTTGTGAATATACGTGGAAAATAATGATATTTTTAACTCACTATGATCCTGTAATATCTACGGTTGGAGTCTCGTCATCCAATTGCAATCATATAGAATATGTATCGCTGTGTGTCCGTATACGAAAAAATATATTTCAAATTTCACTGGCATCAAAAAAGGCCAAAAATAAACGATCTACAAAATTATATCCTGGGATTTACTAATTATATAAATGGATGTAAACGATTTGTACGCAACTGGACGCGCTGTTCGTCCTCCTGCACCTCCCGAATCAGGGACAGGCAGCTTTATGAGTTAATGTTTTGAAACAATGTAAGAAATAAAAAATTATAAAAATACTAAAAAAGCGAGGTGCCTCCATTAAGTCCCCTCGCTTTTTAGTGATTAGTTTCTATTCTACCTATTATCCAGAGCCCCTGACTTGGGTATCTAGAACCCAGTACACCCAGTACCCCGAAACTTTATTCAACCGTCACACTCTTCGCCAGGTTCCGCGGCTTATCCACGTCGCATCCTCTGGCTTTGGCTGCATAATAGGCAAATAGCTGCAACGGCACCACCGACAGGATCGGCGTCAGCATCGGATGGGTTTGGGGAATATGCAGCACATAATCGACGGACTTGGAGGTCTCATGATCTCCGGCCATGGCCAGAGCAACCACGGTGGCTTCTCTCGCCTTGACCTCTTTTATGTTACTAATCATCTTTTCATAGAGATCTTCCTGAGTCACCAAGGCAAAGACCGGTACGCCTTCCACGATCAACGCCAGCGTCCCGTGCTTCAACTCTCCGGCGGCATAGGCTTCGGCATGGATATAGGAGATCTCTTTCAGCTTCAAAGCGCCTTCCAGCGAAACCGCATAATCTAATCCCCGGCCGATGAAGAAAATATTTTCGCAATGTTTAAAGTCTTCAACGAACTCCTTTATTTTGGTCTCAGTATTTAACACTTTCTCCAGCTTCGTATCCAGTTCAGCGATGGCGTCAATCAGTTTAACCCGTTCTTCTTCCTCGATAACTCCCTTCTCCTGTGCCATATAAATCGCCAAAAGGTAAAGGGCCAAAAGTTGGGTGGTATAAGCTTTCGTTGAAGCTACGGCAATCTCAGGCCCAGCCAGAGTTAAAATCAGGTCATCTGCCTCCCGGGCGACCGAACTGCCGACTACGTTGGTAATCGCTAAGATCCGGGAGCCCAACCGTTTGGCTTCCCGTAGACCAGCCAGCGTATCAGCAGTTTCACCTGATTGGGAAATCACAATCGTCAACGAACCCGGTTGCACCAAAGGTTCCCGATAGCGGAACTCCGAAGCCACTTCCACATCTACCGGAATCCGGAGCATCTTTTCAATGACATATTTACCAACCAATCCGGCATGATAAGCCGTACCGCAGGCTACAACATGAATCCGGCTAAGGTTTTTAATGAAGCCTTCCGGGAAATTCACCCGAGACAATACCACTTGTTTGGTCTGGCGGTCAATGGCTCCGGAAAGAGTATCCCGGATTGCCCGAGGCTGTTCGTGGATTTCCTTCAACATAAAGTCCTCATATCCGCCTTTTTCGGCAGCTTCCACATCCCATTCCACATGGAAGACTTCTTTAGCCACCGGTTTACCGGTAAAATCGGTCACCAGGATTTCACCGGCTTTCACAACAGCCATTTCACCGTCTTCCAGGATGTAAATTTCACGGGTATAAGGCAATATCGCCGGAATATCCGAAGCCACAAAATTTTCCCCTTCACCCAAGCCCACGATGAGGGGGCTTTGTTTCCGAGCCACCACAATGGTATCCGGATGCGCCTCGTCAAGGACGGCGATGGCAAAAGCCCCCACCATTCGCGCCAAGGCTTTCCGGACGCTGCTGGCCAAATCCCCGTCGTAAAACTCTTCAATTAAATGGGGAATCACTTCCGTATCCGTCTCCGAACTGAAAATATGCCCTTTCTCCTGAAGCTCTTCCTTGAGCTCCTGATAGTTTTCGATAATTCCGTTGTGGACCACGGAAAACTTTTTGCTGCAATCCTGATGCGGATGGGCATTGCGATCCGACGGCCGGCCGTGAGTCGCCCAACGGGTGTGGCCGATACCCACAGTCCCCGGCAAGGGATTTTGTTTTAGCAGTTCCCCCACTTTGGCCAGACGCCCGACGGCTTTCGTCGTTTTCAGTTTCCCTTGGCTGACGACCGTTACTCCGGCCGAGTCATATCCCCGGTATTCCAGCCGCCCCAAGCCATCCAATAAAACGGGAACCGCTTCATTTTTACCTATATATCCAACAATACCGCACATGCGATGTTCCTCCTTAGTTACAGGCACGACGCATAAGATCTGAGGTGCGATTCTTTCTGTCTCCGCTTATGCGGTTACCTCTACATTAAAATGTTTCACGTTAAACAGTCTGATATATACACCCGGCCCTTTTGTCCCGGTCATCACTGACGGTTTTGTCAGGCCTTTAACGGTGGTGTCCACCGGGGGTCACCCGCCGATAATCCGAGATCCCCCTCCTCGTCAACTTCCGCAATCGGAAGCCCTGGCGCTATTTATCATTTCCACCTAATTCCTTAAATCATCTCCTTTCGCTGTATCTTTGCCTCCCCTAGCATCACCTCCTTACAAAATATACGAAATTGTCAGCTAATATTCAACTGACAATCCCGTCTGTTATCTCTATCCAATATCCCACACCAGCTCATCCATAAGTTCACATCCAAAATCTGCCGATCAAACCTGGAACCTAACAGTTAAATTATCCAAGTTCTTCTTCGATGACCTCAGCTACCCGGCTGACAAGATCTTTAAGAACTCCTTCATCCGGACCTTCAGCCATCACCCGGATAAGAGGTTCCGTTCCTGACGCCCGGACAAAGATTCGGCCAGTTCCTTCCAAAACCTTTTCTGCTTCTTGAATGGCCTGTTTGATACGGAGATTCTTATCCCATCCCTCTTTTCGTGAGACCCGCACATTTTCCAAAACTTGAGGAAAACGTTGCATTTGTCCGGCTAACGCTGATAATTTCTCGCCGGTTTCAGCCACCACGCTGATCAGTTGCAAAGCAGTTAACACTCCGTCTCCAGTGGTGTTTTTCTCCAAAAATATAATATGTCCGGATTGCTCTCCGCCGAGAACCAAGCCCTGTTCCCGCAAGGCTTCCAAAACATATCGGTCCCCGTTTGCAGTAATCACCACATCGGCCCCATGCTTACGGAAAGCCTGCAGTAATCCCAGATTACTGTAAACCGTCGCTGCAATTTTCTTATGAGGCAGTCTGCCGGCTCGTAACAGATGGAGACCACAAATGGTTAAAATATAGTCTCCGTCGACCACCATACCGTTCTCAGCGACAGCAATCACCCGATCCGCATCTCCGTCATGGGCGATACCCAGGTCAGCCTTTCGGGATAGCACTTCTTCACGCAAAAGCGCTACATTGGTGGAACCGCATTTCACATTAATCCGTGATCCATCATCTTCTCCATGGAGCACCGTTACGTCAGCCCCTAACTTTCTTAAAACTGACGGGGCCAAACTATACGCTGCACCATAACCGCAGTCGACTACGATTTTTAATCCGTCAAACCTTTGGTTCACGGTCGTTAGCAAGTAATCCTCATAAAGGGCTAAAGCATTTTCCTGTCGTTCAACCTGTCCCACATCGACCCCTTCCGGCCGCGGAAGGGTTTCCAGCTGCTCAAAATAGATCTTCTCGATGGCTTCCTCCACCGCATCCGTCAGTTTATAGCCGTTTCCGTCAAAGAATTTAATACCGTTATCTGCCACTGGATTATGGGACGCGGAGATCATCACCGCCGCATCCGCGTGTAAAGCCCGGCATAAGTAAGCGACTCCCGGTGTCGGAATAATCCCTAGTAAAACCACGTCCACTCCTACGGAAGTCAGTCCGGCAGCCAAGGCAGCCTCCAGCATATCCCCGGAAATCCGCGTATCTTTCCCAATCAATATTTTCAATTTACGATCCGAAGATCCCTTAAAATAACTACCGGCAGCCCGGCCCAATGCTAAAGCTAATTCCGGGGTTAACTCCCGGTTTGCAACGCCACGAACTCCGTCCGTGCCAAATAATTTCCCCATTATTTCGTCCTCCTTTGCTCGATAATCCTATCCGCCACTTTCCAACCGTCCAATGCTGAACTGACTATTCCTCCGGCATATCCGGCTCCTTCGCCGCAGGGATATATCCCTTCATATCCCACTGCCTGCAAATCCTCTCCCCGGACGATCCGGACCGGAGCCGAAGTCCGGGTTTCAACCACCGTCAACACGGCATCCGGCCAGTCAAATCCTTTTAAACGGGTCCCGAAAAAGCGGATTCCGTCCCGGATGGCCATGGCGATGGGCCTGGGCAATACGTCCCAAAGATTGGCCGGCATCGTCCCCGGTAAATAGGAGGGAGATAGTTTTGTAAACTCTGACGTCGGTTCTTCTTTTAGGAAATCGCCGACCCGCTGGGCCGGTGCCATAAAATTGTTGCCTCCATACCGATATGCCGCTTGCTCCAAAGCAATCTGATATTCCATGCCGGCCAGCGGCGAATGATCTCCATAATCCTTTTCTGTCACCGTAGCAACAATGGCCGCATTGGCTACCTTGGAATCCCGGGCATGATAACTCATGCCGTTGGTAACCACTCCGCCCGGTTCGGACGCAGCACCCACCACTACGCCGCCGGGGCACATGCAAAACGTATAAACCCCCTTACCGGTCAATGCATGTTTATATGTAAGATGATATTCAGCCGGCCCCAACCTACGGTGTCCTGCCCAGGGTCCATATTGGGCCCGGTCGATCAAATCCTGCGGATGTTCGATACGAACTCCGACGGCGAACGCCTTCGCTTCCAGTGGGAACTGTAACCGGTACAACATACGGTAGATATCTCTGGCGCTGTTTCCGGTAGCCAAAATAAGGTCTTCTACCGGAATGATCTCTTCCCCATTGACTTCTATGGCTTTTATTACATTGTTTTCAAACTTCACACCCGTCAATCTGCTTCTGAACCTTAATTCGCCGCCATAATCCCTAATTCGTGTCTGTAAATTTTCGATAACTTCCCGCAGTAGATCCGTTCCCACATGGGGATACTGCCAATACCGGATCTCCGGTGGTGCCCCGGCATTTACCAACAGCTCTAACAACTCCGGAATGGCGGAATTTTTAACCCGTGTAGTTAGTTTACCGTCAGAAAAAGTTCCTGCTCCGCCCACGCCATATTGAATGTTAGACTCCGGGTCCAGAATCCCGTGATACCAAAACCGCTCCACCGCTTCGATCCGACGGATCAGGCCATCTCCCCGCTCGATAATCAACGGTTCCATTCCGGCTTCCGCCAACCTAAGACCCGCAAACAAACCAGCCGGTCCGGCCCCGACAATTACCGGGCGCAGTCCCTTACGGCCGATCCGGTTAACCGGACGCCGTTCCGGAAGCTGATATGCTTTGACTTCAGGATGGCCTTCCAATACCGTTTCCATCGCAGAATCGGCCAAATTAACCGCAAAAATCACACTGTAAATAAAGCTCGACCGTTTATATCGGGCGTCCAGCGACTTTCGGGCAATCTCCGTCCGAATAATGCTTCCCGCCGGTAATTTTAATTTTTTTTCTATCCATTGACTCAACCGTCCCTCGTCGAAATCGACAGGAACCTGTATATGATCTATCTTATACAGCAATTTCAGTGACTCTCCGTTCTCATTCCCACCGACAATGTATCATCGGAAATCTTTACGGGATGAATCAATTCAGTCAATTTATGCTGGAGCCGTTCACGGGTATATCCGGTTTCTATTTGTCCATTATATGCCAGGGATATTTTCCCGGTTTCCTCAGAGACGATCACCACCAGCGCATCGCTCTGTAAAGCCAGGCTTAATCCCGCCCGGTGCCTGCTGCCTATCTCCTGTGGAAGATCCACTCGATTATCTAACGGTAAAAAGCAACCGGCAGCCTGAATTCGATTGTCTTTAATTAAAACGGCCCCGTCATGTAATGGTGAATTATAAAAGAATATCTGTTCAAGCATTATTTTCGACAAAACCGCATCAATATATGAACCGGATTCGGCAACCGTTGTCAATCGGTCTTCCCGTTCGATAACGATCAATGCGCCGGTACGCTTCGAGGCCATCGCTTCTACCGCATCAACCACTGCCGTGATGCTCTCCGGCGCGATGACCGACGGCTTGACAAACCACTTAACAATGGGGTTTTTACGCCCCAAATGTTCCAAACCTTGTTTTAATTCGCTTTGAAAAATGATCGGCAAGGCCACCATCAACATGATCATCAACTGATTCAACAATTGCGAAAACAACGTCAGGTTAAGATAACGGCTGGCAGCGAATACCGCAAATAAGATGATGAGGCCGTTGACGAAATACAGTCCTTTGGTCCCCCGCATAACTTTGAAAATAATCCGAAGGACGGCAAAGACCAAAAATAAATCCAAAATTGTCCGCAACAGGTAAAGATGCGCAGGATTAATCTTTAACACATGTCCACCACCATATCTATGCTGTATTTTGCGAGCCAACACCATTAAAAAACGAATCGCGGCAATACCAGGATAATCTTTACCATTTATCCATAATATCGAGGAATAATCTATAATATTGGACAACTTTTTAAGAAAATCCTTTACTTCCAATAATTTATCAACAGTGAATATCAGGCCAAAAAAAGAACCCCTGCAACCGGATGGCCCAGGGGCTCAATAAACAATCTTCCTTTGCTTAAATAAAAGCAAGAATAATGAAATTCAGGATAAACAATAATGTGGAAACAAGTAAAATCGGATGAATCTCTTTTGACTGGCCTTTGCAAATCTTCACGATACAATAGAAAATGAAACCGGTGGCGATACCATAGGAAATGCTGTAACATAAGGCCATAAAGACGCCGGCAAAGAAGGCCGGGATGGCTTCATTCATATCATCCCATTTAATCTCCTTAAATGAAGACATCATCATGATTCCGACCACGATCAAAGCCGGAGCTGTAGCTGCAGCAGGCACAATGCCCGCAACCGGGGCCAGGAAAATACAGGCCAGGAAAAGCAGAGCTGTAACCACACTGGTCAAACCGGTCCGCCCGCCGGAGCCGATACCGGCCGCACTCTCTACATACGTAGTGGTATTGGATGTCCCAAACAATGCCCCGATAGACGTGGCAATGGCATCGGCAAACAGAGCCCGATCCATCTTGGATTTAAATCCGGAGCTACTTTCCATGGCTTTCTCATCTTCGGCACTGAAGATACCGCTTCTGCGCCCGGTACCGATAAACGTACCGATAGTATCAAAAGTATCCGACAAACTGAATGCAAAGATTGTCATCAAAACCAGAGGAATCTTTGATGCATCGCTAAAGAGAGACAGCATCCCCTCTTTACCCAATGCCTGACCAAAAGTGGATCCTAACGCCTTAAAGGCATCCGCCACACCGGCCGTGGTGCTAATCTTAGATACATCAACGACACCCATGAAAATACCGATAATCGTCGTGGAGAAAATACCGATCAAAATAGCGCCGTTCACTTTAAATACCAATAATGCAATGGTGATGATCAAACCGATAATGCTCAAAAGAACCACCGGATCATTTAACGTGACCAATGCAGGAACCGCACCGGCATCAGCAATCACCGTACCGCTGTCCAATAATTTGTACCGTCCGGGGTCGGAAGTGAAGCTGAGAAGTCCAGCGCTTTTAACGCCGATGTATGCGATGAAAATCCCGATACCGCCGCCAATGGCATTTTGAAGGCTGACCGGAATGGATTTAATGATGGACTTCCGGATTTTAGTGGCTGTAATCAAAATATTGACCAATCCGCAAATAAAAACCATGGCTAAAGCTTGTTTCCAAGTGAAACCCAAAGCGAAACATACCGTATAAGTGAAAAAGGCGTTCAATCCCATACCAGGGGCTTGGGCGTAAGGAACATTGGCAAACAAGCCCATGACCAACGTACCGATCACCGAAGCGAAAATGGTGGCCAGGAAGACCGCACCCCACGGCATTCCGGTCTGCGAGAGCATAGCAGGGTTAACAAAAATGATGTAAGACATGGCGAAAAACGTGGTAAGACCTGCTAAAATCTCTGTGGAAACCTTGGTGCCGTTTTCCTGAAGCTTAAAAAACTTGTCCATAAAGATAAACCCTCCTCATTATATTTTTGAGCATACCGCTCGAAAAACCGATCATTTTTACATATAAAAAGGCGATTGATACCTCTCAATCGCCGTAAATGTATATAGAGATTTCCCATTGCATGATCAAAGGGTCACCCTTCGTTCATACAACGAAATACTCCAATAGTCGAACAATTTACGGTTGTCCGGTAGAAACTTCAGGCCCATATTACCTGAATTATATTGGCGTAAATATTAAATTTTAAAAAAACCGAAAAATATCAAATTACATTACAATCTTATCAAAAATTGACTCATTGGTCAATATTGCGAAATTGTTAAACTATTTGGTATACACTTCTTCCTTCAATACCCCGATATACGGAAGGTTTCGGTACTTTTCCGCATAGTCCAGCCCATAGCCGACAACAAAAACATCGGGAATCTCAAATCCATTATAATCCGGTTTGATATCGACCTTCCTTCGGCTGGGCTTGTCCAGCAAGGTACAGATCTTTAATGAATTCACTTTCCGGGAACGCAAATTCTCCAAAAGATAATTCAAGGTCAATCCGGTATCTACGATATCCTCGACAATAATGACATCTTTTCCTTCGATCTCTTCATCCAGGTCCTTGATGATCCGAACGGTCCCGCTGGTTTTCGTTGAAGCCCCGTAACTGGAAACTGCCATCAGATCATAACTGACATCCAACTCAATGGCACGCATTAAGTCGGCTAAAAAAGGCAGCGCTCCTTTGAGAATACCCACCAATATCACGTCTTTCCCTTGATAATCAGCGGTAATTTGCCGGCCCAACTCTTTTATCCGTGCCTGCAGCCTGACTTCATCCACCAATACTTCCCGTAAATCTTCGTGCACTGTAGTTACCCGCCTTTTCATGAAGATTTTATCCATTGCTTATTCAAGCAATTTTCCTTCTATTATACCCTATCTCCGAATATAAAAAAAGCCCTCCCTTATGGGGAGAGCTTTTACGGATTCTAAGTTAATCTTAGAATTTGAGCCGCGGACGGATGATGATGACATCATCTTCAACGATACCGTCATAATTGGTGTATTCAACTTCCAAATTCAGTTTGTTGTTGAATGCATATTTCAATTGAACGGCAACCGGAGTAAAGTCATTTCCTTTGGATTTACCAGCAGTTTCAAGACCAACTTCTAAAGAAGCGGTTAATTTGCTGCCAGCGATCTTGGACCATTGGAAACCGATAGCCGGCGCGAAATCGTCGTCCCATTTCTTGGTGCCGCGGGTACCGTCGGTATCGGTATTCATACCAAAGGAGAATACTTTGATATCTTTGGTAATTTGATAGTAAACATCATAGGTCCAGTAGTCGTCATCTATTTCTTCATCTTGACCATAGTGAACTTCAGCGCCCCAGTTGCTGCCTTTATAAGCAACTTTGAGATCCCAGTCGGTCTTGTTGTCTCTGAGATCAGGGATAACCAACGCACCGATGGAGAAGCCGTTCGGGAACGGAACGGTAGCTACAAACTGCATGGTCTTTTCGTTAATGCAGTTTTGGCTGTGCGGTTTGATGAGAACACGGCTGGGATAGAGTTTGTAATCCCAGGTACCGGCTTGGAAAGTACCCCAGCTTTGTTTGAAGGTTGCCCAGTATTCTTTGACAGTTACTTTTCCGCCGGTGTTATCATAGGCAATTTGCAAGTGGGCATCAATGGTGTCACTAACTTTACCATCGAAGTTGAACCGGAGATCATATTTGCTGAATCCGAGTTCATCGTCTTTAAGATCTTTACCATTTTCATCTTTCTGTTCGGATTTCCACTCAGCGCGCCAGTCAGCGGAAACGTTAACGGCGGCCATGGAGACTGCAGCCATGGAAAGAACCAAAGCTGCACTTACTAAAAGGACCTACAGCTTTTTCATTAAATTTTCCTCCTCGTATTTTTGTTTTTCGGGAAAACCGCGCATCCAGTGTGGTTTCCTCTTTCGCCCCAGCGCCAGCGCTCGGGCTTGATTACGAGGGCTCCATCGTTTTCCGCGCAAACCGCCCGTACACCACCGCCGAAAGGCGATTGATGGAAAACTACCCTGATGCAGGAGCTTTCTCCGCTAACATTGTAATAGATCCTGAGACAGCCTGTCAAGGAAAAAATTCACTTGGATTTCTTTCCCAACCGCTATCACCATACCTATTACCGTTACCGGAAACCGCTCCTTGGTTTTCGGCCGATATTTTTGAGATGCATTATAATTACACGAAAGTTCCCGATTCCCTTCTTTTTTTAAAAAATTTTTTAAAAATTTTTCAACATTTTTTTGCACCCGCAACATATTGAGTATCAGCCTGATATGCATCCCAAGATATTGGGAAATATAACATATATATTAGGAATCAGAATACAGAAGACGGGATACAGAAGACAGAAGCCGTCAAGAGCTGGGTATTGGATACTGGGTATTGAACACTAGGTACCGGGTAATGGGTTTAGGCTAGGAACGTTGCACGTCCCTTCCATAGTTTTAAAAAATAAAGAAAGGGCAATATATTCCCCCTTAGAACCTGGGGTTCGAAACCCTTACCAGGGAATGTACTGTGAACTATGAACTAAAAAAAGGAACGCGAACGCGTTCCTTTCAACACCTGGAACCCTGAACCCATCACCCAGGGCCTATACTTTTGTCACACTTTCTCTTTCTTTTGCGTCCTAAGCATGGCAATTTGGCCGGTACGGACGATTTCCCGGATCCCGTATGGTTTGAGTAACCCGATAAAGGCCTCGACTTTGGCCACGCTACCGGTGATCTCGATAATCACCGCCCGACTGCTGACATCGACGATCTTCGCGCGGAAAATATCGACGATCTGCATGATCTCCGCCCGGTTCTGGGAACCGGCATTCACTTTGATTAAAGCCAGTTCCCGTTCGACCGACTCTTCCACCGGCAAATCGTTGACTTTGACAACGTCAATCAGTTTATACAGCTGCTTCTCGATCTGCTCCACGATTCGGTCGTCTTCCGCCTCAACCACGATAATGATGCGAGCCAACGACGGATCTTCGGACTTTCCAACAGCGATGCTTTCGATATTATAGCCCCGGCGGCTGAAGAGTCCCGCAACCCGGATCATGACACCGGGATGATTAACCACTAAGGTGGAAATAATATGGCGCATTATTTATTCACCCCTATCATCTGCGCAATGGACCCGCCGGCCGGAACCATCGGCAATACATTTTCTTCCCGGTCCACATGACAATCGACTACCACCGGGCCCGGAGTATGCAGCGCTTTTTCCAGCGTTTCCGCAAGTTCCTCAGGACGGGTAATCCGGAACCCACTGGCGCCATAAGCTTCCGCGATCTTCACAAAATCCGGATTGGAATCCAAAACCGTAGCCGAATAACGTTTTTGGAAGAAAAATTCCTGCCACTGCCGGACCATTCCCAGATAAAAATTGTTCAAAATAATCACTTTCACCGGAATACGATGGGCGACCGCCGTCCCCAATTCCTGAATGTTCATTTGGAAACTGCCGTCTCCGGCAATATTGATCACCAAGCGGTCGGGATTACCAACCTGCGCACCGATGGCCGCCGGAAAACCGAAACCCATCGTTCCCAACCCTCCGGAGGTGACCAAAGAACGGGGCCGTGAGAAAGGATAAAACTGGGCGGTCCACATCTGATGCTGCCCGACTTCCGTACAGATAATGGCGTCCCCGTTAGTAATCTGGTGAATCGTCTCGATCACCCGTTGCGGCTTAAGGCCGTTGGTTTCATACTGAAGCGGATAAGCTTCTTTCCAAGCTCTTATCTTTGCATGCCACTCCGGCCGGGTCTGAGGCATCACCCGTTCCAAGATCATCTCCAAAACGGTTTTGGCATCACCGACAATGGGAACATCGACATTCACATTCTTACCGATCTCTGCCGGATCAATATCAATATGAACCACTTTGGCCTTGGGGGCAAAGGTATCCAAGTTTCCGGTCACTCGGTCGTCAAACCGGGCGCCGACAGCGATCAGGACATCCGCTTCACAAACGGCAAAGTTGGCATAAGCCGTCCCATGCATTCCTAACATACCCAAGGACAAGGGATGGCGGGAAGGAAATGCGGTCAATCCCATCAGCGTCGTGGTCACCGGTATATCCAGCGTTTCAGCCAGGCGTAAAATCTCTTGATGAGCCCCTGACGAAACCGCGCCGCCGCCCACATACAATACCGGCCGTTTCGCTTTGAGGATGGCGTCCACTGCATCTTTCACCTGGCGAACGTTTCCGATATAGTTAGGTTTATATCCCGGCAAATTGACCGTATCCGGGTACTCAAACTCATCGGTTAACGTGGTAATATCCTTGGCAATATCAATCAACACCGGTCCTGGTCGACCGGTAGAAGCGATATGAAAAGCCTCCTTCACCACCCGTGGAATATCTTTTATCTCTTTCACCAGGAAATTATGTTTGGTAATGGGTATGGTTATCCCGGTAATATCCGCTTCCTGAAACGAATCACATCCCAATAAACTCGTCGGTACCTGCCCGGTAATTGCTACTAAAGGTACAGAATCCATATAAGCCGTAGCAATACCTGTCACCAAGTTGGTCGCACCAGGGCCGGAGGTTGCCAGACAGACACCGATTTTACCGGTACTCCGGGCATAGCCGTCCGCTGCATGAACTGCCCCTTGTTCGTGTCGGACTAAAATATTTCTGATTTTCGCATCATAAAGCGCATCATAAATCGGAATAACCTGCCCACCGGGATAACCGAAGATGACTTCTACCCCTTCTCGCTCCAGACATTCCAATAAAATCTGAGCTCCAGTCATTTTCATTTTTCATCCCTACTTCCCGTTGAAATCCATAAAATCCTAATTTATATTTATAACTACTATACTCCCGTCAAATATGTCTGTCAATATTGTTTTTGAATATTTTTAAAATTTGTAAAGCCTCTATATTTCAACATTTTATGTACATATATATCCACAAATCCTTTATTGACAAGGGTTTAAATTTTTTAAATTTTTTTAACCCAAATAAATCAAGCTCTTTCGTCACCGAAAGAGCTTGATTATAAAGATAATATCTTAAGTTCCGACGCCTTCTTATGGCTGCTTTTACTTTAACACCGCACCGGTGTTGGCCGAAGTCACCAACCGACTGTAGCGATTCAAATAACCCTGTTTGATCTTGGGCTCCGGTGCTTTCCAGGATGCTTTCCGCCTGGCCAGTTCTTCTTCGGACACCAATACGTCGATGCGCCGCCCCGGAATATCGATCTTAATCCGATCGCCTTCTTGGACCAAAGCGATGGGCCCGCCTTCCATGGCCTCAGGAGAAATATGCCCGATGGATGCGCCCCGGGACGCCCCGGAGAACCGCCCGTCCGTGATCAACGCTACGTCCTTATCCAACCCCATTCCGGCAATGGCTGACGTCGGGCTGAGCATCTCCGGCATTCCCGGCCCGCCTTTAGGCCCTTCATAACGAATAACTACAACATCCCCGGCAACGATCTTCCCGCCCAAAATAGCCGTGATAGCTTCCGCTTCCGAGTCAAAGACCCGGGCCGGCCCTTCATGCTGCATCATCTCCGGAGCTACTGCCGATTGCTTCACCACACATCCGTCGGGAGCCAGGTTTCCCCAAAGGATAGCCAAGCCTCCCTCGGCGTGATACGCATTGTCCACCGAACGTATCACATCGTCCCGCAATACTTTGGCGCCTTTGATATTTTCCGCCAGGGTTTTCCCGGTCACCGTCAAGGTCCCACCATGAATTAACCCCTGTTGATGGAGAACGGCGAGGACCGCGGAAATTCCTCCGGCCTCGTCCAAGTCCTGAATATGATGTATGCCTCCCGGCCGCAAATAAGCCAAGTGCGGCGTTTTAGCCCCGATCTCATTGATCCAGTTGAGATCGATCCTAATCCCTACCTCATGGGCAATGGCCGGAAGATGCAACACCGTATTGGTGGAGCCGCCAATCGCCATATCTACCGTAAATGCATTGGCAAAAGCTTCTTCGATCATGATATCCCGGGGCCGTAGATCCTTGGCGACCAGCTCCATGATTTGCATACCCGCTTTTTTGGCCAACCTTATCCTACGGGCATCCACCGCCGGGATCGTCCCGTTCCCCGGTAAGCCCATCCCCAAGACTTCCGTCATACAGTTCATGGTGTTGGCGGTAAACATCCCGGAACAGGATCCACATCCCGGACAGGCTGTATCTTCAAGCTCCGCAAGATCGGCTTCAGACATCTTTCCGGCCGCTACAGCCCCAACTCCTTCAAAAACCGAATTCAAATCAGCTCGGTTTCCCCGGAAATTTCCGGCCATCATCGGACCGCCGCTAACAAAGATAGACGGTATATTCACCCGGCCGGCAGCCATCAACATCCCCGGAACAATCTTATCGCAGTTAGGGATGAAAACCGCGCCATCAAAGGCATGCCCCAACAGCATACTTTCAGCCGAATCCGCAATCAACTCCCGGCTGGCTAAGGAATACCGCATCCCGATGTGGCCCATGGCAATCCCGTCGCAAATCCCGATAGCCCCAAACTCGATGGGCGTTCCTCCAGCCATTCGTACTCCGGCTTTGACGGCCTCCACAATTTTATCCAAGTGAATATGGCCGGGTATAATTTCATTCGCCGCATTGACGATGGCAATCAACGGCCTGGACAATTCCTCATCCGTATAACCCATTGCTTTGAACAGCGCCCGGTGCGGCGCCCGTTCCACTCCCTTTAACACGGCATTGCTTTTCATCCTTACCCCTCCGTATCATCACATCTTTCAAGCCAATTATTATGTCATACATAATTTGATCTTTTTATTATTATAATCCATCATGCACATTTGTCAACTTACAAATCCCGTAATACCTCATCCTTGGAATAATGATTGCAAAAAAAAATTACTGCTTTATACAGCAGTAAATGAACACGCACAATGGGATCTAAAAAAATATTGATTAGGCCTAAACCTTCAATGGAAATAGCCGATATTTATAATAGAATAAGTGATATTTTCTCTGACTACCCCCCAATAAATCCATCCTCCTTTACCGTCCGCAAGGACGGCTTTTTTTACGCTTCTTCCATTGAAACCTGCCTTTTTTCCCGTTCTTCACGAGGTACAAACACCATCAATATCCCAATAATCAACGCGGCCAACAGTGATGCCGATAACGGAACATTACCATACTGAATTCCCCATGTTGCCGTGAAAATGACGACCGTTGATACTAAAAAGTTAATTACTCCATCTTGAAATTTCCCCAAATACTCCATGGGGAATATTTTTTCAGCCAACCAGTCCCCTAACATAATTAGAAAAGACAGTCCTGCAATCCAACTAATCGTCAGTGCGCTAAAACCAGGCACATAGTAGCCGATGGTATATAATACGGCAAAAGGAATCAAAAACCGAACTAACCAATACACCAGACGCATACTTTACCTCCTGTCCTAAACCATCACCGTCATTGAAATGTACTTTCTCTGTTAAATCGCAAATACGTGTTTACCAATACGGTTAATGATTTTCCGTGCCCACATCCAGGCACTTCGTGTCTTCGCCGGGTTGAAGAAATACAGTGCTCCCCCGGAAGGATCCCATCCAGAAATCGCATCCTGAGCCGCTTTTTTAGACGCACTACTGGCCGGACGGGTATAAATTCCATTGCTTACCGATTCAAAGGCATGGGGCTGATAGACTACTCCAGCAATAGTAGATGGAAACTTGGGACTTTGAACCCGATTCAAAATAACCGCACCAACCGCCACTTTACCGGTATAAGGTTCCGCACCAGCTTCAGCATGTATAATCCGAGCTAAAAGTTCGATATCACCAGCCCTCCGGGTCACGACTTTCTTATTCGTCGTTGTTTTCCCGGTAGGGATCTTAATCCGCTGCCCAATACGAATGGAATTACTCTTCAAACCGTTACGGTTTCGAAGGGCTTTCACGGTGGTCCCTGTTTTTCGTGCAATTTTATAAAGAGAATCTCCCCGTTTCACTGTATAGACCCAATCTGCCATCGCCGGCTGCGATAAAACCAACGTGGCTGACACCAATAATACTGCAATGAACCATAGATTCCGTTTCATTTTCCTCCCACTTTCTTGAGGTTTTTTCTTAGTATGTAAATTTTGATTGGAAAATATGCTTTCCAGAGATATAGGAGGAAAAGTGATATGGGGCATCAATCCGTTGACTCGGTCTCAATCATGCATATCTCATATCTCTAAACTTCCCTGCATTTTCTTAGAGGAACATAACGATCCTTATCGAAATAGACCTGACAACCATATTACACCAGATCTGGAGGGTCATCATGAAAAAAATCGTTCCCATCGTGCTCATCGCTTTACTTGCCTGTGCATTTCTTGTAAAAGCGATAGTGAACCAGAAAACCCTTTCAGTAAAAGAAACAACCACATCAACCCAAACCGCCGAGCCAGCTCAAAGCGCTGAATCAGCTGAAACTCCGCCTGAATCTCAACCCGAAGGGGAGCAACCAGCCGAACCGATTACTACAAAATCAGGCAAAGAGCCAATTCGTGGTATTTATGCGACAGCTTGGGTTTCCGGATCAAGCCGAATGGCAGAATTAGTCCAATTCGTCAAAGATCATCCCAAAATTAATGCCATTGTCATTGATGTGAAAGATGATACCGGATATATCAGTTATCCGTCTTCCGTTCCTTTGGCCCAGCAAATCAACTCTTCTTCCAAACGTATCGCCAATTTGCCACAACTGGTCCGCGAATTAAACGACGCCGGCATTTATACCATTGCCCGCATCGTCGTATTTAAAGACCCATTATTGGCAACCAAACGTACGGATCTTGCCGTTAAAAGCCGAAACGGCGGTTTGTGGCGAGATCGCAAAGGAATG